>NZ_RYDL01000003.1:223176-408478 GCF_003968755.1 Flavobacterium sp. RSP15 | reverse complement strand
GTTATGTGGGAGAGTATGTCGTCGCCTTTCTTTATTTGAACCCCAGTCTGAAAAGACTGGGGTTCTTTTGTTTATAGGTTCGACGTGTTCGCCCTGTGGGCTCGGTTCGTCGCCTTTCTTTATTGGAACCCCAGTCTGAAAAGACTGGGGTTCTTTTGTTTATAGATACCACGTGTTCGCCATGCGGGCTCGGTTCGTCGCCTTTCTTTATTGGAACCACAGGCTGAAAAGACTGGGGTTCTTTTGTTTATAGGTACCACGTGTTCGCCATGCGGGCTCGGTTCGTCGCCTTTGCTTCCGCCCGTTCGGCTAAAGCCTCGGGTTTTTGAAAACCCCTATTCCGATAGGACCTATCTAAATTTAAATATGTATCTGTCTTAAAGGAGATTAATACAAGTACGCTTTTCAAGGGCAGGAAGTCGACTCTGAAACTGGAATGGAGGCTTTTCCGCTAAGACTCTGGGATCGTAGGATTGGCAGGTGGTTAAGTACGGATTCTTATAGGCAATATGCAAGTCCGTACCTAAGGATGGGGAATAACCCGAATAGTAGGATTGATCCTGATGGAGGTTGTACTAAATGTCCTAAAAATGGAGTTGCAGGAGATACCTATAATCATTCTGAATGGGGTGCATTAACACCTGATGACCCCGGATATCTCGGGAACGATAGGCGGATTTCTAATCCGTGCCCACATAGTAAATCAACAATCTAAAACACCCGAGGCTTTAGCCGAACTGACGAAGTAAATCCAACATTACAATATCCAAATCATTTTCTAATCCTGCATAATTTCTTGCAGAACTAAAATAATAATCCTCTGGCAAGGTAACTACTTTATCCTTAACAGGATTAGGATTATTGTGTATATAATCAACCTTTTGTTTTATGAACCAATTGGTTTCTATTATCTCAGCGTGATATCCGTCTTGCCGTACTTTATAGCTTTGATTTCTTTTAAGATGCTCAAATGCTTTTTTAAAATTGTACAATAGCCTCTTCCTATTACTCTTTGGCTCTTCCATTATAGTTTCAATAATTTTATTTGAGGTATATTTTTTAAAATGACGCATGACCTCTGATAGAATAAAGCCATTTTTGGCTTTGGACATTTAATGTATATTACCGTGCATAATACAATAGGCATAAATTTCAAGTACTTTTTTATCCTGACAATATTGCAAAGCATTAACGATATTGTACTTTTGGTTGATTCGCGTAAAAATATCAACCCAACCTTCCATTGTTATGGTTATAAAATATGCTTGATCTGTAGTTGTTGCTTTATATTTTGTTGATATTCTTTTTTATATAATAATCTGTATCGGTTATTCAGGACAAGACAAATTTTCAAAGCGGAATTCCTGCATACAATATTTCCACTTTACTATCAATTCTAAATGGAGGATAGTAAAGCGGAATAGAATTATGTTTCTAATTTGAATCTTTTAGTTTTAGAACAAATAGGTTATCCCAAATTGCGCTTGCCAACGAGAATTTATTGTATCTACTAAATAAGGTTTGCTTTGTGGGTTTTTGAATTGAAAAACGGGATTACCATTTTCAATTTTCACAAAATCCAATAAGGCATATCCTGAATTATTAATGTTAGGCACATAATGTTGTGCCCCAATATTCTTATTAATCAGGTTACCAAAATTGAAAATATCCAAGGAAAATTCCAGATTTTTTTTAGCTATTTTTTGTTGAAAAACAATTTTGGCATCCACTTGATGATTCCAAGGTGTGCGTGCGGCATTTCTATCTGCATACTGACCTCTTCGGTCGCTTAAAAACTCATTATTGTTGATGTAACTGTCTAATTGAGCCCATTGTTGACCGGCAGTTGCCAATACAGTATTGTTAGGCCCTATGATATCTTGTAATTTAATTTCTGACTGGTTTCTTGGGATGTATAGAATATCATTTTTAGCTGAACCGTCTCTGTTTATATCACCTTCGTATACAAAGGAAAACGGACTTCCGGAACGGCCATTATAAATTAGTCCAAAACGCAATGATGCTTTCTTGAAAGCTAAATCATAGAAATGATACGAAATGATTTTGTGTCTCAAATCAAAATTAGAATAGGCAAGCTTCGGCGAATTAGCAACTAACGCTTGATTGAACTCGAAATTAGCGGCGTGAGAGTTTCTTACCGTACTACTAATATCTTTACTTTCACCATAAGTATAGCCCACAAATCCGTTATAATGTGGAGCTGATTTGGTTAAACCAACGGTTAAATTGTAACGGTAACCCTGATTGGTATTGGTCAACAGAAACACATTGGTAAAATTAGTGTTAATTTTTGCTGCATCACCACTTGTAGTATAATAAGGCCTGTTATCGGCTCCTGTAAAGTTCGCTTTTAAATCTTCTTTTCTGTTTATAGATTGAAATAGTAGCCCTTTTAAAACTTGAGTATAGGTAGCTTCTAATTGAATTCCGAAATTATGTTTTAATTTAATATCAAAATTTAAATTGCTTTTCCAATCCCGTGGTAAACTGAAATTATTATCGACTAAATTAATCTCAGTTAAACGCTTGCCTTGTTTAGCTTCTAATGAACTCAAATCACTCGTCAAATCTAAAGGGGTTGTAGGTCTAAAATCGATATTGAAATATTTGGTACCCGAGATATAGTGAGAATAAGCATACCATACAAAAGGCATCCTACCGGTGAACAATCCGGAACCACCTTTCAAAACATATTTCTCGTCTTCATCAAAGTTATAAGTAAAACCAACTCGGGGATTAATTACAGGAGAATTGTTTATTTTGTTTTTGTATTTAGCAAATTCTGGGGTACTTTGTATTTGTGAACTTACGGGGAAATTACCTGAAAACTGACCATCAATTCGTATTCCGGCTAATAAACTTAATTTGTCATTAACTTTTATTTCATCTTGTAAATAAACACTTGATAAAACTACTTGATAATCGGCTGATGGTGTTTTTTTATTGTATTCAAAATCATTACCTTCAATGTTATACACCCCTCTTACTCGATTTGGTTTATCCATCAAAAAGTTATTTACAGAGCTGTATTGCCATCTTCCGTTAAAGGCAGTAAGAAATCGGTATTGTATATCATTGAATTCCGTTGAAGTTCCTAATGTAAACGTATGATTGTTTTTATACCACGTCAAATTATCTGTAAATTGCGAAGTGTTCACAGTCAGTCCGTAAACTGCTGCTTCTCTATACGTTCCAGCAAAAATAGTATTTGAAGTGTTGTCAATAATTTCGATATGTGGAAAAACTTTGCCTTTAAAGGTTCTGTCATCCTTAACTGTGGTGTGGGAAATAGTTAATTTATTCGAAAGATTGTTGGTAAATTTACTCTTTAATTCAGCTACAATACTGTTAGTGGTAGAATTATGTCGGAAACCTTGATTTCCAAAATTGAATATATTTTGCGACCATTCTAAGTTATCAGCAAAGCCAGTAACAAAATTGTTACGCAATGTCAGTTTGTGTTTATCCGAAATATTATAATCCAAACGTAAAAAAAGTTTGGTATTTTTTCTTTCCAAAGTTGCTCCTTCAGAGATTCCCGGATCATAATTGTATTTTGTTTTTAAACGGTTTGCTATTAGATTTACGGTTTCTTTTGAAATATTGGAATTAGCACTTCCTGGAGCATTTAATACAGGTTCAGAACGATCCGAAAATTCTGCATTAAAGTAATAAAATAATTTATTTTTTACTATTGGTCCACCTATACTAGCACCTGCAACTATATCATAAAAGGCTGCCGATTGTTGCTTAATACCATCTGAATAATTCCCTGTTAAAGATCTATTTCGTAAAAAGACATAAACACTTCCATTCGTTGTATTGGTTCCATTTTTGGTAACTAAATTGATACTCGCGCCGGTGAAATTTCCAAAAGTTACATCAAAAGGAGCTGTTTTTACAGATAAAGCACTAATAGCACCGAAGCCAATAGGTTGAGTTCCTGCTAAGCCACCCGGCGTTCCAGAAGCTACTGATCCCGCTGCGCCACTTGCCGGTTCTTGAAACCCAAGAACATCATTAGTGGCACTACCATCAATACTTAAATTATTAAATCTATAATTAGCTCCGCCAAATGAATTTAAATTGGCTTCTGGCAGTAGGCGAGTCGCATCCTGAATACTTCTGTTTAAGGTAGGTAAATTAATAATCTGATCAATTCGGATTCTTTTATCGTTGCTGTTTCTAGCTCCTTTTTGTATTACAATTTCAACCGTTTTTAGTTCTTCTGTTTTGGGAGCTAGATTGATTTTTAGATTAATTATTTTTCCTAAGCGGATAACTATATTTTCTTGTTTGTAAGTTTCAAAACCATTAAAATAAACTTCTAAACTGTAGTTTGAATCGGGTTGTAATTGATTGAAAGCAAAAAAACCATTTTCTTGGGAAATAGCAGTGTATTTTGTTCCAGTTGAATTTTGAGTTACAGTAATAGCAGCTAATCCAATGGGATTATTCTGGTCATTATCTATAGTGCCTCTCAACACGCCTGTGGTTTCCTGTGCGTAGGAATTTGCAATTATAAAGAAACAGAACAAAGAAAATAATTTTTTAATCATTGTTTTTTTGTAAAATGTTAAATAAATGTAAAAACAAATACGTAGTAAGTTTATTTTAAGTTTGTTTGTTAAATCGTATAGTTACGATTATCAATAAATTATTTTTTAATAAGTCATTGCTTTTAAGTTGTTTATGTTAAAATATAGTATGTTTGTTTTAATTTTTTTATTATCTAATAAATACGATTAATGCCAAAAAATAAAAATGTAGAGTTTCATTCTTTTGAAATTGAACTAGCTACTTTATCAAAATGTTTATCGCATCCCGCACGAGTTATGATTATTTCGATACTATCGAAACACAAGGACAGAACCTGTAAAGAGTTAGTAAGCGAAATCCCTTTATCACAATCTACGGTTTCGAAACATTTAGATGATTTGATAAAAGTAAAATTGATTTGTAGAAAAATTAGCGGTACCCAATCGCTTTATTCTTTAGAATGGAATCATATCGAGAGAGTTTTTACTCTTTTTAATCGATTGAATACTAAAATAATGCCGAATAGGCCTAAAAGAAATTGTTGTTAAATAGTGTAGAAAGACTTTTTTTATTGAAATTTTGAAAGCAATATAATAGAAGTAGGCGATGTTTTTGAATTACAAACTGAAAAAGAAATGAAAATATATTTTCAATGTGTTCAAATTCCTGAAGATATTAGAAATGAAGTTGAACTGATAATAGTTTATATGACTATCCGTAACTAATACCAAATTGTTTCTAAAGCAGCAATCAAGAGTGTATCCGATAGTTTGTTTCCAAAATAGCCTCTATTAAATTTATAACAGAACTTATCAAGATAATTTTGTACATATTGCTGGTTTGCACAATTATGATGAATGCCTAAAAGTACTTTTTTAGCATTACTGATTGTTCTATTTACCTGAGGAAATATCTTTGCCGACTTTTTCTTGTCTGGTTCTACGACAACATATAATTAAATTATTATTTAATAGTTTGAGAATTTTTTCGACTTGTTTTCATGCTACTAGGATTGTAATGGTTATGTTACCGTTAAATTTATATGTAGATTTTCCTTAGTTAAGTTTTTTCGAAATCAAAAATGTACTTTTGTAAAATTAAAATTTTTATTATGAAAAAAATATTTTTGTTTTGTGTCTTTATTCTTATGTCAAATTTGCAAGCGCAGCAAAGACCCAAATTAGTAGTTGGTATCGTTGTGGATCAAATGAAAATGGAATATTTATATCGTTTTTCAGATGATTTTTCATCAAATGGATTCAAAAGATTAATGGATAAGGGGTACACATTTCATAACATGCATTATAATTTTGTACCCACCTATACTGCCCCTGGTCATGCCAGTATTTTTACTGGAGCTACACCATCTACTCATGGCATTGTAGGGAATGATTGGTTTAATAAAGCGACAGGAAAGGATTTGTATTGCACTGACGATGCCTCTGTGAAAACAGTTGGGGATGGTTTAGAAAATGAGGGGGCTATGTCTCCAAAAAACCTTTTAAGCACTACCATCACTGATGAGTTACGAATGGCAACAAATTTTGAAGGCAAAGTAATCGGGTTGAGTATCAAAGATCGTGGTGCCATTTTACCAGCAGGTCACTTTGCCAATTGGGCTTTTTGGTACAGTAAAACAGGAGCCTTTATTTCAAGTACTTTTTATGGTTTAGCATTACCGGATTGGGTTACAGAATTCAATGAAGAAAAACGATACATGAATTATATCAATAGAGGCTGGGATTTATTTAAGCCGGTTGCTACTTATAATGAAAGTCTTGCAGATGATAATCCATATGAAGGAAAATTGGATAAAACTAAAAGACCTGTTTTTCCTTATGATTTGAAAGAAATTTATAAAGAAAAAGGGGCTGATATTTTACGTTCTACTCCTTTTGGCAATGATATTTTAGCTGACTTGGCGATGAAAGCTATAGAAAATGAATCCCTCGGAAAAGATGATATAACAGATTTTTTGACTGTTAGTTTCTCTTCTACTGATTATGTTGGTCACACTTTTGGGCCTCGTTCTATGGAGTTGCAAGATACTTATTTACGTTTAGATGAGACTATTGCTCAGTTTTTAACCTACTTAGATAAAACGGTTGGAAAAGATAATTATTTGCTTTTTTTGACTGCTGATCATGCAGGCGCCGAAAATCCAAATTATTTAAAAGATAATAAATACAATGTAAAAAATATACCTTCTAAAGATATTGTTGCAGCATTGAAAAAGTTTTCTAACGAAAGTTTCGGTGCTGATTTAGTTTTGGATTATTCTAATTTTAATCTGTTTTTTAATACAGAAATTATTAAGAATAAAGGATTGGATATGAATGTTGTAAAACAAAGTTTTAAAACGTTTTTGATGACACAGGAGCAAGTTAAAAGAGTGTATACTGAGGAAGAAATTTTAGCTTCTTCCGGAGATGATTATTTTTTGAGTTTTATTTCTAAGGGATATGATCCGAGACAAAATGGTGAAATTGTGGTGTTAGATAAGGCGGGTTATATGCAGTATCAAGCTACCGGAACTACGCACGGAACACTTAATAGCTATGATACTCATGTACCGTTGCTTTTTTATGGTTGGAAAGTTCCTAAAGGAGAGTTGCATGCTAAAAAGTACATTACGCAAATTGCTCCTACACTTTCACAAATGCTAAAAATTCCTTTTCCAAATGGTACGGAATCTGAAGTGTTAGACACACTTTTAGATGACGATAAATAAACCTAAGTTGAGTTTAATAATAAAACGCCCGTCTTTACGATAAAGACGGGCGTTTTTTATTTTACTTGGATTTTCAGAGTCTTGTTTATGCTAAAATTTATTTTCTATTTCAGCAGCTTCTAGCATTAGATGATGCAAGTCAGTGTTTTTTATAAATGGTTTTAGTAAATGGCCTCCAGGACCATATAGGGCTAATTCAGTATAATCAGCGGAATGATCCATACTAATCCAACCTACTGAATTGTGTTTCTTTTGAATTTCTGCCAGCACTTTGAACGGTAGATGTTTAGGATTATATAGGCCTTCTTCCAGTTTAATATTCGAATAAAAATTTAAAATTTCCTTAGCTTCATTTTCTTTTAGAATAGTTGTATTTGCATATTCAATTCTTTCTATCACTTGTGATACGGTAGTTTCCTGACCAATTCCATTTAAAATCCAATCGTTTGTTTGTTTGTACTTTTGGATACTATCAAAATTATTGTCTGCATCTATTCCATAAATAATTCCAGGATTAGCATTTCCATGATCTGTAGTAATGATGACTAGAGTATTTGTGTCTTTTTCTGCAAAATCAATTGCTACTTTCACCGCATCGTCATGGGCAACTTGATCATAAAGTAATCCCGTGATGTCATTTCCATGTGCGGCCCAATCTACTTTTCCAGCTTCGACTTGAAGCACAAAACCATTGGGGTGGTCTTTCATTTTATCAATTGCACGTTCCGTCATTTCAGCTAAAGTAGGAATGGAACCCGATAATTCCTTGCTACTTTCTCTATCTTTTGAGTAAGGAAGGCCATCATTATGAAATAGGCCAAGTATTGGTTTACTGTTGTCGCTAGCCAGCATTTCACTTTTATTTTTAACTACCGAAAATCCGTTGTTAGAAAATTCTTGGTACATATCGCGTTTGTCTTTACGGCTTTCGGATGAAAAATAATTATTTCCGCCACCCATCATGACATCAAATTTCAAGTCAAGATACATTTCAGCAATACTTTCCTGGCTGTTTCTGCTTTTTGAGGCAATACAAAAACCAGCTGGTGTGGCATGTGTGATAGGTACTGTAGTTACACAACCAGCCATTTTTCCTGCTTTTTTAAATTTTTGCCATATTGGGAGGTATTCTTCTCCATTTATTCCAACATTTAACGAGCCATTTTTGACTCGGAAACCGCTTCCCCATGAAGAACTTGCAGCAGCAGAATCTGTAACGATGGAAGAGGCAGAAGCCATATCCATTAATGCGCGAGTTACTTTATTGTCTTTGTACAATTGAATCCAATTGCTTCCCTTTCCCGTTTTTCTATTCAGGTACAGATCAGCCATATTTAGGGTTCCGATGCTCATTCCGTCGCTAATAATCACAATGATGTTTTTGGCTTTTTTATTTTTGTTTAAAGTATCAAAATCTTGTGCATTGCCTTCAAAAGGATTTAGTACAGTTGCGCCAATTGCAAATAAAGAGCCATTCTTGAAAAATTTTCGTCTATTCATTGTTTCTTTTTTTTGTAAGAATTCCAAATGTAAAGAAACTACTTCACGCAGTATGTTAAGGATTGATTATTTTTTTGGAATGAAACAGGTTTCAAATTGCTATGGGTTTAATAATAAAAAAATCCCATTTGCATGGACAAATGGGATTCCTATTTTAGACTGTCGCTGCTATGGGTAACGGAATCTGGTTTTTAAGTAAATCTTCAAAACTTTCGCGGGCACGGATTAAATGGCCTTCTCCATTTAGCCATAAAACCTCTGCAGGCTTGTATCTGGAGTTGTAATTTGATGCCATTGAGAAGCAGTAGGCTCCGGCGTTTCTAAAACATAAAATATCCCCTTCTTTGATTTCTGAAATCCTTCTGTTGTTTGCAAAAGTATCCGTTTCACAAATGTATCCTACTACGGAGTAAAAACGTTCTTTTCCTTTGGGGTTAGAGATGTTTTCGATATGATGTTGCGATCCGTACAACATTGGTCTGATAAGGTGATTAAAACCACTGTCTATTCCAGCAAAAACAGTCGAAGTGGTTTGTTTCACTACATTAACTTTAGCTAAAAAGAAGCCAGCCTCGCTTACTAAAAATTTGCCGGGCTCAAATATCAAGGTTAATTCTTTTCCATATTCAGTACAAAACGCATTGAATCTTTTGGATAATTTTCTGCCTAATTCTTCGATGTCCGTTTCGATATCGTCTTTTTTATATGGCACTTTAAATCCACTTCCAAAGTCTAGGAATTCAAGATTTTTGAAGTTTTTAGCCGCATCAAATAATATTTCGGCAGCATATAAAAAGACTTCGATGTCTAAAATATCAGAACCAGTGTGCATGTGAATGCCAACAATATTCATTTTGGTGTTTTCTACAATACGAACAAGGTGTGGCAATTGATGAATCGAGATTCCAAATTTACTATCGATATGTCCTACAGAAATATTTGTATTTCCACCAGCCATTACGTGTGGATTGATTCGAATACAAACAGGTACGTTAGGATGTTTAGTCCCAAATTGTTCTAATATTGATAAATTATCAATATTTATTTGAACTCCCATCGCGTTTACTTCTTCAATTTCTTCGAGAGAAACTCCGTTTGGAGTATAAAATATTTTTTCGGGTGCATAACCGGCATGAAGGCCTAATAGGACTTCTTGAATAGAAACGGTATCTAGACCAGCTCCCATATCCTTTAATAACTGGAGTATTGCAACATTTGACAATGCTTTCATGGCATAATTGATGCGTAACTTGTCTACTTTAGAAAATGCTTTAGTTAATCTATTGTACTGAGATTGTATTTTTTCGGCATCATAAACGTATATTGGACTGCCAAATTGTTCTGCTAATTGAAGTAAGTCTTTTGATTGCATGGTTATTAATTTTCAGCAAATTTATTACTCTTTATTTAGTCCCACAAGCTAATGAATGAATTCAAACAAATTATAACAAAAAGTTATAAATTGAACATTAATTGTTGATTTTAAAAAAAATAACCCTTGACAAATTTTTCTATCAAGGGTTATAAAATGATTGCAAGAATTATAAGCTTGGTAAATCGCCATTTCCTTTGGTAGGCAAATTGGTATACCCCATCAAGTATTTATCAACTTCTCTGGCTGCTTCTCGACCTTCAGATATTGCCCATACAATTAAAGATTGTCCTCTTCGCATGTCACCTGCAGTAAATATATGAGGAATATTTGTTTGATAATTGGTTGCTTTATAATTGCTTCGGATGTCAGTTTCTAATCCTAATTGATCACTTAATGTTTTTTCAGGACCCGTAAATCCCAGTGCCAATAAAGCTAAATCACATGGCCAAATTTTTTCTGATCCTTCTTTTTCTATCAATTCAGGTCTTTGTCCCGCTGTCATTTTCCAAGCCACTTCAACGGTTTTTAAACCTACGAGTTGGCCGCTTTCATTAGAAATGAATTCTTTGGTATTGATCAACCAGTTTCTATTACACCCTTCTTCATGAGAAGAGGACGTTTTTAATTGCAATGGCCAAAACGGCCAAGGGGTAGTTTCACTTCTTCCAACGGGTGGTTTAGGTAAAATCTCAAAATTAGTCACTGATTTAGCTCCGTGTCTGTTTGATGTTCCCACACAATCAGAACCAGTATCTCCGCCACCTATAACGATCACATCCTTACCGGTAGCCATTATTTGACCTGGAATTACTTCACCATATAGTGATTTAGTTTGTTGTGTCAAGAAAGTCATTGCCTGCACCACTCCTTGACTTTCTATTCCTTTGGTAGGCAAACTTCTTCTTTCTGTGGCGCCACCGCATAATACGATTGAATCAAAAGCGTTCAATTCTTCAACACTATAGTTTACGCCAACATTTATATTCGTTTTAAAAGTGATTCCTTCAGCTTCTAAAACAGTAACCCGTCTGTCGATAATTCCTTTTTCTAATTTGAAATTTGGAATTCCGTAACGTAGTAATCCACCGATGGCGTTGTCTCTTTCAAAAACGGTAACGGTGTGTCCTGCACGATTTAACTGTTGTGCTGCTGCTAATCCAGCAGGACCGGAGCCAATAACGGCGACTGTTTTTCCTGTTCTAACTTCTGGAGGTTGTGGTTTGATCCAACCTTCAGCAAAACCTCTTTCGATAATATTTTTTTCAATATTTTCAATTGCTACTGGCTCACTTATAATTCCTAAAACACATGACTTTTCACATGGAGCGGGGCATAAACGACCCGTAAATTCCGGAAAATTATTGGTTGATTGTAATATTTTCAAGGCACCTTCCCATTCTTCCTGATGCACCATATCGTTAAAATCAGGAATTAAATTTCCCAACGGACAGGCGCTGTGGCAAAAAGGAATCCCACAATCCATGCACCTGGATCCTTGTTCTTTAATTTTATCTTTTTCTAACTGAATTGTAAACTCATTGTAATTTGATACACGCTCTTCAACTAGTACAGTGCTTTCATCTGTTCTATTATATTCTTTAAATCCTCCTATCTTTCCCATAACTATACTGCTAGTAGTTCTTCAATTTTTTTTTCTTCGGCTAATCTTTCTAATGCCTTTTTGTAATCAGTAGGCATCACTTTGATAAAATGGTTGCGTTGGTTTTCCCAATCTTCTAAAATTCTTTTTGCAAGTGGACTATTGGTGTACAATGAATGATTTTTTATTAAACGTCTCAGTTTAGTAATGTCATCATCTTCTAATGTTTCAAAAGCGACCATTTCCATATTACAAAGAGTAGCATCGAATTTTTTATTTGGATCAAAAACATACGCAATACCACCGCTCATTCCAGCTGCAAAATTTCGTCCTGTTTTGCCAAGGATCACCACTGTTCCACCTGTCATATACTCACATCCATGATCTCCAATTCCTTCCACAACAGCTGTTGCTCCCGAGTTTCTCACGCAAAAACGTTCTCCAGCCATTCCGTTGATATAGGCTTCGCCGGTGATTGCTCCATAGAGCGCCACATTACCAATGATAATATTCTCCTCTGGCTTGAATGTGGCAGCGGGTGGGACTTTAATAATTAATTTACCTCCGGAAAGTCCTTTCCCCAAATAATCATTACAGTTTCCATGTATTTTAAAGGACAAGCCATTAGTTGCAAAAGCACCAAAACTTTGACCTGCTGAACCTGTGAAATCTACCAATATGGTATCATCTGGTAATCCTTGTGCACCATATATTTTTGAAATTTCATTACTCAATATAGCTCCAACGGAACGATCTGTATTTTTAATATCAAATGTAACTCTCGTTTTCTCTTTCCTGTAAATGGATGGAATAGCGGCTTTTATGATGTCAAAGTCAAGCACGTGTTCTAGTGCGTGATCTTGTGTTGTAGTATTGTGGTTTGGAACCTCTTTTGCTTTTTCAGGTTTATACAAAATAGCCGATAAATCTAATCCGCTGGCTTTATAATGCTTGATGGCTTTATTGACATTTAATTTTTGAGATTGTCCCACCATTTCTTTTAAGGTTCTATATCCGAGTTGTGCCATGATTTCTCTTAACTCCTCAGCAATAAAATACATAAAGTTAATAATATGTTCCGGTGTTCCTTTGAAATTTTTTCTCAGTTCTGGATCTTGTGTCGCAATACCTACGGGGCAGGTGTTCAAGTGACAGGCTCTCATCATAATACAACCGGATGCGACTAAAGGAGCAGTCGCAAATCCAAATTCTTCAGCTCCAAGTAAAGCTGCAATAGCTACATCACGTCCTGTTTTCAATTGTCCGTCACATTCTAATACGACACGGCTTCTTAAATCATTCAAGATTAAAGTCTGTTGCGCTTCGGCAAGGCCAAGTTCCCATGGAATACCGGTGTGTTGTAGTGAAGTTAATGGTGCAGCTCCAGTTCCTCCATCATATCCTGAAATCAAAATCACATCGGCTTTTGCTTTGGCAACACCGGCAGCGATCGTTCCAACGCCCACTTCTGAAACTAATTTTACATTAATTCTAGCTTCACGATTGGCATTTTTTAGATCAAAAATTAATTGGGATAAATCTTCAATAGAATAAATATCGTGGTGTGGCGGCGGTGAAATTAATCCAACATAAGGCGTAGAATTTCGTACTTCGGCAATCCAAGGCACTACTTTTTCGCCGGGTAATTGTCCACCTTCTCCGGGTTTTGCACCTTGAGCCATTTTTATTTGAATCTCTTTGGCATTGGTCAGATAATTAATAGAAACTCCAAATCTTCCGGAAGCGACTTGCTTGATAGCACTATTTCTAGAATCTCCATTTAAGTCTTTTTGGAATCGTTTTGGATCTTCTCCACCTTCTCCAGAGTTGCTTTTTCCACCAATTCTATTCATAGCAATTGCTAGATTTTCATGGGCTTCCTGACTGATTGAACCATAGGACATGGCTCCAGTTTTGAATTTTTTTACAATTTCGGTCCAAGGTTCGACTTCATCAATTGAAATAGGATCCAGATTATTGAACTCAAACAAACCTCTAATTGTCATTAGATTTTCACCTTGGTCATTGACCATATCAGAGTATTCCTTATAACTTTCAGGACTATTTAAACGTACCGCTTGTTGTAATTTAGAAATCGTTGTTGGATTAAACATGTGTTTTTCTCCTGATCTTCTCCATCTATAAATTCCGCCAATTTCCAGAGGCAGTAAATTACTCACTTTCGAATTTGGAAAAGCCTTCTGGTATCTTTTTTTGATTTCTTTTTCGATTTCCATTAGACCAATTCCTTCAATTCTGGAAGGAGTGTAGGGAAAATATTTAGAAGTGAATGTTTTATTTAATCCCAAAATTTCAAATATCTGTGCTGCTCTGTACGAATGTAGCGTAGAGATACCAATTTTATTCATGATTTTTAGGATCCCTTTTGCAATCGCTTTATTATAGTTTTTAATGGCATAATCTGCATTAATACCAGTAATAAAACCTTGGTTAACTTGGTTATGAATGATTTCATTTACCATATAAGGATTGATTGCACTAGCACCATAACCAAATAATAAGGCAAAATGATGCGGCTCTCGTGGCTCTGCAGATTCAATGATGATTCCAAACTTAGAACGAGATTTCAGGATGTTCATCGAATGATGAATATAGGAACAAGCCAATAGCATTGGGATTGGAGCCATTTTTTCGCTCACGCCTCTATCCGAAATGATTACAATATTACAGCCTTCAGAAACGGCTTTGAAAGTAGCTTGAACCGCTCTTTCTAAAGCGCGTTCTAAACCATTTACTCCTTTTTCGATATCGTATAAAGTTGTAATTGTTACTGATTTGAAATCAGCATGATCAATGTTTTTTACTTTATCTAAATCCTCATTTGAGATTACTGGATTTTGGATTTTTAGTTTCTTACAATGTTTTGGAACAATATCAAATATGTTATAATCTCCCCCAATAGCCAGGCTAATATCAGTTATGATTTCTTCGCGAATCCCATCTAATGGTGGATTGGTAACCTGAGCAAATAACTGTTTGAAATAGTTGTACAAAAGCTGTGGCTGATCTGACAAAACCGCTAAAGGAGTATCATTTCCCATAGAACTTAATGCCTCTGCCCCTTGGATTCCCATAGGATTTATGATGGTCTTTAAGTCTTCTAGTGTATATCCAAAGAGTCTTTGTCTGGTCTCAAAATCAATATTTTCTACAGGAATTTGATTATGAGTATACGGTATTTGAGATAATTGTACTAAATTTTCATCCAGCCATTGCTGATAAGGACGTTTTGTGACAATTGCATTTTTGATCTCGTCATCTTCTATAATCCGGCCTTCATTCATGTCCACGAGAAACATTTTTCCGGGTTCTAAACGACCATGTTGCACTACATCTTCGGGTTTAATATCAAGAACACCAATTTCTGAAGACATAATTACGAAACCACTTTTAGTCAATGTATAACGAGATGGACGCAATCCATTTCTATCTAACAAAGCACCAATAACGTTACCATCTGTAAAAGGAATAGAGGCTGGGCCATCCCAAGGTTCCATGATGCAAGCATTGTATTCGTAAAAAGCTTTTTTATCGGCGGACATCGTCTGGTGTTTTTCCCACGCTTCAGGGACAACCATCATCATAGCTTCCGGCAAGGAGCGGCCTGTCATCAATAACAGTTCAATTACCATATCCATTGAAGCAGAATCTGATTTTCCTTCTAAAATGATTGGAAATAATTTTTTGATATCGTCACCAAAAACATCACTTTTCATCAATTCCTCACGAGCACGCATGCGGCTAATATTACCACGTAGTGTATTGATCTCACCATTGTGGCACATGTAACGGAACGGTTGCGCTAATTCCCAAGATGGGAATGTGTTGGTAGAAAAACGTTGATGAACCAAAGCTAATCGGGTTACCAAATCGTCATCTAATAAATCCGTATAATACCTACTGATGTCTTCCGGCATCAATAATCCTTTATAGATGATTGTGGTGGTGGAACAACTGGAAAAATAGAACATGTGGCTTTCTGAAATCCTTGAATTTTGGATCGCATGTTCTGCAATTTTTCTCGCTGCAAATAATTTAGCATTAAATTGTTGTTCCGTTAGGTCTAAGCCTTTTTTACCCACAAACACTTGTTTCACGGTTGGTTCTTTCTCACCGGCAATTCGGCCTAAATTAGTGGCATCAACCGGTACGTCTCTCCATCCTAATATTTCTAAATTTTGATCGCGTATCGAAGTTTCGAAAGTCGTTTTACAAAAAACAACTTGGTTTTTACTTTTGGGCATAAAGACCATTCCTACGGCATATTGTTTTGTCTCGGGGATTTCAAAATCACAAACTTTCTTAAAAAAATCATGAGGGATATCAAATAATATTCCCGCTCCATCTCCCGTTCTGCCATCTGAACTCACCGCACCTCGATGTTCTAATTTGATTAGAATATCCAATGCTTTGTGTATGATATCATTTGATTTGATTCCATTTAGATTACAAATGAATCCTGCTCCGCAATTGTCGTGTTCAAATTCGGGCAAATAAAGGCCTTGTTCTTTAACTTTCATGCTTAATATTTTTTATACAAAATTAAAGATTTAGTAACATATAATAGGTGTAAAAGTTAAAAACGGCTTGTTTTTACAGTTATAGTAGAAAAAGGTTAAATAAAACATAATAATAGGATTTTAACGCATTCGATTTGATTTTTCTACAACGAGAAAACCAAATAGGAGCCAATGGATTGATAGTTTTGAAAGAAATATTTTACTGATCATTTTGCTTTTGAATTTATAACAAATTTGGAGTTAATCTTTATATTTTTTTATTTTGAAAGGAGTTGTAGTTTCGTTTGGACTATTGAAATTTAGACACCATTTAAATCAAAAAAAAAATAACAGTTACGTTTAATTTTGCTATTTTTGTGGCACTTTTATTCTGGAATAAATTCAGAATCCAGACAAATTCTATATTATGAACATACACGAATATCAAGGAAAAGAGATTTTAGCTAGTTACGGGGTTCGCATTCAACGCGGAATCGTTGCTAATAGTCCAGTAGAAGCGGTTGCTGCTGCCAAACAATTAACTACCGAAACTGGTACAAGTTGGTATGTTGTAAAAGCCCAAGTTCACGCAGGTGGACGTGGAAAAGGTGGTGGAGTAAAGCTTGCTAAAAACTTACAACAAGTAGAAGAAATTGCAACACAAATCATCGGGATGCAATTGATTACACCTCAAACTTCTGCAGAAGGTAAAAGAGTACATAAAGTTTTAATTGCTGAAGATGTTTACTATCCTGGGGAAAGTGAAACTTCAGAATTTTATGTTTCTGTATTATTAAATAGAGCAACTGGACGTAATATGATCATGTATTCTACTGAAGGTGGAATGGATATTGAAGAAGTTGCGGAGCATACACCACATTTAATCTTCACTGAAGAAATTGATCCTTCTGTTGGATTACAAGGTTTTCAAGCAAGAAGAATTGCTTTTAACTTAGGTCTTTCTGGTAATGCTTTCAAAGAAATGGTAAAATTCATCGATTCTTTATATAACGCTTATATTGGATCTGATGCTTCGATGTTTGAAATCAACCCGGTTTTAAAAACATCTGATAATAAAATTATGGCTGTAGATGCTAAAGTAAATATCGATGATAATGCTTTATACAGACAAAAAAAATATGCTGATATGCGTGACATTCGTGAGGAAAACCCAATCGAAGTGGAAGCAAAAGAAGTAGGTTTGAACTATGTAGATCTTGACGGTACAGTAGGATGTATGGTGAACGGAGCTGGTTTAGCGATGGCAACTATGGATTTAATTAAATATGCTGGTTTTGAACCTGCTAATTTCCTTGACGTAGGCGGAACAGCTGATGCAAAACGTGTTGAAACTGCTTTCCGTATTATCTTAAAAGATCCAAATGTAAAAGCTATTTTGATTAATATTTTTGGTGGAATCGTTCGTTGTGACCGTGTGGCGCAAGGAGTTGTTGATGCATACAAAAATATGGGAGATGCCATTAAAGTGCCTATCATTGTTCGTTTACAAGGTACCAATGCAGCTATTGCAAAAGAATTAATTGATAATTCAGGAATGCCAATTTTATCTGCTGTTGAATTTCAAGAAGCTGCAGATCAAGTAAAAGCTGCACTTTCTTAATTAGAAAATTGTTATATATTGAAAAATCCTGAGTGAAAGCTCAGGATTTTTTTATTTAATAAATTTTGTAATATTTTAAAATTCGATTATTATTGGCATATGATCGCTCAATTCTAACCAGTCATTTTGGTGACCTATTTTAATGTTTTTGATTTTGTTGAAGGTTTTCTTATCTGCAAAGGTATAATCTATATGATATGGTTTTAAAACATTTTTTTGTAAATAAAAAGTTGGAGTTTGTTCTTCTCCTTGTTTTTCATTAAAATATTCATGATATAAACTTCTGATTTCTATTTCTTCTAATTCCTTTACAACATCTGAATGATTCCACCATCTGTCCCATTTATCCCAGATTTTATTGCTATTAAAGTCTCCTGTTATTAAAGTTTTTGTCATTAATGTTTTATTTATTTGCAGATATTTCCAAAACTGACCTATGTAACCAAAAGTTGGTGAGTTTGCATGATGATTCCATAAACCAATGATGTTGAAATTATTGTCAATATTGGCAGATATAAAATATTTAAGTCCATTTGTATTCCAATTATTGTCCAATAACTTAACAGATCTTTTGCAAAATATTCCTAGTCCTTTATTTTTATTTTCTCCTATCCAGATAAAATTGCAGGCCCATTCTTTGTATTTTTTATCATTTGACATCTTTGGATCTTCACATTCTTGTATTACAATAATATCTGCATCAAATGATTCAAGTTGGTGAAATTTTTTTCTAAATGCTCCGTTACAATTCCAAGTGATTATTCTCATGTATAAATTATATATTGACTTCTCAAATATATCAAATTAATCTTAAGTTTAAACTTAGGATTTTCTTAGCGATAGATTTGGAAATCAATTTTTTGAGTTCACCTTTAATAAATAAAATGACTTTAGTTATATAATAAAGTTATCATAACAGTTCAATTATGTCCTAGCTATCGAATACCTTTGTATTAGACTGGATTGTTCCTAGTTTATATAAATCTGTTGCCAAATGAAACTCCACATAAAAAATAATTTCACTTCTGAATTGCCTGCTGACCCCATTGAAATCAATACACCAAGACAGGTTCAGCAATCGGCATATTCGTATGTGTTGCCAAAAAAACCATCCAACCCATCACTAATTCATGCTTCTAATGACGTGGCTCATACCATTGGCATTTCTGATGAAGACCTACTTTCAGCTGATTTTTTGGACATTTTTTCAGGAAGCACCGTTTATCCGGAAACAAATCCTTTTGCCTTGTGTTATGCCGGACATCAATTTGGGAATTGGGCCGGACAATTGGGAGATGGTCGCGCCATCAATCTCACCGAAGTTATTCATGAAAATAAGATATATACTTTACAACTAAAAGGAGCAGGTCCAACTCCATATTCCAGAACTGCAGATGGTTTTGCGGTATTGCGTTCTTCCATACGGGAACATTTATGCGCTGAAGCCATGCATTATTTAGGTGTTCCCACAACACGTTCGCTATCGCTTATGCTTTCTGGTGATCAGGTATTGCGCGATGTAATGTATAATGGAAATCCTGCCTATGAAAAAGGCGCTATCGTTTGCAGAGTGGCTCCGTCATTTATCCGTTTTGGTAGTTTCGAAATGTTTGCTTCTCGAGAAGATTATGTTAATCTCAAATTACTGGCTGATTTTACGATCAAACATCATTTTCCTCACATTCAAGGGGAAGGTATCGAAAAATATCTCGCCTTTTTTCAGGAAGTAACCCGAACTACACTTAAAATGATTGTACACTGGCAACGCGTTGGTTTCGTTCATGGCGTTATGAATACTGATAATATGTCTATTCACGGGATCACGATTGATTATGGGCCTTACGGTTGGTTGGAAGATTATAATTCCGGCTGGACACCTAATACAACGGACAGTCAACATAAAAGATACCGTTTTGGCAATCAACCTGAAATTGCACTCTGGAATTTGTATCAATTGGCGAATGCGTTGTATCCTTTGATTAAAGATGCAAAACCACTTGAAACTATTTTGGACGCTTTTAGTACGGAATACGAAAAGGAGTATTTGGATATGATGCGAAATAAACTCGGTTTCCAAATTAAAAAAGAATCCGATATTGTTTTGATTCAGAGTTTGACCCAATTGCTGGAACGGGTAGAAACAGATATGACGATTTTCTTTAGAAATCTGAGTGATGTTACTAAAGCTGATCTTGCAATTACCGCTTTCGGTTCAATAAATGACGCTTTTTACAATGAAAATGATTTAAATGAAACGGTCTTGAAAGATTGGTACGATTGGTTGGAGAAATACAGTATTCGAATCAATGAAGAAATACTTTTGGATACAGAAAGAAAAAATCAAATGAATGCCGTGAACCCAAAATATGTATTGCGGAATTACATGGCGCAATTGTGTATTGATGACGCGGATACAGGAGATTATGCTTTGTTGAAAGAATTATTCGAAATGCTTAAAAATCCTTATGATGAACAACCAAATTTTCAAAAATGGTTTGCCAAAAGACCCGATTGGGCTAGAGATAAAGTGGGATGTTCTATGTTAAGTTGTAGTTCTTAAATTGAGATTAACTATTAAAAAAAGGAACTCTATTTTATGCCAATTGCTTCATGACCTCTTAATAAAATCTTATTTTTATTTTCTAAATTCTCTTTCGTTTTTCCCAAGATGTTGATAATGTCAAATTTTGTATCGCTTTTCCTTAAATTGTAAAATGCTTCTGAATTAGTGACTTCAACTTCTAAAATATAGTTGCGGTCTAATTTGAAAGTATCAATATTATCTTTTATAAATGTTCCATTTACCATATAAATGATATCGTTACTTTTTATATTGGTAAATTCAGTTTTGATTTTTTCTAAAGTTAGAAAGTCGTATTTCTTGGGTTTTTTTAAACTAATAAAAAGTTGACCTTGGTACAAAACATTATCTATTAAAGTGTCATTTTTAATAACATTTACAGATTCAATTTCACTTTGGTTAATATATTCAATTGCATTTCTTGCAATTAAGTTAGAATCAATAAACACCGCTGGTTCTTCTGTTTTATTGTTTTGTCCAAAAAATAGTGTTGTAAAAAATAATGTGTAAAGGATAAAGAGGCATTTCATATTTGAAGGTTTGAATTCATTGATACAAACAAACTTACAGAAAATCCTGAACTCTCATTCAGGATTTTGCTTTTGTATTACTTTCCAATTTCTTGAGTCACATCCGATTCGTATATTTTGAAACCTATATTATTAGTTTGAGCAATTTTCAAAAGTGCTTTTGCTACTGTTTTGGCTTCAATGGGTTTGTATTTTTTCAAGTTACCAAGGAATAAGAAGGAAAGTGATTTCATAAAAAAGGCACCAACTATTTCTCCGAATCTAAATTCTGCTCGGTTTCCTAAAAGTAGGGAAGGTTGCACTACAACAGCGCTTTTAAAATTACAATCCTTAAGAAAATTTTGAATTTCTCCTTTTGTTTTCAAATAGAAATTTCCAGAATTTGCATCAGCACCCAAAGAGGAAACAATCAAATATTGGTTGACTTTATTGTACAGTGCAATAGTGGCAAACTGGCGTGGATATTCAAAATCTACTTTTCGGAAGGCTTCTTTATTTCCTGCTTTTTTGATTGTGGTACCAATGGTACAAAAGAAATCATCACCAATAACTAAATGTTTATACGTTTCCGGCTTGTCAAAATCAATAAGGTGTTGGGTTAGTTTTTTATGCTTTATGCCGGTATCTCTTTTTACGAAAGTGATTACTTTTAGATAGTCATTGCTATCTAAAAGTAAATTCAACAATTGAGATCCTATCAGACCGGTGCTTCCAATAACGAGGGCCGTTTTCACTTAGGATTTTTTATTCTTTCCGAAATTAAATTTCACTTTCTCCACTATTTGGACTTTTGAATTTCCTTTTGGATACTGTTTTTTAGAAGTGTTTTTTGTAGCAGGTCTTGATTTTGAAGGTGCTTCATCACCTCTTGATTTTTCTTCGTCTCTTGGTTTTGCCTTAAACTCGGGTCTATCTTTAGCTCCTTCTTTTGCAGGAATTTGAGCTTTGTGCTTGGCTAAAACATCATTTGGGTTTTTTGGATTTTCTTTGGTTCCACGCAAGTGAATAACCAATGCATTTAGAAAATTACGCAACACCTGATCACCACATTCTATGTAATTTTCATGTTTTTCATCGCGAAAAAAAGCACCTAATTCGGATTTAGTGATTCTAAAATCTACCAATTCCAATATTTCAACTATTTGATCGTCACGCAGCATTAAAGCGACGCGAAGTTTTTTAAAGATATCGTTGTTTGTCATCATATTCTAATTTTTTATAAAGGTACGGTTTAAAAGCAATTGCAACACAATTTTAGATTTAGAATTGGTTGCATTTCAAAATCTGAATTAGAGTATCTAAATCTTCTTTCCTATGATTGGCAGTAATTACAATTCTATTTAAATTTTGAGTATCTGTTGAGTATTTAAAATTGGTTACTATGATCTTATTTGCGGTCAAAATTTCAGTAAGTCCAATGATTTTCGGATAAATAAGCGGATACTTGGGGTCAAAATGAATGGCTTTATTTTTAATTAAATGAGCATCTATATACTGAATATTTTCTTTTAGTTTTTGATGCTGTTGCAAATAAATTGCTGCTGCATCAGCCATGGTTTGTACAAATGCGGCATTCATTCCAGCACTGGAAATATAAGTATCACAAGTTTTTATCTGATTAATAAATTCAGAATCACTGGCAATTACGCCTCCTGTCAATCCAAAGGCTTTCCCTAAAGAGGCCACCATGATTTTTCTTTTGATGTTAGGAAGATTGATGGTCGAATAAATTCCGCAACCATTTGTTCCCAAAATTCCAAGCGAATGCGATTCGTCAATAACCAAAGTGATTTCTTTATTGGACGGAATCGAATTTAAAATCGAAAGATCAATTGGTCTTATCTGAAAGGATGGAACAGAATCCGTTAGAATCGTAATTTTTTCAATTGTGGTATCTAGTAAACGAGGATTTAATTCATTTTCAGTAAAAACAGGTAAGCTGTTAGGAGCTTTGATGGCGGCGTGTGTACCTGGAAAATGAAAAAAACAATTGGTTTGCGACTCGAGTATTTCAACAACTATTTTCCCTGCCAGCATACCGGACGAAAGCGTAAGTGCAGCATCTGCTTTGATAAAATGGGCTATTAAGCGTTCGCCGTTTTCATAAGCGGTCAGTTGAATATTGGCACTTCTGGAACTTCCGTAAGCCGTTCCCCATTGCAAAATATTTTTGATAATTAATTTTTGAAATTCGGGATGCGTAGGCAAACCCAAATAAGCTGTTCCGCCAAAATAAAGATATTCCTCATTTTCTACTTCAATTATTCGATCTGGAAATTGATTGACTTTCATTTAAAACTACATTAAAGTTACACCGGTTCCATTCAAGTCAGAATAGCTTATTTTGCCGAAATCAATGGTAATACCAGTGGCAATATCCTCGGACAATAGTAGTGCGCCATCCATATCTACATAATCCAATTGCGGTAATAAGTGCGCAATTGCGGATATTCCAACTGTTGATTCGGTCATGCAGCCCACCATGGTTTTTAACCCTAATTTCTTGGCTTCCTGAATCATCCGTCTTCCGGGAGTTAGTCCGCCACATTTTACTAATTTGACATTTATCCCATGAAAATGATTGTGACATTTGGCTACATCTTCTTCTATAATACAACTTTCGTCGGCTATAATTGGTAACACAGAATGTTTGAAAACTTCCTTGTGTCCTTCCCAATTGCCTGCCTTCATGGGTTGTTCCAAAAACTCGACACCTAATTTTTTTAGTTCAACGGCATTGTTTATGGTTTCTGCTACACCCCAGCCGCAGTTGGCATCAATTCTAAAAACAGCATCAGTATGTTTCCTAAGTTCAGTAACAATGGCAATATCTTCCTTTGTACCTAATTTTATTTTATAAATTGGCCAAGGTAATTCTTTCATTTTAGCCACCATTTTTTCTATCGATGCAATTCCTATTGTGTAATCTGTCAATGGATTTTTATCGGTAGTGTAATTCCACAATTGGTACAGTTTTTTTTCTTTTTTACGAGCATACAAATCCGTAAAGGCCATATCCAAAGCGCATAAGGCAAACATATTGTTTTTTAAATACGGATGAATCGCTGCCCAAAATTCTTCAGGGGTTTCATTTGTTATAGTTTCAATTACAGATCGAATTTTTTCCAAGTCCTGCATCATCACCGGAACAGTTGTCTTGTAGTACGGATTGGAAGTTGCCTCGCCAAAACCTGAATAACCATCACTTTGTAATTCCACAATCAAAGAAGGCTGAAAGTCTATCGATTCTCTCGAAATCGTGAATGTATGTTTCAGTTTAAGGTTGTATGCTCTTAAGATTAGTTCCATAAGGAATGTGATTTT
This sequence comes from Flavobacterium sp. RSP15, assembly GCF_003968755.1. GTDB lineage: Bacteria > Bacteroidota > Bacteroidia > Flavobacteriales > Flavobacteriaceae > Flavobacterium. Next base: position 384,136 of record NZ_RYDL01000003.1, on the reverse strand, counting down.
AATGTTTGTTGTGTTTACTTGCAGCAGAATAATTTAGTAACCAAGCCATAAAACAGCTTTTACAAAACCATCACGCCATAATTTTTCATTGTGTTGTCCGCCTTTTACAATTTTCTTTTCATTCAAATTAAGGCAGGAACATCTATTGGAATTCAGTAAATATTCCATTTTATTCAAATCGGTCACCATATCTTCACTTTCATTGTCTCCACATAGAAAATAGACTTTAGACTTTATTTTTTTAGACTTTTCAGTCAGATCATAAATATCTTTGGTAAACCAAAAGGAAGGGGAGAATACTCCCGCTTTTCCAAATATCTCTGGGTATTTTAAAACAGCGTAATACGAAGTAAGACCGCCAAGGGAACTTCCCATGATGATAGTGTTTTTCTTGTCGGTTTTGGTTCTGAACGTTTTATCGATGTGCGGTTTTAAGGTTTTTACGATAAATTCTAAATAACGGTCTGCTTTTCCTCCTCCATATTTCTCGTTTTTAAAAGGCGTCAGTTCATCAATGCGTTTTTCATTTCCATGTTCAACTCCTATAACAATAACGGGTGCTTTTAGGCTATCCAGTTTTTCGTCTATATTCCATTCACCTGAATAAGAAGTTGCAGCGTCAAATAAATTTTGAGCATCATGCATGTAAATTACGGATAATTTTCTTTTGGATGTGGCATAATTTTGGGGTAAATACACCCAAATTTTCTTTGTCGATTGAAGCTGTGGAGCCTCGATAGTAAAAGTGGAAACTTGTTTTGATGCCGTACGCTGCTTCGAAGTTCTAACTGAAGGTGTTGGCTCTTGAGCGTTGATTTCTGGTATCAAAAAAAGGATAAACAGCAATAATAGGTATCGTTGAATCATTAGTTCGTTTTGTAATTCAATTTAAAAACAATATTTTAGCTAAAAATAATAATTTGATGGATACATTCGAAGAAAAGAGAAGTTTACTTTTGGAGATGATTGCTTTTTCTACAGTTGATGGTCATTTACACAAGAAAGAATATGATTTTTTGTTTATTGTAGCCAATGAATTGAATATAGAAAAAGGAGGTTTCAATGATTTGTTTCATTTAGAATTGCCACAGTTGCCCATTAAATCCGAATTTCAGCGGATACAGCAATTTTATAGATTGGCTTTACTGATGCATAGCGACGGAATTTTGCACAAGAAAGAAGCCGTTAACATCCAACAAATAGCAATTGAAATGGGACTTAATCCTGCTGCAACAAAACGAATTCTGAAGCTGATGGATGAAGCGCCAAACGCAATTATTAATTCTGAAGTCTTATTGACTGTTTTTCAAGAGCAACATAATTAAGTTAATTGTTGCTGCAATCTCTTGATGTCATCCCGTAATTTTGCCGCCTGCATAAAGTCCAGATCTTTTGCGGCTTTTTCCATCGATTTCCGTTTTTCCCGGATAAGTTTCTCGATTTCCGTTTTTGATAGATATGCAGTTTCCGGTTCGGCTGCGGCATTCAAAGTGAGACCCAATTCATAGTCTGCCAAAGGATTTTTGGTAAATGCACTTTCTATTTTTTTGTTTAATGCCTGTGGTGTCTGATTGTTTTCAGTGTTATAATTGATTTGTTTGGTTCTGCGATAATTTGTTTCATCAATGGTTTTTTGCATGCTGGCGGTTATTTTATCCGCATACATAATTGCTTTACCGTTTAGGTTTCTTGCTGCGCGACCAATTGTTTGCGTAAGTGAGCGGTGGCTTCGTAAAAAACCTTCTTTGTCTGCATCTAAAATGGCCACCAAAGAAACTTCCGGTAAATCCAGACCTTCACGAAGTAAATTGACACCAATTAATACATCAAAAATTCCTTTTCGTAAATCTTGCATGATTTCTATTCGTTCCAAAGTGTCGACTTCAGAATGAATATAGCGACAGCGAATATTGACTTTCGTTAAATATTTTGCGAGTTCTTCTGCCATTCTTTTGGTTAAAGTTGTCACTAAAACGCGCTCGTCAATTTCTGCCCGAACCTGAATTTCTTCGATTAAATCATCAATCTGGTTTAAACTTGGTCGGATTTCGATAATGGGATCCAATAATCCTGTCGGACGAATTACCTGTTCCACAATGACACCTTCCGTTTTTTGCAATTCATAATCAGCAGGTGTTGCTGAAACATAAATTACCTGATTTTGCATGGCTTCAAATTCTTCAAACTTCAAAGGACGATTGTCCATTGCTGCAGGAAGTCGGAAACCATATTCCACTAAGTTCTCTTTTCGGCTTCTGTCCCCACCATACATCGCACTAACTTGTGAAAGTGTTACGTGACTTTCATCCACCACCATCAAGTAATCTTTTGGAAAATAATCCAGTAAACAAAAAGGTCTTGTTCCGGGTAAACGACCGTCCAGATACCGGGAATAATTTTCAATTCCGGAGCAATAACCTAGCTCCCGAATCATTTCCAAATCAAAATTGGTGCGTTCTTCTAATCGTTTAGCTTCCAGATGTTTTCCAATTTCTTTAAAATAATCGACTTGTTTTACTAAATCCTGTTGGATTTCCCAAATCGCACCTTGTAAAACATCCGGTGAAGTCACGAACATATTGGCCGGATAAATCGTCAGTTTATCAAATTTTTCAAGAACTTGAGAGTTCTTGGTGTCAAAACTTTCGATCTCTTCAATTTCATCACCAAAAAAATGAATGCGGTAGGCTTCGTCAGCATAACTAGGATACACATCAACGGTGTCTCCTTTTATTCTAAAACTTCCAGGATTAAAATCGGCTTCCGTTCTGGAATATAAACTTTGCACCAGTTGATGTAATAATTTGGTGCGGGAAATAATTTGTCCTTTTTCAATTGGTATCAAGTTTTTCTGAAATTCGACAGGATTTCCAATACCGTACAAACACGAAACGGAGGCCACAACTAAAATGTCTCTTCGTCCAGAAAGCAAGGATGCAGTGGTTGACATTCGCATTTTTTCCAGTTCTTCATTGATGGATAAATCCTTTTCTATGAAAACGCCGGTTACAGGCATAAAAGCTTCGGGTTGGTAATAATCGTAATAGGAAACGAAATATTCCACGGCATTGTTCGGGAAGAATTGCTTGAATTCCGAGTATAATTGTGCCGCCAACGTTTTGTTGTGTGCCAAAACCAAAGTGGGTCTTTGTACTTCCTGAATTACATTGGCTACCGTAAATGTTTTTCCGGATCCGGTAACACCTAATAAAGTTTGGAATTTATCACCATCAATAATCCCCTGAACTAATTTGTCAATCGCTTGTGGTTGGTCGCCTTTGGGCTGGTAATCGGATACTACTTGAAAATTCATTGGTGTTAAGTGGCAAAGTTTTAGAGCTGTAAAGATACAAGTTTGGATTCTTTTTTTTACCAAAGGATGAACCAAAAAAAAACCATTCGCGTGGGCGAATGGTTTTTAGTGTAAAACAGGGAGTTCTAGAAACTCAAGCTTAATCGAGCGAAAAGAAATCTTCCGTTTTGACCAAATTGAGAGGTGTTTCTTGAATATGCAAATTGATTTGCATTTGACAAGTCAATTGTTGTTGCATTGGCAGCATAAGTTACATTGCCATTTGTGTCAACACCATTTGCTCTTTTTGCAGTTTGTGTACCAAGATTTACATCAGGATAGATATCAAAAATATTGTTAGCCCCAATTACAACTTTTGTAGTTTCCGTAATTTTGAAACCAACAGATAAATCAGTGATTATTTTTGCGCCCCAGATTGGATGCTCAATTTCGACTGCTAGACCATTTATTATTGCTCCTTCAACTCTTCCATCTCCATTTACATCAGCCGTATTTGGATCAGTAACCTGGCCGAAGTAAACATTTCTCAAAAAGAAATCGAATTTTTTATAAGTAAATGAGTTGGTTAAATTTCCTTTAACTCTTGGAATGGCTTCTTCTAGATAGACTCTGCTCATTTCAGAAAAATAGCGGTTGATTTGACCATTAGCAACTAAAGTAGGTGAACCTTTAATCGCGCCCACTTGTCTTGTTTGAGAAAAAGTAGTAGCTAAATCAGATTTGATTACTATGGCTCCTAAATTTAGCTTATGTGTTATAATGATATCAATTCCTTTAGACTCTGTACTAATAGCATTGGCAAAAAAGGTTGCCGCATTTGCTCCAGCGAGATCAAATTGTTCTTGAAGTTCTCTCTGTGGCGTTCCGTCAGCAAACGTTCCCGATGGACGAGAAAATTGATCAGTCAAAGTTACTCTGTCATCTATTCTTACAATATAAGCATCGGCAGTCAAAGTAATGTTTCCTTCTGGAATTTTAGCGGTAAAACCAATACTAGCACTTTTAGATTCTTCTTGTTTCAATTGTGGGATTCCAAGGGCTTGCGCTGCCGGGGAATCATTACTAAATGTACTTACTTCAAATGGTACACCACCAACAAATTGAGTCGCTGTAGCATTAAAATTGATTTGATGTAAGGAAGGAGCGCGAAAACCTGTGGAAACAGCACCACGCAAATTAATGTTGTCTGTTAGTTTATAACGACTGGCAACTTTAAAATTAGTAGTGTTTCCGAAATCAGAATAGTTTTCAAAACGAACGGCTCCGTTCAACAACCATTTTTCTGTAACATCATATTCAAGATCTCCATAAATAGCGGTACTGTTACGACCTTTGTCAATAGCATTTGTTGGCCTGAAACCCGGAAATACTTGGGAGCCATTCCCTCTAATAGATCCAAAGAAATCAGTTACTATCAGATTAGCGGGCGTTACTCCAGGTAAAGCAACATTACCGTTTATATCATATAAATTATATGATTCAGGTTGTCCTGCACCAATACTATAGTTTTCATTTCGGTATTCAGCTCCAAAAGCAACGTTCAAATCACCAAATTTTCGGTTCATGTCGAAATTAGTTGTGTTTTGGCTAAAGGCTAATCCACCAGCGTCAAATTCAGTAGGAGAGTTTTCTCTTAGAGAGGCATTTACGGTATTTTCAACTCCATAATCAAATGCATTTCTTCCAAAAGTATTGCTTAAGTCAAAATTCCAATTTTCGAAAATTATACCTCTAAGACCCGCTGCTGCTGAAATGTCGTTAATTGTCGAGTGGATTTCTGGCAAAAAACCATTTGGATACAAACCGGTATACGATCTAGATTGATTTGGTCTTCTGTAAAAACCGGCAGCTTCACCAGTTCTGTAGCTGTTCCCTCCAAAAGCATACAATTCTAATTTATCAGTTAAAGGATAGGCAGCATTTACAAAGAATTGTGAGCTTTGAAGTGATGATTGACCTACTCGCATATTAAAATCATTTCGTACTAAACCTCTAAAGGCTAGTTCGTCAGTTGTGGCATCAACTCCTAATAAAGTTCTCATCCCGGATAAATTTCCATTCGATGCGGCAGTTTGAATAGCAGTTTTTGTTGTTGCATCAAAATAACTTACTTGTTGCGCATACGTATTAATTGTGTTCAGCAAACCGTTGTAAAAGCCAGGGGTAGTGTTTAACGTATTCGCATACAAACTATTAATGTTAACACCTGCTATTCTAGCTCTTTCTTCAACAGCATTGTATCGGTTAAATAAATTTCCTTTAACTTCTTTAGCACGACTTGTTTGACCTCTCAATTGAGCACTTGCCGTAATATTAATGAAACTTTTTTCCTTTCCTAAATTTGTTCCGTAGTTCAAATCAATTTGAATGTTGTTTCCATCATTTCCACCGGTATGGTCGTTAGCATTTTTAGAAAAATGACTTCCTCCAAAAAGGTTTATTTCTAATTTTTTAGTATCTTTTTTCATGTTGATGTTGATTACACCAGCAATAGCGTCTGAGCCATATTGAGCTGAAGCGCCATCTCTTAATACTTCAATTTTTTCGATGGCAAAAGCAGGAATAGAATTCAAGTCGGTACCTACAGCTCCTCTACCAGGTGATCCATTGATGTTTACTAAAGATGACGTATGACGTCGTTTTCCATTGATCAAAACCAATACTTGGTCTGGTCCTAAACCTCTTAATTGTGCAGGGTCAATGTGATCTGTTCCATCAGCTACAGTTGTTGTATTTGAGGTAAATGATGGCGCAACCATATTTAAAATCTGATTCAAATTCGTTTGAGCACCTTGTGAAGCGATTTCTTTCATAGAAATAACATCAATAGGTACTGCAGATTCCGTTACGGTTCTGGTAGGATTACGGGAACCCATAATAACTATATTTTGTAATGTTTCGCCACTTCCCGTTAAAGTAATGTTTAGTGTACTTCCTGTGATTTTAACTGATTTTGTTTCTAAACCTACATAGGAGAATTGTAAAATATCTCCAATTTTTGCAGTAATGGTGTATTTACCCTCTATATCTGAAGTCGTGCCTTTTGCAATTCCTTTGATCATAATGGTTGTTCCAGGTAAGGTTGCGTTGGAGTCGTCAGTAACAACACCGGAGACTCTAATTTCTTGGGCAGTTATTCCTGCTGAAAAAATTAAAGTTAGAATAAAGAAAAGTTTTTTCATTTTTAGTCATTTAAAGTTAGATTCGTAAAAATACTACTTAAATAACGTTAATCAGAATAATAACAAGCAAGATATTTGTTAAATGGCAAATAATTATTATTTACATTTTTTTTTATGAAAAAACTAGTTTGAGTTCTTTTTGTTGAAGATGTACTATTTTTATTGATAAAGATCTTTCATTTCCAACCAGAATGAGGAGTAATTAGGATGATTTTTTAAAATTTCCAAGCTTTCTGTTGTGCTTTACTGAGGAAAGTCCAGGCTATGATTCGGCTTGTTTTTTGGCCTTGAGCCATATCGATTGTTTTAATTTCGACTGCACTTACCTTGTTTAATGTTTTATAAAGACTGGAAAGATTTTCTTTTTTAGAGACCAAAGTGGTAAACCATAAACACTGCATTGGATATTTTGCACTTTCGAAAATCATCTGGGTAACAAAACCTAATTCACCACCTTCACACCACAATTCAGCATTGTGACCACCAAAATTTAAAACAGGTTTAGCTTCACCTCGCTCGGCTGTACCGCGGGTAGTAGTTTTAGCATTTTCTAAATTGTTGATTTTTCGAACCGTGCTTTTCGTGGCTTCATCCTGTGATGCATGAAAAGGAGGATTACAAATAGTGAACGTGAATTTGTCTTCGGGAGTGATTATATTTTTAAAAATAAAACGCGATTCCGTTTGTTGCTGTAAACTTATGGCATCAATCAATTTTGGATTTTCTTCAATGATGGCACTGCAATTTTCAATTGCTTTTAAATCGGTATCAGTTCCTACAAAACTCCATCCGTACGCTGAATTACCAAGTATAGGATAAATGCAATTCGCACCCACACCAATATCTAAACCTTGAACAGTTTCTCCTTCAGGAATGATTCCGTTGTTGCTTGAAGCTAATAAATCAGCGAGATAATGGATGTAATCTGCTCTTCCGGGAATGGGCGGACAAAGATAATTTTTAGGAATGTCCCAGTTTTGAATGTCGTAATGGGATAATAACAAAGCTTTATTAAGTGCCTTAACCGCATCAGGATTACTAAAATCAATAGTTTGGATTTTATACTCATTGACAGAAACGAAATGCTGCAATTCTGGGGATTTTACTATTAATTCATCAAAATTGTATCCAAATCTATCCAGATTTCTAGGATGTAAATTCGTCTTTTCGGTAATCGTTTTCGCTTTCATTTTCTTTATTTCGATGCAAATATAGGCATAACTATTTTGTAAATGGATAAAGACGTTTTCGGCCTATTAAACAGACGAAAAATAAATCATAAAATTAGAATATTGTGTTTTTTCGAAAACTAAAAACGGTTACTTTTATAAAAAATACAAATAGTATGACTTTTAGGCTCACTTCATTTCATTTCAAAAAGAGATACTTAGCGTACAGTTTTGTGTTTTTCTATATTGTTATGTGTCAATCTTGTATGACGATGCGATTTTCCAATAAGGAAACAACAAAATTTTTTGGTGCCTCTAAAACGGAATTTCAGGATAAAACAATTGCTTTTGAAGGTTATAAAATACATTATGTGGCAACAGGTAGTATGCAAAACGCGACCTTGTTTTTTATTCACGGCTCGCCTGGCAGTTGGAATGCCTTTAAAGAATATCTTCAGGATACTTTATTGCTTAAAAAATACCGAATGATCGCGATTGACCGACCGGGTTTTGGATTCAGTGGTTTTGGCGATGCTCAAAATTTAAGGGTACAATCTCAAAGAATATCAGAGTTTATAAAAAAAATCGATAATAAAAAGCCGCTGATTTTGGTGGGACATTCCGTAGGCGGGCCCGTTGTGGCTCGGTTAGCCGTGGATAATCCATCTTGGTACAAAAGAATGGTGATATTGGCAGGCTCATTGGACCCAAAAGCTGAAAATCCAGAGAAATGGAGAACGGTTATTAAGGCGTCGCCTTTGCGGTATTTGATTCCCGGTGCATTGCGTCCTTCTAATGATGAGTTGTGGTGGTTGAAACAGGATTTGGTAGACTTAGAACCAGCGCTAAAAAAAATCAAATGTGATGTTACGATTATTCATGGAACAAAAGATGTTTTGGTGCCGTACAGCAATGTTGCTTTTATGCAAAAAAAGTTTACCAATGCTAAATCAATCGATGCAATAACGATCAAAAAAGCGAATCATTTTATTCCTTGGAGTCATTATGAAATTATAAGAAATGTATTACTGAACATACAATAAAACTAATCCAGGCATTCCATCATTAATAAATCACCTTCATTGTGTTCTATTGTTACGATTCCGTCTTTGAGGACGTGGTTGCTGCTGCCGGTTCTGTAACCAATAGTCAAACTATCATCTTTCAGCGGATAAAATAAATTATCAGAATGAATTCCAGTCACATGACCGATGGGAATTAATGAAATGGGGGTGTTTGCCGTGTACCATTTTTCGAATTTTTTAGGCAAAAGGAATACTTTTGAGTGATCGTCCAAAATAACAATTTTCAATAAATTTCGATATCTCGTAATGTTGGTAATATTGGTTATGGTATGATCAGCTCTTCGTCCGGTGGCCCAAACGACGTTTACAGCAGGAATTTTTCTTTCGATTAAATAGTCAAAAGCTTTTTCTAAATCGGTTTTATTCTGATCTGGCGTATGTATAATTTCGATGGGATATTGAGATGTTTTGTAAATTTCAGGATCAAATCCTCGGTCAAAATCTCCTAAAAGCACATCGACTTTAATGTCTAGTTCCATAACGCGGACCATAGCCGAATCTAATACGACCACGAGTGGTGACCATTCCAGTAATTGGCCCAATAGTTCCGGGTTACAGGAAGCGCCGTTGGCAATGATTAAAGCAGGTTCTTGGTCGTCGCGAACGATATGGTGTGAAGACATTATAAATTATGAATTATGAATTATGGTGTAAAAGTAAATAAAAGTTCTCGTTTTATCTCTCACGTACTAGCCCGGATGGCAATAAAAACCAAAACTGTTTAGAACCGGTTTTTGGTTGCAATGAACAGCTGGATTAGCTCCAAATTATTCAATTGTATAATTACTGACATCAACTTCGCTAAGCGAGAAATAACCCAAAGGATAATTAGCCGCATTTGTGGTGTTGATGATGTTTCCTCTTACGGTAGCAGGCGGAGATTGAAACGGTCCGCCACCATTATTTCCTGCGATACTCACTAATACACTCATATAATTGTAGTATGCTTTAGAAATTCCAAAGTGGCTTATTTCAATTTTATCGTCTTTTTTTAAATCATCATTTTGTGAGATACTGAAAAATTTGTTTCCGTTGAAAAACTCATCTTGATCTACATAAAAGTTTGATTTTACTTGGTTTGAATACACATATTTATAGAGGTAATAATTGGTTTCACCCGCTGGATCTTTGAAGAATGTTTTAATTTCAATGTCAGTCCCTGTAAAGCCGCCTTGATTGTTTTGAATAATTTTTGTAATTGGCGTAACGGGTTTCAGTGTTTCGGTTGCAGTATACGTATTACCATTGCTGATAACGGTCAGCGTATAGGTTTTGTTGATTACCGGTATAAAAGTAGCGCATTTATATTCGCCGGTATTCGCAATTTCCGAAAAAGTAAAAACCACATTAGCACTATTTTTTATAGACACTGTTGCTCCGGAAACTTTTGGAATAGTTGTACCGTAAAATCCAGTTGTTGTAGTCAGTTTTATTTTTTGTTGATTTCCCGAAGTTCTTTTTTTCCAATTAATTGCTGCTTCAATTACCAGTTTTGGCGGAGCATTATCTAAATCTACTTCGACAACATCTTCGCAACTTGCCGAAAAAATAGCGATGAGAAGTACCAGATATAGTGTTGTTTTTTTCATGATTTTATTTTTTTATTTTGTTGCCTTATGGGCTAGTAAGCTTAAAATTTAAAGTTATAACTCACCGCTGGAACTACACCAAAAATCGAAGTTTTTACAGCTTCATTGGTTCCGGTATCTGCATTTTGTCTGAAATTGATAGAAGCGGCATTTTTCCGATTGTACAAATTATAAATGCTAAAAACCCATTCGCCTTTCCATTGGCGGTCTTTGTTGCTTTTTGGAGTCAAAGTAGCGGCAATGTCAAGATGATGGTAAGCGGGGAGCCGATTTCTATTTCTCAATCCATAACTGGGTACATTGATCCCTAAGTATTCATATTGTCCAACAGGATACGTCACCGGTTGACCAGTTTGCAGCGCAAAATTAGCTCCAAAAGACCATTTTTCATTTAGATTGTAGGAACTGGTTATTGCAATATTATGCAGTTTGTCATATACGGAATTGTACCATTGGCCGCTGTTGATTCCTGTTTCTATTGGTGTTCTTCCGGGAGTTTGTTGCTCTGATTTGGATAACGTATACGAAATCCAGCCATTAAATTTCCCTTCGTTTTTTCGGAACATGATTTCTAAACCATAGGATCGTAATTGCCCATTCAGGATTATTTGTTCAATGGCTTTATTGGCAATCAAATTAGCACCGTCAATATAATCTAAGCGGTTTTGTACTTCTTTATAATACGTTTCTACTTCAAGGGAATACATGTTATCGTTGAAATTTTTAAAGTAACCTAAAGCCACCTGATCGGCAATTTGAGGTTTTATGAAATTATCGCTTGGCGTCCAGACATCAAGTGGAGTTGGCGATGTGGTGTTCGAAATTAGTTGTAAATACTGTACCATTCTGTTATAACTCGCTTTTATGGATTGGTTGTCTTTGATTTGGTAGGCTAGTGAAAAACGTGGTTCCAGATAATTATAGCTTTGAATGACTTTGTTTTTGTCGTAGAATTTGGAGCCAATTGGAGTTGCTTTTTCATAAATCTGTAATTCTGAATTGAAGAGAACCGGATTGTCATTTTCATAAATATTCACTGTAGATTGACCTAAACGGTAAAACATACTGTACCGAAGTCCGTAGGAAAGGGCTATTCTGTCGGATATTTCGTGATCAGCGTTGATGTAAACCGCGGGTTCAAAAGCATATTTTTTATCCAATTGGTCGAAATTTATTCCGGAGTCCGCATCAGATGGTTTGATGGTTCCCGGATTGAATTCGTAATAAATCCCGTTTACTCCGTAATTCAATTTGAATTTATCCGAAATATAATTTCTGAAATCGTATTTGATATTGTAATTTTTAATGCCGGAATCCCATTTAAAACCTACGAAATCTAAATCCAAACCGTAATAGTAATCGCTGTAAATGAGCGATAAATTAGAAAATAATTTTTCAGAAAATAAGTGGTTCCAGCGCAAGTTTACTGTGGTGTTTCCATAAACATTGGTAAAACTTTTGTTCAGGCTGAACACATCTCGGCCAAAATAACCCGATAAATACAGACTGTTGTTAGCATCTAATTTATAACTCAACTTGGTATTTAGGTCATAAAAATAAGCCGTATTGTTTTTTTGTTCTTCGGAAAGCTTCAGGAATAAATGCGCATAGGAACTTCTGCCACCAATCAGGAAGGAACCTTTGTCTTTTACCAATGGTCCTTCGGCCAAAATGCGGCTGGAAATCAATCCGATTCCTCCATTGACATGAAAATTTTTGCTATTGCCATCTTTTTGATAAATATCCAACACCGAAGAGGCTCTTCCGCCATAGCGGGCAGGAATGCCGCCTTTGTACAACTTCAAATCTTTGATGGCATCCGGATTAAAAACAGAGAAAAAACCAAAAACGTGGGAAGAGTTGAATATGGTAGCTTCATCCAGCAGAATCAAATTTTGATCGGCACCGCCACCACGAACATTAAATCCAGAAGCGCCTTCACCAGCATTTGTGACTCCGGGAAGTAATAAAATAGATTTCAAAACATCAACTTCACCCAGCACAACGGGCATTTTCTTGATCGCTGAAATGGAGAGTTTATTGACACTCATTTCGGGTTTTTTGATGTCTATTTTGTTTCTATTATCCGTAATAATGACCTCTTTCAGCGCTGTTTCATCACTGAATAAATTGAAATTGTTTTTTAGGTTTTGACTCAAGTAGATTAACTCTTCCTTGCTTTGAAATCCCAAATAGCTAATTTGTACGTTATAGATTCCTTTTGGAACTGTGATGGAGTAAAATCCATATTCATTGGTAGTTACTCCGGTTTTGAGTTCAAGGATTACAATGTTGACTCCTATTAAAGTTTCGTTGCTGTTGGCGTCAATAATAGTTCCGCTTAGCGTAAATTTCTCTTGAGAGAAGCTTGAAAAGGAGCATAGTAATACCATTAAAAAGGGAATAATTTTCTTTGGAGTCATTGTTTAAGTTTTTCTAAATACAAAAATGCAAATTACATTAAACAGAACAGCATTTGACATATAACAACTGTTAAGGTATTGCTAAGGTAAAAAAAAAGACAACCGTTTCCAGTTGTCTTTTTAATATTATGTAGTAAAAAATTTAAGCTAGTTTAGCATCTAAATTTTCTTGTATCGCTGCTAAGAAAGCCTCGGTAGTCAAGTAATCTACGGCAGTCAATCCTTCAGGTTTTACTAACATAGCTAAATCTTTAGTCATTTTTCCGCTTTCAACAGTATCAATACATACTTGTTCAAGAGTATGACAAAAATCAATCAAAGCTTGATTTTTATCCAGTTTACCTCTGTGTTCCAATCCTCTTGTCCATGCAAAAATAGAGGCAATCGGGTTAGTAGAAGTAGCTTTTCCTTGTTGGTGTTGTCTGTAGTGACGAGTAACTGTTCCGTGAGCCGCTTCTGCTTCTAGAGTTTTTCCATCAGGAGTAACTAATACTGAAGTCATTAATCCTAACGAACCAAAACCTTGTGCAACAGTGTCGGATTGTACATCACCGTCATAGTTTTTACATGCCCACACAAAACCGCCACTCCATTTCATTGCAGAGGCAACCATGTCATCGATCAAACGGTGTTCGTAAGCAATTCCTGCTTCAACGAATTGTGCTTTGTAGGTAGATTGATATACTTCTTCAAAAATATCTTTGAAACGTCCGTCATAGGCTTTCAAAATAGTATTTTTTGTAGAAAGATATAAAGGCCATTTTTTTGTCAAAGCCATTTGGAAAGAGGAATGTGCAAAACCGTAAATACTTTCATCCGTATTGTACATGGCCATTGCGACTCCGTCTCCTTTATAATCGAATACTTCCCAAGTTTGAGTTTCTCCCTCTTCAGGAACAAAAGTCATAGTTAGTTTCCCTTTTCCTTTAATAACAGTATCTGTAGCTTTGTATTGGTCCCCAAAAGCATGACGACCAATAACGATAGGCTGTGTCCAACCCGGTACTAAACGAGGTACGTTTTTCATGATAATTGGTTCACGGAAAACGGTTCCACCTACAATATTACGGATAGTTCCGTTTGGAGATTTCCACATTTTTTTTAAACCAAATTCGGTAACACGGTCTTCATCAGGAGTAATTGTGGCACATTTAATACCAACATTGTATTTTTTAATTGCCTCAGCAGAGTCAATAGTGATTTGGTCATTGCTAGCATCTCTGCTTTCCATTCCTAAATCGTAATATTTAATATCTAAATCTAAATAAGGAAGAATTAATTTTTCCTTGATAAAGGACCAAATAATTCGTGTCATTTCGTCACCATCCAATTCAACTATCGGATTAGCTACTTTAATTTTTGTCATAATGTATTGCTATATGTAATTCTTAATTTTTAAACGTAGCTACAAAGGTAATAAAACGTTATCGTAAAAGAAAATGCGTTTTCACTTGTTTAAAATGAATTGTCAAATTATTACTTTAGGATAATCAAAATAAGAATATGGAAAATATATTCCTTATTTCTTGTCAAAAAATAAGTGCTTAAATCGCATTCAATTTTATAAAATTAGTAGATTAATATTGAGTAGCTTGACTTTAAACCAAAAAAAAGTCCTGACATCGTCAGGACTTTTATAATAGAGAGATATTTGACTATCTTCTTTTGTCTTTAATTTTAGCTTTTTTACCAGTAAGTTCTCTGAAGTAGAAAATTCTAGCTCTACGAACTGCACCTTTTTTGTTGATCTCTACTTTTTGTAAAGCTGGTAAGTTTACCGGGAAGATACGCTCTACACCAATAGCACCTGACATTTTGCGAATCGTAAACGTTTCTGTATTAGCAGAACCTCTTCTTTGAATAACAACTCCTTTAAAAAACTGAGTTCTTGTTTTTTCACCCTCTCTAATCTCGTAGTAAACAGTGATCGTATCTCCGGCTGCAAAAACTGGGAAATCTTTTCTTGTTACAAATTCGTCTTGAACGAATTTCATTAAATCTGCCATGATAATTTTTTTAATTATGGTTTGTATTAAATCAACATTCACGGATTTCGCCAGAGGTTGAACTAATGTGGGCGCAAAAGTAAATAAAAAAGTTTAAAGTTTAAAGTTTTTCTTGTTTAAAGTTTATAAGTTCTTGAATACCACCTTTAAACCTTTAACTTCAAACAAATTTTTAATCTTCCAGCAAATCCGGTCGTCTGTTCTTCGTGTGTTCGTAGGCCATATCCTCACGCCATTTGTCAATTTTAGCAAAATTCCCGCTGGTCAAAACCTCCGGAACTTTCCATCCGTTGTAATCTGCCGGACGAGTGTATATAGGACCTGATAATAATCCGTCCTGAAAACTATCCGTCAATGCAGAGGTTTCATCACTCAAAACGCCAGGGATCAATCGGATCAATGCATCTGATAATACTAATGCGCCTAATTCACCACCACTCAAAACGTAATCACCAATAGAGATTTCCTTGGTAATAAAATGATCACGTACCCGCTGATCTACTCCTTTATAATGTCCGCAAAGGATAATAATATTTTCATACATAGACATCGTATTGGCCATTTTCTGGTTCAGAGTTTCCCCGTCCGGCGACATGTAAATGATTTCATCGTAGGTTCTCTCGCTTTTCAAATGCGTAATACAGGCGTCGATAGGCTGTACGGTCATCACCATTCCGGCGCCACCGCCATAGGGATAATCATCTACACTTTTTTGTCTGTTGGTCGTGTAATCCCGCAGATTATGAAAATGAACTTCCACCAGACCTTTGTCAATAGCGCGTTTCATGATCGAAGCCTCAAACGGACTTCGCAATAATTCGGGCAGAACAGTAACAATATCAATGCGCATAATTTTAGATCTAAGTTTGAAAGGGGCAAAGGTACAAAGAAGCCAAGGTTTTCAAATAACCATTTAACCAATTCAGCGATTAAACTTTTCTTTAGGACTTATTTCCAGCTTTACACTGTATCTTTCCTTGCTTAAAGAAAGCAAGAAAAGGATGCCGTTTCAATCTGGGCTAGGTTTTTGTCCAAGTAGGATGTTTTTAATTCATAGTTGTGTCAAACATGGCAACAGTATTTTTTTTAGGGTGCTTTCTAAACGCTATCATAAAGGAAATATGTGTTAAACATTGCGCTCAAATATTTGAAAATGAATATTTGAATTCGTGTATTGTAAGCTATATTTGAAGGGGGTTATTACGCTTTGAATCATTAAACCCAACAAGTCACTTTTGTTTGTATCAAACGTTAGCAATTGTAGAATCTGTTATAAAACCAAACTTTATCTTTCAACGTATATAATTTAATATTTAATTATACAGTTTACGGCGATGGGTAAAAAAACAGATAAATGGATTTATGTTTCTGTAGTTGTATTGTTTTTTACTAAATCATTTTCTCAATATGAATTCAGTAATGGAACTATACCCAAAGAAGTTTCATTGCACAATTACACTACAGTTGCAGATGTTGGTCAAAGAAATTTAGATATTCACTATGTCGTTGCCAACTTTAATTCATTTGATCCTAAAAAACTTCAAACTGAAAATGATGATTTAGGTTTTTCTCAAAATAATTTTTGGTCAAAAACGGAGCTTATAAACTCTAGTGATCGGACTTTGAATTATTATTTAGAAACGGCCAGACCTATAACGGATTTAGTAGAATTGTATTTTATTGATAGCACTTCGGGAAAAATCACCAAAATGGTAAGCGGTGATAATATGCCCTTTGCTGAACGAAGTTTTGATAATCGTAAAACTATTTTTAAAATTAAAATTTTACCAAATTCGAGGCAGCAATTATTTTTGCATCTAAAAAGTGATGGTGAAGTTGTCAACATGCCGGTCATGTTGTACTCTTCAGAAAACTTTATAAAGTTGATCTCAAACGAGCAGTTATTTTTTGGTATATTCTATGGGATTTTAGCAACTGTTTCTGTTATTTATTTTTTCTTCTATTTTGCTTTACGCCAAAAAGCATTTTTATATTATAGCTTATACGTGGTTTTTATCGGCTTAATGCAGTTCTCTTTAGATGGTTATTTTTATAAGTTAATTACCCCTCAAGGCGGTTGGTTTTCGCTTCGTGCAGTGTTGTTTTTTGCGATGATCGCAGGTTTTTTACTGGGCAAATACAGTGAGGTTTTTTTGAATATCAAAAAACATAATAAAATAATTTACTTTTTATTTACTGTCCTTTATTTTTTAACTTTTGTTTTAATTGTATGTATTTTATTTGTCCCTAAGGCTTTAGCTTTGTGTTATCCATTGGCAAATGTGTTGGGATTGCTGATTCTTATCTTGATTATAAGTTCTGTAGTGTATTTGTATTGTAAAAAAATACATGTAGATGGTTTTTTTACAATAGGCATTTTCTTTTTGGTGCTCGGCTTTGGCATTTTTATTCTCAATAACTTCAGTCAAATTCCCAATTCGTTTCTAACAGAAAACAGCTCTAAATTAGGTACTGGTTTGGAAGTTATTTTTCTTTCCCTTTCTATGGCTAATTTGATTCGGAATCTTAAAAATGAAAAAGACAACCTCAATCGTCTTGCTTTGATTCGTTCTGAAGAAATGAATGATTTGAAATCTTATTTTTTATCAAATATTAGTCATGAATTACGTACTCCATTGAATGCTATTATGAATTTGATTGAGTCAATTTCTAATGAAGTTGAAGATGATACGATCAAACATAAATGCAAAATCATAAAGTATTCTTCGAATAGTTTATTGAGTTCGGTCAATGATATTCTTGATTTTTCTAAAATCGAAAAAGGGGAATTAAAACTGGAAAATAATCCATTTGATCCCGTACAGGTTTTAGAGTATTTAAAGAATAATGCAATCAATATAGCTAAAGAAAAGGGACTTGAGTTTCAATTCTCGAAATCAGAGAATATTCCTGATTTTTTGATTGGAGATGCGAATCGATTGGTTCAGATCGTTAATAATGTATTAAGTAATGCCATTAAATTCACCTTAAAAGGGAGTGTGAAGTTTACTATTGATGCGGAATTATTGCCCGGCAACAGGGCGAGCTTGATATTGATCATTTCAGACTCTGGGGTGGGAATTTCTCCTGATAAAAAGGAACGTATTTTTGATTCTTTTTATCAAAAGAGTAGTGATAATAAGAAAAAATTCAGCGGACTTGGATTAGGACTTTATATCGTGAAAACATTGGTAGATATGCAAAACGGAAGTATTAAAATGGATAGCGTGATTAATGTGGGAACCACCTGTGTCCTGACAATTGATTTTGAGGTCTCTGAACAAAAAAAAAGCATAGGAACAACTGCTAAAATAGGAATTGAAAATGATTTAGAAGGGAAAACCATTTTAGTAGTTGAAGACAATCCCATAAACCAGATGGTGATCAAAATGATTACTAAAAAATGGTTGAATACCACAGTTATGTTTGCTAATAATGGTCAGGAAGGAATAAAGGCATTAATTAAAAATCAATTTGATATTGTACTGATGGACCTTCAAATGCCAGTAATGGATGGTTATGAAGCTACAATTGCAATAAGAAATGGAGCGGCAGGTTTACGAAACAGCCATATTCCTATTATTGCTGTTACAGCGGATGTCATGGAGGCCACAAAACAGCGGGTTAAGGAAATAGGAATGAATGATTATTTGTCTAAACCAATCAAAAAAGAAGTGCTATATGAGGCAATCAAAAAATTAGTTAACTAAATCGCAATCGTACATAAACGTGTTTGATTCCTTTTTTATCGGAGTCTCTTTCGTCAATTTCTAGAATATCGGTCAATGATTTTAACATTGGAGTTAATTTAGAAAAGCCATAATTTCTAGGATCAAACTCTGGTTTTTTCTTCACAATAAGATTTCCTACGTCACCGAGAAATGCCCATCCACTGTCATCACCTATATCTTCAATGGTTGATTCTATTAATTCAATGGTGTGCAAATCAATTTTGTTTAACGTTTTTGGGGCAACTTTTTTAGGATCAGTGGCCGTTGGTTTTTTTGTTTTTTTCTTGATTGCGCCATCCAGAACCTCAATATAGATGAAGCGATCACAGGCAACAATAAATGAATTGGGCGTTTTTTGCTCTCCAATACCAATTACTTTCATACCGGATTCTCTAAGTCTAATTGCTAAACGGGTAAAATCAGAATCACTGGATACAATACAAAAACCATCCACTTTGTCAGAATATAATAAATCCATTGCGTCAATAATCATCGCTGAATCTGAAGAGTTTTTTCCTACAGTATAGCTGTATTGTTGAATAGGCGTAATGGCATGCTCTAATAAAACACTTTTCCATCCACCGGCATTAGGTTTCGTCCAATCAGCATAAATACGTTTAGTGGTTGGAGTGCCAAATTTAGCAATTTCTTCCATCATTCCCTTTACATTGCTGTAGGGAACATTATCAGCATCAATTAGAACCGCTAATTTTAACTCTTTTGTGTCCTGTGCCATAAACTTTAGTATTGAAATATTTATTCAAAGATACAATGTTTATTGATAAAACGATTTTGAATCAAGATCGTTTCAAAGTTTTGTGAGATATCCTTTTTGTTGTGTTATTAGCAGGAATGAAGCATTTTTTTTTAGATAGTGTAACAGATATCGTATATAGTAGGAAATTGTCAGGGATTATCGTTGTAATAAACTAAAAATAAATTTGTTTTCAAGTCCTTTATAAAATATAAATAATTATTTTTGCAACTTCTTAAAAATTAAAATTATTACTTCATATATTATGGTAAAAGATTTATTCGAAAGGATTCAAAACAATAAAGGACCATTAGGAAAATGGGCTTCACAAGCGGAAGGTTATTTTGTTTTTCCTAAATTAGAAGGTGAGTTAGGTCCAAGAATGCAGTTTGATGGGAAAGATATTTTGAATTGGAGTTTAAATGACTACTTGGGTCTCGCTAATCACCCGGAAGTACGGAAGGTAGATGCTGATGCGGCTGCACAATATGGAGCGGCTTACCCAATGGGAGCCCGAATGATGAGTGGACATACCAAATATCATGAGCAATTAGAAAATGAATTAGCTGCTTTTGTAAGCAAAGAATCAGCATATTTATTGAATTTTGGCTACCAAGGAATTATGTCTACAATTGATGCTTTAGTAACGAAAAATGATGTCATTGTGTATGATGTTGATGCACATGCTTGTATCATTGATGGTGTTCGTTTGCACATGGGAAAACGTTTTACATACCGTCATAACGATCTTGCTAGTATGGAAAAAAACCTGCAACGCGCCACAAAATTAGCTAAAGTAACTGGAGGAGGAATCCTTTTTATAACGGAAGGCGTTTTTGGAATGCGTGGACAGCAAGGGAAATTGAGAGAGATTGTGGATATGAAACAAAAATATAATTTTCGTTTGCTTGTTGATGATGCACATGGATTTGGGACACTGGGAAAAACAGGTGCCGGAGCAGGTGAAGAGCAAGGAGTTCAGGATGATATTGATGTTTATTTTTCCACTTTTGCTAAATCAATGGCTAATATTGGTGCTTTTGTAGCTGCTGATAAAGACATTATTGATTACCTTAAATACAACATGCGTTCTCAAATGTTCGCTAAGTCCTTGCCAATGATTCAAACAATTGGTTCTCTGAAACGACTGGAATTGTTGCGTAATCACCCAGAATTGAAAGAAAAACTTTGGGAGAATGTTAATGCTTTACAAAACGGATTACGAACCAGAAACTTTAATATTGGAGACACAAACACATGTGTTACTCCTGTTTATTTAGAGGGCAGTGTTCCGGAAGCTATGGTTATGGTGAACGATTTGCGAGAAAATTACGGAATTTTCCTTTCGATTGTAATTTATCCTGTTATTCCAAAAGGAATTATCTTATTGAGAATGATACCTACGACCTCACATGAATTATCAGATATTGAGGAAACACTACTTGCTTTTGAAGCCATTCGTGAAAAATTAGAAAATGGAACCTATAAAGAGATTGCAACTAAAACAAAAGTTGATTTAGACGCTTAGTCTAATGAAAAAAGTTATTCTAATCCATCCTGCTTTCTTTAGCAGGATGGATTTTTTTATACTTAAAAAGAAGTGATATCTTAATACAACAAAAACTAAAGGGTATGGTGATGTCATAAGTAAAGTATATCCTTTGACTTATAATTTTCTTCCAAAAAAACAGCATGCAGGCATTTAAAACTAAAAAATCATCAGCAAAACTGATGATTTTTTTTAATTCAATACGTGTCAAATACTACAATTCTAACCGATACGTGCATCTTCGTTTGTGAATTAATGGATTAAAATGTTTCCACAAGTTTAGACTGGGAGCATTATCAGCTAATTCAGGGGTTCTAAAACAATTAATAATCCCTTTTTTTCGGAAAGTTTCATAGTATTCTTTAAAAATAATGGCGGTCACGGCTTTGTTTTGATATTCCGGCAATACGCCTATCAGATAGAAAATGACATCTTTGCTGTATTTTTTTGCCAGTAGTAAATGCAAAAATCCAAACGGAAATAATTTTCCCTTGGATTTTTGTATTGCCTCGGCAAAAGAAGGCATCACAATGCTAAAGGCCACGATATTATGATCTTTGTCTTCTACAAATTTTATAAATTCAGGATTGATAAAGCTGATGTATTTTTTCTTGAAATACTCTTTTTGAGTGTCGGAAATAGCCACAAATGAAGATAGGGAAGCATAGGATTTATTAAATAAATCAAACATTTTATCCACATGAGGCATGACCTCTTTAGTTGTTTTGAAATTAAGCGGACTTAATTGGTATCTTTTTTTGACTAAATCATTTGCTTTTTCAAAAAATTGTAGTTTTACGTTTTCAAAAGGAAACTTACTCTCAATATATTCTTTCTCTTTTACATAGCCCAATTGCTCAAAATGACGTGCATAATATTCATGGTTGTACCAAGTAATCATGGTTCCTATTTGGTCAAAACCTTCGGTCAGGATGCCTACTTTGTCTAGATTTGAAAATCCCATCGGGCCTTCAACATATTCTAAATTGTTTTTCCTTCCTAATTCATATACTTTTTCTAAGAGTGCTTTCGTTACCTCGATGTCATCAATGACGTCAAACCAGCCAAAACGTACTTTCTTTTTTTGCTGATCATTTACCTCACTCCAATTGATAATTGCCGTAATTCTGCCTACTATTTTGGTATTTCTTTTAGCAACATAAAAATAGGCTTCAGCAGTTTCAAAAGCGGGGTTTTTTGTTTTATCAAATCCTTCCAGTTCTTCAGCGATTAGTGGTGGAACCCAGTTTTTATTGTTTTTGTATAAAGAAAAAGGGAATTTGATAAAATCAGTTAATTCGCTTTTTGTTTTCGCTTCTTGTATGGTGATCATTGCGTAGGATTGATTCAATGTATAGTTACTGTTTTTTTGAGGCACAAAATTACGAATATAATTAACTTATACATGAAAAAGAAAAAAAAGGGCTATTTTATTCCTTTGTGTGAAGGACTCGTTTTTTAGGTTTTGATTGGTCGGGAATATGTTACGGATATTTCTATCACTATCGCTGTATTTGAGTTTGTCGATGAAAAGCTGGTTTTTCCTTATGGATTGGCGTTGTATAAATAGTTAAAATAGTATATTTATAATTCAAAACTAAAACTAATATTTTATGGAATTATCTTGGACTGAATTCGAAAAAGTAGAGATGCGTATAGGAACAATTCTGGCAGTGAATGATTTCCCCGAAGCGAGAAAACCAGCGTATCAGCTCACAATAGATTTTGGCTCCGAAATTGGAATACGAAAAACATCCGCACAAATAACGAAACGGTACGCGAAAGAGGATTTACTCAACCGACAGATTGTTGCCGTAGTCAATTTTCCTAAAAAACAAATTGGAAAATTTAGTAGTGAATGTTTAATTTTAGGAGCAGTTGGTCAGGAAGGGGATGTGATTTTATTGACCCCGGATTTCAAAATTGAAAACGGATTGCGAATTGGCTAATTTGTGAAAGTAATTCTTTTAATCAACTGTAAATTGATTTTCTAAAATAAAAAAGTCCAAAAATCAGATGATTTCTAGACTTTTTTATTGGTAAGTAAGGAACTAAATATTAAATATCATCAAATTCTATATCGGTAAAAGTTGATGTTTGCGGTATGATTTCATCTTCTGATTTCTCAGAGGCATATTCTTTTTTGAAATCTTTTTGGTGTCTTTCTGAAATTACTTCTTCGCCTTTATGGTTCAAAACATAAGAAGTCATTTCGCCAAGAATTTCTGCAAAAGCAGCAAAATCTTCTTTGTATAAATAGATTTTATGTTTTTTGAAATGGAAAGATCCATCTTCTTCCGTAAATTTCTTGCTCTCAGTAATAGTAATGTAATAATCATCTGCTTTTGTCGCTCTCACATCAAAGAAATACGTTCTTCTTCCAGCTCTTAAAACTTTAGAAAATATCTCTTCTTTTTCTAACATGTCATGTTCTCTCATAATCCTTTCTGTCAATTTATGGTTATTAACTAGTATCCAAAAATCTATAAAAAATATGTATTATACAACAATTATAGCATTTCTTTTTCTGAAAGTTGTTTCAAATACAAAGCAGCATAATACCCTTCTTGATTTATCAATTGATTATGAGAACCTTGTTGTATAATTTGTCCTTTTTCAATAATGATAATTCGATCAGCATTTTTAGCTGATGATACGCGGTGACTCACTATAATCGTTGTTTTGTCCTTGCAGATTTCTTGCAAATTGTTTAATATCGCTTCTTCGGTCTCAGTATCCACTGCTGACAAGCAATCGTCCAAAAGTAAAATAGGGGGATTCTTGATAATTGCTCTGGCGATGGAAACTCTTTGTTTTTGACCTCCGGAAAGTGTAATTCCTCTTTCGCCAAGAACCGTTTCGTACTGTTTGTTGAAGCCCATAATGTTGTCATGTACCACAGCACTTTTGGCAGCAGATTTCACTTCCTCTTCTGAAGCATTTTCTTTCCCAAACATAATATTATTCTTGATACTGTCCGAAAACAAAAAGGCATCTTGTGGAACAATACCAATGCTGTTGCGTAAATCAAACAGATTAATGGCGCTTATTTCATTTCCGTCAATATTTATTTTCCCGGCTGTAACATCATACATTCTGGAAATCAACGATAAAATAGTCGATTTTCCGGAACCTGTTTTTCCTAAAATGGCTAAGGTTTCTCCTTTTTTTACTGTGAACGAAATATTTTGTAACGCTTTGATATTAGTGTCCTCGTAGGTATAACTTACGTTTTCAAAAGAAATAGAACCTTCAATTATGGATTTGTTTTCGTTTTTGTTTTTTATCTCGGGTTCAATTTTTAAAAATTCATTTAACCTTTTTTGAGAGGCTTCGGCCTCCTGAACCATTGACGAAACCCAACCTAGTGAAGCCACGGGCCAGGTCAGCATGTTGACATATAGGATGAATTCAGCGATGGTTCCAATGCTTTTGATCGTTCCATCAATGTACATCAGACCTCCAAAATAGATGACCACTAAGTTACTGATTCCTATAAGGGCAAGCATTAATGGTCCAAATAAAGATTGTACTTTGGCTAAATTCAAGCTTTTGCTTTTGCTTTCATGGGCTAAATTTACCATGTTTTTTTGGTGTTGATCTTCTAATGAATATGCTTTGATCACTCGGATTCCTGAAAATATTTCCTGCGAAAAACTGGAAACTTTAGATAAATATTGTTGAAAAATGGTGCTTCTTACGTTGATTTCGGAACTAAGTTTAAAAATGGCATAGGACAATAGCGGCAAAGGCAGCAAGGTATACAGAGTCAATCTTGGCGATACGTTATACATATACACAATTACAATAGCAAAACGAATTACGGTATTTATAGTATACATCACCGCAGGACCTACATACATTCTGACTTTGGATACATCTTCGCTGATTCGGTTCATCAAATCGCCAGTACGATTTTGTTTGTAAAAATTTTGAGATAAATTCTCATATTGCCGAAACACTTCGTTTTTTAGATCAAATTCGATGTGGCGCGACATCACGATTAGGGTTTGTCTCATCAAAAAAGTAAGAAAACCAGCAATGATTGTTGTGGCAATAATTAGTAAAATATTCGCAACTAATTCCTCGTGAATGACTGACTTGGCTACGGTTTTATCTTTGGCGAAAGCCTCAATTACCTTAAAAGACTTGCTGATCAGCTTGGGTGTAAAAAGCATAAAGATCTGTGCAATAATGGTAAAAACAATCCCCAGTAAAAAACTGTATTTGTATTTGACGAAATATTTATTTAAATAACGTAATTCTTTCATTTTTTATGATATTCTATGTTGAAATAGCTTTATTGATGGTGTAAAATTTTGCTTTTAGTAATTTTAATAATAATTTTTTGATTGTGTAAATTGCTGAATAAACAATTTTCCCATAAGATGTTACCTCATATTTATTTTTTGTGTAATTTTGGATCGTCTTTTTGACAAATTCATAATTTTATCATTATAAAAATTTCACGCTATGAATGCAGCTTTCACTACTGTAAAGGAACTTCAAAAAATGGATCCCGTTTTTGGTCAATTATCATTTGATGATCATGAACAAATTGTATTTTGCAACGACAAAGATACAGGTTTAAAAGCAATTATTGGTATTCATAATTCGGTTATGGGTCCCGCTTTGGGTGGTACGCGGATGTATAATTACGCGAATGAATGGGAAGCCCTAAACGACGTACTGCGACTTTCACGCGGAATGACTTTTAAAGCAGCAATTACAGGATTGAATATTGGTGGCGGTAAAGCGGTGATTATTGGCGATGCCAAAACACAAAAAACCCCGGAGTTGATGCGTAAATTCGGTGAGTTTGTTCATTCTTTAAGCGGAAGGTATATTACTGCTGAGGATATGGGAATGGAAACTAAAGATATGGATACAGTTAGAGATGTAACGCCGTATGTTACTGGAATTTCTGAATCAAGAGGTGGTTCCGGAAACCCATCACCTGTTACGGCTTACGGAGTATATTTAGGCATGAAAGCGGCTGCAAAACAACAATTTGGGTCGGATGTTTTGAGTGGTAAGAAGGTATTGGTACAAGGAATTGGTCACGTTGGCGAAACATTAGTTGATTATTTGACTAAAGAAGGAGCTATTGTCACCATTGCTGATATCAATGAAGAAAAACTGAATGAAGTAGGAGCGAAGTACCATGCAGCAATTTTCAGAGGAGACGATTTGTACAGTGCTGATGTTGATATTTACGCGCCTTGTGCCATGGGAGCAACGTTAAATAATAATACTGTTTATAAAATTAAAGCCAAAGTTATTGCTGGAGCTGCTAATAATCAATTAGCGGATGAGAATGTTCATGGCGCAATTCTGCAAGAAAGAGGCATTTTATATGCTCCTGATTTTTTGATTAATGCCGGAGGAATTATCAATGTGTACGCTGAATTAGCACATTATGATAAAGCGGAGATCATGCGTAAAACAGAAAATATTTACAACACAACCTTAGAAATATTTGATTTTGCCCTCGCAAACAAGATGACAACGCATCATGCGGCTTTGACTATTGCTCAAAATCGCATCAATCAAAGAAAAATAGAAAATAGTAAAAAGTAGTTTTTAAGGTTCAATTTTCAGTATTCAGTGAATATTTTTGTACCATTCACTGAATACTGTTGATTGAATACATTAAAATAACCGATTATATATTTTATTTTAAAAAATGAAATACTTATTTTTGCACCCTAATTAATAAAAGTTCTTACAAGGTGGTAAATAGAAGACACATTCGCGTCAAGGTTATGCAGTCCATTTATGCGATGCATCAAAGCGGTTCAGATAATCTGGAAAAAGAAGAAAAATTCCTTTTTTACAGTATCGACAATATTCAAGATTTATACCTTATAATGCTTTCTTCGCTGATTGAAATTTGCAAAACAGAAACTATTTTTTTGCATAAATCCAGTTTGAAACATCTTGCAACTCCTGAGGAACGTAAACCAAACGAAAAATTCATCAAAAATAGAATCTTTCAAATTCTTTCCGAAAATAATTCATTAAGTATCGCGCTGGAAAACCGTAAAATCAATAATTGGACGTTAAATGACGATTATATTTTATTGCTTTTGAATGATATTAAAGCCAGCACATTGTATGCGCAATACATGAATAATGCGGTGAACACCTTTGAGGAAGACCGACAGTTTATTGTTGATTTATTCATGGATGTAATTGTTCCTAACGAGAAATTGTATGAGTATCTGGAAGATGACAAATTGACTTGGGTGGATGATATTCCGTTAGTAAACACACATATTATCAAACAATTGAAAGCGATCAAATCTGGTGAAGATGATAATTTCAGAGTGCCAAAGTTATATAAAGACAATGAAGATAGGGATTTCGTGAAAGACTTGTTCCGAAAAACAGTCTTGAATGAAACGGAATTAGCTAAGGAATACGTGGATAAAACGCCCAATTGGGACAGTGATAGGATTGCCGAAATAGATACTATCATTCTAAAAATGGCAATTTGTGAGTTCTTGAAATTCCCGTCTATTCCCGTAAAAGTAACTCTTAACGAATATTTAGAGGTTGCCAAAGAATATTCTACACCAAAAAGTAGTATTTTTATCAACGGAATTTTAGATAGTCTCGTAAAAGAGCTTCAAGCCAGTAAAAGAATTATAAAAGCCGGTCGTGGCTTAATGTAATAATTAACAAATAAAAATAAAAATAAAATTATGGAACAATTAACTCAATTTGCACCCTTTATATTAATGTTTGTGGTGATCTATTTCTTTATGATCAGACCACAACAAAAAAGAGCGAAAAATGAAAAAGAATTTGAAAGCACACTTAAAGTAGGTGATAAAATCATTACAAAAAGTGGTCTTCACGGAAAAGTTTCTGAACTAGCGGATACAACGGTAGTAGTAGAGACAATGTCTGGAAAATTGAAAATGGAGCGTTCTGCAATTTCTATGGAAATGAGTGCAGTATTGAACAAAAAATAATTTTTGGTTTCAGAAATTAAAAAAGTCCCAACCGGTTTCGGATTGGGACTTTTTTGGATAAAAAATAATCAGATTATTTTTTGTTTTTCTTTGCTTTCTTTGCTTTCTTTGCTTTCTTTGCTTTTTTAGATTTTGCTTTTGCTTTCTTCGCTTTTATTTTGACTTTTACTTTGGCTTTTTTTGCTTTATCTTTTTTTGCTTTTTTTGCCTTTTTTGCTTTCGCTTTCGCTTTTTGTTTTGCTTTCTCTTTTGCGTTCGCTTTTTTAGCCTTTTTCTTGTCTTTGTCTTTCATGTCTTTTATTTTTAACTTCTTTTTAATATCTTTTTTGTCTTCTTTTTCATTTAGCCCTTCCATAGTTGTATCGTCTTTGTCTTCTAATGAAATTTCTATGGTTTCTTCTATTGTTTCAGTTATTACTACTTCATTAAGTGGTGCTATAGTTTCTTCAGAAGGTTTGATAACTTTGTTTTTGGATGCTCTTACAGGTTTATCAATTTCAGGCTTTACTGAAGTAGGGACTGTTGAATTTTCTTCTTTTTGTATCATAGTGAGTATTATTAGTGTCGTTTGGATTTTATTTAAAATTTTCAATGTTAATAAATAGTTAAGTAATTGTTAGCAAATATAGTGATTTAATTTACTTTCCAATGTTAAGCTTTTCAATATTCTAAATTGGAAGGTTCGGGTATGCCATAAATAGTGCGCAAGAGACAGTTGTATATGAAATACAAAGAATAAGATTTTAAAAGTAGTTATTCCGAATGATTTGTAACTTAAGGAAGTCAAAAGTTTAAACACCATAAGGTGAAAAGTAGTAATATTGTAAAACAGTAGTTTAAATTCAATCTGTTGCGTTATTTTGTCTAATGTTACTACACGAACTTATATAATGGTTGTTAGCTATATTGTTTTCGAGGTGTTTTTAAAATTAAAAAGCCCCATTCTAAATTCTTAGAAATGGGACTTAATGTTATTGGTATTTGTCATTAAACTTAATGTTTTCTTATAGTATTCGTATTCTTTTTTCAATACTGGAACGTCTCTTTTTGCTGTTTTAATATACTCTAAGAATTCTTATTGTTTGTAAGGATAGAATCTCTGAATTTCTGCTGTTAATTTTGTTGTAGGAATAATTAATTTGAGAAATTATAATTTGGCATACCAATTATTATTTTTATCTCAAGAATAGGTATTGGTTTTTGAATATTCTAAATTAGGCTTGTTTTATAATTTAATCTCCTAATGCTGTCAACTCAGCAATTTTTACGATTACTTCAACTGCTTTTTGCATGCTTTCAGCAGGAATATATTCGTATTTTCCGTGAAAGTTGTGTCCTCCTGCAAATATATTAGGACATGGTAATCCTTTATAGGACAATTGTGAACCGTCTGTTCCACCACGAATAGGCTTAATAAGCGGTTTGATTCCTATTTCTTTCATTGCTTTTTCAGCAATATCTACAATGTGTTTTACAGGCAGAACCTTTTCTTTCATATTGTAATATTGATCTTTAATCTCAGTGATAACTATGTCTTCACCAAATTGTTTTGCAAATTTCTTATTGATTTTTCGAACAATTTTCTCGATTAATTCTTTACGCCTTTCGAACTTTTTCTTGTTGTGATCCCGAATAATAAGTTCTAAAACGGTTTCTTCGATGCTTCCTGTTATGTGATGCACGTGAAAGAAACCTTCGTATCCTTTAGTTTCTTCAGGTGTTTCTCCGGAGGGGAGTTCATTGATAAAATCATTGGCAATCAGCATAGAGTTGATCATTTTCCCTTTGGCATAACCAGGATGTACGCTTTTGCCTTTGAAAGTGATTTTGGCACCAGCTGCATTAAAATTTTCATACTCTAATTCGCCTACCTGGCTACCATCCATAGTATACGCCCATTCAGCTCCAAATTTATCTACATCAAAATGGTGGGCACCACGACCAATTTCTTCGTCTGGTGTGAAGCCAATTCGTATTTTTCCGTGTCTGATTTCCGGGTTATTGATCAGAAACTCCATTGCGGTAACAATCTCTGTAATTCCGGCTTTGTCATCAGCTCCTAGTAATGTTGTGCCATCTGTAGTGATTAGTGTTTGTCCTTTATACTGCAGTAAATCTTTGAAATAACTTGGGGATAATACAATGTTTTTATCCGCATTTAATACAATATCTTTTCCATCATAATTGCGCACAATTTGAGGTTTTACATTGGCTCCACAAAAATCCGGAGAAGTGTCAAAATGAGAAATAAACCCTATGATTGGCACTTCATGAGCCACATTACTGGGCAAAGTAGCCATAATATATGATTTGTCATCTATTGTTACGTCTTGCATTCCTATAGCTTTTAATTCGTCAACCAGTTTATGGGCTAAAGTCCATTGTTTTGGGGTGCTTGGAGTAGTTTCTGAGTTTGAATCAGATTCGGTATCAATAATTACATAACTGATAAAACGGTCTATGATATGTTGCATTTTTCTTTGTTTTATGCAAATATAATCATTTTTTAAGGAGCATTTTTAAGTAAATGTTGGTGTGAATTTTGTTTATTTTAATCTTTTGAAATAACAATGCCTGCACTATTATTTTCGTGTCGGTATAGGGAAATAATGAACAATTATATTTTGCCATTGGTATATCAGCGTAAAAACAGTCGCGGAAAAGTTTCCATTTTCCATTTTTTTTGTCCAAAGTGCCAGTGATTTTCCTCTATCAATATAGGTGCTATTTTTATATAAAAGGCGGTGATTCCGTCTTTTATTAAACCACTAAAATAGGAATTAGATTTTTTCGGACTACTATTGCTTTACTGTTGGGCATCATGAATTAAAAGCATTACAATTTGTAATTCCTGCCGAGTCACCATTTTTACGGATCAGTAACTCTAATACGCGTTGTACTCCTGGATATTTTTAGTAATCAAAATGATTTATATAAATTATTTTCTAAATATTTATTTATCGGTTAGATAATTCTATTTTTGTACTCCATAACAACGCACCCATGTACAAATTACTTTTACGTCCCATACTTTTTTGGTTTGATCCTGAAAAAGTGCACTATTTTACTTTTTCATTAATTCACTTTTTGTCTAAAATCCCAGGGTTTTCTTCTCTTTTTGAACTTCTTTATGAAGTCAAGGATCCCCGACTAGAAACAGAAGTTTTTGGACTAAAATTTAAAAATCCCGTAGGACTTGCGGCTGGATTTGATAAAGACGCCAAGTTGTATAAAGAATTGTCCAGCTTTGGTTTTGGTTTTATCGAAATAGGAACACTTACCCCAAAAGGGCAGGAAGGAAACCCTAAAAAACGCTTGTTTCGTTTGAAAGAAGACAGCGCCATTATTAACCGAATGGGTTTCAATAACGGCGGAGTTCAAGAAGCGGTGGAACGATTAAAAAATAATAAAGGCATTTTGATAGGTGGAAACATTGGAAAAAATAAGTTGACACCAAATGAAGAAGCGACTTCAGATTATGAAATATGTTTTGACGCTTTGTATGATTATGTGGACTATTTTGTAGTTAATGTGAGTTCGCCAAACACGCCTAATCTCCGTGCTTTGCAAGACAAAGAGCCATTGACGCAACTGTTGCAAACGCTGCAGAATAAGAATTTGGCAAAGCCAAAGGAAAAGCCAATTCTGCTAAAAATCGCTCCCGATTTGACAGATGAGCAGTTACTTGACATTATTGCTATTATAAAGGAAACTAAAATAGCAGGCGTTATTGCTACTAATACTACAATTTCCCGTGAAGAATTGCAATCCGAAAATAAAGCCGAATTAGGGGGTTTGTCAGGAAAACCATTATCAAAACGGTCTACTGATGTAATCCGTTTTTTAGCTGAGAAAAGCAATAAAGCCTTCCCGATTATTGGAGTAGGTGGAATTCATTCAGCCGAAGATGCGATAGAAAAATTAGACGCTGGTGCAAGTTTAATTCAGTTGTATACCGGTTTTATTTATGAAGGACCAGCTTTAGTGAAAGCCATAAATATGAAAATTTTAGAAAAATTCTAATATCCCATATTGTACTAAAAGCCCTGTCAATAAAGCAATTCCAAAACTTAATAAGGTTCCGATAAGAACATATTCAGTAAGTTTACGGTCCTTGGCTTCTTTTAAATCTCCAAAACGGAAGATAGATTTTGCAGCCAATAGAAAACCGATGGCTTCAAAATGGGCACTAATTACAAAGTAAAAGACAAATAAGCGTTCTAATATTCCGATGTAATTTCCAGCATTGGTTAGAGAATCATCGTTTTTTTTGTTTTCTGGAGTCCAAATCGAAATGATATTTTTTATCAGTATCGATGTAGGTTGTGTCAGTAAAAGTATTCCGGTTGCAAAGATCCAAAATTGATTGTCAAATGATGCAAAATCGATACGGTCGTTATTGTAAAATAGTGTAATTGCTATGAGCACGATAAGATGTAAAAGTTGGTCAATTAGGAACCAATTGCGTTTTGTTTTGTCTTTTTGAACGTGTAATTTCATAAAATCAATTCCTCCATGTGTTACCGCTAGTACAGTCGCAAACCAAACAAAATTAGTTTTACCAATTAAAATCCAAGCCAGAAAAAAGTGAATAAACGTGTGGATATAAAGATAAATACTTTTATGTTTCCTGTTTTCTTTATCTAAAACCCAAGATGTGGGTTGCAACAAAAAATCACCAAGTAAATGGGCCAATAGTAGTTTTACAAAAATAATCATACACGGAGGTTTTTAATTTTTTTTCGGAAATGATTATCTAATTCCAATACCAGATCAAATTGTGCTCGTTTTCGTCTCCGACTTACAGCGGCTTGATTGATACCTAATTTAGTGCCTATTTCTTCTTGAGAAAGCATTTTGTTTGCCATAGAAACCACAATAAATTCAGCCGATTGCGCCAGCCAATTGTCCATAAAGGTCAATCCTAAACGCAGCATTAAATTTATTTCAGTATCTAAATCGCTAGTGCCGGAATTAATGGCTAAGGTCGTTTTTAGTTTTTTTAAAGTTTCAAAAAGTTCCCCCGATCGAACGAATGCAGTTCCGTTACTTTCGGAAATTGTTGCTCCAGAATAGGTTTTATCACCAAAACCAATACTCATTCTCGCATCGAGTTTCAGCGTTTTTAGATACGCCTTAATTTGCAAAGCTGTGAGTAGTGCTTCTTCAGGATTTGTAATTTCTATTTGAAATTCGTCACCCCGATAAATTTCCCATTCACTCGGATTTTTACCTTTGGTATTCAATAGCTCTTTCAAGCCATCAATCCATATTGCAGAAGGTAGTTTTCTCGAATTAATAATGTCTCCTGTGATTATACTTATCATATTTCAACTGTAATTAAAAAATCAAATTCAATTTCAAAAGGTTAGAATCAAATTATTACCAAATTACGTAATAATATTTATTATTACCAAATTACGTAATATTTTAATTTATTACCAAAATAGGTAATAATATCAATTTTAGAAATTTTAAAAATCATAATTTAATAATCTTAATTGTTTTTCTATCTTTGGCTTTCTATGGAACCAATAAAAATTATAGAATGTCCACGGGATGCCATGCAAGGCATCAAACCTTTTATTCCTACGGCAAGAAAAGTGACTTATATTCAGTCTTTGTTGCGTGTGGGTTTTGATACTATAGATTTTGGAAGCTTTGTTTCACCAAAAGCAATTCCGCAAATGCAGGATACAGCAGAAGTTCTGGCACAACTTGATTTATCTCAAACCAAAAGCAAATTATTGGCTATTATTGCCAATACACAAGGAGCAACTCTTGCGGCTGTTCATCCTGAAATACGCTATTTGGGCTTCCCATTTTCGATTTCTGAGAATTTTCAAATGCGGAATACCCACAAAACCATAGCTGAATCGTTAATTACCTTACAGGAAATTCTTGAAATTGCAGCTAAAAGCAACAAAGAAGTCGTGGCGTATTTATCAATGGGTTTTGGAAATCCTTATGGTGATCCATGGAATGTTGAAATTGTTGGCGAATGGACTCAAAAATTAGCCAGTATGGGAGTCAAAATCCTGTCGCTTTCGGACACAGTAGGAAGTTCTGCCCCTGATGTAATCTCGTATTTGTTTTCAAATTTAATTCCACAATATCCAGAAATAGAATTTGGTGCTCACCTCCATACCACACCTGATAAATGGTTTGAAAAAATTGATGCCGCTTATAAAGCAGGATGTCGTCGTTTTGATGGAGCCATTCAGGGTTTTGGTGGTTGTCCAATGGCTACTGATGATCTGACTGGGAACATGCCCACGGAGAAATTATTATCATATTTTACTGCCCAAAAAGAATATACAAATAGCAGTCCAATGAGTTTTGAAAGTGCTTATAATGAGGCTTCTAAGTTGTTTGGAGAGTTTCATTAGAAATAAAAGAAAGGAAACTGGAGTGGAACTCTTTTATTTTGGCAATAATAAGTTTATCATTGATGCGTTAATCATACGAATCAAATTTTTTTCTTTAACGAATCATACCATGAGACTACTGGCTTTCAATAGAGTTATAGGAATACTAATATTATTGTTGTTTTCTTTTTCATGCGCGAGTGATTTAGATTATGATCAGGTGGACACTTTAAAGTTAGAGCCTGTTTTTGTATCTAATTTAGCACATTTTGACATTCTGGCAAAAGATTTTGTCACTAATGGAGTAGAGCAAAGCGTGATCTTTGATGCACCCGTATTGGATGTGTTTAATGATGATTTTTTTAGACAGCGATTAAAAAAAGTGGAACTTTCATTTGAAATGGAAAATACCATTAGTAGAGCATATTCAGTGGATTTAGTGTTTTTGGACAAAAATTACCAACGCGTTCACGCTATAAATTTTACTGTTCCGGCTTATACCGGTTCGGAAAACAAAATGACTAAGACAGAAACTTTCGAAAACTCCCAGCTTGATTTATTAAAAAGAACTACCAGAATTGCTTTTACACTGACAATGTCGCCTGGTGCACCATTGAACGAGGATAGTGCTGGGAGTTTGAAACTGCGTTCAGGTGCAACCGCTTATTTAGTGCTGGAATGAGAAAAGTAATCTTAATTTTTATTTTATTTCTAGCTGTAGATGGCTTTTCGCAAAACAAACAAATTTTATATAATTTCACTTCAGTTCCTCAGTCTTTGATGACTAATCCGGGAGCAGATTTCAAATATAATTGGTATTTTGGAGTTCCTTTATTGTCCGGAATTTCTGCAAATGTAGGCTCAAGCGGATTTTCGGCGTATGATTTATTTGCGGATAACGGAGTCGATTTTAATGTAAAATTACGCAATGCAGTATTCTCATCTTCTAGAAAAGACAGAGTAGCAATCAATGAACAAATAGAACTTTTTAACGGAGGTTTTAAAATCAAAGGAGAACAAAATGATTCTTATATTTCGTTTGGGATGTATCAGGAATTTGATATGTTAAGTTATGTTCCTAAAGACATTGCCATTTTAGCTTTAGACGGAAATGAAGGTTATCTGGGTAAAGTTTTTAATTTAGGAGATCTGAATGTCAAAGCAGAATTGCTAACGGTATTTCATGTTGGATTTCATAAAAACATCAATGAAAAGTTTATTTTAGGAGTACGAGGTAAAATTTATTCGAGTATTTACAATGCTAATTCTACCAAGAACTCAGGCTACATTTACACTATTCCTTCCACTACAGGAGCCTATGAACAGATAATTTATTCACAATTACAACTCAATACGTCTGGAATTGCTCAATATAATGATGAGAATTACGAACCTAATGTGGCGAAAGACATTACTAAAAGAGCTTTTTTAGGAGGTAATTTAGGACTGGGATTTGATGCTGGTTTTACCTATTATCCAAAGAAAAACATACAGCTTACGGCCAGTGTTATTGATGTGGGTTTTATTAAACACAGCAAAGAAGTAGAGAGTTTAACATACAAAGGAACCTATAAGTATGAAGGTGTGATTCCGAATTTCAGCTCCGGTAATTCACCAGGAAACGGATACAAGGAATTCAATGATGCCATTCCTTTGGACACCTTATATGCGGATTATACGACTTGGCGCCCGGCAAAATTCAATACTTCGGTTCAGTATTCGTTTGACGAAGAAAGACCAGAAGATTGTAATTGTCTTAATTATGATCCGGAAACTATTTATAAAAGTGCAGTTGGCGCCCAATTATTTGTTATGTCTACACCACGAACTCCACTAGTCGCTTTTACCACCTATTACAGGCGAAAACTCTTCAAGGCATTGCAAATGAAAGCCACATACACCATAGATTCGTATTCGTACAAGAATATAGGATTGGGATTGTCCAGTCATTTTGGACCAGTAAATTTCTATATTCTTGCTGATAATCTTTTGGAATACCGCGATGTTACCAAGGCAAATAGTCTTTCTTTTCAACTGGGGTTAAATGTTATTTTCAAAAACAGTAAAAGATAAAGTACTATCTAACATTACTTCGTTAGTTTTTAAGTTGCTATTTTTTCATAATTCAAGAGTTGCCGAATGATTGCCCTATTTTATGCCTAGTTGCGTTTTGTTGCCAACAACTATTTCCTCGCTTGAAATTTCAATGATTTAGCCGTTGCAAATGACTTTGCTTTTGGGTCGGGATAATTTTTTAAGGCTTCAATTGCTGTTCTGCTTTTGGATTCCGGATACAGTGAAATAGTTGAAACTAATACAATTGCTACACTCATCAAAATTCAGTTTCCATAATCACTAATAATGAAATAAGCACTAGTTGCGGAGAGTAATAGTAAGAACATTAGTTCCTTTACCATTTCGAATAGGGATTTCAAAAACTGATTTTTATTCTGATTCACTATTGTATTCGAGCCTAATTTTGTTCTCGAAAGTAAAACGGCTTCATTAGAAAGTCCTTTTAATTGGTGTGGGTTTTTGTCATAGCAAAATAAATTAAACCTATTTTTTGGATTGGAAACTAAGACGTATTTTAGAACCAAAGAATTGACTTTGAACTGCAATTTAATTATTTATTGGGAAATGATAGCTATTTGTTGCCTAAAATTATCTATATTTGCACGCAATTAAACTCCAACTAC
Organism: Flavobacterium sp. RSP15; assembly: GCF_003968755.1. Lineage (GTDB taxonomy): Bacteria > Bacteroidota > Bacteroidia > Flavobacteriales > Flavobacteriaceae > Flavobacterium. Next base: position 347,288 of record NZ_RYDL01000003.1, on the reverse strand, counting down.
AATTGCAATGATCGCACACAACTCTAAGATTATCGGTGAAGGATTAACTTACGATGATGTTCTATTAGTTCCCAACTACTCAAATGTGCTTCCTCGCGAAGTGAGTATTCAATCCAAATTTTCAAGAAATATAACGTTAAATGTTCCTATTGTATCCGCTGCTATGGATACCGTAACCGAAAGTGCGATGGCAATTGCGATGGCTCAAGAAGGCGGAATAGGCGTTTTGCATAAAAATATGACCATCGAACAGCAAGCTGCGAAAGTTAGAAAAGTAAAACGAGCCGAATCCGGTATGATTATCGATCCCGTTACTTTGCCATTAACTTCAACAGTAGCAGATGCCAAAAATGCCATGAAAGAATTTGGTATTGGAGGTATTCCAATTGTAGATGAAAATCAGATATTAAAAGGAATCGTTACCAATAGAGATTTACGTTTTGAAAAAAATAGTTCAAGACCTATTGTTGAGGTTATGACCAGTGAAAACTTAGTAACTGTTGCCGAAGGTACCTCTCTGGAACAAGCAGAAGTAGTTTTGCAAGGTCATAAAATTGAAAAACTTCCAGTAGTAAATGCTGATTATAAATTAGTGGGCCTGATTACCTTTAGAGACATCACTAAATTGACTCAAAAACCAAATGCAAACAAAGACAAATACGGACGTTTACGTGTAGCTGCAGCGTTAGGTGTAACTGCCGATGCTGTTGAAAGGGCTACTGCTTTGGTTAATGCCGGAGTAGATGCAGTTATTATCGATACTGCTCATGGACATACAAAAGGAGTTGTCGATGTACTAAAATTAGTTAAAGCGAAATTCCCTAACTTAGACGTTATTGTTGGTAATATCGCCACTGCTGAAGCCGCTAAATATCTAGTTGAAAATGGTGCAGATGGAGTAAAAGTAGGGATTGGTCCAGGGTCTATTTGTACGACTCGTATTGTAGCAGGCGTTGGTTTTCCTCAGTTTTCAGCTGTTCTTGAAGTAGCTGCGGCGATCAAAGGTTCTGGAGTTCCAGTTATTGCTGATGGTGGAATTCGTTACACTGGAGATATTCCAAAAGCTATTGCTGCAGGAGCTGATTGTGTAATGTTAGGATCATTATTAGCAGGTACCATGGAATCGCCAGGAGAAACTATTATTTTCGAAGGCAGAAAATTTAAGTCGTATCGTGGAATGGGTTCTGTTGAAGCAATGCAAGAAGGTTCTAAAGACCGTTATTTTCAAGATGTGGAAGATGATGTAAAAAAGCTGGTTCCGGAAGGAATTGTAGGAAGGGTTCCCTACAAAGGGGAATTGAACGAAAGCATGCAACAATTTATTGGTGGTCTTCGTGCCGGAATGGGGTATTGTGGCTCTAAAGACATTCCAACTTTACAGGAAACCGGTCGTTTTGTTCGCATAACAGCTAGCGGAATCAATGAAAGTCACCCTCATAATGTAACCATTACAAAAGAAGCGCCTAATTATTCAAGATAATTTTTAGTTTTTTTTAAACAATAAAAAAAGGCATAATTAATTCCGCTTAAGGTTTTAATTATGTCTTTTTTTAGTTTTCGGAAAATCGTTATTCTGTAGTATCTGCTAAGTTGTTTTTCAAATGCTCGCTGTCCCAACTGTGATTGGTGGCAGCAACTTGGGAATAAATATCACTTTTCAACAATTGTTCCTGTAATTCAATTTCTTCTTTTACGGTGATCAGATAGGCCATTTTATCATGACGTTTTTCCGCCAATTTTCGGGTGGTAATTTCATCATATTTTATAAATTGCTGCCCTTGTCTGGTAGCGGTATATTTCCTGTGACCTAATTCTACTAAGGCATCTACCCCCATATTGACCGCACTGTATAACGTTTCCCGATAAATGTGTTCTACTTTATGGTCAATTAATTCATAGGCATCAATTCGGTTTCGGGCACGAGTTAAGATCTTTAAATTTGGGAAGTGTTTTTTTAAGGTTTCAATTACTTGCAAATTTACCGTAGGATTATCAATGGCAGCAATAAAAAGTTTGGCAGTATCACAACCTGCAGCTTTCAATAATTCTAAACGAGTGGCATCTCCATAATATACTTTGAATCCCATTTTTCGTAATACATCTATTCGATCAGAATCATAATCTAGGATCGTTGATTTTACGTTATTGGCTCTTAATAGGCGGCCAACTGTACTGCCAAAATGACCAAAACCAGCTATGATTACAGGATTGTCTTCATCAATATAATCACTGTCTTTTTTTGTTTCCTTTTCTTGAAATTTTGAATTAGGATAAATTAAGCGTTCATTTATTAACAGTAAAAAAGGTGTTGCTATCATACTCATAGCAATAACGGCCATGATTTGATTGGCCAAAATGTTAGGAATGATGTTTAGCTGCATAGAGAAGCTCATGATTACAAAACCAAATTCTCCTGCCTGACTTAACCCAAAAGCAAATAATAGGTTTTGGTCTATTTTCTTTTTATGAAAGCGGCTGATTATAAATAAAACGAAAAACTTAACCAAAGTAAGAATAGCTCCAAAAACAAATATGAAAAGGGGATTGTCAAGAATCAGTTTAAAGTTTATCGATGCGCCTACTCCAAGAAAAAAAAGACCAAGCAGTAATCCTTTAAACGGAGCAATATCCCCTTCCAGCTCATGACGAAATTCAGAGTTGGCCAGTACGACTCCAGCCATAAATGCTCCTAGAGCGGGACTTAACCCAACCAGCTGCATCAAATAAGAAACGCCTACAACTAATAACAATGCCGATGCGGTGAACAATTCCTGCAACCGAGTTTTGGCGATAATATGCAGTAGCGGAACAAATAAAAAGCGGCCTGCAAAATATATTGTCGATATACTTCCGATGACTATTAAAGTTTGCAACCAGCTGGGAAACCCTGTAATTAAGGATTGTTGAATTTCATTTGTAGTTTCAAGATTTACGGTAGATAAAAGCGGCAGAAAAGCTAAAATCGGAATTACGGCGATGTCCTGAAAAAGAAGAACAGCAAATGACGAACGTCCCACGGAAGTATTAGATAATCCTTTTTCTTTTAAAGTTTGCAATACAATGGCCGTAGAGGATAATGCGAGCGCTAAGGAAACGGCCAGTGTGGTTTCCCATTTCCAATCCATAAAATAAAGACATCCAAAAAATAGAAGAAGCGTTGTCCCAAGTAATTGTGCGGAACCCATTCCAAGAATAAATTTCCTCATTTTCCAAAACTTACTGGGTTCCAGTTCTAAACCAATTAAAAACAACATCATCACAACGCCAAATTCAGCAAAATGCATAATATCCTGGCCTTCCTGACCAATAAATCCCATTACATAAGGGCCAATTATTATACCGGCAAATAAATAGCCTAAAATAGAACTTAATCCTAATTTTTTAGCAATAGGAACACAAATAACGGCAGCTGATAAATAAATAATAGCCTGAAGTAAAAAATTGGTATCCATGTTATTGTTGTATTGTGGCAAACCATTCGTTTAAATAATGGTACTGCAAAAGTACTTCCGTATCTAAATTATTGTTGTTTATGTAATCTAGAAAATGGCCATACATTAAACCGTTTTGTTTATAATCATCTTTGGACATATTGTGTGTGCCATGCACAACAAAAGGGGGTAAATATATCATGTTACATACTTTTGCAGTTTGGTTAAACGGTTCGAGCAATTCGGGAATACTGTACCGTTCACTGCCGGTTTTGCAATAATTTTCTTTGTCTCCACCGGTTGTAATTACTTGAAAAATAATTTTATCTTGCAAGGCCTTTCCTTTTTTTCCGTACGCCCAGTTGTGTTCCAGTACCATATCAATCCATTGTTTCATCAATGGCGGACAACTATACCAGTACATGGGATGATGCCAAATGATGATGTCATGCTGACTTAACAAAACCTGTTCGTGTTTTACATCAATATCAAAATCAGGATACTCTTCGTATAAATCATGAAAAGTTATGTTTTCTGATTCTGGAATATTTTCCACCAAGGCTTTATTTGCGTGCGATTTCTCGTAAAGTGGATGGGAAAATAGGATTAATATTTTGTTTTTTGACATAAAATTGATAAAGTGATTAGCTTATTGAATTATATTTTTTTTCGGATTTAAAATTTAATAATGATATTAATTGCTGCAGTACTCCTACAAATAAAACAAGAAATCCCGGCAAAAAAATCGATAGATTTATTGAGAACGGCTCTTAATAAAGATAATAATTTATTTTAGACGTTGGTAAAATACATCTCAAATAAAAGAGGACCCTGTTGAATTATAATTTCATCAAACTTGGAGTACAACAAAAGACCTTGGTTTACTTTTCAAAAAAGGCAGTAAGTAATTTTTCGTTTCCTGCAATCCAAAGAATATCATTTTTCTCTAAGATAATATCCGAATTCGGGTTAAGAATCCGTTTTTCATTTCTTTCAATTCCGACGATCAGACCATGCGTTTTTTCTCTTAGCTGTGATTTCCGAATGCTTTTTCCGATAAATTCTTCATTTTCTAGTTCTACTTGTTTTAATATTATAGCGGTTTCTTGTACTAATTCAGGAACTTCAAATTCATTTTGATCCAGATAAGATTTAAATATTTGAACTTGGTCATCGGTTCCAATGACGCAAATTTCATCACCGGGAAATACGCGTTCATTGCCATCAGGAATATTTATAGTAATACCTCCACGTTTTATAAAAGCAATATTAATACCCATGTTTTCTCGGATTTCAAGTTCATTCAATGCTTTACCTGCCAGATTTGATTCTTTGGTAATTTCGAAAAATGCCATATGCCCGTCCCAAGGAGTTAAATCACTTCGTTTCTTCTGTGCTTGAGAAATTTCTCTATCATTGAAATTTCGAAAAAAGTGAAGCTCAATTTTATTGTACAAAGTGTTTAATTTTTTTGGGAACAATAAATAAACAGATATTGCGGCGATCAAAGCGACGAAGGCTATCCAAGGCGATAAAAAATTATTTAATAAGAAGCCAATAAAAAAGATTCCTAAACTAATTCGGATTAGAATCAATACCATTATTGGACCACGATGTTTGCCTGCTTTTTGCAAAGCTTCAATCTGCTCTACCGCCACTTTTCTGAAGGATAATGCCCATAAAAAAGGAGCTATTATTATAGATGTTACCAAGGCTGCTGCTGCGTTTCCAAATTTAGAACTTTCTGTCATTGGAATAATATAACGGTCAGATAAAATAATTATGGCAATAATAATTACAGAATGAACCACAATTTGTGACAACTTTGCTTTCAAAACAATCTGCCAATTGCTGGTCGTTTTTACAGATTGTGAATTCACACTATATCGATCTATAGCATCTATCAATTTTTTAGGCAGTATTTTTATTAAGCGTTCATAAACTGGCAACGCTATTTTGATCATAAATGGGGTAGTGAAAGTCGTTACTGCTGAAACTGCAACAATAATTGGATACACAAAATCACTTGTCACTTTTAATGTCATTCCCAAGGTGGCAATGATAAAAGAAAACTCGCCAATTTGTGCTAAACTCATCCCTGACTGGACTGATTGCTTTAGGGGCTGACCGGCAATTAGCGCTCCAAACATCGTACTTATCGATTTTCCAAAAATTGTAATTAACGTGATTACTACAACAGGGACTGCATATTCTACTAAAGTATTTGGGTTGATTAACATTCCTACCGATACAAAGAAAACAGCTCCAAATAAATCTTTTACGGGTTTAATTAAATGCTCAATTCTTTCTGAATGAATGGTTTCAGCAATGATAGAGCCCATTATAAAGGCACCTAGTGCTGGGGAAAAACCTGCTTTTGTAGCTAAGATAACCATCATTAAACAGAGTGCGATTGATATTATCAATAGGGTTTCCTCATTGAATAAATTTTTTGCTTTTTTAAGAAGGGTGGGTATGAAAAAGATACCACCTACAAACCATAATATTAAGAAGAAAAAGAGTTTTAAAACAGATTCGAATAACTCCATTCCTGAAAATTGTTTACTCACCGCTATTGTTGAAAGTAAGACCATCAGCAAAATGGCTACAATATCCTCTATTATCAAGGTTCCAAAAACAATTCCAGCAAATTTTTTCCCCTTTACATTCAGCTCATCAAAAGCACGAAGAATAATTGTTGTTGAAGACATCGATAAAATAGCGCCTAAAAAAATACTATCCATCAAGGACCATCCCATCCATTGTCCGACGAGATACCCTAAAACGATCATAGTGGTTATTTGAAACAGCGCCGTTATAGCGGCAGTACCTCCAACTTTCATCAGTTTTTTAAAACTAAATTCCAGGCCTAAACTAAATAAAAGGAAAATAACACCAATCTCAGCCCAGACTTCGATACTGTTTATTTCTTGTACTGATGGGAAAAAAATAAAATTTGGCCCCGCTAAAAAACCAGCGATTAAATATCCTAGGACTAAAGGTTGTCTTATTTTTTTGAATAAAAGTACCGCAACTGCAGCGGTCATTAATATTAATCCTAAATCACTGATCAGAGGATGTAAATGTTGTGTTATTTGTGATGTTGCTTCTATGGGATTCATTGATGGATGTACTGATTTGTATTAAATGTTTTTTGGTATTGTTGTAATATATAATTTTATTATTATTTATCAAAAAAAACGTTAAAGGATAACTTTTTTTTATGATAATTTTAGTCTTAAAAGAAAATTCTGCTCCCATAAAACGTTAAAATTTTATAGAAGCAGAATTTAATAAGAAGACGGGTTATTTTTTTTTAGCTGATTCCCAAAAAATTACTAGGAGTTATTTGCATTAATTCAGCTTTAATGGCATCCGAAACTTCAAGTGTTGCTATAAAACCGTGAATCGCTTTTTTATCAATAGCTTCATTGGTTCTGGTCAATCCTTTTAATGCTTCATACGGATTAGGATATCCTTCACGACGCAAAATTGTTTGAATTGCCTCGGCAACTACGGCCCAGTTTTTTTCTAAATCTTCGTGGAATTTTGGCTCGTTCAATAACAATTTGTTCAAGCCTTTCAAAGTAGCTTCAAAAGCGATTAACGTATGTCCTATTGGTACACCAATATTTCTCAAAACGGTACTGTCCGTTAAATCACGTTGCAATCTAGACAAAGGTAATTTAGCTGATAAATGTTCGAAAATCGCATTGGCCATTCCTAAATTTCCTTCTGAATTTTCAAAATCAATAGGATTAACTTTATGTGGCATAGCCGAAGAACCTATTTCTCCCGCTTTGATTTTTTGCTTAAAATATTCCATCGAAACATACGTCCAAATGTCTCGGTCCAAATCAATGATGATCGTATTTATTCTTTTCAACGCATCAAAAAATGCAGCAAAATGATCGTAATGTTCAATTTGAGTAGTAGGGAAGGAGTGGTGTAAACCAAGGTTGTCCTCCACAAATTTTCCTCCAAATTTTCTCCAGTCAATTTGAGGATACGCCACATGATGCGCATTGTAATTTCCAGTTGCACCACCAAATTTAGCTGCAAAAGGAATATTAAACAACAAACGCATTTGTTCTTCCAGACGTTCTACAAAAACACCAATTTCTTTACCCAAACGAGTAGGTGAAGCCGGTTGTCCGTGGGTACGGGCAAGCATTGGAATATCGCGCCATTCGATACTTAAATCTTTTAATTTTGATGTCAAAGTGATCAAGGAAGGCATGTATACTTTCTCGAAAGCTTCTTTTGTCGAAAGCGGAATCGCCGTGTTATTAATATCTTGAGATGTTAATCCAAAGTGAATAAACTCTTTATATTGGGATAAGCCTAGTTTTTCAAAAGCATCTTTGATGAAATATTCTACCGCTTTTACGTCGTGGTTGGTTACTTTCTCCGTCTCTTTGATCCAAAGGGCATCTTCAGTAGAGAAGTTTTTATAAATATTACGTAAACTGTCGAATACATCTGGGTTTACGGTTGCAAGTTGAGGTAAAGGTACTTCGCACAAAGCAATGAAATATTCAATTTCAACCAATACACGGTATTTGATTAAGGCTTCTTCAGAGAAAAATGGAGCCAGCGAAATAGTCTTGTTTCTATATCTTCCATCAATAGGAGAAATAGCATTCAATTCGTTTAAAGTAGTCATTGTTTTGTTGTTTGTTCGAAAGGCGCAAATATAACCCTTTCGTGACAAAATAGAAAACGAATGGTTTTTAAATAAAGCCGATTAGCTTCTTTTTTAGTGTTTTCATTCCTTCTGATGCCACTTCAGGAATCACATCTAATGGATTTCGGAGATTTGGAATTTTTATGGGTTTTGGATCAATATAAAAAATAGGTGTTTCGCGGGCTGTAAAATCGATTAATCCGGCTGCAGGATACACTTGCAAAGATGTCCCAATCACCGCAAAATAATCTGCACCTTCACTAATTCTAATGGCTTGATCAAGTGCTGGAACTTCCTCGCCAAACCAAACAATATGTGGACGCAATTGATTTTTATTTTCATCGCAATCGCCAAAATTCAAATCGTCCTGCCAATCCAGAATGTAATTTGGGTTTTTGGTGCTTCTTACTTTCAACAATTCGCCGTGCAAATGCAACACATTCGTGCTTCCGGCGCGTTCGTGTAAATCATCTACATTTTGTGTGATGATGAAAACATCAAATTCATTTTCTAATTCAGCCAGAATTTGGTGGCCTAAATTAGGGTGCACTTCCTTGAGTTGTTTTCGTCTTTGATTATAAAAATCCAGCACCAAAGCCGGGTTTTTATGCCAACCTTCTGGAGTGGCCACATCCAGCACATTATGCCCTTCCCAAAGTCCGTCGCTATCCCGAAAGGTTTTGATGCCACTTTCGGCACTAATTCCTGCTCCTGTCAAAACCACTAATTTCTTTTTCATTTTATATCCATTTGGGCGTGACCACAAGGGTCGGGCTTTCAGCTTTATCTTTTTGGCTAAAAAGCCCAAAAAGGATACCGCCTCTATCCCTCACGCAAATTCCGCAATCATTTATAATTCAGCTTTTATGGAACAATCCCAAAAGCAGCAATCAGAATCTATTTTGGAAGCTATAAAGCTAGTCTTTTTTACTATTTTTGCATAAATAAATATTCTAATGATTGACATCGATTACCTTAATTTTCTTGAAAATATCCTGACTGATAATCGCAAAGAAAAATTTTTGAAAGTATTGGAAAACAGAACCAAGCATTTTACGATTGCTGTAGAAGATATTTTTCAAATGCACAATACCAGTGCAGTGATGCGAAGCTGCGAGATTTTTGGAATTCAGGAGTTGAACGTTATCGAGCAACGCTACGGAAAAAGTATCGACAAGGAAATTGCCATGGGCGCCCAAAAATGGGTCGATATCAATACCTTCGACAGCATTACAAACTGTGTGGACGCGTTAAAAAGTAAAGGATATCAAATAATCGCTACCACGCCACATGAGAATGATTGTTTGATGGAAGATTTTGACATTTCGAAACCCAGCGCTTTATTTTTTGGAACAGAAAGAGACGGATTATCAGAAGAAATTTTGAAGCGCTCCGATGGTTTTCTAAAAATTCCCATGGTGGGTTTTACTGAGAGTTTAAACATCTCGGTTTCGGCGGCAATCATCATTCAAAACCTGACGAATCGATTGCGCAATTCAAATATTGATTGGCATTTATCCGAAAATGAAATTTTAGAAAAGCGATTGGCTTGGGCCAAAAATTCAATAAAAGACATTAAGCGAATTGAAGAACGGTATTTTGAGGAGCATTAAAACGTTGTTTCACTTTCTAGTTGTATGTCTTTTATATTGTTCGGATTCATTTTATAGCGATAGACGCCGTTATTTCCAATGACAAATAAAGCGAATCAAGGGTTAAAATATTAAGTTTATAAAGGCAGCTGCTATCTTGCCAAGCAGCTGCACTAATAATCCTTTTGCGGATCTAACTTTGCATGCTCTTTGAATATTTGTGTTTTTAATCAACTAATTAAAAAGAGATTCTATAGACTGTCTGATTCTAGACCTTCGCTAGCGCGAGCGTCCCGCTCGTGCCCACAATCTAAATCAATTCAAATCAATTTCTAAAATCGTTTGGTCGTTATTTCCATAATTCCTAGCACTACTATATTTCCAATCTATCGGATCGGTTACAAAACCAGATTCTACAGGGTTTTGATGAATATAGGTAAGCTTTTGTTCAAAAACTTTTAACGACCAAATCTCAATGGGATGATTATCCTGTTGCCAAAATTGTCTATGCTTTACATTGCTATTCTTTTTTCCTGCTCGTTCCATAATCCAAAGCATCCATTCTCTTCGACTTTCTTGAGCGTTTTCTTCAATTGTTTTGAGCAATTTTTTTGATGTAAAACCTTTGAAGTCACGCATCAATCCTGATGGGTCTCCATTTTCGGAACGAAATATTAAATGCACATGACTAGGCATAATACAATAGCCGTAAATCTCCATTCCCTTTTTCTTTCGACAAAAGTCCAATGACTCAATAATATTACAAAAATATGCGTCTCTAGTAAATACATCAATCCAATTTACAGTTGCGAAGCTCACAAAATAAGCTCCCGTTTTCTCTCCAAATTTATATTTTGTGCTCATTTAGTTTATATTGTTTCTGCTTTGTGGGCACGAGCGAGATGCTCGCGCTAGCGGGGTTGCTAAAACGTTCGCAAGTATATTTTAAATCTTTTTCAAATCTGTCGCAGATTATTGAGTAGATTTTTATTAATTTTAGGGCTTTAGGCTGATTAATCATATATTTAAACGTGCGTTAGATACACTATAAATATACTGGTTATCAGCTTATTAATATAATTTTAAACAGATATTTCTTTCTTTTTAAACCCTTGATTCGCATTAATATTGTGTTTACTTTGTGGGCACGAGCGAGACGCTCGCGCTAGCGGGGGGTTTGTTAGTGAAATATAAAGGATATAAAATAACAGAACTATAAATCCTCTTGAAAAACGCTCTAAAATCTTTACGACAACTCCATAGTGTTGACGGACGTACAATCGGTTCTGTTCAACCCGGGTTTCATTGTTCGTGCTGCGCACGCAACGAATCCCTAGCTGTTAGCGATAGTTTTTTATTTCGTTTCTAATAATCTTCAAAATCTCTGTATGATAATAAAACGTTTTCTTTAAATCATCAGTATCATATGCAATGTTTTCAAGTACAATGACATTTGTTTGGCTTTTCGGAAAGTAATAGCTCATTGAAACAAATCCAGGAGCAAAGCCTGTCTGTCCTAATTGTAATATATTCTCATTTGTGTCAATAGTTATTCCATAACCATATTCTGTAATTCCAAAAATTGGATGCTTTCTGACTGCACCTTGTTGTTTTGTTTCTAACATTTTCATAGTTTCATTTTCTAATAATTTTCCACTATAAAATATTTTGTTCCAAATATTTAAATCTTTTGCGGTTGATATGAAAGAACCTGCGGCAACATAGTTTTGAAAAGTTTTATTTTCAAATTCAAGCTTACCACTTTCAATTTCCGTGTAGCCTTTTACCAAATTATCATATTCTTTAATATTTGGATGAAAAGTATTTTTCATTCCACATTCTTTGAATAAGTTTTTTGAAAGTTCTGCAAATGATTTCCCCGAAGTTTTTTCAATTATTTTAGCTAATAAATCATAGCCAATTTGTGAATATGAATATTGAGTTCCAACTTTAAAGGTTGTTGGTCTGTCAATTTGGGTTATACCGTGCATATGTGTCAATAGATGATGAGCAGTAACTGTGTCTGCCCAACTTTGGGTCAACTCTGGTAAATAAGTATGAATTGGCGTAGATAAGTCTAGATGTCCTTTGTCAAATTCCCGAAGCACTAAAACGGCTGTAAATTGTTTGCTAATTGAGCCGATAACAAATTGGTCATTAATTCTTAAGACCTTTTTTTTGTCAATATCCGAATAGCCATACATTTTTGAATATTTTGTCTTTCCTTTTTGGGAAATAAGTATTATTCCATTAAATTGTTTTGTTGTTTTGGCTGAAATTAAAATATCAATTTGTTTCTCAACATTATTTTGCTGACCAAAAGTTACAATTGTAGTTTTAAAAAAAATGAGTAAAAATAATATGAATTTCATTATTGTTCTTTAAGTTTCTGTGTCCTTCAAAATTATCGCTAACTAGTATATAGGCGATACAAACCTTCGTATATACACCCAAATATGGGTAGATTGGCGAAGGTTTGTATCGCTTTATTATTTTCCAAATATATAAATAATTCTTTACAAATCATTAAACGCATTTTTTATTTATTGTAAGTTTTTTTTTGTAAACGTGTGTTTGATCGCTGCTCTTTTATGTATCGCAAAACCCCTTGCCCTGACCGCAGCGAAAAACGCATGCCGGTTGCCAACCACTTTTTTCTGGTGGTGGCAGAGCGATCAAAGGAAGCTCCTGCCAGCGCCTAGAAAATGGGTGGGCGACCAAATAGCTTGCAGCGTAGGGCGGGAATGGCTCCAGAAATTAGATCCTGAAATAAATTCAGGATAAAAAAAATTCCCCAACTACTTTCGTAATTGAGGAATTTAATTTAAGGTATCGAAACGGTTATTAGTTCACGATAACCCATTGTCCTGAAGCGATTAGACTCTCTGCTTTTTTGTATTTCATTTCTTGTGTTTGTCCGTTAGCCACGTTTTGAATAGTTACGTTGTCATTACGATTAATTTTTGGCATATCGCGCACAATCGTTTCGGTTACTTGACGTTGTTGGGTTTGTCCGGCCTCACGGTTGGCTGCTTCGCTACTCACAATCTCGTCTTTGCTCAATTGATAATCGTCTTGTTGACGTACTTCTTTCGCTTCTTGAATTTGTTGGTTTTCTTGAGCCGGTAAATCCCCTTTGAACAAGAACGAAATCACTTCTTTATTTACATTGTCTATCATGGCTCTAAACAAATTGAACGCCTCGAGTTTGTAAATAAGTAATGGATCTTTTTGTTCGTGAACCGCAAGTTGTACCGATTGTTTCAACTCATCCATTTTGCGCAAGTGTTTTTTCCAAGCTTCATCTACAATAGATAAGGTAATATTTTTTTCAAAATCAGCAACAAGTTGAGCTCCTTCAGTTTCGTAGGCTTTTTTCAGATCAGTAACTACATTCAACGATTTGATTCCATCTGTAAATGGAACTACAATGCGTTCAAATTGGTTGTTTTTGTCTTCGTAAACATTTTTTATAATAGGAAATGCTTCTCTCGCGCTTCGTACTGTTTTTTCGGTGTAATATTCTAATGTAGCTTTGTACACTTTACCTGTTAATTCCATTTCGCTGAGTTTTATGAACTCACTTTCAGTAACCGGTGATGTAATAGAGAAATAACGAATTAACTCAAACTCAAAGTTTTTGAAATTATTAGTCGCTTTGTTTTGATCAATAATAAGTTCGCAGGTGTCATACAGCATGTTGGCAATATCCAATTTCAATCGCTCTCCAAACAAGGCATGACGACGGCGTTTGTACACTACTTCACGTTGCGCATTCATGACATCATCATATTCCAGTAAACGCTTACGAACACCAAAGTTATTTTCTTCTACTTTTTTCTGGGCACGTTCGATCGATTTAGTCATCATGGAATGCTGAATCACTTCGCCTTCCTGCAATCCCATTCGGTCCATTACTTTTGCCACTCTTTCAGAACCAAACAAACGCATGAGGTTGTCTTCCAGAGAAACATAAAACTGAGAACTTCCAGGATCACCCTGACGTCCTGCACGACCACGTAACTGACGGTCTACACGACGCGAATCATGACGTTCCGTACCTACAATTGCTAATCCACCTGCGGCTTTCACTTCGGCAGATAATTTAATATCGGTACCACGACCCGCCATGTTTGTTGCAATTGTTACCACACCAGGTTTCCCTGCTTCTTCAACAATTTGCGCTTCTTGTTTGTGCATTTTTGCATTCAAGACATTGTGTGCAACACCTCTCATTTTCAACATTCGGCTTAACAATTCTGAAATCTCTACTGAAGTTGTGCCAATAAGAACCGGTCTCCCTGCTTTAGATAATTCTGAAACGTCTTCGATTACGGCATTGAATTTTTCACGAGTAGTTTTATAAATAAAATCTTCTTTATCTTTTCTGGCCATTGGTCTGTTCGTAGGAATCTCTACCACGTCCAGTTTGTATATTTGCCACAACTCACCTGCTTCAGTAGAGGCTGTTCCTGTCATTCCTCCCAGTTTGTTGTACATTCTGAAGTAATTCTGTAATGTAACTGTTGCAAATGTTTGTGTTGCTGCTTCAATTTTTACATTTTCTTTGGCTTCAATGGCTTGGTGTAAACCGTCAGAATACCGACGACCGTCCATGATACGTCCCGTTTGCTCATCAACAATCATGATTTTGTTGTCCATGATTACATATTCTACATCTTTTTCGAATAAAGCGTATGCTTTCAAAAGTTGTGTCAGGGTGTGGATGCGCTCACTTTTGATTCCGAAATCTTGAAATAATTTTTCCTTCTCTTCCGCTTCTGCATCTTTATCAAGTTTTCTTTTTTCGATAGCGGCAATTTCGGTTCCAATGTCCGGAAGTACAAAAAAGTCAGAATCAGTATCTCCGGAAAGGAATTGGATACCATTGTCAGACAGTTCTACCTGATTGTTTTTTTCTTCAATAACAAAATACAAAGCCTCATCAATCTTGTGCATTTCTCTTTTGTTATCCTGCATGTATTGATTTTCGGTTTTTTGAAGCAATTGTCTAATTCCTTCTTCACTCAAAAATTTAATCAATGCTTTATTTTTTGGTAATGCTCGGTAGGCTCTTAACAATTGGAATCCACCATCTTTGGTATTTCCTTCTTTTATTAATTTTTTAGCTTCAGATAGGAAGCCGTTTGCCAATTGACGTTGTAAACTAACCAAATTTTCAATTTTCGGTTTCAATTCGTTAAACTCATGGCGATCTCCCTGAGGAACTGGACCTGAGATAATTAATGGTGTTCTTGCATCATCAATCAAAACAGAATCGACTTCATCGACAATCGCATAATTGTGTTTTCTTTGCACTAAATCTTCTGGAGAATGTGCCATATTATCTCTCAAGTAGTCAAAACCAAACTCATTATTGGTTCCGTACGTGATATCAGCATCGTATGCTTTTTTTCGTCCTTCTGAGCTTGGCTGATAATTGTCAATACATTCTACTGACATACCATGAAATTCAAATAAAGGTGCTTTCCATGTACTATCTCTTTTTGCCAAATAATCGTTGACAGTCACTAGATGTACTCCGTTTCCTGTCAATGCATTTAAGTAAAGCGGCAAAGTTGCCACTAATGTTTTTCCTTCACCTGTTTGCATTTCTGCTACTTTTCCTTCATGTAAAACCATTCCGCCAATTAATTGTACGTCGTAGTGAATCATGTCCCAAGTAATTTCTTTACCCGCAGCACTCCAAGAATTTGCCCAGATCGCAGTGTCTCCATCTAGAGTTATATAGCTTTTTGTTGCCGAAAGTTCACGGTCTTTTGCAGTGGCAGTTACAATTACTTGTGTACTGTCTTTGAAACGTCTAGCCGTTTCTTTGACTACAGCAAAAGCTTCCGGAAGAATTTCTAACAACGTTTTTTCCGAAATATCATAAGCCTCTTTTTCCAGCGCATCAATAGCGACGTAAATATCCTCTCGTTTGTCGATATCTTCAATACTTTCAACTTCTACTTTCAGAGCACTAATTTTAGCATCTTTTTCAGAACGGTCTTGTTTTATTTTTTCTTTGAAAAATGCAGTACGCGCTCTAAGCTCATCATTAGATAATGCCATTAGAGGAGTTTCAAAAGTTTTAATTTTGTTAAGATACGGCTGTAAAGCTTTCACATCTTTTTGAGATTTATCCCCAACAAAGACTTTGATAATACTATTTATAAAACTCATAATATGTTTTTATTTCTGTTTGTGTAATTCTGTAAATTTAAACAAAAAAAAAGCCTCTTTAGAGACTTTTTCTTGGTTTACTTTTTAATATTCATCCTCATTCCAAAGATAATCTTCGTCTGTAGGATAATCTGGCCAAATTTCTTCCATTGATTCATATATCTCGCCTTCATCTTCTATAGACTGAAGGTTTTCTACTACTTCTAATGGAGCTCCTGCTCTAATAGCGTAGTCAATAAGTTCGTCTTTGTTAGCAGGCCACGGTGCATCACTTAGATAGGATGCTAATTCTAATGTCCAATACATCTTGTTGTCTGTTTAGTTTTGTGCAAAAATAAATTTTTTACTGAAAAAGACAAGTAAAAAATCATTTATTTTAATAAAAAGTTAAGAACGTTTTTTTTGATTTAAATTTTGCGGTTAAAAAGTTTGCATTTTTTCACTATAAATACAACTGAAAAAGACCTTAAATGCTGCAAATTATTTTCTAGGAATCCATTGAACTTCCGTAGCTTTCAGATCATGAGACAACTTTCGTGCCAACACAAAAAGGTAGTCAGAAAGTCGGTTCAGGTACTTTATTGCGATTTCTGCAACCGGTTCGTTGTGGCTTAAATGAACTGCTAAACGCTCCGCTCTACGGCATACGCAACGTGCTATATGACAATATGACACGGTTGTATGTCCGCCAGGAAGTACGAAATGAGTCATGGGTGGTAATGCTTCTTCCATGCTGTCAATTTCATTTTCCAACAGTTCAATATCTGATTCAATTATTCCGAGTTTTTTCAAACGAAGTTCGCCGTTTTTCAGTACTTCTTTTTCCGGTGGCGTTGCTAATATAGCGCCTACTGTAAACAAACGATCCTGAATCTCGATTAGAATTTCTTTGTAATGGGAATTCATCTCCTGATCTCGGATTAGTCCAATGTGAGAATTCAATTCGTCTACCGTACCATAACTTTCTATTCGTGCATGATCTTTTGGGACTCTGGTTCCGCCAAAAAGTGCCGTGGTTCCTTTATCACCAGTCTTTGTATATACTTTCATCCAAGGTTTGTGTTAATTTGTAATTTGTTTGATGGAAACAAATTTACTGTATTAATTCCACTATTGCCGTAACAAATCGTTCCAGTGAACCTTCACTTAAATTGAAATATAAATCAGGTTCAATGCATTCAATTTCCATTAAATAAAGTTCATTATCAATCAGTATCCCATCTACCCTGGCGTACAGTAAGTTCTCTTGAAAAGTATCAACAACTTTTTGTGCTTTTTCAATCAATTCTGAACTGGGATGTACCAAATTATAGATACCACCAAATAGGGACTGTACTCTAAAATCTCCATCTACCGGCTTTTTGTTAACCGCATGAGAGAATTTTTTATTGAAAAAGATAAATGAAGTTTCACCTAGAGTTTGAATCTCCGGCATAAATTCCTGTAACAGCAATTCTTTCTCTGCAGCTATGGTCGCATATTTCTGGTTTATTTCTTCACTATCTGATGTTTCAAAAACTTCAGTGAGATACGATCCTGCCGAAAATGCAGGTTTTATGACTGCTTTTTTCCAATGGGAAGGTAGGTGTTCAGCTAGATTCAGAGTGTCTGTTTTGTCAATAAATACGGTTGGTAATATTGTGATTCCTTGCTTTTGCATTTCACGCAAATAAAACTTGTGTATGTTTTGTTTGATTATTTCAATCGGGTTAAGTGTTTTGATACCTAGTTTTTCTATTTGGTGGAGCCAAATATTAAATTCGGTTTCTTTTTCGAAATAATCCCAAGTATTGCGAAAAATTAGGTAATCAAAATCAGCCCAGTTAATGGTTTTGTCACTCCAAATCACCGCTTTGGCGTTAATATTATGTTTGGCTAGTGCAGGAATTATTTTTTGATCTTCAGGATTTAAATCGGGAAGTTTTTGGCAGGTTAGTATGGCGATATTCATTTTAGGTACTAGTTTTTATTTGGGGTTTAAAAGATATTTGTAAGTGAGATTTTTTAGCCCGGATAGAAGCGGTATCCTGTTTCTTTTTTCTTTTTAAAAAAGAAAGAGATACAAGCGTATAGCCGGAAAAAGCTCCTAAAAAAAATTATTTGGTCGTATCGCTTTCAATAATTCCGTCACGCAATCGTATAATTCGATGCGCATACGCGGCAATTTCTTCTTCGTGCGTTACTAAAATAACGGTGTTCCCATTGGTATGGATGTCTCCAAAAAGTTTCATGATTTCAAGAGAGGTTTTGCTGTCTAAATTTCCTGTAGGTTCATCCGCTAAAATGATGGACGGCTTATTGACCAAGGCACGTGCAATTGCCACCCGCTGGCGTTGACCTCCTGAAAGTTGGTTGGGTTGGTGATCCATTCTGTCAGCAAGATTTACTTGTTCTAAAACTTCCGTGGCGCGTTTATTTCTATCAGATTTAGAGAAACCGGCATAAATCATGGGTAAAGCTACATTGTCTAGTGCGGTAGTTCTGGGTAAAAGATTGAAAGTTTGGAAAACAAATCCTATTTCTTTATTGCGAATTTCGGCTAATTCATCATCTTTCATCTGGCTGACATCCTTCCCATTCAGGATGTAATTACCAGAAGTTGGCGTGTCTAAGCAACCTAATAAATTCATTAAGGTAGATTTTCCGGATCCTGAAGGTCCCATTAATGCTACGTACTCGCCTTTATTTATTTCTAAATCAATGCCTTTGAGAACATATACAATTTCATTTCCAAGCACAAAATCTCGTTTGATATTGGTTATTTTGATTAGCGGGTTTGCCATTAGAATGTATGATTTTTTGACCTTCGACGGTGCGTAGGGTGCTATTAAATTAGATTTTAAAAGTACAAAAGACTTTTGAATTATTAATAAGTAGATGTTTTTTAAATTTGTTACATTTTGAGCTTAGATTTATGCGGTCAGATAATTTTTTATTAATGAAGCACTTGCGTTTTTTTCTATTTTCTTTGTAAATGTATTTTTTAATACGTTAAATCATTCTATTAAATTTTATGTTATTATAGTATAAATTTGTATAATTCACACTTTATTGGTGTTTATTTCGTAATTATTTTAATTATTTATAACATTTTTTGGTTATAATTGATAATATAATAATATTACTTATTTTTGTTAAAAGTATTAATCAAATCAAGAAGTTATGAAAAGTACAAAAATGGTGTTAGGAATAGCGGTAGTCGCTTTAGGATTTGCCTCCTGTAAAGATGAAAAAACAGAGCAAGCGGAGAAAATAGTGGATTCTTATGTGATGTATGTGGATTCATTAGGGAATGTTTCTTCCGAGGATGCTAAAGCAAACTGGCGAGGAATTGAAGCTACGTATCAATTAAAAAGTGGTGATGCAAAGGCAGCATTGGGAAATATGAAAGACAATGCGGAGGCGCAGAAATACCTTGATGAAGCAAATGCTAAATACGAGGCTTTGAAAGCAAAATACGAAGCCGAAATAGAGGCTCAAGATAAAGCCGCCGCTGCTGCAAACTCAAAACAACAAATGAGGAACGCTTTATTTGGTGAAGGGAAAGTGGGTGAGGATATGAGTTTTGCTTGGGTGGATAAAGACAATATTCTTAGCGTGTACCAGCAATTTGTAGATGCTGTTGAAACGAATAAAGATAAGTATTCTCGTGAAGACTGGGACGAAATCAAATTGATGTATGAAGCATTGGACAGTAGAAAAAATACAGTTGAAAAAGAAGGACTTTCAGTGGATGCTAACAGAAAAATTTCGGGTTTAAAATTAAAATTTGCACCAATTTATACGCTAAACAGAATGGGAGCAAAATCTGGAGAAATGAAAAAAGCTAAAGAATAAAAAGTAGTTATTCGATATTGAAAATGGCAGTCAGCAATGGCTGTCACTTTTTTTAGGTTCGAATCACAAAATGTTCTTTTGGTTGTTCTCTCCTAAATAATACCAATCCCCACTGAAATGTGTCAATTGTTACCGTTACTTTGGGATGGTTTTTTATAATTTCCCAAGCTTGTTCCATTTCTGGCGACCAGTGAATGTCATCGAATATCCAAAGGGTTTCGTTCGTAATGGTAGGAAGTAATACTTCAAAATAGTCTAATGTTGCTTTCTTGGAGTGATTGCCGTCGAAGTAAATTAAAGAAAAGTGTTCAGTGTTCAGTGTACAGTTTTGCAGATAAGCATTGAACTCTGTTATTTCGGAACATATAGTATTGAAATTGAATTTTTTAAATTGCAATTGAGCTTGTCTAGCGGTTTCAGGACAACCTTCTAAAGTGATTATTTGGACTTTTGAATTGCCTAAAGCTAGGGCAGAAGTCGCCAATCCCAATGAAGTTCCAATTTCTAAAATAGAGTCCGGTTGAAAATAATTGGTGATTCTAAAAAGTAATTCAGCTCGCTTGGGAGAAATTCCTGCTGTTTTGGCAATCTTGGCAATTACTCTGGAATTCGATTTAAACACTTTGGAACCCGCACCAAAATCAGTGACTTCAATGGTATTATTATTTGCTAAAAGCGAGTTTCTATATTTTCTTAAAATCGTATATTCCGGTTTTGATTTTTTATCATAAAAGCATCTCGTCAATAAAGTAAACACAAATGGCGAATGCACCGCATGCTCATTTTTTGAGTGCCAAAGGAATTGTAAATACGATTTGATTTGAAACAGCATGAAACTTTTTTGTTACACAGAGATTCTCAGAGAGAAAACACGAAGATACACTGAGTTTTTCAATTTTGTGAATCTTTGCGGTTGCTTCGTGCATCTTGGTGAAAGAACATTGTGGGTGCGAAGATAGTAAGATAATAGTCGAAAGTCAAAATACAATTCTATCATCTTTGCGCTTCGACTTCCGACTGTATTGCTTTGAAACATTACGACTTTAAAAAGGCTATCTTTGCGCCCTTGGAATTTACACAAGAATAATATCCATTTTTTTTACGATGATGATTGAACAAATAGAACATAAAACTACGATAAGCTCTGAAGAAATTGACCGCTGCATCGCTATTTTAGCACAATTGAATACGGATACGGATCAAATATTTGATATTCCAAAAGAGCAACGCACCGCTTTAATCAAAGCGGCAGGTATGTTTTCCAGACCCGATCGTGACGAGCTTTCTCGGAGAAAAAAAGACGGTAAAGTGGCTGCTAAACGCAAAATGGAAAAGCGTGACAGAACCGCCCGTAAGGTAACCGGAATCCGCCATGCGCGTGAAGCAAGTGTTTTTATGGCGCCAAAACTTTTGGCTTACAATGATCTTGTGAACAAAGAACAATTGGAACTGGAAACTCCACGAAACTGTTACGTGTGTAAAACGGAGTTTACTAAAATGCACCACTTTTACGATACAATGTGTACCGATTGTGGCGATTTTAATTATGCCAAACGTTTTCAAACCGCAGATGTAAATGGGCAAGTTGCCGTTATCACAGGTTCTCGTCTAAAAATTGGATATCACATTACATTGATGTTGTTGCGTGGTGGAGCAACCGTTATTGCAACGACTCGCTTTCCGGTGGATTCCGCATTGCGTTTTTCTAAGGAAGACGATTTCATGGATTGGGGACATCGTTTGAAAATTCACGGATTGGATTTGCGACACATTCCAAGTGTAGAGATTTTCTGCAATTTTATAGAGCAAAAGTATGAGCGTTTGGATATTCTGATTAATAATGCAGCGCAAACGGTGAGGCGTCCTGCGGGATTTTATACGCATCTAATGGAAAATGAGGAGCGTTCTATCGGTTCTTTGCCGCAACAGGCACAAGAATTATTACTGGATCATACGAATTGTCTGGATGAATTAAAAGTTTTGACAGCAGGGGCTTCCTCCAATCAGAATATGCCGGTGACTTGGCACGGACCAGAACCTGGAATTGGGTTGCGGGCTTCCGCTAAATTGTCTCAAATTCCGTATTCGTTTGATAATGCTTTGGTGGCAAATGAAGTTTTCCCGGAAGGGGAACTTGATGCCGATTTACAGCAAGTCGATTTGAGAAAAACCAACAGCTGGCGTTTACGTTTGGGACAAATAGAAACCACAGAAATGATCGAAGTGCAACTGGTAAATTCCGTGGCGCCTTTTGTATTATGTAACCGCCTTTCGGAAGTGATGAAGAAAGAGAACACTGGAAAAAAACACATCATTAATGTGTCGGCGATGGAAGGGAAGTTTCATCGCTTTTTCAAAGAAGACCGTCATCCACATACCAATATGGCCAAAGCTGCTTTGAATATGCTGACACATACTTCCTCAGGAACTTTAGCAAAAGACGGCATTTTTATGAATGCGGTTGATACCGGCTGGGTAACCGACGAAGATCCTGCAGAATTAGCCAAAAGAAAACAGGAAGAAGAAGATTTTCAACCGCCATTGGATATTGTAGATGGCGCAGCACGGGTTATGGATCCGTTGTTTGACGGTATTAATACAGGAAAACATTGGTGCGGGAAGTTTTTGAAAGATTACAATCCGATTCCTTGGTAGAAATCCCCCTAACCCCCGAAGGAGGAATTAAAAATGGTTAAAAATAAAAGAACCACAACAGAATTAAATTTGTTGTGGTTTTTTTGTGATTACTATTGTGAGCGCAAAGTCAGAGACATTTGCGCAGCATAATCAAGAACTATTGTATGCTTTGAAGAGCGGGCGCAAAGTCAGAGACATTTGCGCAGCATAATCAAGAACTATTGTATGCTTTGAAGAGCGGGGCTGCAAAAAAATAAGGAAAAAATCTGAAATTATATTTAAACCAGACTTTTTTTCAGGGTAATAAAATACTTAGAGCCTGTTTAGATGAGCTAGGAAGGGAATTTTTGATTTTTATTAAAACTTTCGGATAGCTGTGAAAATAAAACTACAAAGCATCGAATGGACTTTCTATTAATTCTAATATTTCTTACTAATTTGTAATCACTGTTTTTTCTAAAAAAAACACAACCCCAACATTTCTAGCGTTACCGCTAAAAATATTAGGGTTGTGTATTGATAATTAGTCAGTTTTGTCATTGCGAGGCACGAAGCAATCACATAACGAGAGCAACAAATGGGATTGCTTCGTGCCTCGCAATCACTCTAGCCTTCTATCTTCGCGCTCAGTTCAAACCATCTCTCCTCTTTCTCTTCAATTTTATTGATGATGTTTTTCAATTCGTTCGCTTTCTTTTCAATGTCGGTGTCGGCAATTTTCCCGTCTGAGAATAATTGCTCAATAGCTATTTTCTGAAACTCTAAATCTTTGATTTCTTTCTCGGTTTTCTGGAATTCTTTTTGCTCGTTGAACGTCAGGTTTCCGGTTGGATTATTTTGTTTCCAGTCCTTCTTATCCGCTTTGTTTTCCTCTTTTTGAGCAACATCAGCACTGTCTTCATAAGCTCTAAAATCAGAATAGTTTCCAGGAAAATCTTCCACTACACCTTGTCCTCTAAAAATGAATAAGTGATCCACAATTTTATCCATGAAATACCTATCGTGAGAAACAACTAAAAGGCAACCCGGATAATCTAAAAGGAAGCTTTCTAGAACATTCAGCGTTACAATATCCAAATCATTCGTAGGCTCATCCAGAATCAAGAAATTTGGATTCTGAATCAAAACCGTACACAAGTACAAACGTTTCAATTCTCCACCACTCAATCTATCCACGAAATCGTATTGTTTTTTAGCATCAAACAAGAAACGCTCTAACAATTGTGAAGCCGAAATCAATTTTCCTTTCATCAATGGAATGAATTCTCCATATTCCTTAATTACATCAATCACACGTTGACCCGGTTTTGGGTTTATTCCGCTTTGTGTGTAGTAACCCACTTTTATCGTTTCGCCAATCACCACTTTACCGCTATCAAGCGAAACGTTTCCGGTCAATAAATTCAAGAAAGTAGATTTACCAGTTCCGTTTTTCCCAATGATTCCAATGCGTTCGCCACGTTGAAAATCAAAACTGAAATTATCCATGATCACATGATCCTTGAATTTTTTGGAGATTTTGTGAAGCTCGATAATCTTGCTTCCCATGCGTTCCATATTAATTTCAAGCTCTACTTTATTTTCACGACGGCGACTTTGTGCTTTTTCCTTGATGTCATAAAAATCATCCTGACGGGATTTAGATTTGGTCGTTCTCGCTTTCGGCTGACGACGCATCCATTCCAGTTCTTTTACAAAAAGGTTTTGCGCTTTATCCACACTCGAATTTTCTGATGCAATGCGTTCCTCTTTTTTCTCTAAATAATACGAGTAATTTCCTTTGTATTGGTATAATTTTCCGTTATCCAGTTCGATGATTTCGTTACAAACACGCTCCAAGAAGAAACGGTCGTGAGTCACCATAAACAACGTAATATTTTCTTTAGTAAAATAGCTTTCCAGCCATTCAATCATCTCTAAATCCAAGTGGTTGGTAGGCTCATCCAGAATTAATAAATCGGGACGATTGATCAAAATAATAGCTAATGAAAGTCTTTTTTTCTGTCCACCAGAAAGATTTTTTACTTTCAGTTTGAAATCTTCCAACTTCAGTTTGAACAGGATTTGCTTGTATTGTGTTTCAAAGTCCCACGCATTGTGCTGATCCATTCCGTCAAAAGCTTTTTGGTAGGCTTCTTCATCTTCCGGATTTTCTAATGCTTTTTCATACGCTTCAATCACTTTCAAAGTCTCATTATCCGATGCGAAAATGCTTTCTTCAATCGTCAATTCTTCCTGCAAATTGTTATTTTGCGAAAGGAAGGCCATTTTGATACCTTTTCTGAGTACAACTTGTCCGGTATCTGATTCTTCCAAACCGTTAATGATGCTCATGATAGTCGTTTTTCCAGAGCCATTTTTGGCAATGAAGGCGATTTTTTGGTCTTTACTAATTCCAAAAGAAATGTTTTCAAAAAGTGTTCTTTCTCCAAAAGATTTAGAGATATTTTCGACAGATAAGTAATTCACTTTGTAGGGTATGAGTTATAAATTATAAGAGATGCCTGCATTACTAAACATAACTTTTTTGCAAAAGTAATTCATTTATATTAGGTTTCAAGTTTTATCGTTTAAGTAATGTTAAAACTAAACATGATAACCTGTTTTTTAGGAGCGAATGACTTGGTTTTAGTTGGAACTAAAGGTCCAGCTTTCATTCTAAATGAAATTCACTGAACACCGATGAAAATATTAACTTAGTGAAGTACTCTTTTAGTTTTTAAAGAATAAAAAGGATTTTCCCTTCCATCGGGGCTAGTGGAGAAACATGTTTTTTTTAATTTTCAATAAAATGACGTAAATTTGAGTGGTTAAAAATTTGTATCATGAAAACGGAGACTTTAAAAATCAGCATCACGCAAAGAATCTTAAGTATTAACGACAATAAGATTCTTAGTAAAATAGCAAAACTTCTTGATGAAGAAAATATAGTTGGTTATGACGCAGATGGAAACCCAATTTCTGAAAAAGAATATACTAAAGACATTCATGAGGCTTTACATCAATTGAATGAAGGAAAGTTAGAAACCTATTCTAGTGAAGATGTCAGAAAAAAAATTCTAGGTTAATGAGGGTGCTTTGGAGTAAAAAAGCATCAAATGAACTAGAAGCTATTTATAAGTACATAAAAAAAGAAAGTCCTCAAAATGCTATTTTAGTATTTAATGAAATTTATGATTTGGCAAATTCTCTGCCGAATTTTCCTTATAAATTTCCGGTTGAGCCAATAATTAATATCCAAAAAGTTAGATTTGTGGCCATTTGGAGTTTTAAAATTAATTATTCCGTAGAGAAAGAAAGTGTTGTAGTTTTGAGAATTTTCAACACGAAACAAAATCCCAAAAAACTAAAACAATAAGCTTTGCAACTATCCGTCATCATTCTCAATTACAACGTTCGCTATTTTCTGGAGCTCTGTGTTTTAAGCGTTCAAAACGCATTAGAAACCATTGACGGCGAAATTATTGTAATTGATAACAATTCTTCGGATGACAGTTGTGCAATGATGCAAAAGCTTTTTCCTAACGTAAAACTCATTCAAAACAAAGAAAATATTGGCTTTCCTAAAGGCAATAACATTGGGGTAGCCCAAGCGCAAGGCGAATACATTTGCGTTCTGAATCCCGATACTGTTGTTGCCGAAGATACGTTTGTGAAAGTATTGGCTTTCGCCCAAAAACAATCGGATTTAGGAATCGTGGGCTGTAAGCTCATCGATGGAACCGGAAGATTTCTGCCCGAAAGCAAACGTGGCGTTCCGACACCTTGGGTCGCTTTTACCAAAATCACAGGTTTATACAAATTATTTTCTGGAACATTCGGGAAGTATTATGCGCAACATTTAAGTGAAAACCAAACCGGAAAAGTAGCCATTCTTGTGGGTGCTTTTATGGTTATGAAAAGAGATTTGTATCTTGAAGTAGCCGGATTTGATGAAGATTGTTTCATGTATTCTGACGATATTGATTTGTCGTATCGAGTCCTGAAAGAAGGAAGATTCAATTATTATTTCCATGAAACGACCGCAATTCACTACAAAGGAGAAAGTACGGTTAAGGATGAAACGTATATGAAACGGTTTCAGGAAGCGATGAATTTCTTCAACAAAAAGCATTTTAAAAGTGCTTTATTTTTCTCCCTTTTTATGAAAATTGGGATTGTCTTTTTTTCTTTGGCGAAAATGTTTCAAGGGAAACCAGGAATAAAAATCATTCCAAAATCATATCTTTTGTATTCAGCTAACCAAAAATTAGCAGATAAGCTCCATTTGGTTTTGCAAAAAAAAGTCCTGTTTCACGATTTGAAAACAGAAAAAACAGTAATTTCGTCTGCTGTTAAAAGTAAAATAGGTGCAGAAATTATTTTAGATAACGAATTCATTTCTTTCAAAAAATGTATCGCAATTCTCGAATCTTCAAGGAATAAAGGATTTACCTTTAAAATTATACCAAAAAACGCTAATTTTTTAATAGGAAGTAATAATAGTAATGAGAGAGGTGAGATTATAGAAATAGAGTAAAAAATTACATTTAATGTAATTTATGTTTGAAATATTTAGTAATTTCGCAAACTGAAAATCAATATCACCTTTTAGGTTAACAATATGGCAAGATTTGAATTAAAACTTCCAAAAATGGGAGAAAGCGTTGCAGAAGCAACCATTACAAACTGGTTAAAAGAAGTTGGCGACAAAATTGAAGCGGATGAAGCAGTACTTGAAATTGCTACTGATAAAGTAGACAGTGAAGTGCCAAGCGAAGTTTCGGGAATTTTAGTAGAACAACTGTTTGGTAAAGATGATTTAGTTCAGGTAGGGCAAACTATTGCTATTATTGAGACTGAAGATGGAGCGTTTGTTCCAATTGTTAAAGAAGCTGTAGCTCCTGAGGGTATTGCTGAAGTAACAAAAAAGGTTAATCCCGAAGCTTCAGGATCCAACGAAAGTGTTGCGACTCCGGTAGATTTGTCTTCCGATTACTCGGAATCTGAAAAATTCTTATCGCCTTTGGTAAAAAATATTGCTAAAGAAGAAGGAGTTTCTGTGGCTGAATTAGCAGCAATTTCGGGAACAGGAAAAGAGGGAAGAGTGACTAAAAATGATATTTTAGAGTATGTAAAAAACAGAACGAGTCAGCCTGCTATTGCAGTTCCGGTGGCAGCAGTTCAAAAATCGGTTGCAGTTCCAGCAGCTCAAAAAGCAGCTCCGGTATCCGTAAGCGGTGGTGATGAAATTATAGAAATGGACAGAATGCGCAAGCTAATTGCGGGATACATGGTCGCTTCTGTACAAACTTCGGCTCATGTACAATCGTTTATCGAAGTCGATGTGACAAATATTGTAAAATGGAGAGAGAAAAATAAAGTTGCTTTCGAAAAAAGAGAAGGGGAGAAGTTGACGTATACGCCAATTTTCATGGAAGCGGTTGCTAAAGCGATAAAAGATTTTCCAGGAATGAATATTTCTGTGGATGGCGATTATATTATCAAGAAGAAAAACATCAACTTAGGAATGGCTGCTTCGTTACCAAACGGAAATTTAATTGTTCCCGTTATTAAAAATGCGGATCAGTTAAATTTAGTTGGAATGGCTAAAGCGGTCAATGATTTAGGAGGTCGTGCAAAAGCTGGAAAACTAAAACCGGACGATACTCAAGGCGGAACCTATACGGTTACTAATGTGGGAACTTTTGGAAGTGTTTTTGGTACGCCAATTTTAAATCAGCCTCAAGTGGGTATTTTAGCCCTTGGAGCAATCCGTAAAATGCCGGCAGTAATCGAAACTCCAGAAGGTGATTTTATTGGAATTCGTCAGAAAATGTTTTTGTCACACAGCTATGATCATCGAGTGGTAGATGGAGCTTTAGGAGGCAGTTTTGTAAAAAGAGTCGCTGAATACTTAGAAGCCTTTGATGTAAACAGAGATCTTTAAAAGTTTTACAGATCATAAAAACCCGATTGATTTTTGAAAATCAATCGGGTTTTCTTTTTTTTGAGTTTTTCTTCAACTTTAAGCCTTGAACTTTGAACGAAATTAAACCTAAATTTCTATATTTGTATCCACACAAAATTTAAAAATGGAACTCAAACTCAATAAACCAATTTGCTTTTTCGATCTTGAAACCACAGGAATTGACATCGGAAAAGACAGAATTGTTGAAATCTCAATATTCAAAGTTTTTCCAAACGGAAACAAGGAAAGTAAAACGTGGTTAGTTAATCCAACGATTCCAATTCCAGCACAAACTACCGCTGTTCATGGTATTACTGATGAAAAAGTGGCCAATGAACCTACTTTTAACGAACTGGCGACTCAAGTGTATAATATGATTAAAGACAGTGATTTAGCTGGATTTAATTCGGATCGTTTTGATATTCCGTTATTGGCTGAAGAAATGCTACGTGCCGGAGTAGATTTTGATATGAAAGGAAGGGTTTCTGTTGATGTGCAAACCGTTTTTCATAAAATGGAAGAGCGTACATTGAGCGCAGCTCACAAATTTTATTGTGGAAAAACGCTTGAAAATGCACACTCTGCAGAAGCAGATACCATGGCAACTTACGAGATTCTGAAAGCGCAACTGGATCGCTATCCGGAACTTGAAAACGATATGAAATTATTGTCCGAGTTTACAACAAGAAAGAAAATTGCTGATTTCGCAGGAATGATTGCTTTTGATAAGGATGAGGAGGAGATTTTTACTTTTGGAAAACACAAAGGAGTCAAAGTGGGTAAAATTCTGGAAACAGAGCCCGGCTATTTCAGTTGGATTCAAAACGCCGATTTTCCGTTGTACACCAAGAAAGTTTTAACGGCAATTAAACTACGAAAACTGAATACAAAATAGGTTTTAGTGTATTGGGTATTAGGTGTTGGGGATAAGAAAACCCAAAACCCAAAACCCAAAACCCAAAACCCAAAACCCAAGTTATGAAAATAATCTGTATCGGTAGGAATTATACCAATCACATAGAGGAATTACAAAACGAGCGGCCCACGGAACCTGTGGTTTTCATGAAACCGGATTCAGCCGTTTTATTAAAACAACATCCGTTTGTAATCCCGGAATTTTCGGAAGAGGTGCACCACGAAATCGAAATTATAGTCAAGATAAGTAAAGTAGGGAAATACATCGAGCCTAAGTTTGCTCATAAATATTATGACGAAATTAGTGTGGGAATCGATTTCACCGCTCGGGATTTACAAGACAAATTAAAAGCAAAAGGGCTGCCTTGGGAAAAAGCCAAAGCATTTGATGGCTCGGCAGTTATAGGTGAATTTGTATTAAAAAATGAATTTAGTTCCGTAGAAAATATTACTTTTGAATTAAAGAAAAATAATGAAACGGTTCAAATGAGTAATTCGAGTTTGATGCTCTGGAAAATTGATGAGCTGATTTCATACGTTTCTCAGTTTTTCACATTAAAAATTGGCGATATCATTTTTACAGGAACCCCGGAGGGAGTGGCAGCGGTAAAGCCGGAGGACGTTTTAGAAGGATTTTTAGAAGGACAACAACTATTTAGAATACAAGTAAAATAATGGCAATAAACTACAACCTGTCAAAAGTGTACGCACTGTCGGACAACGACCCTGAATTTGTAAATGAAATTCTGACTTTGTTTGTGACTGAAGTTCCGGCAGATCTAGAGCAAATTAAAGA
Source organism: Flavobacterium sp. RSP15 (assembly GCF_003968755.1). GTDB lineage: Bacteria > Bacteroidota > Bacteroidia > Flavobacteriales > Flavobacteriaceae > Flavobacterium. Next base: position 317,257 of record NZ_RYDL01000003.1, on the reverse strand, counting down.
AGGAATAAAAAAGAAAGACCACAAGCATGCCTATGCTTATGCACACAAAATAAAGCCAACCCTGGATTTGATGGGACTTAATGTTGCTTTTGAAGAAATTCTTCAAGTTGAAGCCTGGACAAAGACTGAAGGTAAAAAGAAAGAAATCAAAGAAACGTTTAAGAGTGTAAAAAATCAGGTGAAAGAAGCCATTAAAGAAATTAAAAAAGACTTTGATTTGTAAAATTTGGGTGTGACCACGCTTTCACTTACGTTACAGCGTGGTCAGGCTATCCGTTGCAAACGACGTTCACTGAACTCCTATTGAAATAATTGTTAGGTGAAGTAATCTCCGGGAAAAACGGGAGGATTTTCACTATTATCCCTCACGCAAAAAAAGGAATCTGCCAATTTACACTTTCCTTTTTTAAATACAGTTTTACAAAATAAGCAGCACCAAAAAAAATGAAAGCAACCATAGTTACCATAGGTGACGAAATTTTAATAGGCCAAATTGTCGATACAAATTCTGGTTTTATAGCCAAATCGTTAGATAAAATTGGTGTTGAAATCAACGAAATGATTTCGATTAGTGATGATAAAAAACACATTTTTGATACGTTTACAGCACTTCAAAACAAAGTCGATTTGGTTATTATAACTGGAGGTCTAGGACCAACAAAAGATGATATTACCAAGAAAACATTTTGTGATTACTTTGAAGATGAATTAGTTGTTGATCAAAAAGTGTTAGCTCATGTCACGCAACTTATAGAAGGTTTTTATAAGCGAACCATTACGCAAATCAATAAAGATCAGGCGCTGGTTCCTTCAAAATGTACGGTGCTTCACAATCAGTTGGGTACGGCACCAGGAATGTGGATGAAAAAGGAAAACACTGTTTTTATTTCGCTTCCTGGAGTTCCCTATGAAATGAAATATTTGGTTGAACATGAAATCATTCCAAAAGTAGTCCGAGAATATGAACGTCCTTATATAATTCACAAAACAATTCTTACCTATGGACAAGGCGAGAGTCTGGTGGCGGAACGAATAGAGGATTGGGAAAATAACCTTCCTGAATTTATTAAGCTGGCTTATTTGCCTGCTCCGGGACGCGTACGATTGCGTCTTTCGGCACGTGGTACAGATAAAAATAAATTAGAGACTGCGCTACTTGAAAATGTGAACTTGCTGGACGCAATTATTCATGATATCATCGTTGGTTATGATGAAGACGAAACGATTGAAGTTGCAGTAGGTAAACTTTTGACCCAACAAAACAAAGCCATAGCCACAGCCGAGAGTTGTACAGGGGGTAAAATAGCAACGCTTTTAAGTGCTGTTGCCGGTGCTTCCAATTATTTTGCAGGAAGTGTAGTTTCGTACTCAACCCAGGCTAAAATAGATGTTTTGGGTATTCCGGAAAGTCTGATAAAGGAATATTCCGAAGTCAGTAAGGAGGTAGCTTCTGCAATGGCTTTGAGCATAAAAAAGAGAATGAATACGGATTATGCAATTGCGACAACAGGAAATGCCGGACCAACAAAAGGCGACTCAAATGCAGAAATTGGCACTGTTTTTATTGCAATAGCAACACCAAAGGAAGTAATTGTTGAAGAATTCAATTTTGGTCAACCCCGTGAAAAAGTGATAGATAGAGCGGTAATAAAAAGTTTAGAACTAGTACAGAAAGAAATTTTAAAAAATGTGCAGTAAATATGTTGCTTAATAGGTTTATTTTTCTTTTCTTTGCACCCTGATTTTGAATAACGATAAAAGATAAGTATAATGTCAAGAGTTTGTGACCTTACAGGTAAAAGAGCGATGGTAGGAAATAACGTTTCTCACGCTATGAACAAAACTAAGAGAAAATTTTCTGTAAACTTAGTTAAAAAGCGTTTTTATCTTCCAGAAGAAGATAGATGGATTACTCTACGAGTAGCTGCATCTACGGTAAAAACAATTAATAAAAATGGAATCGCTGCAGTTTTGAAAAAAGCAAAAGCAGAAGGATTTATTAAATAATCCCTTCCAAAATAAAAAAATAGCAAGATGGCAAAGAAAGGTAATAGAATCCAGGTAATTTTAGAATGTACTGAACACAAAACATCAGGTGTTGCAGGGACTTCAAGATACATAACAACAAAGAACAAAAAAAATACTCCAGACAGATTAGAGATTAAAAAATTTAATCCAATCTTGAAAAGAGTAACTGTTCACAAAGAAATTAAATAATAATTAGAGATTTTAATAGAAATCTAGAAATGGTCACATTTAGAGATTTTATTTAAATTTAAATAACATTTGAATCATGGCAAAGAAAACCGTAGCATCGTTACAGACATCTTCTAAGAGATTATCAAAAGCCATCAAAATGGTGAAATCTCCAAAAACAGGTGCATATACATTCGTAGAATCTATTATGACTCCAGAATCAGTTGATGAATTCTTGAAAAAGAAATAATTTACAACAGCAGTATATAGAAAAGCTACTTTCATTCGGAAGTAGCTTTTTTATTTTCTAGATTTACCATTAGAAATTGTATTTGTTCTTTGGACTTAAATACTTCATTCTTAATACTATTTACACAATGAGTTTTTTCAAAAGAATATTTTCAGCAGACAAAAAAGACCCGAGCCTAACCGAACAGGCGAAGCAAACATTAGATAAAGGTCTTGAAAAATCAAAAACAAATTTCTTTTCTAAGTTAACCAAAGCGGTTGCCGGAAAGTCAAAAGTGGATGAGGAAGTCCTGGATAATTTAGAAGAAATTCTGGTTGCTTCCGATGTTGGTGTCAATACGACTTTGAAAATCATTAAAAGAATAGAAAGTCGGGTAGCAGCAGATAAATATCTGGGAATTGAAGAACTCAATCTGATCCTCAGAGAAGAAATTGCGGCTTTATTATCAGAGACTAACTCCGGTGAAGCCACTGAGTTTGTAATTCCAACTCAGACTAAGCCGTATGTTTTGATGGTAGTGGGTGTAAATGGAGTTGGTAAAACTACTACTATTGGTAAATTAGCCTTTCAGTTTAAAAAACAAGGATACAACGTTGTGCTGGGCGCAGCTGATACTTTTCGGGCCGCTGCCATTGACCAGTTGCAAATTTGGGCGGATCGAGTAGGAGTTCCTATTGTTCGTCAGGATATGGGAAGTGATCCGGCTTCGGTGGCTTTTGATACCTTGCAATCCGCGGTGGCGCAAAATGCGGATATCGTTATCATTGATACCGCAGGTCGTTTGCATAATAAAATTAATTTAATGAACGAATTGACCAAAGTAAAACGAGTGATGCAAAAAATTGTTGAAGATGCGCCACATGATGTTCTGCTAGTTTTGGATGGTTCAACGGGTCAGAATGCTTTTGAACAAGCCAAACAATTCACTGCCGCTACTGAGGTTACTTGTTTAGCGGTTACAAAACTTGACGGCACTGCCAAAGGCGGTGTGGTGATAGGAATTTCAGATCAGTTTAAAATTCCTGTAAAATATATTGGTGTTGGAGAAGGAATTGAGGATCTTCAGGTTTTTAATAAATATGAATTTGTAGATTCATTCTTTAAATAAAAGACAATTATGGATTTTTCTTCTTTAAAAAATGTACCACCACTATACCTTTATTTTGGGAGTATAGTTTCTTTTATAATGGCTAATCTTATTCGAGATATAAGTATTAGTCTGTATTATTTTTTGATACTTATGGGATTGGTTTTCTTTGTTTTAGGTTTTCTTAAACGTTTGAAAGCCAAGTAGATTTACTGAGGTAAAACGCTAGGTTTCTGCTGTAATATTTCATCAAAATCAGATAAAGCTAAAGTTGGATTATCAAGGTTTACCACCTCTCCCATTCTGATAACGACCATTTTCTTGCTCGGAATGACATAAATTTTTTGATCGTTTTTGCCTAGGGCCATAAATATGTCGGCAGGAGCTGTTGGTATTAAACTACCGTTGAATTCCAATTGGCATGATGACCATTGAAATAATTTTCCATAACAATTCGGCCGTTGACAAGAATGATACTAGATTTTGTTACCCAAGTGGCGTCGGTTAGTGGAAGGAAATAGAGTGTATCTGTTGGAGTAGGCGTTTGTTCTGAAGTTTCAGAATTGTAGCTTATGCAAAATATTGTGAGGACGATACGGTAGATTATTTTTTACATTTTGCTCTAATTTAGTTCTAATTACCTTATGGTTAGTGATATATAAAATAGTTTAATGTGTTCTGCTTTTTTTGTTTTCTGTGAATTTAATAAGAGTAACTTTGTTGTATGCAATTTAAGTATGGTTACTTCAAAATACCTAGCCCTGATTGAAGCGGAAATCCTTTTTTAGCCGTTTTTTCGGCGGATAAAAAGATTGAAGTGAAAAGCAGGAAATAGCTCCTAAAAATATTAATTATATGAAAAATACATTTAGCTTTCTTTTTATTGCATTCCTTTTTGTGGGATGCCAGCAAGAAATTATACCTGCTGATATTGCCAACATAAACGGCTATTGGGAAATTAAAAAGGTTGTTTTTGATAAGGGGGAAAACAAGGAGTATAAGATGAATGAAGTGTATGATTATTTTGAAGTTGACAAAAAGAATAAAGGGTTTCGAAAGAAAGTCATGCCACAACTAGACGGTACTTTTATGGTGAATGATGCGTATGAAAAGGTTTCAATTCGATTTGCAGATGACAAGGCGTTTGTGGATTATTCAACACCTTATATGAAATGGAGTGAGGAAATAATTGCAGTGTCAGCGGAAGAATTAGTATTACTGAACAAAGAAAAAACAGCATATCATTACAAGAAAGCAACACCAATAAATTTACTGGGCGATGGCAAAGAGACTAAATAATCAAAGTACGATAGGGGATGTTTTGAAACAAATTATCCAAGTAAATAAGTTGCAGCCCGGAATGGATCAAATGGACGTAAAATACGCTTGGAAAAACTTGATGGGTAACGGTGTGAACAGTTATACCAATAATGTAGTTTTGAAAGGAAGTACGTTGTATGTAGAGTTGACCTCGTCCGTTTTACGGGAGGAATTAAGTCATGGCAAATCAAAAATTGTGGCTATGATTAATGAGGAACTAAGACGAGATGTGGTGAAGGATGTGGTTTTAAGGTAATGATTTTAGATTGTTGATTAACGAATTTAGATTTCAGATTTTTGATATAAAAAAATCCCGTTTCAATTTTGAAACGGGATTTCTATTTTATTATAATTCGTAACTGTCAATTGCGACTGAAAACCGATACTAGAACTGCTCTCTTCCGGCAAAATGGAACGCACCTTCGATAGCTGCATTTTCATCGCTATCAGAACCGTGAACTGCATTTTCTCCAATCGAGGTTGCGTATGCTTTACGGATAGTTCCTTCAGCAGCGTCAGCTGGGTTTGTAGCTCCAATTAGAGTTCTGAAATCTTCAACAGCGTTGTCTTTTTCTAAAATAGCAGCAACAATTGGTCCTCTTGACATAAACTCAACTAATTCACCATAAAAAGGTCTTGCAGCGTGCACTTCGTAAAAAGCTTGTGCATCAGCAACAGTTAATTGTGTCAATTTTAAAGAAACGATTTTGAAACCTGCCGTAGTAATCATTGCAAGTATGTTTCCGATGTGTCCGTTAGCAACAGCATCAGGCTTGATCATTGTAAAAGTTCTATTAGTAGCCATTTTTATTTTTTTAATTTTATGCAAAATTAGCATTTTTTTATTGAATATTTTTACAAATATTGCACTCAAATAATCATAATTTGATTAAAGTACAATAATTTCAAATTTGTTGTCTAGCGGTTGGAGTTGGTTGATTAATGTAGGAATCAGTTTATCTCCGTATTCCAAATAAAATTCGGAAAAATTAGTTTGTCGTTCCTGTAAACTTTGGTTGGGAAACAGCTCATTTTGCAAGTAGGTGATGCGTTGTAAAACGTCACTTAGTTTTCTTTTTTGTGCTTTTAGCAATCGTTTTTCCAGATTTTCTAATCCTTTGTTTTGTTTTGTTTCCTGAGCTTTTACCGCTCCAATAAAAGATTTATCGGTTTTGGTCGCAACATCATAAAGCTCCTGAAATTGTTTTTCCAATTGGATTTTGAGATGCGTTAAATCGACTGGGAAATCTGATAATTCTTTGGTTTTAGTAGGTACTAAATTCGCCTGTTTCGAAAATAAATTTTCCCAATTCAATTCTAATTTATCTGCTTTTTTAGCTTGCTTTTCGGTTGCTAATAGTACAGAATTTCTAATCAAAAGTATTGGAAAAGTTACTTTTGCAGCGGCAAAAAACGATTGTAGTTCTAGCCAATAGGCAATCTCTCCTCCTCCGCCAATGTAGCATAAATTGGGGAGAATCACTTCTTGATATAACGGACGCATAATCACGTTAGGACTGAATTTCTCCGGATGATTTTCTAAAAGGGATAGAATTTCTGTTTCAGAAAACTCAATTTTAGTGTGGTTTACTTTGTATCGATCATTTTCAAAGATAATGCGTTCTCTGATACTATCTTCAATATAAAACAAATTGATTTCACGAGGATTCACTTGAATGGTATACTCTTTTAATTTTTCGGCAGTTTCTAGTACTAATTTATGCGAGGATTGGTGTAGTAATTCTTCTTTTGCAAATGGAATAAAAGCTCTTTTTAAGTCTGAATTATCCGCATCTAAAATGACTAAACCATTTGCACCAAATAATGCATTTGCCAAAAATCGTGTGGCATCGGCTAAATTATCGTGTTTCAGATAAGAGTCTTTGAATAATTTTTTTAGAGTATCTGCATTCGTACCGGAACCTAATTCCAGCGCATATACTTCTAGAAAATCGGATAAACCTTTAGTAGACAATCGTCCAACAGGACCTGTACTTTCTTTGTTCCAACGGAATTTTTTGCCTTTAAAATTAAAATAATTGATTTCTTCAAAATCATGGTCTTCGGTAGCCATCCAGTAAATGGGGACAAAATTATAGGTGGGATATTTCGCTTTTAATTCGGTTGTCAAATTAATTGTCGAAATAATCTTGTATAAAAAATATAAAGGTCCACCGAATAAATTTAGCTGATGGCCAGTGGTTACAGTAAATGTATTTGGAAGTGCCAAAGTTTCAATATTTTGTTTTGTTAAAACAGAAGTTGAAATAGCCGAATATTGTTTTTTTAAGACTGAAACTAAAATATTTCTTTTATTGTCATTGACAATTTTTTTATCCATTTCGACTCCCTCTCCTTCGGGGAGGGCTGGGGAGGGGAAGTTATTTTGCTTTTCAAGGATTTGCTTTTCAAAGTTTTCCAGCGTTGGAAATCTATTGTATAGAGAATGTAAATTATTTTTTTGATCTAAATAATCGTTCATCAAAGAAGAGAAATATCCTGAATTTTGATAGCTGATACAGTCGGTTGGCATATGGAATTTTATTTGAGGCTAAATTACCGAAAAATATTGGAACTATAATATTTGTTACTTTCGAAAAATAGTATCAATTTTATCAAAAAAAATTAACAATTTTATGAAAGATAATTTAAAGCTTACGAATAAAAATTCTTTAAAACATGTTCTTTTTGGCAGTTTAATTGGTACAACTATAGAGTTTTTTGATTTTTATATTTATGCTAATGCAGCAGTTTTAGTTTTTCCTCAATTGTTTTTTCCTTCAACAGATAATACTAATTCTGTTTTATTATCTCTTGCAACTTTTTCGATTGCTTTTCTTTCCCGACCTTTAGGTTCCGCAGTCTTTGGCCATTATGGTGATAAAATTGGACGTAAAACCACCTTAGTAATTGCATTATTAACAATGGGGATTTCAACTGTTTGTATTGGTTTTTTACCAAGTTATGCCAGTATTGGAATTACAGCTCCTTTATTACTTATGTTGTGTCGCTTTGGTCAAGGAGTTGGTTTAGGTGGCGAATGGGGTGGAGCGGTTTTATTGGCAATCGAAAATGCTCCGGCTAATAAGCGTGCTTGGTATGGTATGTTCCCGCAATTGGGAGCTCCAATAGGCTTGTTGCTTTCAGGTGGTACTTTCTTGATTTTGACAGACACAATGAGTGCCGAAGCTTTTCTGGACTACGGGTGGAGAATTCCGTTTATAGGGAGTTCGTTATTGGTTGTTGTAGGTTTCTATATCCGATTAAAAATTGATGAAACTCCTGCTTTCAAAAACTCTAAAAAAGAACAACAAGAGGTTAAAATTCCCTTTTTTACTTTATTAAAATTTTATAAAAACCAATTGATTTTTGGCACATTTGCGTCGATTACAACTTTCTTGGTTTTTTATCTCATGACGGTGTTCACGCTTAGCTGGGCAACGTCAGATTTGGGTTATTCCAAAAGGGATTTTCTATTGATGCAATTGTTTTCGGTATTGTTTTTTGCGTTTTTCATTCCTGTTTCTGCTTTAATTGCGGATTGTATTGGGCGTAGAAAAATGCTTATTTATGCAACGATAGCAATAGCTGTTTTTGGTTTTGCATTTTCATTTTTCTTAAATTCTGCCAGTTCGGTTCTTGTGACTTTGTTTTTATGTGTTGGAATGGCGCTGATGGGATTCACATATGGCCCATTGGGGACTTTTTTATCGGAACTGTTTCCTACAACGGTGCGTTATTCAGGGACCTCTTTGGCATTTAACATGGCAGGAATTATCGGAGCCGCTTTTGCCCCTATGATTGCGATTTGGTTAGCTACACAGTATAGCCTGACCTACGTTGGGTTTTACTTAAGTACGGCAGCCTGTGTCTCTTTATTTTCATTGTTGATGGTCAGCAAAAAAGAGCATAAGTTTTGATAATTTGCTATCGCTTCAAACTAAAATGACCTTTGTATTCATTTTCATCAGTTCTGGTTGCTGTATACCAATAATCACCTGATGGAAGTTGATGACCATTAAGACTTCCGTCACATGAACTATTTTTGAGTTAATGGTTTAATTCTTTGCTAGGTATATACCATCGCTTGCTTTCTTTAAATCGGCAGTAGCATCATCATTGCAACCACGTAGGTTTTTGGCACAATCAAAACATTGACTTTGCATTGTAAATGAAAAAGGAAAAATTCGCTTCAGAAGTAAGATTTACAGCACGATAAATATAATTAAATACCTATATATTACGTTGAAACTAAAAATAGCTTTGTTTTATATTTGAATCCAAAGAATAAATAATAATATGGACTTTTACTTTGGTGATAAGAACAGAATTATCCCTTATTTTTGCACAAAACTTATTTCTTTTGAAAACCAAATTATTCATCATCACGCCTCCGTTTACCCAACTCAACACTCCGTATCCGGCGACCGCTTATATTAAAGGGTTTCTGAATACCAAAAACATTGAGTCTGTTCAGGCGGATTTGGGTATTGAGGTGATTTTGGAATTGTTTTCTAAAGAAGGTTTGCAAAATGTGTTTGCTATTGCCACAGCTAGGACCCAAAAGCTAACACCCAACTCCCAAAGAATTCAAGCTTTGCAAGATGAATATGTAAAGACGATTGATCCCGTGATTGCTTTTCTGCAAGGAAAAAATCCAACATTGGCGCTTCAAATTTGTCAGGAAGATTTCTTGCCGGAAGCGTCCCGTTTTGCACAATTGGAAGAACTTGATTGGGCTTTCGGAACGATGGGAACACAGGACAAAGCCAAGCATTTAGCGACTTTGTATCTCGAAGATATTTCAGATTTTATTGTGGAATGTGTAGATGCTAATTTTGGTTTCAGCCGTTATGCAGAACGTTTGGGACGAAGTGCGAATTCTTTTGACGAATTGTATGAAGCCTTGCAACAGGAACCAACTTATATTGATACCGTTCTTCTTTCTATTTTAAAAGAAAAAATAGAAACTATAAAACCTACATTATTCTTGATTTCAGTTCCGTTTCCAAGAAATTTGTACTCGGCTTTTCGTTCGGCACAATGGGTTAAAAAGCATTATCCCAATATCAAGATTTCGATGGGTGGTGGTTTTCCAAATACAGAATTGCGTTCGCTTTCAGATGCTCGTGTGTTTGAGTTTTTCGATTTTATTACTTTGGACGATGGGGAAATGCCAATAGAAGAATTAATCTCTAATATTGAATCCCGAAATTTCGGGACAGATTACAATTCTTATAAACGAACCTTTCTGTTGGAAGACGGAAAAGTAGTTTATAAAAATAATTCCCTGAAACACGATTACAAACAATCACAAGTAGGAACTCCGGATTATTCGGATTTATTTTTGGATAAATACATTTCGGTTATCGAAATTGTGAATCCCATGCACCGCATGTGGAGTGATGGGAGATGGAATAAACTTACCATGGCACATGGTTGTTACTGGGGGAAATGTACGTTTTGCGATATTTCTTTGGATTACATCAAAATTTACGAACCCGTGGCGGCCAATTTATTGTGCGACCGAATGGAGGAAATGATTGCCCAAACAGGTGAGAACGGATTTCATTTTGTAGATGAAGCGGCGCCACCGGCTTTGATGCGGGCTCTAGCTCTCGAAATTCTTCGTAGGAAAATAGCCGTGACGTGGTGGACGAACATTCGATTCGAAAAAAGTTTTACCAAAGACTTGTGTTTGCTACTTAAAGCTTCCGGTTGCATTGCGGTTTCTGGCGGTCTCGAAGTAGCTTCTGATCGATTATTAAAATTGATTGACAAAGGCGTTACGGTGGAGCAAGTGGCTAAAGTCACCAGAAATTTTACCGAAGCAGGAGTTATGGTTCATGCCTATTTGATGTACGGCTATCCTACACAAACCATTCAGGAAACAGTGGATAGTCTCGAAATGGTGCGTCAATTATTTGAAGTTGGGGTATTACAATCAGGATTTTGGCATCAATTTGCTATGACGGCGCACAGTCCAGTAGGCTTGTATCCGGAGAAATTTGGTGTGACAAAAGAAACCGAAATCATTGGAACTTTTGCCAATAACGATATTAATTATACCGATGCAACAGGAATCGACCATGATAAATTCAGTTTTGGACTTAAGAAATCGTTGTTCAATTTCATGCACGGAATCTGTTTTGATTACGAATTGCAGGATTGGTTTGAATTTAAAATTCCAAAAACTAAAATTTCACCTGATTTTATTTTTGATGCTCTACAAGAAGACAATGATTTTAGCGTCAAACCCACTGCTAAAATCGTTTGGTTAGGCGGCAAACCATTTGTGGAACATTTTACCAAATCTAAAAAAGGAAATTCTTGGGAACTAATGACTTTGATATTTCATGATAAAAAAGAAAGTTTCAGTATTCAAACGAATAAAAGGGAGGGAGAATGGCTGGTAGAAATGCTACAGAAAATCGCTGTTTCGAATTCTAAAACTCACAGCTTTCAAGAAATAAAAATAGATTTCGAATCATATCTGGAGGACTTTGAATTGTTTTGGTACTCCAAACCAATTAAAACGCTGCGAGAATATGGGTTGTTAGTATTGTAATTTTATTTTTGACACCTATACTAAATTTGCATAAAACTTTCTTCATTGGTTTACGAAAACGTTTTCTTTTGCCTATTTTTACGACCATAAAATAAAAGCAAATGAGTATTGGTTATAAAGTTAATGTAAATGACACTTTTCATTTTGATTTAGAAAAGAAAAGTATTTCACAACTGGATGCAGTAAGTGTGGAAACGAATAAGTTTCATGTTTTGCACTCAAACACTCCTTATCAAGCGGAAATCATCACTTCTGATTTTCTTCAAAAAAGCTACACCGTAAAGGTAAACAATAACACCTACACCGTTGCCATTTCAAATCCTTTGGATGTTTTGATTAAGGAAATGGGATTCGAAGTAGGGCTTACCAAACAAGTCAATTTTATCAAAGCACCCATGCCAGGTTTAATTCTCGAAATAAGTGTGGTAGTAGGACAAACCGTCAAAGAGAATGACAATCTTATTATTTTAGGGGCCATGAAAATGGAAAATAGCTTTCTTTCTCCGCGTGATGGCGTTATCAAAACCATATCAGTAATGATGGGTGATGCCGTAGATAAAGGACAGTTGTTAATTGAATTTGAATAAAACACCACTGATTTAAAAGAGAATTTTAAATTATACAACGCAATTGATTGTGAGAGAATTAAAATTAGCGAATCTGCGGTTAAAAAATATAAAATGAAAAAATTATTAGTTGCCAATAGAGGTGAAATCGCCATAAGAGTGATGAAAACCGCAAAAAAAATGGGCATTAAAACTGTAGCAGTATATTCTACTGCCGACAGAAATGCACCGCACGTAAAATTTGCTGATGAAGCCGTTTGGATTGGCGAAGCTCCTTCTAATCAATCCTATTTATTGGGAAGTAAAATCATAGAGGTTGCGAAATCATTAAACGTAGATGCAATTCATCCCGGGTACGGATTCCTGAGTGAAAATGCTGATTTTGCCGAAGAAGCAGAGAAAAATAATATCATTTTTATTGGTCCAAAGTCGAAAGCGATCAAAATCATGGGAAGTAAATTAGCGGCGAAAGAGGCTGTTAAGCAATACAACATTCCAATGGTTCCGGGCTTTGACGAAGCCATTACGGATGTCGAAAAAGCGAAAGTGGTTGCCAAAAAAATTGGTTTTCCAATTCTGATTAAAGCCTCTGCAGGTGGTGGCGGAAAAGGAATGCGTGTGGTAGAGAGTGAAGCTGATTTCGAATCTCAAATGGATCGCGCCATCAGTGAAGCGATTTCCGCTTTTGGTGATGGTTCTGTTTTTATCGAAAAATATGTGGGTTCGCCACGGCATATCGAAATTCAAGTTATGGCAGACAGCCACGGGAATGTGTTGTATTTATTCGAAAGAGAGTGCAGTATCCAGCGTCGTCACCAAAAAGTAATAGAAGAGGCGCCTTCTTCGGTTTTAACACCTGAATTGCGTAAAAAAATGGGTGAAGCCGCTGTTTTGGTAGCTAAATCCTGTGATTATTTAGGAGCAGGAACTGTCGAATTTTTATTGGACGAAAACAACAATTTCTACTTTCTTGAAATGAATACTCGTTTGCAGGTAGAACATCCTGTTACGGAATGGATTACAGGAACTGATTTGGTTGAACTACAAATTAGAGTAGCTCGAGGCGAAGCATTAAACATAAAACAAGAAGATTTAAAAATAAAAGGACACGCGATGGAATTACGCGTATATGCCGAAGATCCTATGAATGATTTCTTGCCAAGTGTAGGTCATTTAGATGTATATCAGTTGCCTGTTGGAGAGGGAATTCGTGTGGATAATGGTTTTGAACAAGGCATGGATATTCCTATTTATTACGACCCAATGTTGGCCAAATTGATTACGTACGGCGAAACCCGAGAAGAAGCAATTCAAGTTATGTTAAAAGCTATTGAGGCGTATAAAATTGAGGGTGTACAAACAACCTTGCCTTTTGGGAAATTTGTTTTTGAACATGAGGCATTTCGTTCTGGGAAATTTGACACGCATTTCGTAAAAAACTATTACAATGCAGATGTGTTGAAAAAACAAATGGCTAAAGAAGCCGAAATTGCTGCTTTGGTGGCTCTGAAACAGTATTTTGAAGATCAAAAAATCGTACGCCTACTACACTCTTAAAACGTCAGTTCGAGTTGAGCAAAGGTTTTAAACAAAAAAACCTTTGAGAAGTATCGAGAACTATACATTTCACAAGGCTTCTCGATACAATTTTAAACATTAAAGCTATCGCATTACTGTTCAAAACCACTGAAAGTGGCGAAATTTTAAAAACAATAGTATCCAATTAAATAAAGTATGGAATCTAAAATAAAAACATTAAACGATAAAATTGCTGAAGCTCATTTGGGCGGCGGTAAAAAACGTATCGAAAAACAACATTCCAATAAAAAACTATCGGCAAGAGAGCGCGTCAATTATTTGATGGATGAAGGCTCTTTTGAAGAAATCGGGATGTTAGTTACCCATCGAACGTCTGATTTTGGAATGCAAAAAGAGCTGTTTTTTGGAGATGGTGTCATTACCGGATACGGAACTATAAACGGTCGATTGGTCTATATTTTTGCGCAGGATTTTACCGTTTTTGGGGGATCATTATCTGAAACTCATGCCGAAAAAATTTGTAAAATTATGGATATGGCAGTCAAAATGGGCGCACCCATGATTGGCCTGAATGATTCTGGTGGGGCACGTATTCAGGAAGGTGTTCGTTCGTTGGGTGGTTATGCTGATATTTTTTATAGAAACGTACAAGCCAGTGGCGTAATTCCGCAAATCTCTGCAATTATGGGTCCCTGCGCTGGTGGAGCGGTATATTCACCAGCCATGACTGATTTTACGATGATGGTTGAAGATACCAGTTATATGTTTGTAACAGGCCCGAATGTCGTGAAAACAGTAACCAATGAAACGGTGACTTCAGAGGAATTGGGAGGGGCAAGCACGCATTCTACGAAATCTGGTGTGGCGCACATTACTTCTGCTAATGATGTGGAATGTCTGGAAGATTTGAAACGCTTGTTGAGTTATTTGCCACAAAGCAATAAAGAAAAAACACACAGTGTACCGTATGAACTTAATGATGAGGTTCGTACCAAATTAGCGACTATTATTCCGGATAATCCCAATAAACCGTACGATATGCACGAGGTAATTAGCGGCATTATTGACGAAGATTCGTTTTATGAAATTCATAAAAACTATGCCGAAAATATCCTGGTGGGTTTTGCTCGATTGGGAGGAAAAAGCATTGGGATTATAGCCAACCAACCGATGATTTTAGCCGGTTGTCTGGATGTGAACAGCTCGAAAAAAGCAGCTCGATTTACTCGTTTTTGTGATTGTTTTAATATTCCGTTATTGGTTGTAGTGGATGTGCCGGGATTTTTGCCAGGAACTGACCAAGAATGGAATGGAATTATCGTTCACGGAGCGAAATTATTGTACGCACTTAGCGAAGCGACCGTGCCAAGAGTGACTGTGATTACCCGAAAAGCTTATGGTGGTGCGTATGATGTGATGAACTCGAAACACATTGGTGCCGACATGAATTTTGCTTGGCCGTCAGCTGAAATTGCTGTGATGGGAGCAAAGGGAGCCTCTGAAATTATTTTCAAGAAAGAAATCAATGAGGCCGAAGATCCTGCCGCTAAACTTTTGGAAAAAGAAGCTGAATATGCGAATTTGTTCGCAAATCCGTATACCGCAGCGCAACGTGGTTTTGTGGATGAGGTAATCTTACCGGAAGACACCAGACGCAAACTGATAAAAGCCTTTAGCATGCTAGAAAATAAAGTTAGTGTTACTCCAGATAGAAAACACGGGAATATTCCGTTGTAGTATTTTTTTAAGAAATGAAAAAACCACCTGATTATTTTAGGTGGTTTTTTAGTTTTACATTTAATATCAAAAACTAGTTGGTGTTTTGTGGGATCATTTGACGTTTTAGTATCTTTCAATCGGACTATAAAAATTAAATTAGAATTTGGCTAAAAAAACAACTAGATGAAATAGGACAGATGTGGAAAAAGTGATTTGTTACTGCCACAAATTTCTTTTTTATTCGAATCGTTTTGATCCGGAAACGCTATTGGAGGAAACCATGATGGCGCTGGATTACGCCGTACGAAGCGGAAAAGCATTGTATGTGGAAATTTATAATTATACAGCAGCGCAAACTAAGGAAACTACTGAAATACTGAAATACTGAAACAATTGGGGATACCCAGCTTGATTCATCAACTGAAATATTCCATGTTTGTGCGGCAACAATAAGCGGAATTATTAGATGTTCTCGAAGACAAACGAGTGGGTTGTATTGCTTTTTCTCCTTTGGCACAAATGGCATTGGCTTGTTTGCTTAAAGAGAACCGAATCACTTCTGTTTTGACAAGGAAAAAAAATAATCTTTTTTTAATTCTGAAAAAAAATGAAAAGTTGCCATTTAAAAGAGATTTAAGAAAGATTAGAATGCTTTTTTAAAAGTACACCGCTGATAAATAAGGTTTTAATATAAAAAAATTACTTAGTTTGAAGTGGCTTGTTTTTTTTATTGATAAAAAAGGTTAACTTGCGGCATAGAAAAAAAACTGATATGTCTTACAAAAGTAGGCTGTATTTTATTTTTAGTCGAGTGAATTCCATGAAAAGATTAATTAGATTAAATACGTACTCTAAACTACTGATGCTGATACTTTCGGCAAGTATTTTCTTTTTCGTAATTTACATCACCTTGTATCTTTATACTATTCAGGAAGAACGTCATTTTTACAAAATCACTTACAATCAATACGATAAAGAAGTGAGATCTTTGTTCAGACTCAATTCTAAAACCACTACCGCCATCATTATTGATGTTACCCACTGGGATAATTTGGTTAGTTATACAATAACAAAAGATAAAAAATGGTATGATAAATATATTCTAAGCGAATTTGAAACCTATTCTGCTGATTACATTGGTGTTTATGGTTTAGATCAAAAAATAATAAATAAAACAGTTTCCTCTAAGATTAAAAGCCTTGACTTTATCCCAAAAGAGATGATGACAGTGCTTTATAAATCGAAACTAAAAAAATTCTATATTAAAATTCCAGAAGGAATTGTGGAAGTTTTTGGTGCAACGATTCATCCTTCAATAGATCCCAAAAAGAATAAAACAGCGCCGTCTGGTTACTTTTTTATAGCTAGACTTTTAGATAAGCCTTTTTTGAATTCTTTAGGAAATATAAGCAGTTCGAAAGTTAATTTAGTTCCGGCACATCTTACGGATCTTGAAGAAAGTGATTTTGTAATTGTAAGCTTAGATCTGAAAGACTGGAAAGATGACGTTGTGTCTACATTACTTTTCAAAAGGCCATTCAATTTGAATTACAAAAATTCAAAAGAAATTCTTTTTATTGTAGTGCTGGTTTCTTTATTGAACATTTTTATTTTTGTGTATTATACAAAACGATGGGTTTATAATCCACTAAAATTAGTCAAAAGTATTCTAGAAACAGGTAATATAACAGCGATTTCTTCTTTAAGAAAATTCAAAGGAGAGTTTGGGTATATAGGAAATCTTTTTGAAGAGAACAGCAATCAAAGGCGACAATTAGAAATATCCAAACAAAAAGCGGAGGAAAGCGATACCTTAAAATCTTCTTTTTTGGCTAATTTATCGCATGAAATCAGAACTCCTATGAATGCCATAATGGGATTTAGTGATTTGCTAACGGATGCAAATTTGACAGAAGGGGAGAAATTGGAATATTTAAAAATAATAAAAAACAGTGGGAACAACCTGGTTTCAATCATTGAAGATCTTATTGAAATGTCTAAAATTGACGCCAAGCAAATTACGCCAAATTATAAAGGATTAGACATTGAAAAATGCATAACAGAGTTGTATGATTCTATCAAAGTTACGATTTCTAAAGATAAAAATATTCAATTTTATATTCTTGAAAATTCAGCTAGAATTACAGAAAAAATCCTTACTGATGAAACAAAGCTGAAACAAATTATTGTCAATTTAATAACAAATGCAGTAAAATTTACAGATAATGGATTTGTTGCTTTTGGGTATACAGTGCACAAAGAAAAAGGAATTTTAGCGTTTACTATTGAAGATTCAGGAATCGGTATGAGTACAAATCATTTAAAAGTGATATTTGATCGTTTCCGAAGAATTGAAGGGGACGGCAGTACTGAATTAACGGGATTAGGACTTGGCCTATCCATCACGAAGGCGTATGTAGAGATGCTTGGAGGAGAAATAACAGTAACATCTAAAATTGGAGTTGGATCTGTTTTTACTTTTTCGATTCCATTAAAATTTGAGCAGACTGAAAAAGACATTGTGTCAAGTAAGACGATATATTTTTCAGAAAACCAGGAGAATGAAATAATTTTAGTCGCTGAAGATGATACTATCAATTTCTTGTTGTTAAAAAAAATTATTGAGTCAAAAAATCATACAGTTTTGCGTGCTTTTAATGGTCAGGAAGCAGTTACTATTTGTACCGAAAATCCGGATATCAGTTTGGTTTTTATGGATATAAAAATGCCTGTTTTGAATGGTTATGAGGCTTTTGAAAAAATAAAGTTAATTAAACCGGGACTTCCGGTGATAGCCCAGACAGCATATTCATCTGCAGAAGAGAGAGAGAAAATACTTCAGTGCGGCTTTCATGACTACATTACGAAACCTTTGGACAAGGAAAAAGTCTTTGCGCTATTGGATGTTATTTTTATGGAAATTAATTCTTAGAATTCTTTGAGGAATTCCTCTTGTATCACTTTTTAATTTTTTATTCTCAACCGCGAATGAAAGGCATTAACCAAATTTTTTTTGTCTGCTTTTTTTGGTCATTTACTAAATTTTCTTGTGGAAAAAATGTATTAATTCATGTGCTCGTCTGCTATTTTTAAAGCTTCAGAAATAATTGATAAACCTTCGTCAATTTCAGTTTCGTTAATCATTAATGGTGGTGCGATAAAAATATAACCCCAGCGAACAAAGGTATATAATCCTTGCTCTCTTAACTTGGCACTCACTTTGTTCATAACTTCCATTTCGACAGCATTAGCATTGAAAGGAGCCATTAGTTGATATGGTTTTTTGCTTTTCACAATATCCAAACAACCCAATAATCCTTTGTTTCTAAAATCACCCATTGAAGGATGTTGGGCACGCATTTTGTTAATTTGTTTTTCCATGTAAGTACCCATTTTGACTGCGTTTTCTATCAAATGATCACTTTCGTAAATATTGATAACGGCAAGTGAAGCTGCCAGAGCCACTGGATGTGAATTATAAGTCAATCCCAACCACAAAGGGGAATCGTCATATTTTGCTGCAATTTTATCCGATACCATCAAACAACCTAAGGGTAAATAAGAAGAAGTCAGACCTTTGGCCATACAAATCATATCTGGAATGATGTCGCTATGTTGAAAACCAAACCATTTTCCGGTTCGGCCGAAACCACTCATTACCTCATCGGCAATAAATAGAATTTCATATTTTTCGCACAAGGCTTTAATCCCTTTTAGATAGCCTTTTGGATAATGCAAGCAACCTGATGACCCACTTTCGCCTTCAAAGACAAAGGCTGCAATAGTGTGCCCGCCTTCATACCGAATGATTCTTTCTACTGAATCAAGGCTCCATTTTAATTTCGTTTCTTCGTCTTGATCACTCAAACCATAAAAATCGTAGGGATCATCTAGGTGAAAAATATTAGTGGCTTGTTGGGCATCACTAAAAAGTTTTCTAGGATCTCCGCCTAAAGTCATACTGGCAGAAGAGTTTCCGTGGAATCCTCTATATCTTCCAAAAATTTTGTGCTTTCCAGTGTATAAACGAGCCAGTTTTATTGCATTTTCGATTGATGAAGCGCCACAAAGTGTAAAAAAAGCTTTGTTTAAATCACCGGGACAAATTTCGGCAAGTTTTTTTGCTAAACGCGCCCGGATTTCTGTAGTGCAAGATGGGGTCACATAACTCACTTTTTGCATTTGTTCGACAATTGCATCTGTGACCCGCTGGTCGCCGTGACCGATATTTACTGACATTAATCCGCTGGAGAAATCAATTATTTTTTTTCCTCCAACTTCATATAAATAAACGCCTTCGGCTCTTTCGATAGGGATTGGATTTACATTTTTTTGAGCAACCCAAGTAAACAAACTGAATTGTTTACTATCACTTATTATTTGTTCTTTACTTAACATTATATTTTAAATTTTAGTTTCAATTGGTTAGACAACAAAACCATAAAGTAGGACAGAATTTGCATCTTATAAATTTTGTTTGTCGATGTAAGCTTTGTGCAATTGTATTGTTTTGATATTAAATTGGACATGATTTGTTCATCTATGAATTTGTTCTTGCTTTTTAAAAAAGTATAGTTTTTCAAAATTCCTTCTTTTGTGAAACCTACACTTTTATATAGTTTTATGGCTTTCAAATTATGAGTGTCGACACTCAATTCAACTCTGGAAACAGATTTTATTTTACATATATTAATGATTTCTAACATCATTTTTTTTCCTATCCTTTTCCAAAATAATCAGGATGAATAGCTACTCCTCCCAGATACATAATGTGGCTATTTCTATGCTTTTGTCGGATGATTTTACACATTCCGACAGTTTTTGAATCTTATTTATGTAGATATAAAATTTCTTCTTTTAGCAAGTCATTAAATATAGGTCTAAAACTTTCCTAATCCATTATTTCGTAGAGCAAAAAAGGGTTTACTTCTGGATGCATGTAGCATTCATAAATGAATATAAAATCGGATGCTTTAACTTTTTCGATCATAATTATTTAACTCATCCAGTTGGTTCCAGCTTCAGGATTCCATTTGGTGGTTGTTTTCTTTTCTTTTGTAAAAAAGCCAATAGCGCTTTTCCCCGTAATATCTCCAGAACCAAATCTCGATTCATTCCATCCACCAAAACCAAAAGGTTCTCTGGGTACAGGAACTCCAATATTTACCCCGCACATTCCTGCTGAAGCATTTTCGGTTACATAATTTGCTAAACCGCCACTTTGTGTAAATACGGAACACGCATTTCCATAAGGATTGCCATTTTCAATTGCTAAAGCTTCATCAATTGTACTAACACGAACAATGGTTAGAACTGGTCCAAATATTTCCTCTTTTGCAATTTTCATATCAGCAGTTGCGTAGTCAATAATCGTTGGCCCGACATAAAAACCATTTTCTTTTCCCATAACTATCGTATTTCTGCCATCCAAAACGATTTTGGCACCTTGTTGTTCGGCTTCAGTGATATATAACTCAATCCTTTCTTTGGCTGCTTTCGAAATTACGGCACCTAATGTTGTACCACATTGAATTTTATTGGCGTCTTTAATTAATTTACCCAGTATCACATCGCAATTTCCAACAGCGATTAAAGTTGCAGCCGCCATACAACGCTGCCCGGCACAACCGCTCATAGAAGCTACAATATTAGAGGAAGCCATTTCGGGATTTGCATCCGGTAATAAAATGATGTGGTTTTTTGCTCCGCCAAGTGCTAAAACCTGTTTCAAATTTTGACTTGCTCTTTGATATACTATTTTTGCTACTTTCGTGGAGCCGACAAAAGTTATGGCTTTAATATCCGGATGGTCGCAAAGATTTTCAACTGTAGATTGTGTACCATTAATGATATTGAATAAGCCATCAGGAAGTCCGGCTTCTTTCAAAAGTTTTGCTGTATATTGACTGCTGATTGGTACCGCTTCGGAGGGTTTCAAAATAAAAGCATTTCCAAGAGCCAAGGCATTTACAATAGTCCAATGCGGAACCATGCTTGGGAAATTAAAAGGAACGATAGAAGCAACGATCCCCAAAGGAACTCGGCTTGAGGAGCAATAAACACCTTTACTAACTTCCATGTTTTCTCCATTTACAAATTGAGGCAAAGCACAGGCAAATTCTGTAAGTTCGATGGCTTTATCAATTTCAGCTTTGGCTTCCCCATGAATTTTCCCGTTTTCGAGGTAAATAATTTCGGTCAGTTCCTCTATGTTTTTTTCTAATAATTGTTTGTATTTATAGAAAACCTGGACTCTTTCTTTTAAGGTAACTTTTTGCCAGGCTTTTTGAGCTTTTTGAGCAAAAGCGATAATTTCATTCAAATCATCCACGGTAGATTCTTTGAAAGTAGTTAATTCTTGACCATCTAAAGGGGAGATAATAGTATGAATTTTGCTGGAGCTTCCTGATTTAAACGCTCCATTTATAAAATTTTTTACTTCATTAAATATCATAATTAATTTATTTTAGTTTTTCAAATGTACACTTTTAAATAAAAAATTTAGTAATTTTTTTGTTATTATATCTAAATTATGGTTAGATTTACAAAATAAACATATATAAATTAATTTATTTACAATATTTAGGTTTTTTATTAATGTCAAATTTGAGTTTAAATATTAACCAATTTAAATTATTTTCTATTAACCAAACCATAAAATCAATGAAATCAATCTCAACCATTATTGGAGTCGCCTTATTATTCCTGTCAGCCTTGTGTTATTTTATTAATTGGGATGCTTTAGTTCCTGCATTTACTGTATTAGGGATTGCTATCATTACCAGAAAAGCGTTGGAGCCATTAATTATTGGATGTGCTTTGGGTTTTATTTTGTTAGCATCAAAAGGAGGATCTACAGAATTTTTTCCAGAGGGGAAAGGAATGATTTTTCCTTTAAATATGTTTGATGGTTTGTTCAGTTCGATATCAAGAGATGCGCATGATCAAGGTTTAATTTGGGTAATATTGGTATGTATTTTATATGGTGCTTTTGTGCAATTATTAGTTGCATCTGGAGGAATAAGAGCAGTTGCAACCTATTCTGAAAATCACGTAAAAACGAAACAGCAATCACTAATCATGACTTATTTTTTAAGTTTTTTCTTTTTCTTGGATGACTATTTAAGTGCTTTGTCTGTGGGAAATACGATGCGGCCTATAACAGATAAGTTTGGAGTTTCCAGAGCTAAATTAGCTTTGGTTCTGAGTTTTGTTTGTGTGCCCTTGACTGTAGTGTTTCCTATTTCTACCTGGACTATTTTTTACGGCACACAATTGTCGGCCCTAGGAAATATTGGGGATGTGAGTGTGAGTCCAAGTGCAATTCAAGCATTTTTAGGAACAATTCCTTATAATTTTTCGGCTTGGATTTCCTTAATTTTGGGAGGTTTAGTGGTATTTAAAGTTGTTCCAGATTTAAAAGGGATAAGAGATGCCGAGGCAGAAGTAGTCATTCCAGAACCTAAAGAGGAAAAAATCAGAAAGAATCCTGCTAAAAAAGCGGGAAAATTATATTATTTTATCATGCCGTTACTTGTTTTGGTATGGTGTACCATTTTCCCTTATCCTTATGATATGGATTATTGGGGAAGTTTAACTTTTTCGTCTGATATGATTTTTGGAAGTATTGATGCTTTACGCGGAATTGCTACTGCGGTAGTCTTTACGTATCTCTATTTTCTTATTTTTAGAGTTATTAAATTTGATAAAATTTCCAGACATTTTGTAATGGGACTGGAAACCATCACTTTTGTATTAGCCGTTTTAGCTTTTACTTATTTGTTAAAAGATGTTCAAAATGCTTTAGGGTTTAATGAATTTGTAACGTCTCACTTGCAAGGAATTAGCTGGTTAAATAGATCGACCTTACCCTTTATTGTTTTTGCTTTGGTTTCATGGATCTGTTGGGCAACGGGGTCTAATTGGGGAATATACGCTATTTTAGTGCCAACGACAGCCTTATTGTCACATTCATTAGGCGCTAATTTCTGGCTTTCTCAGGGTGCTTTAGTATCTGGAACAGTTTGGGGAGCAGCGGCCTGTTTCTTCTCGGATAATAGAGTTCTTACTGCACAATCCTGTAAAGTAGATATGATGAAACATGGTATTTCACAATTTCCATATCAATTAATAATATTTGGAGTTTCGGCTGTGATGTATTTTATCTGTGGATTTATTATGTAAACTTTTTGCCTATGATTTATAAAAACATATTACACAATCAGTTTTTCATCAGGAATGCTGTTCCGTCTGATGCGGATCATATGGAATATGTTCAGTTGCAGTGTTATCCCTCACTACATGAATCAGAGATTATGAATAGAAATCATTTTGCAAATCATATTAAGGTTTTCCCGGAAGGGCAATTAGTAGTTGAAAAAGAAGGGAAGTTAGTAGGTTCTGCAAGTGCCTTCAGATGTGATTTTCCGGAACATGACAGTACTTTTCTGGAGGAAACCGATAATTTATGGATTACCAATGTTCAAATTGCTCGTGGCGATTGGTTGTACGGAATCGATATGGGGATTTTGCCAGAATATCGAGGTTTGGGTCTTTCGACAGAAATGTACAAAGCCCGAACCGAAATCTGTAAAACCCTTGGGTTAAAAGGGCAAATTATTGCCGGAATGACCATTGGTTACGGAAGATTTAAAGATAAAATGACTATTGAAGACTATTGTTTGGCTTTGCAAATTAATAAATATACAGATCCTACAATCACCCCTCAAAGGAAAGCGGGATTTAGATGGATACGACCTTTGTATAACTATATTAATGATCCGGATTGTGGATATGCAAGCATGTTAATGTACCTTCCGGTAGACGAAAATTATAGTATTTAGGCCTGCGCCAAAAAACAAAAATAAACTAATCAATAAGAATGAATGGCTATCGGCGAATGCCTTTTGCCTTTAAAAATTAAAAAAAATGGGAACTCAAATTAAAAAAGTATCAGAAATACCTGGGCCAAAAAGTAGAGAAATGTTAGCAAGAAGAGCTGCTGCTTTGCCTGCTGGTTTGGGAAAATCTACTGAGGTCGTTGTTGAAAAAGCGGAAGGTGCTTTGGTGTGGGATGTAGATGGAAATCAATTAATAGATTTTGCAGGAGGAATTGGGATGGTAAATTTGGGACACCGACCAAAAGCAGTTGTTGATGCCATAAAAGATCAAATGGATAAATACCTTCATACCGGAGCGCTAGTCACTACATTCGAACCGTATTTAGAATTTGCAGAATTACTTAATAAAATTACACCAGGAGATTTTCCTAAAAAAACCTTATTAGCTTGTTCAGGATCTGAAGCAGTAGAAAATGCAGTCCAAATTGCACGATATTATACGAAGCGACCAGCTGTTATTTGCTTTGAAGGGGCATATCATGGGAGAACATTACTTACCTTAAGTTTGACCAGTAAATATGCTTTGTTCAAAAGAGGATTTGGTAGTTATTCACAAGATATCTATCGGTTTCATTCTCCAAATGTGTACCGTAAACCGGATAACTTCACTGAAGAAGAATACATCGATTTTTGCATCGAGCGTTTCGACCAGAATTTAATTTCACACGTAGATCCCTCTTCGGTTGCAGCTATTATTATCGAACCGGTTCAAGGCGAAGGGGGTTTTATTCCTGTGCCAAAACGTTTCTTAGAAAAGATCAGAAAAGTTTGTGATGAACATGGCATTGTTTTTATTGCTGATGAGGTTCAGTCCGGAGCTGGAAGAACAGGGAAATTCCTTTCTATCGAGCACAGCGAAGTAGTTCCTGATATGGTGACAATGGCAAAATCTATAGGTTCCGGATTGCCAATCAGTGCAGTAACGGGAAAAGCAGAAATGATGGATGCTCCTCATTTAGGTGGTGTGGGAGGAACGTATTCCGGAAGTCCAATTGCTGTGGTTGCTGCTCTTGAAACGGTAAAACAAATAAACACACCAGAATTTTTGGCAAAATCAGTTCATGTGGGAGAGATCATCAGAACGCGATTAGAAGTCATGAAAGAAAAATTTCCTTGTATCGGAGATGTTCGTGGTTTGGGCGCCATGCTCGTAGTTGAATTTGTAAAAGATAGAAAAACCAAAGAACCGGATATGGATATGGCCATGGCCGTCATTAAAAAATCAGTAGCTAACGGATTAATATTAATTCGAGCAGGATTGTACACGAACTGTATTCGTTTCTTGCCACCAATTGTAATCACTGATGAGCAATTGAACGAAGGATTGGATGTAATTGAAAATGCTATCCAAGAAGTGTTGAACGAAAGAAAATAATTTAGACGCAAGTCTCAAAGTCGAAAGTCATAAGACTAGTTCGATATTAGACTTTATAATAATAGACTTTATGACTTTTAAACTGATATATAATGCCAATATTATTACAATGGATGCTGCTTTTCCAAAAGCAGATTCCATGGTAATTAATAATTTTGGCCATATTGAAGCCACTGGAAGTGTAACTGAATTGCGAAATCAATTTGGTTCTTTTTCCAATGAATTTGATTTTAGCGGACAAACGATTGTTCCGGGATTGAATGATGCACATATTCATGTTTGGAAAATTGGGCATCTTAGAACGTATATGTTAGATGTTCGGGCTGTGAAATCTATAGTGGAATTCAAAAGATTGTTAAAAGAATTTGCTGAGAAAAACCCAAGTTCCGAATGGATTATGGCTCGTGGAATCAATGAAATGATTCTCGAAGAAAAACGATTGCCGACCAAAGAAGATTTGGACGAAATTATTTCTGACCGACCTGTTTTTATAATTAGAACTTGTGCTCACATTGGAATTGCCAATTCAATAGCCATGGCAATTTCAGAAGTTGATGAAGCTACGGAAATTCCTTTTGGAGGAGAAATTCGCAAAAATAAAGATGGAAGTCTGCAAGGTATTTTTACTGAAAGAGCTTTGGGATTAATCATGAATAACATTCCAGCCTTTACTTTCGACGAATATAAAAACATGATTCTGGAAGGGCATAAGTATTTGTTGAGTTTAGGAATTACTAGTGCGACGGATCCGGCTGCAAATGAAGAATTATTGGCGGCTTACATTAAATTGGACCAAGAAGGATTGTTGAAAGTGAGAATGAATGTTTTTCCGCTTAGAATTCCGGATGGTAGTGACGAAATTCAGGTTTTACCGGAATTATATGAATCGGAATTCTTGCAAATAAAAACGGTAAAGTTTTTCTCTGATGGAGGTTTGAGTTCTGCTACAGCTGCCTTGAATGTTCCTTACAAAAATACCGAAGGATATAAAGGCGTTTTGAGATTGGATTATGACAAGTTTTTCGAAACGGCCAAAGAAGCTGTTGATAAAGGATTTTCTGTTGCAACTCATGCCATTGGTCATCAGGCGGTTGATTTGACTTTGAAAGTGTATCGAGATTTATTCAAAATCAACCCTAGTTTACGTCACCGAATTGAGCATGTTGGATTTTTATCAAATGAAAATATAAAAGATTTTAAAAATATGAAAATGACTGCAGCGATGCAGCCCATCTTCATTTACGAATTGGCAAATAATTTCAAAAGTACTTTGCCGGATGCATTATTGGATGTAGTATATCCGTGTAAAACGGTTTTAGATAATGGAATTAACTTGGCCTTATCGACCGATGGTCCTGTGGTGAAAGAAATAAATCCTTGGCTCAATATGGAAACGGCGGTTACCCGAAAAGCGATGGATGGCTTTGTCATTGGCGAAAGCCAGAAAATAACTTTTGAGCAAGCATTGCATGCCTATACTGTAGGAAGTGCGATTGCGGATCATTTAGAAAATATAAAAGGAAGTCTTTCTGTAGGGAAACATGCTGATTTTATTATACTGAGTAAAAACCCGTTTAAATTAGACGATGTTTCTACCGTTGAAGTCAATGAAACATGGGTAAATGGAGAATTAAAATATAAAAAAATATAAAACAACTTTCTCAGACTCGGTTCCCTCTACTTTGGAGAGAGTTGGGGTGAGGAAAAACTACAAACGATGAGTGTATTAGATGATGAATTAGATTACCAAATATTGAAGCTGCTTCAAAAAGACGGGAGAATGTCGTTTACTGAAATTTCTAAAGAAATTAATGTGGCAGTAAGTACCATTAGACACCGTTATATTAACTTGATTGAAGATGGGACTTTGCAAATTATAGGAAGGGTTGATCCTAACAAAATTGGTTTTAATGCTTATGCAAGTGTTTTGATTTCCGTTAAACCAAAATCATATATGAAAACCATTTTTGAGGAATTAGGAAAGTTGCCTGAGATTAGTTTTTTGGCCTCTGTTTCAGGGGATTATGATATTGAAGCTAATATTATGTGTCGGGATATGGAGCATTTGAATGAATTATTAGGCGATAAAATTCATTCAATGGAAGGTGTTTTTGACACCAAAACAAATATGTATATGAAAATTTACAAATTCGCGCAACCCGATTTAGAATTAGCAAAATTATCAAGCAAGCAAGCAAAATGAATAATACAGACAAATTATACGAAAGAAGAAAGAAAAGTGTTCCAAACGCTTTAGGAATTTTTAATCCATCGAGCATTCAATCGGCTAAAGGTGCCATAATCATTGATGCCGATGGTAGAGAATTAATTGATTTCGCAGGAGGAATTGGTGTAAATAATGCCGGTCACGGTGTTCCTGAAATTATTGATGCGATTCAAAAACAAGCCGAAAAATTCATTCATGCCTCATTTAATGTTTCTGTTTATGAGCAATATTTAGACTTAACCGAGAAGTTATGTGAGATATTGCCACACGGGGAAGCTACAAAAGCAATGTTGACTTTATCCGGTGCAGAATCAGTAGAAAATGCGATCAAAATTGCTCGTGCAGTAACCGGAAAAGCGGGGATTATATGTTATGATGGTTCTTTTCATGGACGTACAATGATGGCGATGACTTTAACTTCAAATGTAAAATATAAAGAAGGTGCGGGACCTTATGCTTCTGAAGTATATCGTTTGGAATATCCGTATTACAAACCTTCGATGAATAAAAGAATGTCGAAAGCTGAATTCGATGATTTGATGATTATGAAGTTGCATAAAACTTTTTCAACAACCGTTTCAGTGAGTCAAACCGCTGCAATCATTTTGGAATTAGTACAAGGTGAGGGTGGTTTTACTGTTGCATCTAAAAAATACGTGCAGTATTTGCGTAAATTCTGCACTGAGAACAACATTTTATTGATTTTTGATGAGGTGCAATCTGGTTTTGGTCGTACCGGAAAATGGGCATCTTATGAGCATTATGGTGTAATTCCAGATTTGTCAACTTGGGCTAAATCTATGGGTGGCGGAATGCCAATTGGTGCTGTTATAGGTAAACAAGAAATTATGGATGCCGTTAAACCGGGACTTATCGGAGGAACGTATTTGGGAAATCCATTGAGTTGTGTGGCGTCATTGGCGAGCATCAATTACATGCAAAAAAACAATATCAATGCCGCTGGTGAAAAAGTAGGTAAGCTAGTGCTAGAAAAATTCATTCAATGGCAGACTTTGTATCCAAAAAACATTACTGACGTTCGTGGCTTAGGAGCAATGTTGGCCATCGAATTTTCGAATCCAACAACAGGAATGTCTGATGGTGTTTCTACGAAAGCAATTGTGGATAAATGTTTAGAGAAAGGATTGATTATAATCACTTCTGGAGCTTACGGAAACTGTATCAGAATATTAAGTCCTTTATTTATAGAAGATGAAATTTTAGAAAAAGGCTTGTCAATTTTAGAAGAAACAATAAAAGAAATACTGTCATGAGAAAACAATATATAAACGGAGAATGGTGCGACGCCATAGATGGCAAAACCTGGGATGTACAAAGTCCTTCAACCGAAGAAATTTTAGATAAAGTTCCTTTTGGAAATGCTGCTGATTGCAAAAAAGCAATTGTTGCAGCTGATGCATCTTTTAAAGAATGGAAAAATACGACACCTTATTTTAGAGCTGAATTTTTAAAAAAAGCAGCTAATTACATGCGGGAAAATGTAGAGGTTTTCGCCAAGGAAACAGCACTGGAAACAGGAAAACCTATGCTCGAATCTCGTGGTGAATGGCTGGTTTCGGCTAATCTTTTTGAGTGGTTTGCCGAGGAAGGAAAACGCAGTTACGGACGAGTTATTCCGTCTAGCAGAATCGATAAACGTTCGATGGTTATTTATCAGCCATTAGGAGTTGTTGGTGTAATTACAGCTTGGAATTTTCCAGCTTATAATCCTGCTCGTGCCGTTGCGGCTGCTTTGGCTGCTGGATGTAGCGTGGTCATGAGAGGTTCTGAATTTACGCCTTTGTCTAGTTTCAATATGGCAAAAGCTTTACACGAAGCAGGAATTCCTAAAGGTGTTTTTAACTTAATCAATACCGAACCGGTTTCGACAGGAACAGAGATGATTGAAAATCCTTTATTGAAAAAAATAAGTTTTACTGGAAGCACTAGAGTAGGAAAAATTTTAATGGATGGCGCTTCTAAAACAGCAACTAAATTATCGCTTGAATTAGGCGGAAACGCACCAGTAATTATAGAAAAAGATGTAGATGTGGAAGCAATTGCACATCAATCCTTGGTTGCGAAACTAAGAAATTGCGGACAGGTTTGTGTGGCTCCCCAACGTTTTTATGTGCATTCGAATATTTTTAGCCAATTTGTTTCGATTGTCAAAGACGATATTTCGAAATTAAAAACAGGAATTAATGGTGGCGCTATTGATTTTGTGGGACCATTAATAAATAAAACACAGCAAAAGCATATTGTGACAATGATTGAAAAAGCCAAAGCCGATGGAGCAACCATTCATATTGGTGGTGAAATTTCGGAAAAAGGATTTTTTGTACATCCAGCTTTGATTGAAGCCAGACAAACCCAAGAATTCATCCAAACTGAGGTTTTTGGACCATTGATGATTGTGATCCCTTTCGATACTAAAGAACAAGTGTTGGAATGGGCGAATGATACCGAATTCGGTTTAGCTTCTTATGTGTTTACAAATCATATTAAGACTGCTAATTTCTATGCGGAAAACCTAGAATTTGGAATGGTAGGAATCAATGAATGGGCGGCGCATGGAACGGAATTGCCTTTCATAGGAATAAAAAGTAGCGGAATCGGTCACGAATCAGGTTCTGAAGGGTTGAAAGAATACATGGAATTGAAATTGATCAGTTATGGAAATATGTCATAGATGTTTTTAAAGTCGAAAGTCATAAATATTATTACTCTTTCAAATTTTAAATCTTTCAATCATTTAATTATAAATATATGAAAAAAGAAATTTTAGGTAAATACATTTTGCGAACAGCTACTCCTGAATATGCCAAACAAGAAGCTGAACTTCAAAAAATTGTTTTTCCAACTTTGTCTGAAGAAGAGTTGATGACTGAAGCACAATACATACGTCACATGGAGATTTTTCCTGAAGGACAAATGGTTGTTTTAGATGGCGATAGAGTTATTGCCGCAACAACAACTTTGCTGCAAAATTACCACGAAGGAAATCATACTTTCTTGGAAATTTCGGATAATTTATGGTTGGGAACACACGATCCAAAAGCGGAATGGCTATACGGATTAGACGTTTCAGTTCATCCGGATTATCAAGGAAAAGGTATTGGAAGAGAAATTTACAATGCACGTCAGGAGGTAGCTAGAGCATTGGGAACCAAAGGACAAATGACCGCAGGAATGCCTATTGGGTTTGATAATGTTAAAGATCAAATGACTATTGCTGAATATTGTGATAAATTAATTAAAGGAGAAATTATTGACCCCACTGTTACCGCTCAAACTAAATGTGGTTTTATTTTAGTGGAACCTTTATTCGATTATTTAGATGATCCCAGAAGCGGTAATTGTTCGGTTTTGATGTATTGGCCTTTGGATCCAAATACGAAATTGAGTGAAAACCATTAAAAAAGTGGTCAGTTCGAAGTATTCAGTGTTCAGTCACAATGGAGTTCTGTCAAGGAACTTTAAGCGTACAACATTAAATTTTAAACAAAAAAAATTATGATATTCAAATCAATAAATCCATTTTCAAGAGAAATCATCACGGAGCATGAAGTGTTGACGAACGCACAATTGAATCAGAAATTGGAAATGTCAGAAAGAGTTTTTAAAAATTGGCGAAATACGTCTTTTCAGGAAAGAGGAGATAAAATGAAAAAACTGGCTAACATTTTGAGAGCTAAGAAGGATGAGCTGGGTTTATTAATTACTAATGAAATGGGTAAAATTTTATCCGAAGGAATTTCTGAAGTTGAAAAATCAGCAGGAAATTGCGATTTTTATGCCGAGAATGCTGAGAGAATGCTGAAAGACGAAAAGTACGACACCCCTTTTACAAGCATGTCGGTTTACGACCCAATGGGAGCCGTTTTTGCAATTATGCCTTGGAATTATCCCTTTTGGCAGGTGTTGCGTTATGCTGCTCCTGCAATTATGGCGGGAAATGTAACTCTTTTAAAACATGCACCAAATGTTATAGGCTGTGCCAAAGCTATAGAAAATGCCTTTTTGGAAGCCGGTTTTCCAGAAGGAGTTTTCCAACAAATAACAATTGATATACCGCAGGTAGAAGCAGTAATTGCTTCGGATATTGTTCATGGAGTTACCTTGACAGGAAGTGAAATGGCCGGTTCTTCGGTAGCATCATTAGCCGGGAAATACATCAAAAAATCGGTTATGGAATTGGGTGGTTCGGATGCATTCATAGTTTTGAATGATGCCGATATTGAAAAAGCGGCGACTGTTGCCACTCAATCCAGAATGCTCAATGCGGGCCAGGCTTGTATTTGTGCCAAACGATTTATCGTTACCGAAAAAGTAGCGGATGAATTTGCGGCTCTTTTTGCCCAAAAAGTATGCGTTTTAAGTCAAGGAAATCCTGTACAAGATGGAATTAATATGGGACCATTAGCTCGTTTGGATTTGGCCGAAAAACTAAGCCATCAATTAGAAAAAGCATTGCAACAAGGTGCGAAATTAATAGTAGGAGGAGATCGTGAAAATTGTAATTTTCAGCCTACATTAATAGATTTTGTAGATTCTAATAATATTGCTTTCCAAGAAGAAACTTTTGGGCCATTAGCCACCATTGTGCGAGCTAAAGATGAAAATGATGCTATTGCTATCGCTAATAATCATCGTTATGGCTTGGCTTCTGCAATTTGGACAGAAGATCGAGAAAAGGCGTATAAACTAGCCAGAAAAATTGAAGCAGGAAATGTTTTTGTAAATTCTTTAGTGCGTTCTGATTCTCGTGTTCCTTTTGGAGGAATCAAAAAGTCGGGTTATGGGCGAGAATTATCTCAAGTTGGAATCAAAGAATTTATGAATATGAAATCCTTAGTTATTGAATAAAAACATGCTAGCTGTTTTTATGTGTGAAACGTATTAGAATATTGAATTCATGAAGATAAGAGATGCTAATTTACATCTTTATTAAAGACGTTTGAACTTAGGCTAAGAACCTAAAAAATAGATTAACCTAACCATCTGAATTAATAATGAAAACCAATTTAAACATGAAAAACCTAATCGTTTTTTTAGCATTAATGCTAAGCAGTTCCTTAATTTTTGCTCAAGAAAAAGTTTCAGACACAACCAAAACCGAAAAGAAATGGGATATAAACCTCGATATCGCCAGTAGATACATTTGGAGAGGACAATCTTGGGGAGGAAATTATCCTGTAGTTCAGTTGTATGGAAATTATAATGTAACTGATAAACTTTCTCTGGGTTTGTGGGCAACTCATAATTTCAAAAAACAATATTATGATGCAAATGGCGCTTCAAAAGGGTATCGAGAGTTAGATTTTGTTATTAATTACGCAGTTACTGATTATTTAACCGTTTCATTACAAGATTATTATTGGCCTTCCACAGACAAACAAGAAGGGGTTTCTAATGATTTTTTTAATTTTGGAAATGATGGTTCACAATCTATTGATTTACAGTTTTTATTTGATTTTTCTGAAAAAGGAGTGCCTATTTGGTTTACTCTGAGCACTTTGGTTGCTGGGAATGATTTTAGATATAAAGATGAGAATGATTTAAAAGGCAAACAAAATTTTACTACTTACATGGAAGTGGGCTATAGTTTTGAAGTTCCTTTGGGCATAAGTTTGTCTCCTGTTGTAGGAGCAGTTCTTAATAACAAAGCGGGCTATTATACCTTTGGTGATTATGATAAACTTTCGTTTGTAAACTTGGGGTGCAAAGCATCAAAAGATATTAAATTAAGTGAAAGCGTAACAATGCCTATTTGGTTAAATTACACCTATAATGCTGCATCAAACAAAGCTAATTTAGAACCATTTGGAAAGCAATTTTTAGTAGCAGGAGTTACTTTTTCATATTAAAAAATGAATTGAGTGTATTTGAAAAAAGCTGTTGTCTAAAATTTGGACTACAGCTTTTTTGCATGGTATAAATTTTCCTTTTAAAAATGATTCCTTAATACGTATAAGTAATTGCTTTTATATCGTTAGGTGTATTGGATAGAATAACAATAAACGGATATCCTTTGCGAGCAGCATTCTCTTTTAATCGCTTTTCTCCTCCATGTATAAAGGAGGTATTAGTTTCTCCTTTTGCTTTTCCATAAAAACTAGTGATGACCCCGGATTTTTTTAGACCAATTGTCTGAAAGTCTTTTAAGACGATTACTTTTTTATAATCTGATTTTGCAAGGACATTGATTTTTTCCGAAACTAGTTTTGAATCGGTAGCTGATTTTTCATTTAATTGGGCAACGGCATATTGGCTGATTTTTTTTTCTTCACTACTGCCTGGTACTGTAAAATAAACCACATTATTCTCCATTTTGATGAAGTTTACATCCATTTTTTTGTTGTCATGCGTAATGATTTCGTGAGTTTGTGCAACTAATGCAACATTGAATAAAATTGTGAATAATATAAATAGATTTTTCATGTGTTCAGATATTAAAGGATTGTTTGTTTTTGCTGTTTTGCCAGCTTCTTTGATTTAATTACAGCGCTTTACTTTCAGCTAATAAAAAAATACTAGAGTACAGTTCATTGCTATCGATAGTAAATCATATCTCAAGTGTGTAATGGCTTTATATGGGTGTAGCTTCTTTTTGTGTATTAGGAAACATATAATAAAATCAAGCGATGCCCTCCGGAGGTGGAGTTGAATTTTTTAAATGCGACTCTTTTGCTTTGAATAAATCCAAAGCGTTTATTCTGTTTGGAACAATAGAATCGTATGCTAATGCATTTGGGAGGGCTACAGTACCTATGAAAAGCGTTTTTAGTTTATTCTCGAAATTGTTTTCTTCCGTATTATTTTCAAACACTTCGTACACTTCGTATTTCCTGTCAAAGACAAAAACAGCAACTGCCTCACTAATCCATGTAACGGAAAAAGCAATAAAAAGGACTATAAGATTTAATTTAATTAGGGTACGAAGCATGGCATAAATTTAATACAATTGAATGGGAGTTACCATTAAAATTTTCATAAAATAAAAAATAGAAAAAACGTTTTTTGTTACTGTTTAATTCTCATTGGAACTCGTTTCTTAGACTTAAAAAAAAGAATATTTTTTTTTGTGTTACAAAACGTAGAACTATAAAAAACAAAATTATTTAAATTTAGTGAAAAACATATAATTTTCATTAACTGTCTTTTTAATGGGGGTTGTTGTTGTTTAATATGTTTATTTATTGATAATATTCTATTTTTTATATTTTAAATTTATTTTAATCAAAAAAATATGGGGTGTAATGTAAAATTCAATTATTGAATTTTTAAAATACTTTCGTAAAAATATGAAATTATGATTTTTTTTCATTGATTTTTCGTTATTGATAATTCTTTTCTTAACGAGATAAAAAAGTAAAAAATAGTAATTTAAGTGGAGTAAAAGTTAATAAATTCGCTTTAGGATTAGGAAAAAATTAACACCTAAAGCAGCATAAAATAATGTTTTTAGCAATTATTTTAGTTCTGATTTTTTTAAATAGTAACCAAAACCAAATAATTACCAAGCTGTATTATTAATTAAAACACCTTTAAAATGAAAAAAACAGTAGCTATCCTAGCAGTATTGCTAAGTACAACTTTTACGTTTGCACAAGAAACCCCTGCGATGCCAGTAACAACTTTTGCAGGATCTGCAGATGCGTATTACAAATACGATTTTTCCGGAATAGACAACAGTTTGACAAGTTTTACTAATTCTCATAACTCGTTTGAACTTGGAATGGTTTCTATTGAAGCGTCACATAAAAGGGGTAAAGGTTCTGTATTTGTAGATTTAGGTTTTGGAAACAGAGCCGCTCAGTTTACTTATAATGATGCCAATGCAACTTTTATGATTAAGCAATTAAATTTTACATATGAATTTTCAGATAAGTTCAAAGTTACTGCGGGTAGTTTTGGAACTCATCTGGGATATGAATTATTGGATGCTGTTGATAATAAAAACTACAGTATGTCCTATGCCTTTACGTAC
Organism: Flavobacterium sp. RSP15; assembly: GCF_003968755.1. Classification (GTDB taxonomy): domain Bacteria; phylum Bacteroidota; class Bacteroidia; order Flavobacteriales; family Flavobacteriaceae; genus Flavobacterium. Next base: position 281,517 of record NZ_RYDL01000003.1, on the reverse strand, counting down.
GGACCCTTCTTTAACACAGGGGTAAAAGCACAATATACTACTGGGAAATTCAGTTTTATGGCGGGAGTTACTAATCCTACTGATTTTAAATCTACTATTGATGCAGGCTCAACTCAAAAAACGTTTGTCGGACAACTTGCGTTCCTCGGCGATACAGGTAGCGCCTTTTTTAATGTAACATCCGGAAGTAGTAATCCAGCTTCTGATGAAAATAAGACGCAGTTTGATTTCGTTGGAACAAAGAAACTTAGTGACGCATTTTCCTTAGGTTTTAATGGTACGTATGCAATGACTGATAACGACTTTGACAGTTCATTGGATGGAGAGTGGTTTGCGTTAGTAGGCTATGCAAATGTTGCTATAAAAGAATCCCTAAGTCTTACATACAGATTGGAATATTTAGATGCAAAAGAGGCAACTCCTGCGCTGGGATTGCTTGCTGGAACTAGTGTTATAGGGAATACATTGTCATTAAACTACAAAGTTGGTAACTTGACTATCATTCCGGAATTCAGACTTGACTCCGCCTCTGAAGCTATTTTTTCAAATAATGATGCTGCTCCAAAAGTCTTGACCGCATTTGCACTGCTCGCTACAACCTATTCATTCTAGTATTTAAAACAATATTTTTTTTGCTGCCAGGATACTCTTTTGTATTTTGGCAGTTTTTTTTGTTTAAAATTTCCTAAAGTACCCGTTGGGTGTAATTAGTTTTTGATGGAAATTTTCGTCAGTTCGAATGATCCCGCTTTTGGGCGGGATTATATCAAGAACTAGAAAATTAGTATTAAAAACGGTTCTCGATACACGTCACTTCAAGTGCGAAGGATATCGAGAAGCTTTGTTCCGTTTTACTCCACAAAAAACACTCGGACTGACGTTTTGAACAATTGCATCCAACGAGTGCCAATGTATGACTAAAAACTAATGCCGATTTTGGTTGTACTTCAGTACTCATTAATAATTTCGGCAGTGGTTTGGAGAAATATTAATTATTCAATTTTGGACACAAAAAACGGCTCTTTGAAAATTCAAAAAACCGTTTAGGATTGTTTTAGGGGCTTTTGCTATTGTTGTTTGTAAATAGAATAAATGGTATTTCTTGTTTTTTCATCTAAAATATCAGTAACTTCATCTTGAATATAATGAAGTTTAAAAGCAATAATAGCAGCAGATATGTTTTTAGTGTCATACCCAATAATTCGTAATCCCTGATCGACATTAAAATCAAAAGGAGCTGTTTGTAGAAATTCATCAGGCCAAATTCCAAAACCTTTTTCGGCTAAAATTTTCCAGGGAAATAAGGCGCTGGGATCTTTTTTTCTGGTTGGGGCAATATCCGCATGACCTAAAATGTTTTGAGCAGGAATGTTGTAATCTTTTTTTAACTTAGTTAGAAGGGCTAATAAGCTATTGATTTGTGATTCTGAAAACACTTCGGATCCGTTATTGTCGAGTTCAATTCCTATAGAAGCTGAATTAATATCCGTATTTTTTCCCCAAGAACCATTTCCGGCATGCCAGGCTCTTAGGTAGTCATTCAGCATTTGCACTACTTTACCATCATCTGAAATCACATAATGCGAACTTACCTGAGTTTCTGTTTTTGTAAATGTATTTATGGTTTGTTGCAATGAATCTTGCGCTGTATGATGAATAATGATGAAATTAGGCTTGCGTAAATTAAAATTGACAGTACCAATCCATTTCGTATTGATCCCATTTTCCAAAAACGTAGATCCCATTTTGAAAATAGTATCCTTATAGGTGCGTAATTGCTGCGTGTATAATGTATCTCTGTTTAATTCAACAGGGGGAACAACCGGAAGGGGTTTAGGATCCTTATTAGAAATCGTTTTTTTTAATGTTTTGAGTTTGGTGTCATATACCTTTTCAGTTTTCTTGTATGGATTTGTAGAGCAAGCAGCAATAGCAAGGGCGAAAAATAGGGCATAAAAAATATTTCTCATTAGGATTTGAGTTTTATAATGGAATAAAAAAACGATTATTTCGATTTCTTTTTAGACTTTGATTTTTTTGGATTTTTCTGCTCTTTTTTTAAAACAATGAATTTTTCCTTCTGATCTTCATTTAATAATGCCATTAATTTTCTATCGGTAACTTCAGATAGTGCCTCGATATTTTTAATTTTATCTTCCTGACTGGTTTCTGCATTTAGAAGCATTCCTTGAGTTCTGAAGCTTTCAATGAAGATATTAGACATTGCTACCACTTGTAGTTCATCCAGATTAAGTTCCGGTGTTATAGTTTCCATTATTTTAGCAACTGAAACTTCAACAGGAATTTCTTTAGGTTTTTCAGGAGTTCTGGCTTGATCCATTCCGCTATTCATCCTACGATTTCCTCCGTAACCGTTCCCGTTTCCATATCCATTATTATAACCACCGTTTCCGTATTGTGCTGAAATGGTGTGGACTGATAATAATACAAATGTGATCACTAGTACTGATTGAATTGTTTTCATGTGTAGCATTTTAAAATATTAAAAAATCGTTTAAAAAATTATACCGGTTCTCCGTACAAATCAAATTCCGTTGCTTCGATAATTTTGATCATCACAAACTCTCCTGTTTTTACATAATGTTTTGATGCATCTATTAAAACCTCATTGTCTACGTCTGGGCTGTCAAACTCAGTTCGGCCTACAAAATGGCCACCTTCTTTTCTGTCGATGATGCATCGGAACGTTTGACCTACTTTTTCCTGATTTAAATCCCATGAAATTTGTGATTGTAACTCCATAATCTCATTGGCGCGCTCTTGTTTTACAGTATCTGGAACATCATCTTCCAGTAAATAGGCATGTGTGTTTTCTTCATGGGAGTAAGCAAAACAGCCCATTCTATCAAATTTCATTTCCTGAACCCAGTCTTTTAATATATTGAAATCTTCTTGTGTTTCGCCGGGATATCCTACGATCAAAGTGGTGCGTATTGCAATTCCAGGTACTGCTTCGCGGAACTCTTTTAATAATTTTGTTGTTTTTGCTTGCGTTGTTCCGCGACGCATGGATTTCAAAATTGAATCTGAAATGTGTTGCAACGGAATATCAATGTAATTACAAATCTTAGTTTCGCGTTTCATGATTTCCAGCACATCCATAGGAAAACCGGTTGGGAAAGCATAATGCAAGCGAATCCACTCAATTCCTTCTACTTTAACTAAAGCTTCCAGTAGTTCTCCAAGCGCTCTTTTTTTGTAGATATCTAATCCGTAATACGTCAAATCCTGAGCAATCAAGATCAATTCTTTAACGCCATTTTTGGCTAGACCTTCGGATTCTTTTACCAGTTTTTCAATTGTTTGTGAAACGTTTTTTCCTCGCATTAAGGGTATTGCACAAAAACTGCATGGTCTGTCACAACCTTCGGAAATTTTTAGATAGGCATAATTTTTTGGAGTTGTAGTCAGTCGTTCTCCAAGCAACTCGTGCTTGTAGTCCGCTCCCAAGGCTTTTAATAATTGGGGTAGCTCTGTAGTTCCAAAAAATTGATCCACATTTGGAATCTCTTTTTCTAAATCAGGTCGGTAACGCTCGGACAGACATCCGGTAACAAATACTTTATCAACTAATCCTCTTTCTTTTTTGTCCGCATATTCCAGAATCATATTGACAGATTCGGCCTTGGCATTATCAATAAATCCACAGGTATTGATGACAATAATATTTCCCTCTTCGGCTTCCGGAGCTTCATGCGTAACGTCTTTGCCGCTTGCGCGTAGCTGACCCATAAGCACTTCACTATCATATACGTTTTTTGAACACCCAAGAGTGATTACGTTTATTTTATTCTTTTTTAAAGACTTCGTTCTCATAACATTAGAATCCCGATAATTTGGGAATTTTGCAAAATTACACTTTTTATTTCTAGGACCATAAATCTTTGTGTTTTTTATGGAGCCCTTCCTGCTGTACGCTACAAACAAAGTTCTCTGAACTCCTTAAAAATGACTACTAGGTGAAGAAATCTCCCGAGAAAAATCGGAAGGATTTTCACTGTCATCAGGGCTAAAAAAAAATCCGTTTCACGATCACGAAACGGATTTTTCTAATTCATTTTTCAGGACGTTACAACTCAAACAATAGTGTCAAAGAAACATTGTTGTTAATAGCATCTATACTTGCTCCATCAGTGAATCCTTGATTAAAAAATCCTTGTTGAGAATTTCTTTTGGCATAGGAATAGGCTAAATCCAGTTTGGTAGATCCAAAATTATATCCTAAACCTGCGGAATACCCAGTTAAATCACCCACGGTTACGGCATTTTTATACGGACTTTGTTCGTACCGGTATCCTGCTCTCAAACTTAATGCCTTAATTTTGTATTCGGCACCTATTCTTAGCTCTCCAGTAGTATCGAGCAATTCATTCACATCATTATTTAGGGTTCTAAAAAAGGCATCATTTTCAGGTTTAAATTTGATGTTGCTATAGTCTTTCAAGGCGTAATCAACACTGATCAAACCGGTTTTTCCAAATACGTAAGCCAAACTACCAGTTAACTTACTTGGTGTTTGCAATTTATAGGGCTCGTAAACATTAACCACTTGCGGGTCTACCACATCTTGTGGTAATTCACCGGTTGAATTGCCGCGTACCGTAATTAACCTTTGAGAAAGCTCGTCATTCAATGTATACCATGTAGAAGATTCATAGGCCATACCAAATCTAATTTCGTTAGTGATTTTTGCAATAGCACCTACTTGAAATGAGAATCCAGATCCGTAAGTATAAAGATCATTGTCAAATTGTACTCTTGTGATTTGATCATTAGTACCCAATGGGTTGCTATTGTCTTCGTAAAAGCTAGACGATTTATTAAAATCAGTAAAGTGAGAATTTAAATTTAGTCCAAAATAGAATTGGTCATTATAGGAAGTTGCTGCATTAAAGGATAATTTCCCGTTGTATCCCGTACTGTAAACGGAATTTTCTTGATAATAATTTCCTCCAGCAGGAACGTTAGATAAAAAAGTAGAGTTGTTATTGGACTCGTCTGCGGCATTTAAAACAAAGCCTTGATACCCCAAAAATGCTTGTTGAGCTGCGAAGCCACTTAAATTAGGATATTGACCATTTGGAAGATTGCTACCTAAGAAAGAATACAATTGGGATATAGATTCTCCTGGATTTGTGTTTACAAAATCCTGAGGAACAGGAGCACCGCCGTTCCCATTATTGGCATAGCTTAAAAAATAATTAGCTATAGAATTGTTTGGATTGGTTCCTGCTGAAAACAGCCCATTATCAAAATTATTGGCGTTTTCATAATTTATGGCCAAGGAAATTTTTCTCCACTTGCTGTTTGGGTTTCTGGTATTAAAAACAAATACAATTCCTGCTTGATTCAAATCAAAGGAGTTTTCTTTCTCTGTTGCTGTCCCGCCAAAGTAATTTGAATTGTTTTTAGTATCGAAGTTAGTCAATGTAACAGCCATTTGATTATTGGTAAACACCGCTGAACCAGCAGGGTTTACATTGATAGATGACAGGTCGCCCCCAAGTGCTCCAAAAGCACCGCTCATGGCTCTAAAACGGGCTGTTCCATTTAAATTGTTTTGTGAATACCGAAGTGCATCAGAGATTTCTTGTGATTGGGCTACGGTAAATGATAAGCCAGCGAGTAATAAATATAGATGTTTTTTCATTTTTTGTTGGGGTATTTAATTTTTATCAAAAAGGATGGTTCCGCACTATTTTTTTATCCTCTTCCGCCTCTTCCGCCACCGCCAGATGATCTACCACCACCACTACTACCACCGGATCTTCCGCCACCTGAATTATTAGATCTGGACATGTTTGAACTAGGGCTGTAAGACGACGGGCTGTTGTTGTCATTTCTTGTTGGTGTGAAAGATCGTGAAGGCGCATTGTTTTGGTTGCGCGCATTGTTTGTGTTGGATCTTCTTCTGGGCGTATTGTACGAACTGTTTTGCGGTTGACCTTGATTCCTAGAGAATGTAGGACTTGTTCGGTTGATGCTATTCGTTGCGTTTCGTCGCAAATCAGAAGTGTTGTTTCTAAAGTTGGCGTTATTAGTTCGTCTGCCAATAGTGGTATTGGTTTGGTTTTGGGAATATTCTCTGCTTGTTTGATTGGTGTTGTTTATCGCATTTGAATTGGAATACGAAGACCCTCGTCGGCCTGCATTAGAAGAATAATTGACATTGTTTTGACCATAGCCATAGTTTCCCCAGCCGTTACCGTACCAGTTGTTCCATCCCCAATTGTTTCCATACCAGTTGTTCCATCCCCAATTGTTGCCATACCAGTTATTCCACCCAAATCCCATGTTCATTCCCCATCCAAAACCACCGTTAAATCCCCAGTTGTTTCCGTACCAGTTATTCATGCCCCAATTGTTTCCGTACCAGTTATTCATACCCCATCCGTTGTCATAGACATTTACGGATTGCGCATTACCTCCCCATCCAGCATAAGTAGTGTAGTTTTCTTGAAGAGTATCGTTTTCTAAATCATAATTACTATAGGTATCTACATCTGTGAAAATTTCATTGGATCGGTAGTTGTTTTGAAGTGAATTGAAATACGCAGTATATTGGTTATTTGGATCATTTTGTGGTTCTCGTTCCGCAATTTGATAGGAAGTATTGCCATAGATTCCGTCAGAATCGTAATAGGAGCTATTTTGGTAAGAACCACAGGAAGTTAAAAGAATGCTCAAAAACCCTATTAAAGAAAAAAGGAAGGTATTTCGGTTGGAGATAATATTAGTTTTCATATGAATAGGGTTTTTTATTGTTGGACATTACAAAAATAGTTAGTTTTGCGTAATTATTAGTTAAATAAATATTAAACAAAATTTGTGCCAAAATATAAAACATGGGTAAGAACTTAACTACAAGAGCGGAAGATTATTCAAAATGGTATAACGAGTTGGTTGTCAAAGCTGACTTAGCCGAAAATTCAGGGGTGAGGGGGTGTATGGTTATCAAGCCTTACGGATATGCAATTTGGGAAAAAATGCAAGCAGAGTTGGATCGAATGTTTAAAGAAACCGGACATCAAAATGCATATTTTCCTCTATTTGTTCCTAAAAGCATGTTTGAAGCCGAAGAAAAAAATGCAGAAGGTTTTGCTAAGGAATGTGCTATTGTTACCCATTATCGATTAAAAAACGATCCTGACAGACCTGGTAAACTAATGGTGGATCCCAATGCAAAATTAGAAGAAGAATTAATTGTACGTCCTACAAGTGAAGCTATTATTTGGTCTACTTATAAAGGATGGGTACAATCGTATAGAGATTTGCCATTACTGATTAACCAATGGGCAAATGTGGTGCGCTGGGAAATGAGAACGAGATTGTTTTTGCGTACCGCAGAATTTTTATGGCAAGAAGGGCATACAGCGCACGCTACTAAAGCAGAAGCGGTAGAAGAATCAGAAAAAATGATGCACGTGTATGCTGATTTTGCTGAGAATTTTATGGCAATTCCAGTTATAAAAGGAATAAAAACGGAAACCGAGCGTTTTGCTGGAGCAGAAGAAACCTATTGTATCGAGGCGTTGATGCAGGATGGTAAAGCATTACAAGCGGGGACGTCACACTTTTTAGGGCAAAACTTTGCTAAAGCGTTTGATGTGAAATTTGCAAATGCCGAAGGAAAGCAAGAATATGTTTGGGGAACTTCGTGGGGTGTTTCTACTCGTTTGATGGGGGCATTAGTGATGACGCATTCAGACGACCAAGGCCTGGTATTGCCTCCTAGTTTAGCGCCTATTCAGGTCGTGATTGTTCCTATTTATAAAACAGAGGAGCAATTAGCGGCAATAACTGAAGCAGTAACTGTTTTGACTGTGGCTTTGCGAAAATTACAAATCGCTGTCAAATATGATAACAGAACGACTCAAAAGCCAGGTTTTAAATTTGCAGAATGGGAATTAAAAGGCGTGCCGGTTAGGATTGCTGTAGGTCCAAAAGATTTAGAAAATGGAACTTTTGAGGTTGCAAGAAGAGATACATTGACCAAAGAAGTCGTTTCTAAAGATGGAATTGAAACGTATATCAACGATTTACTAGCGCAAATTCAAAAAGAATTATTTGAAAAAGCATTACAGTACAGAAATACACATGTTACTGAAGTAAATAGTTTTGAAGAGTTCAAAGCGGTTTTAGACGCCAAAGGAGGTTTTGTATCAGCACATTGGGACGGAACTGCAGCGACTGAGGAAAAGATTAAGGACTTGACTAAAGCAACTATTAGATGCATACCCCTGGACAGGGTTTTAGCAGCGGGAAACTGCGTCTTTACTGGGAAAAGCTCGATAGGAAGAGTGTTATTTGCGAAGGCATATTAAAAAAAATATTTTTTTTTAGCACCAGCTATTGTGCGTTTCAAAAATAGTTGTATTTTTGCATCCGCATTAGAGAAGCAGGGCCCGTTCGTCTATCGGTTAGGACGCATGGTTTTCATCCATGTAAGAGCGGTTCGATTCCGCTACGGGCTACTATTTTTTTTGCAGGTTAAAGTGATCCCGAACTCAGAGGGAAATGGCCCGTTCGTCTATCGGTTAGGACGCATGGTTTTCATCCATGTAAGAGCGGTTCGATTCCGCTACGGGCTACAAATTCAATTTTTGATTAATTGATAAAACTTAGGGGATAATGGTCCGTTCGTCTAGGGGTTAGGACGCCAAGATTTCGTCTTGGTAACAGGGGTTCGATTCCCTTACGGACTACAAAAATTTAGTAAAAGATAAAAACATAATAAAATGGCAAATCATAAATCAGCTCTAAAAAGAATTAGAAGTAACGAAAAGAGAAGAGTATTAAATAGGTACCAACATAAAACTACCCGTAATGCAATAAAAGCATTAAGGATAGCGACTGATAAAGTAGATGCTACTTCTAAATTGTCAAACGTAATTTCTATGATTGATAAATTAGCGAAAAAGAATATCATTCATGACAACAAAGCGTCTAATTTAAAATCTAAATTAACGAAACTTGTTGCTAAATTGTAATTAAAGCAGTTTATCTTATATACATTAAAAGCTCTCATTCTTAGGATGAGAGCTTTTTTTATGGGTAGTATCAGCTAATCTTATTCTTTAAATATTCAAGCATAGATAAGGTTATTGGTTTTGATAAAAAGTCAATGACCATAGGGTATTTTTTTGCTTTTTCTAAGTCTTCCGGATCAATTGTAGAAGAAAGTACAATTACCTTAATAGCGCTAAAATCTGAAAACTCTGGGCTGTTAAAATAATCCAGAAATTCCCATCCTCCCATTACGGGCATGTTTAGATCCAAAAAAATTAATTGCGGATAGTGTTTTTTATCATTATTTTGTCTGATAGTATTGAAGTATTTTAGTGCTTCTTCGCCATTTTGAGAAGTAATTATTTCGTTAGAAAAGGATGATTTGTTGATTACTTTTTTACATAGCATAAGTGTTATTGGGTCATCATCAACACATAAAATTGTATCTAACATATTATTTATTTTTAAAAGTTAATGTAAATATAGTTCCTTTATTGACTTCACTTTCAATATTAATTGTTCCTCCCATGGTTTCAACTTGAGATTTTACTAAATAGAGCCCTAATCCTTTGCTGTCCGGATAATTATGAAATCTCTGGTAAAGACCAAAAATTTTATCTCTGTTTCTTTCCAGATCGATGCCTATTCCGTTGTCTTTGAAAATTAATACAATTGTGTCGTCAATTTCGCTGGTTGTGATTGTTATTTTTAGTTTTCTATTTTCGGATTTGTATTTTATGGCATTGGTTAATAGGTTTAGTAAAATGCTTTCTATGTACGCTTTATTGATGTTAATAATAGAAACTTTTTCAAAATTAATTTTTATAATGGGTTTGTATAATTCAATTTGAAAGTTGAGTTGATTGAACACATTTTCAAAAATATCTTGAAGAAGTACTGGTTCTTTTTTGATTGAAGGGTTGTCTTTGATGATGATTACTTTGACTAAGTCATTAATAGTTTCGTTTAATAAATGGGTAGATTTATTGAAGCCATATAAAATTTCTTTTAACTCTGGATTATCAATAGGAATGTCTTCAATTAAGTTCAAAAGTCCTGTCAAATTTGATAATGGAGCCCTAAGGTTGTGTGAAGTAATGTACGAAAACTGTTTTAGATCTTTGTTGTTTTGTGTTAGCTCTCGAATAAGCTGTTCTTTCTCCTTTTCTTGTTTTTTTTCATCAGTTATGTCTCTCTGGATGGAGATCCAATGTGATAGTTCGTTGTCAGTATTATAAATTGGTATCATGGAGAAGCGTACCCAGTATTCTTTTTTGTTTTTTGTGTAGCTGATGGTTTCAATAATGCACTCTTCCTTGTTTTGTATTGCAATCATTAGTTTTTTTAATTCCTCGTAATCTGAATTCGGACTATTAAAAATTTCTGGGGCCTTACCTATGCTTTCCTTGAAATTGTATCCTGACATTATTGAAAAAGCCGGGTTTACGTAGGTGATATTTGGGATATTTCCGTCGATCGAATTGGCTTCGGTGATGATGATGGAATCTTTTGATTGAGTAATAACGGTCTCTAGCAATTTTAGTCTTTGTTCTTCTTCTTTTTGCTTTGTGATATCTTGGATGGCTCCAATCATTCGGGTTGCTTTTCCGTTTTCATCTTTTAATAGAAAACCTCTGTCTAGTACATATTTATAGGAGTTATCAGCACATCTGAAACGGTATTGATCTTGCCAATTTTCAGTTTTTTGTTCTATGAAAGCGTATAATTTTATAGACATTTTGATGCTGTCTTCAGGATGAATTTTGTCAAACCACCATGTTGAATTGTGGCCTACTTCGTCTTGTTTATAGCCAAAAACAGTTTCAATTCCTTTGTTCCAGTAGAAATTGTCTCCTTCTATTTTCCAGTCCCAGATAGTGTCGCTGGTGGCTTTAGCTACTATGTCATATTTTTCGTTTGATTCCTTAATATCGTCATTTGAACTCTTTAATTTTTCAATAATGGCTGTATTTCTGGTGTCGTTTTTTGATAAAATAAGCTTAAAAATGATTCCTGTAAAAAATACAAACAGAAGATCTTTTGTAAAAGTATAAAAGGGCAGATTCTCGTCAGGAGCGTATTTTAGAACTTGTTTATGGCTAATAATAGCTATAAACAGAGCGATAAGAATGTAGATCAGGATTACTTGATTAGTTTTGCTTTTCATTACTCAAATGTAAATAATTATTGATGAATTACCGAGTATCATTCCTAACTTATTTTGTAAGCTCTTTTTTTTGTTTCTAATAGGTTAAGAATATGTAAACTATTGACTAAATATTTTTTATATCAAAAAAAAGTGTACCTTTGCACCCATTAAAAATCACAGATGGAATCTATTAGAAACATTGCAATTATTGCCCACGTCGATCACGGTAAAACAACTTTGGTTGATAAAATTATGTATCACTGTCAGTTATTTCGTGATAACGAAAACACAGGTGACTTAATCCTTGATAACAACGACTTAGAGCGTGAAAGAGGTATTACTATTACTTCTAAAAATGTTTCTGTAGTATACAAAGGAACAAAAATCAACATTATTGATACTCCTGGTCACGCCGATTTTGGCGGAGAGGTAGAGCGTGTATTGAATATGGCCGATGGAGTTTGTCTACTTGTAGATGCATTTGAAGGGCCTATGCCACAAACCCGTTTTGTATTACAGAAAGCATTAGACCTTGGTTTGAAACCATGTGTTGTTATTAATAAAGTAGATAAAGAAAACTGTACTCCTGAAGAAGTGCATGAAAAAGTTTTTGACTTAATGTTTGAATTAGGGGCAGAAGAGTGGCAGTTGGATTTCCCAACAGTTTACGGATCAGCTAAGAACAATTGGATGTCTGATCATTGGGAAAACGTAACTGATAATGTGGAAGCATTATTAGATATGGTTATTGCTAATGTACCGGCTCCTAAAGTATCAGAAGGAACTCCTCAAATGTTGATTACTTCATTAGACTTCTCTGCTTTTACAGGTCGTATCGCTATAGGTCGTTTAGAAAGAGGTGTTTTGAAAGAAGGAATGCAAATTTCTTTGTGCAAAAGAGATGGTGTAATCATGAAATCACGTATTAAAGAATTACATACTTTTGAAGGATTAGGTCGTAAAAAAGTGCAAGAAGTAATTGCTGGAGATATTTGTGCAATTATTGGAGTTGAAGGTTTTGAAATTGGAGATACTATCGCTGATTTTGAAAATCCGGAAGCCTTACAAACAATTACTATTGATGAGCCAACGATGAGTATGTTATTTACCATCAATGACTCTCCTTTCTTTGGAAAAGAAGGTAAATTTGTAACTTCTCGTCATATCAGAGATAGATTGAATAAAGAATTAGAAAAAAACTTAGCGATGAAATTGGGTGAAACTGATTCAGCGGATAAGTTCATGGTTTTTGGTCGTGGAGTACTTCACTTGTCTGTTCTTATTGAAACAATGAGAAGAGAAGGATATGAGCTACAAATTGGGCAACCACAAGTTATCATCAAAGAAATTGACGGTAAAAAATGTGAGCCAATCGAGGAATTGACAATCGACTTACCAGAGAATTTGTCTGGAAGAGCGGTAGAGTTTGTTTCTTTCCGTAAAGGAGAAATGTTGAGTATGGAAACTAAAGGGGAGCGTATGATTATAAAATTCAATATCCCGTCTCGTGGAATCATTGGATTGCGTAACCTATTGCTTACTGCTACAGCTGGTGAGGCTATTATGGCACACCGTTTTATAGGATATGAGCCTTACAAAGGAGAAATTTCTGGACGTAACAAAGGGTCATTGATTTCTATGGAAAAAGGAAAAGCGATTCCTTACTCTATCGATAAATTGCAAGATCGTGGTAGATTCTTCGTTAATCCTAATGATGAAATTTACGAAGGTCAAGTAATTGGAGAAAACTCACGTAGCGATGATATGTGTGTCAACGTAACTAAAGAGAAAAAACAATCTAACGTTCGTTCATCTGGAAATGATGATAAAGCTAGAATTATTCCTCCAGTTATTTTCTCTCTCGAAGAAGCTTTAGAGTACATTCAAAAAGATGAATATGTTGAGGTAACTCCAAAATCGATTCGTTTGAGAAAAATATATTTGACAGAAACAGATAGAAAAAGATTTAAAATCTAATTTTATATTTATAAAACTGAAAAGCCATTCGTTGATTCGAATGGCTTTTTTTTGGTGTTTAGATCCCTTTTATTGGTTTTAATTCGCTGTTTGCTACACAATTTTAATGGCCTCTTGTGAGGTGTAAATGTCAGTTGTTTTTTTGCGGCACATTTTAACTACGACGGTATTGTACCATAAAATTTAGATTAATTGATATTCATAAATAATATTATCCGGGATTTGCATAAGGGATAGCAGCAAGCTACCGAAGTAGCGCGGATAGCCCGACAGCATAAATAAAAAGGGCTAATTCCGCATAATGATAAGTAGGCCTTTTCTCTTTATGGTGGCATGCCCTATTAATTGTTTTATCGTTTCAAACTAAAATGACCTTTAGCTTCTCTTCCATCAGCTAATTTTATGGTATACCAATAATCATCAGAGGGTAATGGCTGCCCTGTAAAAGTACCGTCCCAGCCTTGACTGGAAGCTGTAATTTGTTTTAGTAATTTGCCGTATCTATCATAAATATAGATGGTCGAATTTGCATTAAAATCAGCATTTACTCCTTTTACATTCCAATAGTCATTTTGGCCGTCTCCATTTGGAGTGAAAAATTTAGGTACGCCAATTAAGGCTATTTTTTGGCTCACTGTTCCACAACCATTTTTGTCATTGATGTAAACTTCATGAATTCCCGCTGGTACATAATCAAAGAAATTTGAATCTTGAAAAGGTCCAAAAGGTTCGTCAAGACTGTATTCATAAATTCCTTTTCCGGATACATTAACGGTTACCGTATTTGTATCTGCTAAATCAACTACATCAATGCTGTTAATACTAGCAATATCGGAAGCTGTAACTTTTATAGTTCGAATTCTAGAACATCCTGAAACTGTTCTTACTTCTACAGTGTAGTTTCCTTCTTGATTTACATCTAGCGTGTAGTTGTTCTCATTTAGTATAAGAACGTTATCTTTAAACCATTTATAGGTGTAGTCAGTAGTTGGGGATCCATCTTGAATCCCTGCATTTAGTGTTACAAAAAAAGTAGGAAGATTAGAGCAGACCAATTCGTTTGCTGATCCATCAGAATTTAAGTTTATAGGTGGTAAACTATTTACTATGAAAGGTAAAATAATTGAAGCTTTACAAGTTGAGTTAGCAGGATTCTCCACAACGGCTGTAATGTTTTGGGTGCTGCTAATGAAAGGATTTGGCAATGGACTAGATAATGAAGCTCCATTTGCATCAAAATATTTGACAACCATTCCTGTTTGATTTCCTAAAATCGTATTCTGAAAAGTACTCGTGTCAAAACCAAACTTACCATCTTGTAGTAAAGGATCTATTTCATCATCACATACGGTTGTTAAATTTATATTTACTTGGAAGGCTTCTGGAAGATCATCCACTGTGAATGTTATCAAAGTTTCGTCAAAACATTTTAAAGTTGAATTATTAGTAATAATTGCTTTTATCGTTTGTGTGCCTGTAGTATAGGTTGAAGGAAATGGGCTTGATATCGAATTGTTATTTTGATCAAAATAAGTAACAGTAACATTAGTTTGTCCTTGTTTTAAATCAGATTCTAATGTTGATGTATTAAAAGTATATTTTCCATCTTGGTTGTCATCGCATTGTCTTTCGATAGACACAGCGTAAGCAAATGGAAGTTTTTCAACTGTAAGTGTTACGTAATGTCCCAAGCCATAACAAGCATTATCTGTATCACTGTCTACTCGGCCCCAGATTTCTTGAGTGTTTACGTAACCAATATTTCTGTAATTAGAGATATTGGTGATTGCATTTATTTCTGCTAACGCATCGGCTTGATTGCGATAAAATGTTATTGTGTAATTTCCCGCGGGTAATAAACTCTTTATATCCGTTTCTGCACTGCTAAAGTCAAAAGTACTTACACCATCTCTTTTATCATTGTTTGCATTGTTATTGCCGTTTATGTCTAATAAATCATCACATTGCACGAACTTTCTATTGAATGTACTTGGAATTTGTGTTGATAAAACTTTTAGGGTCAATTCAGCTACGCTAAAACAACTATTAGAATTAAGAACTCTTGCATATACTTTCATCATTACGGGTGTTGTATTCGTAAAAGTCTTAGGCGTACTAATTAGCTCTGAAGCGTTTGCCGTTGTAGCACCTGAAAATGAAGTGTAGTAAGAAAAGGTTTCATTTGCAAAATTGCTTGAAATCTCATCATTTTTTACCGTTAGATTAAATGTGGTTACCGCATCTAAATCATCGTCACATTGAATAATGGTTGTATTATTCACGGTTGGTAACGTATATACGATTAAAGTAGTGTCATTTGAAAGTAAGCCGCAAGAGTTTCCAATTTTATCTAATTTTACACGATATTTATAACCATTCATTGTGGTTTTTACACTGGTAACAGTCAATGAATTTGTATTTACTCCAGAATATGTTGCGTTATTAGTAATATTAGTCCAAAAGGTTCCATTAGTGGATACTTGCCATTGATAGGTGTTTCCGCCATTATCAGCTAGAGTAATTACCGCATTTTGTAGTTCACAAGTTGGTGAAACTGTTGGTTGTGTTGTTATAGTTATAGGAGCAGCAGTAGTGTAATTGCTATTTGGTGTAGTATATGCTACGCCGCTTATTACTTGACCATTTGTATTTACTGAAACTGGATTATTGCCCAATACTCCGTCATTGTTTGGGTCTAAGAATCCTGCTTCGATGACATCATTGCATAAATCACCATCAGCATCTAAATCGCGATAATTTTTTATTCCATCAGAATCAAGGTCATTTCCCGTTTCTATTGAATCTAAAATCCCATCGTTATCACTATCTAAATCCAAATAATCAGGGACACCATCGCTATCAGTATCCATCGGTATAAGTCCTGGCTCAAACGCATTATCAATTCCGTTTTTATTGGTATCGGTATTTGTTGGTACTACAGTAGCATTTATTTGTGCTTCAATGGTATCTGCAATTCCGTCATTATCGCTATCGTTGTCTAACTGATCTGCAATCCCATCATTGTCGCTGTCTTTAGGAACGCACACTGCACTGATCGCTAATGTTGATTTATTAGCGTTGACATCTGATAAGTTTTTGTGTGAAAAAGTAATAGATTTCGATAAATTGGTTAGAAACTGAAATGTTGCTGTTCCTGCAGCCAATGGAGTGATACTTTTTAATCTAAATCTGATTTCAAATGAGGAAAATTGTTTTACTCCACTTTCGTAAATACCATCATAGTTAGTATCAATTAATAGTTGGTCACTTGGATTTAGTACCGTGATGGTTTTATTAACATCTGAATTCATTATGTATTCAGCATCTGCATTCAATAAATCAGTTGCACTAGCTATATTTACATATTTCATTTCCAAACTGATTGGATTAGAAAAAGTCATTTTATAACTAACAAAGTTTCCTTTTCCTGCTGGTACATTGGAAATAAAACTTCCGTCACTGCTTCCAATAAATGGCGTTGTACTTGCAGTTGTTGACGTGGTAATTGTTCCAGTAAATGAATTGGAGTAAAGACCAACTGCTACTGATCCATTAGATGAATTGGAGATGTCTATAACTTGATTTCCATAAGATTCAGTGCAGTTTGTTATGCCGTCTTTATCATTATCAAGATCTATATTGTCATTTACGGTGTCAAGATCTACATCAGTTTCACAGGTACTAACAGGAATTAAATCAGATAAAACGGGAGGGGCACTACATCCTGAAATGCTTCCGCGAACTTGATAATAACCTGGTTGTGTAGGCGTATATGAATTGCTGTTCGTATTGGGTATTACCGCGTTATTAAAATACCATTCAAAGCTATCATATGATGAAAGTGAACTTACTTTTAGAATAACATTTGGGATGCAATTTGAATTAGATACTGTAATTTTATCAGTTACAATTTCTGGTTTTGTGTCAAAACCGGAATAATAACCGCCATAAGTAGCCGCGCCATTTGTCCCAAAGTAAGAAACATAGACTTGTCTGGTGGATTTTACTGATATATTGCCGAATAAACCATTACTTGTATATCTCACAAAACCTGAATTTCCTGTTACAGGAATAGCAGTGTTATTATTGAGCGTATTGTTGTTTACAGTCACGGTAGCTCCTGTTTCAGTAACGATATTCAATCCGCCATTATAAATTGTGCTTCCTATCAATTCAATAGAAGGTATATTATCAACAATGCTTGGCGTTGCACAATTTAAGGGCGGGACAAAAAATAAATTTTGATTGGCAGGAGAATTACTTCCCCCAATACTTTGATACGCAAATACGTTTTCAGATGTAGTTACGTATAAGTTTCCATTAGTAAATTTACTTCCATCAATATCAGCATATTCACCTTTATTTAATGTTTTAAAAAGAGTAACGCCGTCTAAAAATATTTTGGTATTATCTTCATTTGCTATCAATAACACACGTTCTAATTCATCGGTACCAAGACCTTTGACAAAAATATATTCTTTCCCAGTTTTTTCTGCTGAAACGATTTGGTCAAAACCAAGATCTCTCCCTGTTGGTTGCCCATTATTGAGAACTGTGCTATTACTACCGCCAAACGAACCTGAATTTACAACAACTGGTTTGTCGCTTACTACTAGCGCACCAATCATTTTTGAACTGTTTGAAGGTGTTGTGTTTGGGGAGTTATCCATAGCCAGCACGTAACTTTCATTTTTATCAAGAGTAACTACGATATCACCAGAAATAATAATTCCATTAGACAATACTGTTCCATTAAGTATATTAGAGATGGTTACTTTGGTACCATTTTCAGTGGATAAAATGGAGGCAAAATTCAGTAAGCTGCTGTCTAAAAGAGGGTTTAACATGGCGCCTAGCCTAAAAGTTTTACCTAATGCACTATTTCCTTTAGACACTAATCCTCCTGCATGTGCATACGATACTATTCCATTTTGTATATTTCTACCGGCATTGACTCTAACGCTTACATAAATTAAATCTTGAGCTTCAACAATGAAACCTTTATTAGCAATAACTCCTATTTGAGTTTTAGAAGTAAATAACTGTGTGTCGATTCCTTGTCCAATATCATGTCTGTAAGGATTACTGTTATTGACTGTTGCTGAAATAGTCGCTCCGCCAATTGCTGTAATTTCAAGTTTTACATTGGTAATACTAGGAGTAGAAATATATAAATAATGATCACCAGGTAAATTATTACTTGCCGCCGTAAGAGGCGGAATATAATGTGTTTTACTAAACTGCGAAAAACAACTTATGGAAAAAAGAATGATGAGTATAAGTAAAGTTTTTTTCATGTGTTAAAAATAACAAAATTTTTATTATCTTTTTAATGAAAAATCGCCTTTTATTACTTTGCCAGTATCAAATTCCAGCTTTTTACTGACTTTTGCAGATTGGATTCCTTTAATTTTGCTAACCAACTTTAAGTTTTACTTAGCCGTCATGTAGCGATAAAAGTTAGGTCTTTCAATAATGGCACCCACTTTTTTCAAGGCTTGATGAGTTTCCATTGTCCCGCCAAACCAGCTATATACACCGGAGGTTTTATTGACCACATTCAGCGCAATTCCTAAAGTAGTTGATTTCCCGCTGCCGTTAGGACCTAGAATCCCGTATATATTACCTTTTTGTATTTCGAAAGAAACGTTTTTTAAAGCTTGAAGTGTGCCATAACGTTTATGGAGATTTTTAATAAAGAGTATCGTTTCCAAAGGGGTCATCTTAATAATTTTAATTAGGACGTCCAAGGTATGTTTTTGTTACTCAAAGATTCATATTAAGTAAGTCGAAAGTTTAAAAGTCGTAAAGTCAAAAGAATTAACTTTAAGTAAAACAGCTTTAAATCAGATTGTTATGTAATTTTATTTTGATTTTAAAATACGACATTATACCATGGTTATTACTTAGTTTATTTCTTCAATCAATTTACGTAATAAATCTAATCTTTGTGCCGTAATAGGTTTGTCTATATAGTCTTTTACAACATGGTATTTTTTTGCCTTTTCAATATCATTAGGGTCAATTGAGGACGTCATGATGAAAATAGTAATTTTTTTTTCTGAGGCTATCAGCAAAAATTCATCTAAAAATTGCCAACCATCCATGACCGGCATATTTAAATCTAATAAAATAATGTCCGGCAGGTTTTCATTAGTATCAAAATAGTGTTTTAATTTATCTAAGGCTAATTGCGGGTTATGAAAAGATTCAATTTCGTCACAAAACTTGTTTTTAGAAATGAGAATGCTTATCAATTTTACAGTTAATTTATCATCGTCAATGATGTATGTTAATTTATTCTTCATATAAATAAATTTTAAAATTAGAACCTTGCCCCACTTCACTTTCTACTTCAATTTTTCCACTCATGGCTTCCAGCTGGTTTTTGGTTAAGAATAATCCAATTCCTTTCGCGTCTTCATTGCCGTGAAACGTTTTGTACATACCAAAAAGTTTATGTCCATTTTTTTCTAAATCTAAGCCCAGACCATTATCTTTGAAATTAATAACGCTATAATTGTCTTTAGTTTCGTAGCTTATTTCTAAAGTTGCAGTTCTATGGGGGGATTTGTATTTAATCGCATTGGTAAATAAATTGAGTAATATGCTGTCTAAATAAGCGGGAATAGCATTTACGATCAAATGGTCAGGAATGGTGTTAGTAATTACTATTTTACTCTCTTTGATTGCCTGACTCAAAGCCATTCTTGTTTTTTCAATTTCGTGCCTTAAGCGAATTCCTTTTTTTTCAATATTTATTTTTTGCTGAATGGTTATAATCTCATTCAAATATTCAATTGTTTCAGAGAGTTTTTGGGTGCCTTCTTTGAATAAATCAAAATAAGATAATTTTTCAGTAATATCATCGGTATGATCTATCACATCAATTACCATAGATAGATTGCTGGTGTGGGAGCGGATGTTGTGGGAAACAATATGTGTGAAATTATATAATTTATTATTTTGAATGTTGGTAATATCCAATAATTTTTTTAATTCTATTTCTTTTTCAATTCTTGAGGTTACATTTCGGCCTACACCTATGAAATGAATAAAGGTATTATGTCTGTCAAATACCGTTGTTATATTGAGTTCAAACCAATATTTTTCTTTGTTTTTAGTGTAATTAAGGATGGTGATTTTTATACTTTCCTGATTCTGAATTGCCTTTCGCAAAAATTCGCTGGCTTGTTCATCCGTTTCTGGACCTTTAGAGGCATAACCGGGTTTTTGGCCTATTACTTCTCCCATTTTCAACCCTGTAAGGTCTAAATAAGCCTGATTTGCCCATACTGCTTCACCGTTAGGATTTGCAATTACAATGGTGTCTGTAGTTTCTGAGGCTGCTAGGGAAAGCAAACTCAATTTTGCTTCAACATTTTTTCTTTCGCTGATATCTCTGATAAAACAGACTAAATAGGTAATGTTGTCGACCATGAATTTTTTGCCAGAAGCAATTTCAACAGCAATTGAATTTCCGGATTTAGTCTTTATGGATGTTTCGTTGACCTTATATTCATTCTTTGTTAAATTGTATTTTAAGAAGAAACGAAGCTCTTTTCCAAATGCGACAGGAAACAGTTTCGAATGATGTATTCCTTTAATTTCCGAATCATAATATCCGGTAAGTTCGGTGGATCTGGAATTACAGTCTGTAATAATACCATTAGAGGTGTCTATAATTAGGATGGCATCATTGGCACTGGAAAAAACGGAAGAGAATTTTTCAACACTGAGCTGAAGTTCATTGATTAGATTTTGCTCCTTTGTAATGTCTTGAAAAGTACCTAATAAATGTACCGCTTTTCCATCAATCACATCGACTTGACAAATACATTCTACATATTTGATATTGTTTTTTGCGGTTGTAATCTCAAATTTATCACTAAATGGAATCCCGTGGTTTATTGCACTATTAATAAGAACTTTGATCCGGTCTCTATTCTCGCCCATGGTGTAAAAATTAATTCCATTCCCAATTATGGGCTCAAAATTTTCAGGAACTTCCAGAATACATTTCGTAACCGCATCCCAAAAAATGTGATTCGTTTGCAAGTCCATTTTCCATATTCCAATCTTAGCAGATTGAGCCGCCCTGAAATAAAGTTCTAGTTTGTTCTTCATTAGTAGGTTTTAAATTGTTAAAAAGTTTTAGAAACTATCAAATGTAAACGTTATTTTTTTTTGTATCAAATGTTTTTAATATAAAATGATCGTTTTACTATTTATATCTTGTTTTATTGTCTAGTTAGTATTTATTTTATGAAAAATAATGAGAATTTATTAAAATATCTTTTAGAAACTAATCACAGGTAACGCCTTAATTTATCGTAATTTTGTATTAAATTTTTTTCAATGAGTGAGCCAGTAATGCTTTTTAAAAAACCATCCTATCCTGTAAATAAATCACTTTTAGAATACTTGGTACGGTTTGATCGCTTATCAAAAGTTTCTATTTTTTACGATGACTTATTGCGTTTTTCCGGATCAATAACGGTATATGATAAAAATGATCAGGATACCTTATGGATACGGGTATACTACAATGACTTTGAGCGGGAAGAAATTGATTTGAACCTGAAAAAAATCTATTCACTGCTCCATTCTGATGGTAACCTGGGGATTATTAAATTCTTGAATGTGGATTCTATTGATTACTGCACTTTTGGAAATTCGAAGCCTTTTCGAATAAAAGTCAGGAACATATTGAATGATAATTATACCCATTTTTATATTAAAAAAGCAGATGCTTCTCGTATTTACGGATTGGAATTAGAGCATATTCTTTCCCCGGACAAAATAAATTTTTTAGTATACGAAGACACTTTAATAGAAGAACATATTATGGGGATTCCTGGTGATGTGTTTATGAAAACATTGCTTGTTGATTGTACTGAAACCGAAAAAGCGCAAATAGCCAAAGAATTTGTCAAGTTCAATGAGCGCTGTATGATTCGATTATTAGGTGATATGCGTTCCTATAATTATGTAATTGTGCCAACCCATGATTTTGATCAAGTGGTCTATAAAATACGTGCGATTGATTTTGATCAGCAATGCTACGAAGGAAATTTCAAAGTGTACCGCCCTCAGTTTTTTAAAGAAAATTACCCCATGGTAAAATTAGTTAAAGAAAAGCTTCAAAATAGTTCGATCGAACAGTATAAGGATGAAGAAAGAGCTGTTCTCGCCAAAAGAATCCTTTCTGCCGAAAACAGAATCAAGCGGTTGTTGAAAATTATGCGAGAAGATGTAATCGCCCCGGAGGCGCATATTGAACAATTGCGATTAGAGCTTTATCGGTACACCAATGATTTGAATTTTAAAAGTGCAAAATCAATGGGAGGTATCATGAGTGCCGCTTTTCATTTTATTACCAGAAATTTCAAAACCAGTACTTTATTCAAAACAAAGGTGTAATTTTCCTGTTTTTCAGTTCAAGCAAGGTTTTGCCGTGTTTTAAAAAATTGCTTAGTTTGAACCGGAAAACGCTCAATTTCTTGAAGTAATGCTTTTGCATAATTCGCGCGATAATCAATATTGGTAAACGCAATTTCTTCTAAGGCTTCGATAAGCTTATGAAATGAAATCAAGGTTTTGAACGGACTTTCTTTAAAAAACGTATGCGCCATTTTATTAGTTTTTAGGAACCGTAAATTTACAAATAAACCAAATTTACTAGGTTGGTTTTTGCATTTATTTCTAAAAAAAAATCTCCAATTACATTTTCGTAAGTGGAGATTCATATCATTATTGGTGCTGTAAACGGCAATAGAACACTGTAAACTTAAACTAGCTCTTCTCTTCTTTGTTGAAATAAACGAGATAGTAGTACATTTGTTTTTCCTCGTCCCATCCTTTTTCAACATATTTTTCAGCGCTTTCAGGATTGATAAAGTCCATTTTAATTTGGATGTGTGTGTCTAAATTAATGATGTTTTTGATTGATTTTCTAGCATCAGAAACCGCTGCATTTGCAATAGGAAAAGAAGTAACATCTTCAATACTGTATTTTTCTCCTTTGTCCATTTTGTAGTTCTTGAATTCAGGAATAAGGTCTGGATTGTCTAAAACTTCGTTCAGGAAATTAGTTTCTTCAAACTGATCATTTTTGGCAAAATAGTTCACGGAACGGTTCATGAACATTACTTCTTCTTTCTTGTCCTCGGCAGGGAAAACAACATCCTTAGCAAAGTTCTGGCAAAATTTTAAATACTTTTTAGTGATAAAGTTTTCATCCTCAAAAGCATCTACGGATAAGAAATGTTCTAACCAGTATCTGGCATCATAGCGGTTGCTGTCAACAGTCAGGATTTTGTATCCTTCTTCTTTTTTATAATTAAAAATGATGCAGCCTTTGTCCAGTTTATTCAGACTCACACCTTGTTGTAAAATCATTTCTAAGTGTGTTGCTTTTTCTTCAAACTGCAAGAAATCCGCTTGTATTTCACTCTTGAAAATCCCTATCGCATCCACCACATTATTATCAATACTTACGTTAGATAAATATGTAACGTACACTTCGCCATTCTTGATATGCGGATGATTGGATTGCTCAAATAAGTGGGTTGTGATTTTTTTAGAAATCTCATGAACGCTACTTGGATTGTCAAAAACTTCTGTTGCAAACTTGAACATATCATTGTAATCCAAATCAATTTCATGGGCAAACTGAAAATAGTTTTCTTCTTTTTCTCTAAAGGGTTTAAAGAAAAATTCTTTCATCAAGGGAACAATTTCATCATTTAAATTAAAGGGCTGCTCTGATAAAAAAATGGCTTCGTTTCTGCTTTTATTACCCACTCTGTGAATGGATAAGTTCTCGATGTGTGTGTTATATAGGTTGATCATATTTTTTATAAGGTTCAAAGGAGCAAAGAGACAAAGATACTAAGGTTTTAAATTCGCTCTTTAATTTTTCGAGTGAATGAACTTAACATTCTTTCTATTTCTCTGCTTTCTCCGCATGTTTTGTTAAATTGAATTTCGTTGGTATGTTTTAAATTGAATGATATTTCAAGTTGTGTTTGCATTTTGAATAATGAAGCTATCGCAATATTCGAAAATTTTAAATAATCTTTGTTATCGTCTCTGCCATATCCTTCAGCAATATTACTTGGAATTGATATTGAACTTCTACTGATTTGCGAAGTCAAACCGTAAATTTATTCTTTTGGAAATGAATTTGTTAACTGGTGGAGATCCGTAACTAAAATCATAGATTTTTGCCAAATTAATAAGTCTCTAAATGTACTCATACCTCTTTATTTTAAAAGCCTTTGAATCTTTGTTACTTTGAATCTTTCTATCTGAAAATTAATTCCAATTTTCCTCAAATCCGTAGTCTTCAAAACTATCATCGCCTTCAAACATGTCCAGATCATCTTCGTCCAAGCCATCTTCAAATTCATCATTATAGTTATCGGCATTGTCAGATTCAAAGTTTTTCTCCATCGCTTCATCCGGCATTTCCCCATGAGAAAAAATAGTTTCCGGGTATAAATTACCCAGCACTTGGTCTTCTACAGCAGCAAGTTCTACAAGAAATGTCCACATATTGATAAAGTCATAGACATAAAGAATTTTGGTATTTTGTTTGTCTAAAATATCAGATAATTGATAGTCACTCATGATTTTTTGCTCACCGGGAACATCACCGGTATCAAAAAGTGAAATTTCCTCTTCTTGGTTCCAAGTCTCATCACAAGTATAAAAAGAAGCTACTTCCATCCCGTCAAAACCAAAAGAATTGAAAATAGCATTGTGTAAATCTTCTAAAGTATCTTCTTCAAGTATTGCAATGTCTCTAAAAACATCTTCTTCCGCGTCTAGAATCACTCTAAATTTATAAACCATAATCTTTATTTATATTAAAAGTCCAAAGGTAAAATATAATTTTAGATTTAGATTTCAGATTTCAGATTTGTTAATAAGATTTTTGCGTATGCACGAGAAAGAAATACATCAATGTCAAAGTCTTTTTGAAGAAAAGAAGGAAAGTAACTTTTGCTTTCAAATCACTTATTTGAATAAAAAGTTACAGTTTTTTTATTTTAAATACACGGGCTACTCTTTTTCGGTACTGGTGGTATTTTTTATGATTTGGGTATTGTCTTTTTGATGTCATGTTATTTACAATCAATGCAATAACAAGGAGTATGAGTGAGCCAGTTAGCACAGGATACAGCACATACCAGTATCCCAGTTCTTTAATTTTTGGGGAGCCAATTATGGCTATCAATGCTGTGGCACCTCCCGGCGGGTGAAGCGTCTTTGTCATTTGCATTAAAACTATAGACAAGGAAACTGCAAGCGGTGCGGATAACCATAGAATATCAGGGACAAATTTAGCAATTGTTACGCCTATAATTGCTGAAACCAGGTGGCCGCCAATAAGGTTTCTAGGCTGTGCTAATGGACTTTGAATCACACCATATACCAATACACTCGATGCGCCAAAGGATCCAATTAAATAAATAACATCAGATTCTGGTAAAGCTTTTGATTGCAAATAGGCTATTATTCCAATCCCAATAAAAGAACCCAAAAAAGCCCAGGAATGTTCTTTAAAATCAACCAAAGTCTCCTTGTAGAGGATGTATTTGGTTTTGCGATAACTCCTTTTTATTTTTTGAACGTGCATAGGAGATTATTTTATTAAACTTGGCGAATAGGAATAAACGGTAAAAGGGTAAATCATTTTTGCCGTATATTTTGATATTAAGCAAACCAACAAAATAGGAATAAACAAAGTGTAATCATTCGTTAGCCCACAAACTAAGAAAATAGCAGTAAAAGGGGCATGAATACTGGCGCTTAAAACGGCAGCCATCCCCATGATAATAAAGTTTATCGGAATTACATGAGCATTAAAATAAGTGTTTGAAACTAAAGCAAGAAGTAATCCTAAAAAAGCACCCATGAAAAGACTTGGTGCAAAAACACCTCCATCTCCTCCTGAAGCAAGTGTGGCTGATGTTACAATGGGTTTCAGGATGATGATGCCAATGATCGTTAGTGCCAGAGGGAAAGTCAATGACATTTCATTCGAACTAACAAATATAGTTTTAATAGCATGATAGCCTTCGCCATAAAGCTGTGGAAACAGGAATAAAGAGGAACTTAAAATCAGCGATCCTATTATAATTTTGAAATATGGAATTTTTATTCTCGTAAATTGGGCTTTGAAAAACAATACACTGCGCGTTAGATACACGGAATTCAATCCTGACAAAATGCCTAAAAGAATAAAGTAGGGAATGGCGTTGAGATGCCAAGTTGTAATATTTACTGCAAACAATGGTTTTTCGTCCAATAAAAATACCAGCCCAAAAGCAATGGCTACCGCAATCAAGTTACTGAGTAAGAATGCGCGAGTGACTTTTCTAGAAATAACTTCTATCGCAAAAAGAATTCCAGCGATCGGGCTGCTGAATATAGCGGTAATTCCAGCGGCAATTCCGGCACATATCAATTCAGTTTTGTATTGTCTAAACACATTTTGCTTTCTTTGCGCAACGGAGCCAATGGTTGCCGAAGCCACAACAGTTGAGACTTCTATCCCGGTGGAACCGCCAAAAACGACGGTTAATAATCCGTTAATGAAATGAGAAGGGATTTTATAACTGGGTAAATTTTTAGATTTAGAATTGGTGCTTTCAAAGATTTCTTTTATGCCTTTGTTTTCTTTTTTCTTAAATAAATATTCCCTAAGAAAATAAATAATTGACAATCCAAATATGGGGAAAATAACTAAGAATAGTGGATTGAGATCGGCTTGATGAAAAAATATTTCTTCATAATATTCTGTAACATTCTTTAAAATAACACCTAAAAAAGCAGAAAGAAAACCAATCAAAACGGAGACAATAACTAATTTTCGGAATTTAATAAAGTGATAATTTTTTTTTATTCTTGCAGTAGTGTTCATTTAAAAGGGGGATGGAATCTTTATTAGTGTAATAAAAAGAATTTAACTCAATGTTGCAAAGATAAAGAAACAAAACCAGATTAGAATTAAAAAAAGAAAGGCATGGTTTTCTTTTGCGATTCTGGTATTATTTTGTTCTTTTAAATTTAGGAAGCATCTTATTTTTCATAAAATTCTAAAGGTAATTCATCCGGATCGGCAATAAAGAAGAACTTTTTTTTGGTAAATTCATCGATACGTATTTCTTCGGAAGGGATGTTTTGATTCACAAAATACTCGCGTGTTTTCTGAATATCATCTACTTCAAAAGCTAAATGACGCATTCCTGCCGCTTCAGGAGCGGATGGACGTTTTGGCGGATTTGGAAAAGAAAATAATTCTATTACATATTCTCCGTTAAGTGCCAAATCAAGTTTATACGATCGTCTTTCCTCACGGTAAATTTCCTGAATAACGGTAAGTCCTAAAACAGTTGTATAGAACGTTTTTGATTTTTGATAATTGGCACAAATAATAGCAATATGGTGAATTTTGTTAAGTTGGATCATATTATTGTTGATTTAATTGCCGGATCACTTTTGCTGGATTTCCAACGGCTAACGAATTATCAGGAATGTCTTTAGTAACCACTGAACCTGCACCAATAACGCAGCCATTTCCAATAGTGATTCCAGGACAAATAACGGAATTTCCTCCAATCCAGCAATCATCACCAATGGTTATTGGTAAGGCATTTTCCAGCGTTTTTCTCAGTTCAGCATCCAGCGGATGTGTGGCGGTGTACAATTGAACTCCTGGTGCAAAAAACACATTGGAACCAATAGTGACCTTGGCACAGTCTAAAACAACACAGTTTACATTAAAATACACGTTTTCCCCACAACTGATATTGTAGCCGTAGTCGCAAAAGAATGGAGGTTCAATATATAGATTTGCTCCGGCATTGGGAATCAGTTCTTTTAGAATTTCCCGTGCTTTTTTAGTTATTCTGTATTCCACAACATTTAATCGGTGGAGCAAATTTTTAGATTTTCGCCTGTCTTTTACTAAAACAGGATCGCCTGCTAAATAATATTCTCCGGCAATCATTTTCTCTTTTTCGGTTTTTATTTCCATACTTAGTTTTTTTGTTTTTGGGCATGCCCTGCGCAAAAGCTCCGGTCGGGCTATTCGTTACAATCTTTCTTGTCTCGCTTTAACATCGAGCCAAGAAAGGATTTTCACTACTATCCCTCATGCTGATCCTGCTACTGTAGCGCAATAGTACGTTGTAAATATAATCTAAAATTAAAATTATTACAACTCATCCTCGTATTTCAACAGTTCAGTATTGTTTTGCCACCTTCTTTTCTAAAATACATTTGCTTTATAAAAAAATTAAATACGATGAAACTAACATGTATTAAACAGCCAAATCATTCCAAGGAAAGTCTTAATTCGATTTTTTTTATTTGTCTTTTTATTGTTTAGCTTGACTATTTTTTCACAAAATACAGTTTCCGGGAAAGTGGTAGATGAAAAAGGAAAACCCGTTTCCGGTGCTAATATTTTTATCGAAGGAACGTATGATGGTACTTCCAGTACTGAAATGGGGAAATTTTAGTTTTACGACTCAACAATTGGGAATCAAAGTTTGTAGATGATTTTTCTGATTTATCTAGTGCGTTTGCCGCAGCCGTAGCCAGTAGAATTAGATTTTGAACAAATCAAAAAAATGCTATCTAATCCATTTGAAAAAAAATACAAAAAAAGATTTTCTGTAAAAATAGGCCAACATTTAAAGGTGATTTCTGCCGATGAAATTGAGTGTTTTTTTAATGAAAATAAAGGAACGTATCTTCATACTTTTGACAACAGGAATTATTTAATAGAAACAACTTTAGAACTTTTGGAACAGGAATTAGATCCAAAGGATTTTTATCGGGTAAGCCGAAAATTAATAGTTCCTCTTAAAGCAATAAAAGAAATTGTAGTCTACAGCAACTCCCGATTAAAAGTTATTTTACCTTCTTACAAAGACGAAGAAGTAATTGTGAGTAGAGAAAAGGTTTCTGATTTCAAGAGTTGGATAGGCTGATAATGGTATTAAACAGATAAAGTATATAATTGGTATTAAATAACTCTTTTTTAGTTTATTATGTGTGTAGTATAGAATATGTCTATAATGCTTTTATACCTTTAAAAATGTTTTTCGGATACCAATTAAAACAAAAATGAGTGCCGTGTAAAGTATAAAAAACGGAATGATATATTCAATTAAATTCATAGGTAACATTACCGCAATTATCAATAGTTGGAAGCCCAAACCGTAGATAGAAAGTAGTGTCATAAACCAATTAGGGAACGTTTTTACTTTGTAAGCTTCTTTATCAAGTGTGTGAATGATCTTGTCGAATGTGCCATATACGAGGGTATAAACAAGGAACAGAATATCGACGGATTTTTGGGTTTCGCCAGGTAAAGCTCTGGGTGATTTGTACTCAAAAATTTTACTGGTAGTGTCTCCGCCAACGGATTTGTTTCTTAAAATCACATAGTAGTAATTGTATAAAGTGCCCTGTAATTGGATTCCAATAAAGGCTAAAATGGTCAGCCACAGCGTCGTTTTTGAAACATAACAAATCGTTATCAAAAAGAGAAAATTCAAAACGATATCGAACACACTGTCCAGGTATCTTCCGGTGTAAGAAGGCGTTTTTTTTAAGCGTGCTAATTCGCCATCGGCCGCATCGATTCCTGATTTCAGCAGGATGAAAAAACCAGCCAGAAAGTAGGATCCGTCAAGAATATAGTAAATGGCGATCAGGCCGGAAATGCCAAAAAGCATGGTGACGTGAATGGGAGTAAAACGCGTATTTTTTAATTGATTGGCTAGAAATTTCCCGAAGCTTCTTCCATAATCTGATAAATCTAAAAATTTATCTTGAGCGGCAAGTTTAGACATTTTTTTATTTCATAAACAAAAGTAAATGTGACAATATAGTCAGAGGTATTCATTTTATTGAATAACTGTTTTTGATTTAGACTCTAAAATAATATAAAATTGCACACCAAATAGTAGAGTCGCTATTACAATATGTATGGTTTGAGTTCCAAATGGGAAGTCAAAATAGTACATTAATATTCCTGAAATTATCTCTAAAGATAACAGAAAAATCACCCATTTTATCTTTGAAAAGCCTAACGCTAGTTTACTGTTTAACGTAAATAAATATAAATTAGTGACTAAGACTAGTATTGAAAAAGAACGATGAATATAAAAAACAATACTAGGATTTTCTAGCCACAATACCTCAGGCGCTCCAGTTTTAGCGATGATATCTACTTGTTCACGAACATCAGTACCTAAGACTATTTGGATGATTGTAAGAAGTAATGAAAGCATCAATATCCAATTAAATTTTGTGTTCAAAACGGTTGTCTTTCTATTTTTTTGTACGGCGTAAATAACTATTAATTGCATGGCGACGATCAATAAAGCGGCAAGCATGTGTACAGTAATTTTAAAAGGACTTAATACTGAATCTACGACGGTTTTGCCTAACCACGCTTGAAACGCCATTAAAATGCACACCAAGAAACTCAGTAAAATAATTTTTTTGTTTTCTTTCCAATAGCTGAATGATAGTATAAAAGTTACAATACAAGCAATCCCGGCCAGGGCACCAAATAAGCGATTGATGTATTCGATCCAAGTGTGTAAAGGATTGAAAATAGCGTAATCGTGTTTTGTATATTTTTCCCAGTTGGATGACTCAAAAGTTGCTTTTGATATAAAATCAGTTTTAGCGACTAGTAGTGATTCTTCTTTAATGATTACTTGACCTTTATCATATTCTTTTCCGGCGGTAAAAAGCAATTCTTTTTGCTCTGTTGGCGGAATGTAATATCCAAAGCATTTTGGCCAATCTGGGCATCCCATTCCTGAGCCTGTGAGTCGCA
The DNA here is from genome assembly GCF_003968755.1 of Flavobacterium sp. RSP15. GTDB lineage: Bacteria > Bacteroidota > Bacteroidia > Flavobacteriales > Flavobacteriaceae > Flavobacterium. The sequence continues at coordinate 250,486 of NZ_RYDL01000003.1, read as the reverse complement.
CAAATGCACCCGCAAATATGACCAGATATACAAGTACTAAAGCTATTTTAGCTGAATTTAAAAAGTATTTTTGCACTGAAATAATATTTTTGTAAAATTATCTTTTTTTGGTCTAGAAATAAAATACACAAAAGTTAAACTTTGTTTAAACCCATTTTTGCACCTCTTTTCAAAACAAAATCATACGCTGCTTGATATTCATTAGGAATTTCTCCTTCGATAATCGCTTCTTTCACCGCTTCTTTCAAAACACCAATTTCACGTGATGGCTGCAAATTGAATAGTTCCATGATTTCCTCTCCTGAAATAGGCGGTTGGAAATTACGAACCTGATCTCGTTCTTCTACTTCTACAATTTTCTGGCGGACAATTTCAAAGTTATTGTGGTATTTCTTGAATTTATTTGGGTTTTTAGTAGTGATATCCGCTTCGCATAGCGTCATTAAATTCTCAACATCTTCGCCAGCGTCAAAAACCAAACGGCGCACGGCAGAATCCGTTACCGTATCCTGGGATAAAACAATCGGACGTGAACTCATCATGACCATTTTTTGCACAAATTTCATTTTTTGATTCAGCGGCATGTGCAAACGTTCAAATATCTTTTTGGCCATTTTGCCACCAAGAAATTCGTGTCCGTGAAAGGTCCAGCCTTGTTTTTTAGTAAAACGTTTCGTTGGTGCTTTGCCTATATCGTGTAACAACGCCGACCAGCGCAACCAAACGTCATCGGTATGTGGGCAAATATTATCAACAACTTCCAGCGTGTGATAAAAATTGTTTTTATGGGTGTGCCCCTCAATTTCTTCAACTTGGTTCAAAGCAGTCAATTCTGGAAGAATAATATCTAAAAGGCCTGTTTTGAACAAAAGTAAGAATCCGATAGACGGTTTGTCTGTCGAAAGTATTTTATTCAATTCATCTACAATGCGTTCTCCGGAAATAATTTTTATCCGTTCCGCATTTTTGGTTATCGAATTCAGCGAATCTTCTTCGATTTCAAATCCCAATTGGTTTGCAAAACGAATTCCTCTCAACATGCGTAATGGATCATCAGAGAAAGTAATATCTGGATCCAAAGGGGTTCTGATTATTTTGCGTTCTAAATCGGCTAATCCATTGAACGGATCAGAGAGTTCTCCAAAATTAGTGGTGTTCAAAGATAAAGCCAGTGCATTTATGGTGAAATCACGACGATTTTGGTCGTCTTCTAAAGTGCCGTTTTCTACAACTGGATTCCTGCTTTCAAAATGATAGGATTCTTTTCTGGCTCCAACAAATTCAATTTCGGTGTCTTCAAAACGCAGCATCGCTGTTCCGTAAGTTTTGAAAACCTGAACTTTTGGTTTGTTAGGAAGCAGTTGTGACACTTTTAAAGCCAATTCAATTCCGCTGCCCACGGCAACAATATCAATGTCTTTTTTAAAGTCTCTCTTCAAAAGTAAATCTCTTACGAAACCACCAATCACATAACTGTCAACGCTAAGTTCTTGAGAAGCTTGAGAGATGACTTCGAAAATTTTATTTTGTAATGCTGTTTTGTAGTTCATTTTTTATTACCGCGAATTCGCTAATTATTTTTTGGTATCAACGATACGTTTGTATTCTAAAAAGGTTAAGTTAAAATTAACCAATATTGCAAGTTTGTTTCCAGAAATTTTTAAATAATTTAAACACTGATTGTAATGACTATTGTTAAAACATTCGACAGTTTTTATTTCAAGAATTATTTTGTCTTGGATAATAAAATCGGCATAAAATTTATGTTTTAAAATTGAATTTTTATAATTAACTGAATATTCTTTTTCCCTCTCATAGTGAATATTCTTTTCGTTAAATTCAAATTCTAAGGCATCTTTATAAACTATTTCAGAGAAACCTTTACCAAGATTTTTGTGTACTTCATACAAGAGTCCAACAATTTTATAACATTCATCTTTATAAATTAAATCATCCATTTTTAAAATTGAATTAGCGAATTAGCGGTAAAAAAACAATTATTTCCGTATCACTTTTACCTGAGAATCACTTGTCAATTTTATGATTGTAGATGGTTTTCCGGCAATTTTTTCGCGATGCAAATTTACAACATAGTCCACGCCTTTTATAATTTCAGGACTGATTTCTTTGAAACTTTTTGGAGTAGGTTGTCCGGAGATATTTGCTGATGTGGAAACCAACGGTTTTTTCATTTTTTCCATCAATTTAAAACAAAAAGGTTCCTTTACAAGTCTAATTCCTAGTGAGTTGTCAGCTGCAATTAAATTGGGTGCTACGTTTCGTGGTTTGTCCAGAATTAAAGTGGTTGGGTTTTGATTTGCCTGTTCGCTATCGGTCAGGTCAGAGAAGTCCATAATTTGCCAGGCTACTTCCGGAATGTCTTTGAATACATTGTAAATCATTTTATCGCCATTCATCAAAACAATCATGCTTTGGGTTTCGGCTCTTTTCTTAAGTTTGTAAATTTTAGCAACAGCCTCTGGATTTGTGGCGTCACAACCAATTCCCCATACGGTATCAGTGGGGTAGAGGATGATTCCGCCTTCTTTTATGACTTCGTAAGCTTTTTGGATTTCTTCGTTGAGATTCATATGTATTATTTCTAGATAGATTCTGCCACAAAAATAATCTTTCTAATTGGTATAAATCTTAAATTTAATTCAGAATAGTGTAGTTTTTATTAATTATAAGATTATTTTTGTTTTCCTATTATAACAATTACATAACGAAATTGTATGTCAATTGATTCGCTTTTGAATATTAATTCATTCTTTTTTAAATGGTTCTGACAGTTTTAAAATATTTATATATTCGAATTTGTTTTTATTTCTACAAATTTTCAGGTTTGGATTACAAGGATTTGACATTAACCGAGTCTTATAAAATCCCAATTATTATTACAAGTTTTAATCAATTGGAGTATTTAAAAAAACTTATTGATTTTTTATTATCAAGAGGTTTTTCAAACCTTGTAATTATTGACAATAATTCTACCTATGAGCCATTATTGCGTTATTTTGATAAAATCGAAAAGAAAGTAACAATTCATCGATTAAAAAAAAATTATGGACATTTAGTTTTTTGGAAAAAGTATGATTTATTCATAAAATATGGTAATGGATATTATGTTGTTACTGATCCTGATATTGTGCCTTTAGCAGATTGTCCTGCGGATTTTTTGATAAAATTCCAATCGGCTTTAATTGAAAACAAGAAACGAATGAAAGTAGGTTTTGGATTAAAAATAGATGACATTCCATTAAGTAATCCTAATAGAGAAAAAGTTATTAATTGGGAATCTAAATTTTGGAAAAAAAAGATTTCCGAAGGAGTTTTTGATGCAGATATTGATACTACTTTTGCTTTATACAAACCTTTTTACCACAGGAAAAACAAGAAATTCAAAACAGCCTTGCGTACGGATTACCCATACGTTGCTTTGCATGGCGGTTGGTATATTGACATGGATAATCTTTCTGAAGAACAACTTTTTTATTTTAAAACAGCCAATGATTCAAGCTCTTGGAAGATAGATGAAACTGGAAAAATTGCCAATGCGGATTACGAAAAAAAGTATTAATAGATACAAATCAGTTTTATATTTTTTGACCTAAAAGTAACATAATAAAATGAAAAATTCAGTAAAAGTTGTCATCCCCATATACAAATCCTATTTTGGGGAACTTGAAGAGAAATCGTTTTTGCGATGTTTGAAAGTGCTTGTTAAATATGAAATTATTCTAGTTCAGCCAGAAGGTTTAGATAATTCGTATATTACAGCTAAGTATGATGCGATTTCTGTTGAGAATTTTCCAAAAAAGTATTTCCAAAATATTGAAGGATATAATGAATTACTATTGTCTTCTTCCTTTTATGAACGTTTTTTAGATTCTGAATATATTTTAATTTATCAATTGGATGCTTTTGTTTTTAAAGATGAATTAGCGTTTTGGTGTAATCAAGGTTATGATTACATAGGGGCGCCTTGGATTGCTAGTTTAAAGAAATCTATTTGGGCAAAATTTTTTAATTTGATTGCCAGAAAATTTAGATCTAAAAAGAAAAATGACAGAGAGCAAACTTTTTTTAAAGTAGGAAATGGGGGCTTTTCATTGCGTAAAACAGCTTCTCATTATGCCGTTGTGAAGCAAAACGAGCCATTTATTCTTGATTTTTTGCGTGCTGAAGAAAAAGAAATCTATGCTATTGAAGATGTTTTTTGGTCGCTGAAGGCAGCTGAATTCAATCCTGATTTTAGAATACCAGATTATATAGAAGCGTTGCGTTTTGCAATAGATCGAAAACCTAAAATTGCATTGATGCTAAATAACAATGAACTACCATTTGGATGTCACGGAATTAATAAACCGAAAGTGATGGAGTTTTGGGAACCAATATTAAATCAACATTAAGATAATTGTACAAAAAGAACAAAAATGACTATAAAATTTATGTTTTCTAAATCTGTTGGTAATTCCAATGAAGTCCTCCGTTTCATAAAAGAATTTAATTCTGATTTAGGAATTCTTTTTGGAGACGGTCAAAGAAACAAAATAAAACTTTTTGAATTAGAAAGGAAAATGATTAATATCAAATCCTTCAAAATTCCAAATATGATCAATAAAATAGCCTATAAATATTTTAGAAAATCTAAAGCCAGACGTTCTTTCGAATATGCAACTATTTTATTAGAAAAGGGAATTGGTACGCCACAACCTATAGCTTATTTCGAGAATTTTGATTTTTGGGGACTGAATGAAAGTTATTATGTAAGTGAACATCTTGAGAGCGACTTGACATTTAGAGAACTCGTTGAAATTCCAGATTATCCGGATCATGACGCTATTTTGAGACAGTTTACTAAATTTTCTTTCGATTTGCATGAAAAAGGAATTGAATTTTTAGACCACTCTCCCGGAAATACGTTGATCAAAAAGGTAGCGGACGCTCAGTTTAGTTTTTATTTAGTCGACTTGAACCGAATGACTTTTCATGATGAAATGGATTTTGATGCAAGAATGAAAAACTTAAGCAGGCTTACGCCAAAAAAGGAAATGATTGCGGTCATGAGCGATGAATATGCAAAGTATTATAGGGAGTCAAGCACTTCAATTTTTGATAAAATGTGGCAGGCAACAGGTGAATTTCAGGAGAAATTCGCAAAAAAGAAACGATTAAAAAAGAAATTAAAATTCTGGGAATCTTAATAGGAATTACGTTTTTTTAACTCCTGAAAACGCACATAGACACTAAGTGCATTTAAATAGCAAATTGTTATTCCTTTCTGGCCATCTAAAATCCCCAGCCTGATAATGTACTGGTACAGGAATTGATACAGAGGGCGAATGTAAAAGTGAAATAATGTTGGTTTGGTGCCTTTATTAAATTCTTCTTGGGCTTTTAATTGGCCATAATGAATCATTTTTTGTTTGTAACTGGAATAGTCTTTATAAGAGAAATGAATGAGTTTGTTTTTTAATTTGCCAATATTTCCGTGTACAATTAGTTTTTCATGAACAATTTTATGAGAGGCATAATGGGCTTTATCTTTTTGAAAAAGTCGGAATATCTTATCGGTTTGCCAACCACTAAAGCGTAGTTTTTTGTTTTGGAACATAAAGGTTCTGTCGAAAAAATAGGCTGATTGACTTTCTTTTTTAGAAACTGTTTCAATGATTTCATCTTTAAGTGCTTCACTAATTCTTTCGTCAGCATCAAGGAAAAGAATCCAATTATTTTGGGCTAAACGTATTGCGAAGTTGCGCTGTGCAGCATAATTTTCGAATGCATGTTGAACTACTTTTACATTTTTATAGGAGCTAGCTATGGCTGTTGTTTGGTCTGTACTAAAAGAATCAATTACCAGAATCTCCTCTGCAAAATCTAAATCGTTAATTACAGATTTAATATTTTCTGCTTCATTATAGGTTATGATTAAGGCACTTATCGGCGCTTTTTTTTGATGCACCGTTATATTTGGTTTAAGGATAGTGTTTAGATTTTGGTTTATAAACGACTCAATTTTATCGCCAAATAAATCAGGTGTAAATTCTTGGTACAAAGAAAGCGCTTCTTTCTTGAGTTCTTTTTCAGTTTTCGAATGCAATAATTGAGGTTTGAAATCATTTAGATGAACTGACATGTGTTGTTTTCCATCTTCAAAAGTAGCCCATATTTTTTTTTCTATCCAAGGCGAAAAAATAATAAAGGAGGGTTTGTGTAACGCTTTGGCCATATTTATTGCACCACCATCGTTTCCAATAATCAAATCACAATGGTTCATAATAGCAATAAAGCCTCTTAAATCATTGGCCAATAGGTCAAAATAAATATTTTCTTTAGTGGAGGGTTTACAGGCATCAAAAATTATTGTAGCATCATCAATTTGCTTTGGAAAATAATTAAAAAGGATATTTACATCCTGATTTTCAACAATCGCATCTACTACTTTTGCCATATATTCTAATGGATATGTTTTTAGTTTTTCGCTTCCCAAAAGACTAATCATAACCGTTTTTCTGTCTTTTCTAACATGATGGTTTTCAAAAAGGGTTATTGCTACTTGCTTTTCTTTTGCCGTAACAAATAATTTCGGAAACGGATCAATTTCAATGGGTAAATGCAAAGGTTTTAATAAGGATAAGCGCCTTTCGATGGCTAAACCCAAACTTGTTTTTGGAAATGATTCAAATGGGACAGTGGTTGTGTACAAAAAGTTTCGACCTTTTTTTCGGTAGGAAATTTTCCTTTTGGCTCCGCTCAATAATACAATGAGCCAACTCTCCAGTTTAGAGTAGGCATCAATAAGTAAATCATATTCATTTTCCCTAATTTGAAGGGCTAATTTGAAGAATTCCTTTTTGTTTTTACGATGTTTTTCTTTAAATAAAATAACAGTGTCAAGATTTGGGTTTCCTTGTAATACAGGTGTAGTTGATTCATAAACCAAATAATCGATTTGGGCTTCCGGATAGGCTACACGAAGATTGTTGCAGATTATACTACTAATCAAAACATCGCCAATCATTTTTTGTTGTATTACTAGTATCTTCATAACATAAAAAAACCTCCCGTTGAAGGGAGGAATATACACTTTTTTTTTGTTTTAAAACATATTAAACCGCAACATCATATTCACGTAACGCATTGTTCAATGATGTTTTCAAATCAGTGGATGGTTTACGAGTTCCAATGATCAAAGCACAAGGGACTTGAAAATCTCCAGCAGGAAATGTTTTTGTATAACTTCCAGGAATCACAACGGAACGGGCAGGAACATATCCCTTCATTTCAACGGGAGTTTCTCCGGTTACATCAATAATTTTTGTGGAGGCAGTCAGGCAAACATTGGCACCAAGTACAGCTTCTTTCCCAACATGTACCCCTTCAACTACGATACATCTGGAACCAATGAAAGCGCCGTCTTCAATAATTACAGGAGCCGCTTGCAAAGGTTCAAGTACGCCACCAATACCAACGCCACCGCTTAAGTGTACGTTTTTACCTATTTGAGCACAACTACCTACGGTTGCCCATGTGTCTACCATAGTTCCTTCGTCTACATAAGCACCAATGTTTACATAACTTGGCATCAAGATAACACCACTGGAAATATAAGCACCGTAACGCGCTACTGCGTTAGGAACAACACGAATTCCTTTCTCGGCATAGCCTCTTTTCAATAACATTTTGTCATGGTATTCGAAAATTCCAGACTCTAATGTTTCCATTTTTTGAATAGGGAAATACATTACTACTGCTTTTTTTACCCATTCGTTTACTTGCCATCCCGCTCCAACTGGTTCAGCAACACGTAATTTTCCGGTATCTAATAATTCAATAACTGCTCTGATAGCATCAGTTGTTGTAGTTTCTTGTAACAAAGCACGGTTTTCCCAAGCTTGTTCTATAATCGGCTGTAATGGATTCATTTTTGATAGATTTTTGACAAAGATAGGGTTTTTAACTAAAAGCAAAAAGTCAAATTAATTTGAAAATGTTATATATTTGTACTTTAAATTGTAGGTACTATGGAAACCATTAGATTAGAATTTCAACCCGAAATCAAAGCCAAAATTCTGGAGTTATTGAGTTTCTTTTCATCAGATGAACTCACAATAGTAAATAGTACAGGAAGATGAGGCGTTTACTAGAAATAAAAAAAAGTAGACGCTTCACTAGAAAAAAATCATAATGGTACGGCAAAACTTTATACAATATACTAAGTTGATGCCTATCTTGATAAAGTGATTTCAAAATATGAAAATTAATTATTCTGATTTTTTTATGGATTTAGCCGATTAAGCTCAATATGTTTGTAAAACTTCTTATAAATGCCTAGAATTCTCTCCATAGACTACGGTCAAAAACGAACCGGAATAGCGGTAACTGATGAAATGCAAATTATAGCTTCGGGTTTAACCACAATCCCATCGGCAACTGCAATTGCTTTTTTGAAGGATTATTTTTTCAAAGAAAAAGTAGAAGCCGTTCTTATTGGTGAACCCAAACAAATGAATGGCGAACCCTCAGAAAGTGCTTCGATCATTAAAGGATTTGTAACGCACTTTACCAATCATTTTCCGGAGATGAAAGTCATTCGGGTTGATGAACGGTTTACTTCAAAAATGGCTTTTCAATCCATGATAGATAGCGGCATGAGTAAGAAACAGCGTCAAAACAAAGCACTTATTGACGAAATATCGGCCACGATTATGCTTCAGGACTATTTGACCAGGAAAAAATTTTAAAATCAGTGTAAAAAAGCTATTTTTTTGCTAAAACGGTTTGATAAATGTAACTTTTGAGGTAAAATTTATGCTTTTTTTTGTGAATATATCATTTACCTTTGCACTTTAAAATCTAGTTATGCCTGACACAACCATACGTACAAATAGTGAAGTAGTTCTTATTGGAGCTGGAATTATGAGCGCCACGCTGGGCTTAATCCTAAAAGAACTGCAACCGGATATAAAAATTGAAATTTACGAACGATTAGATAGAGCGGCGGCTGAAAGCTCTGATGCATGGAATAATGCAGGAACTGGACATGCTGCTTTTTGTGAACTCAATTACACTCCCGTAGGACCTGATGGAAGCATCAGCCCAAAAAAAGCGATCAGTATCGCGGAGTCTTTCGAAGTTTCCAGACAGTTCTGGGCATATCTCGTTCAAGAAAACAGAGTTCCTTCTCCTGAAAATTTTATTAAAAGCATTCCCCACATAAGTTTTGTATGGGGAGAAAAAAATGTTGCTTATCTTAAAAAAAGATTTGACGCGTTGCATTTGAATCCTCTTTTTAAGCAAATGGTTTTTAGTACTGATTTTGCACAATTAAAAGAATGGATGCCGCTGGTTATGGAAGGGAGATCAGAAACCGAAAAAGTGGCCGCCAGTTCAATGGCAATTGGGACAGATGTAAATTTTGGAGAATTGACCCGAAGTATTTTTGGTTATTTAGCAAAACTAGATGGGGTTACCATTCATTATAACCACGAAGTTCAAAAATTAAAACAACGAGAAGATAAGTTATGGCGCATAAAAATCACTGATTTAGCTTCCGGTCAAAAGAGAAAAACATACTCTAAATTTGTTTTCATTGGTGCTGGGGGTGGTTCCTTGCCATTATTAGAAAAAGCAAATGTGCCCGAAGGCAAAGGCTATGGCGGCTTCCCAGTGAGCGGACAATGGCTAAAATGCACAAATCCGGAAGTGATTGCAAAACACCAGGCTAAAGTATATGGTAAGGCAAGCGTGGGAGCACCACCAATGTCTGTACCACATATTGATTCCCGAATGATAAATGGAGAAAAGCAATTGCTTTTTGGTCCTTTTGCGGGTTTTTCGACTAGGTTTTTAAAAAATGGCTCCTATTCAGATTTACCTTTATCGATAAAATCAGATAATATTATTCCAATGTTAGCCGCAGGTATTAAGAATATACCCCTTACCAAATATTTAATTGAGCAAGTGCGCCAATCCCCTAAAGACCGAATTAATGCGTTAAGAGAATATGTTCCCAAGGCACGATCCAAAGACTGGAAAATTGAACGTGCCGGACAACGGGTACAAGTGATAAAAAAAGACGAAAAAGAAGGAGGCATACTGGAGTTTGGTACCGAAGTAATTACCACTGCAGATGGATCTTTATCCGTTTTGCTGGGGGCTTCTCCAGGTGCTTCAACAGCAGTTTCTATAATGATAGATTTGATAGGAAGATGTTTCAAAGAGGAAATTAAAACGGCGGAGTGGCAGGAGAAATTAAAAATCATGATTCCTTCTTATGGTCAAAATCTCAATGAAGATCCAATTTTATTAGAGAAAATCAGAAAAGAAACGGCTGCCGTCCTAAAACTGAATAATTAGAAAGTCAGCACAAAAATAAAAAGCGTTTGAATTAGATAAGAATCTGGTTCAAGCGCTTTTCTTGTTAAGATTCCTTTAATGCTGTTGTGGTTTTTAAAATAGTTTCGGATAAACTGGTCAGCCAGATTAATTGTTCGATTACCAATTGTGCTTCTTGCATTTTCAATTGAAAAGCCTTTTCATCAATAGGAATTCCTGCTTTCAATTCTCGGGCACGTATATTTTTCAATTCGGTAAAACGTAGCGCTAAATCCTCTTTGGGAAGGTTTTCTTTTAGCTTGAAATCATTTTCCTTCAAAAGTGCAATAGCCTCATCCAGATTTCTAATCACAGTATCCACCACCACATTGAATGCTTCAGATGCGGAGGTTGTTTTATGGGATTGAATGTAAGTTCCTAGAGACGCTAATGAGGAGAGAAGAGAGTGATTTAATACCGTTAGTTTATAGACTTTAGGCAGCTGTTTTTGTTTTGATTTAGGCTCTTGTGCCATTCTCTGAAAAGAAGCCATTAAATTCCCAATCTCGATGAAAGCATTTTTACGAGCCAAGCGGTACGATGTAGAAACGGTTCCTTTTTTATTATAAAAAATTGAAATTTCCTTCAGGTAATTTTGATTGGCATTGATGGATTTTTCTAAATGCATGGGCATGTTTAAAAATTCCCAAGAAGGCCATAAAAAATGATTGGCCAAAAAAGCAAGACCGGCACCTACAATGGTGTCCAGTATTCTAAATTGAACAAGATCCCCTATGTTAGGAGTCACAATTCCATAAATAAAAACAACATACATGGTTACAAATGTGGCACTGACTTTGTAATTTGTTTGGGTAAAAGAGAATCCTAAAAGCAAGCAAAGAATAGAAAGAATACTGATTATAATGTTGTCTTTGACAAAGAAAAGAATTCCAAAGGCAATTAATCCACCTAAAACAGTACCTAGAATTCTATGAAAAGAACGTTGTTTAGTCAAGCCGTAACCGGGTCGCATGATAACGATAATAGTCAATAAAATCCAGTATACATTATGAAAAGGCAGTATTTTTCCAATAATAAAACCAACTAATAGCGCTATTGTTAATCGTAAGGAATGCCTGAAAATAGTGGAGGAAAAACTCAGATTCTCGGTCAGAGTGCGCCACGGATAATACTGCGGTGTTAAGAATTTTTCTAAATCGGTATCGATTCCTGTAAAATCCTGTAAATTAACAATTGAGGTAAAAGCACGTTCTACAATTTTTATTTTCTCGACTTGTTTTTCCGCATATTCCAGCATAGTGGTAAGCATAAAAACGCCTTCTGAGGCATAATTTTTTCCCAAATCCTTCTCATAATCAGTGATTGCCAGCTGTAAGGCGTTCAAATCGTTTAGCAATGTGTGTTTTGGAATATAATTCGTTCGTTTTTTTACACTTTTGGATAATTGCTTCAAACTTGCGGCCAAATTGTAGGCTAAGTTTTGATACGTCAGCAACACCTTCGGATGATTGTCGAATTTTTGGTGCAATTTTTCATGGTCAAATGCTGTAGACAATGCCACTTCAAGGATTTCTACCATTGCTATAAAAACAAGCAACATTTTTCGATTTTGATTTGAAGAACCAGCGCTTATATGGCTGTTAATTAATACTTCTCTTATGTTTTGATGAATGGTGTTCAACTCGACCTGAAGGTTTAACTGCTTTTCAATAATTGCTTTTTTATCGGCGTCTATGGTCCATAAATCTCCTCTTAGTTTCAAATATTTAGCCGTAAGTTTGATGCATTCAGCAATTTGTAATTCGATGTAGCGATGTGGTCTGATGTAGTGAAAAATAAGGGAAACAACGAGGTAGAATAATCCTCCTGCTAGAATCAAACCCGAATGTTGCACCATTGCCCAACCGGTATTTATATTAGAAAATGTCAAGGAGAGTGAAATCAGGGTGGAGAAAGAAACCATTGTAGCTCGTTGTCCGTAAACGGATAACATGGATGTCAGGAAAACTAACAGGGCTAAAAAAGGATAAAAAATCCAAGAATACGGATAAATTATATTTACTAGCAAATTCACACCAGCAACAAGAATGGTGGCTACAAGAATCCCGTTGACTTTATGTTTCAGACTACTTGGAATGTCACTGGGATAAGTAAAAAAGGCTCCAAGAGCTATTGTAAAACCTACTTCGAATTTGCCAAAAAAAGAAAACAGCATCACCGGAATTACAGTGGCGATAGTTACTTTTAGGGCATTAGTGAAATACGTCGTATCGGTAAATTTTTGGATTTTATGAATCATACAATTGCATTGCTTGCAAAGGTAAGGATTGTAAGAATTTTTAAAGGGAATACTATCGGTCTTTTAACCTAAATTTTAAATAGTGATGAATTATCATTAGAGCATTATTCATTGGCTATTTTTTTACTATTTTTGCAAACTGAATTAAAAGAGAACTTATTTCGATTTTAATAGCTAATATTTAATATACCACGAATGATTTTACCAATTATAGGATATGGTGATCCAGTTTTAAGAAAAACAGGGGAAGTTCTTTCACCAGAACATCCAAACTTGAAAGAAACGATTGCCAATATGTATGAAACGATGTATAATGCCTATGGTGTGGGTCTTGCTGCGCCACAAGTAGGATTAGCGCTTCGTTTATTTGTAATCGACACGACTCCTTTTAGCGACGATGAGGAATTAGAAGATGCAGAACAAAAAGAATTAAAAGGATTCAAAAAAACCTTTATCAATGCAAAAATGATAAAAGAAGAAGGTGAAGAATGGAGTTTCAATGAAGGCTGTCTGAGTATTCCGGATGTCAGAGAGGATGTATACAGAAATCCAACCATTACAATTGAGTATTGCGAAGAGGATTTTGTAATGAAAACCGAAGTTTTTGAGGGATTAATCGCCAGAGTAATCCAACATGAATACGATCATATTGAAGGAATTTTATTCACCGATAAAATTTCGTCATTAAAAAAACGATTGATTCAAAAGAAACTGAAAAACATTTTAGAGGGAAAAACATTCCAAGACTACCGAATGAAATTCTTTGCCAAAAAAGGAAGATAAAACAGCTTTTTAACTTCGCTTGGTATGATTTTTGGTTTCAAATAAAAATAAATAAGTCAAATTCTTAATAATAATTCCACAATAACATGAATTTAGAAAAAATATTAGCCATTTCTGGGAAACCAGGTTTATATGTATTGAAAGTGCAAACAAGAACCGGATTTGTAGCAGAATCATTAGCGGATGGAAAAAAAATCACCGTAAACTTGAAAAGCAATGTAAGCTTACTATCGGAAATTTCAATTTATACCTATGAAGGCGAAAAACCTTTAGCTGAAATCATGCAAAAAATTGCTGATAAAGAAAGCAAAGGTGCGGCAATATCCCATAAAGAAGACAACACTACATTGATGGCTTATTTCAAAGAAGTTTTACCTGATTATGATGAAGAAAGAGTATATCCTTCTGATATCAAAAAAGTGCTGAACTGGTATAATATGCTTCAAGCAAAAGGACTTGTTACTGATGAAGCTCCTGCTGCTGCAGTGACAGAAGAGGTTTCAGCCGAAGAAACTCCAGTAGCGGAAGTTAACGCTCCTGCTAAAAAAGCAAAAGCTAAAAAAGAATAATCATATTTTAAAATACTATTTAATCCTGTTCAGTTGTTTTTCTGAACAGGATTTTTTTATTTTTACCAAAAACTATCCCTAATGAATTCAAGACAAAACCAACTGCAAGCTTTCGAACGAGTATTAGATATTATGGATGATTTGCGTGAAAGATGTCCTTGGGACAAAAAGCAAACTATGCAAACCTTGCGCCATCTTACCATTGAAGAAACCTATGAATTAGGCGATGCTATTTTAGACAATGATTTGAACGAAGTCAAAAAAGAATTGGGTGATTTGTTGTTGCATATTGTTTTTTATGCCAAAATAGGAAGCGAGACGAACGATTTTGACATTGCTGATGTGTGTAATGAAATTTGTGAAAAGCTAATTCACCGTCATCCCCATATTTACAGTGATGTGGTGGTAAAAGACGAGGAAGAAGTGAAACAAAACTGGGAAAAACTAAAACTCAAAGAAGGCAGAAAGTCCGTTCTGGAAGGTGTTCCAAGAAGTTTACCCGCATTAGTAAAAGCAAGCCGAATCCAGGAGAAAGTAAAAGGAGTGGGTTTTGATTGGGAAGAATCGCATCAGGTTTGGGATAAGGTTCAAGAAGAATTAGACGAATTACACGTTGAGGTTGAAGCAGGAGATCAGGATAAAATTGAAGCCGAATTTGGGGATGTTTTATTTTCAATGATCAATTATGCCCGATTTTTAAATGTAAATCCAGAAGATGCTTTGGAACGAACCAATAAAAAATTTATCAAGCGCTTTCAATATTTGGAAAGTAAAGCAGGAGAATTGGGAAAACCTTTAATGGATATGACACTTGCTGAAATGGATGTTTTTTGGGAAGAAGCGAAGCGTCTTCCTAACAAATAGGAATTGGAAATCTATGATTTCCAAACACCTCAATTTTGGGAAGAAGCGAAGAAATTATAGTGTTCAGATTTTTAATATCCAATAAACAATTAAAATACCAATGTCAGAAATTAAAACCGAGTTAAAACGTTCTTTAGGATTAATCGATGCCACGAGTTTAGTTGCCGGTTCTATGATAGGATCCGGAATTTTCATTGTAACATCAGCCATGGCAAGAGATATTGGTTCTGCTGCCTGGTTATTAGTTATTTGGTTGGTAACGGGATTAATCACGGTCGCCGCTGCATTGAGTTATGGAGAATTGGCAGGAATGATGCCTAATGCGGGCGGACAATTTGTGTATATTCAACGCGCTTATGGGCGATTGGTTTCTTTCCTGTATGGTTGGACTGTTTTTACAGTAATTCAAACGGGAGTTATTGCGGCTATAGCGGTTACTTTTGCGAATTATACCGCTATATTCTTTCCTGTTTTAGATCAAACTCTTTTTACAGTCGGTACTGATTTTATTTTTTCGTATCAAAAAGTATTGGCTATTTTTAGTATAATCCTGTTAACCTACATCAATACCAAAGGAGTAGAAAGCGGAAAAACAGTTCAGTTGCTCTTTACTTCGGCAAAATTAATAGCGCTTTTTGCCTTGATAATTTTAGGATTATACGTGGGTCTGCAAACGGATGTTTTGTCCAATAATTTCGCAACTATGTGGGAAGCCAGCAAAACGGTAGTCAATCCTGACGGAACAATTACAGTAACAAAATTAGCAGGAATGGCTATTTTGGGAGCAGCAGGAGCTACCATTATTAATTCCTTGTTTTCTAGTGATGCATGGAATAATGTCACTTTCATTGCAGGGGAAATTAAAGAACCTAAAAAGAATATCCCCCGTAGTTTGTTTCTTGGAACCTTAATTGTTACTGTTATTTATGTTTTAGCAAATCTGGCGTATTTGGCTTTATTGCCAATGCAGGGAGCTCCAAACGCTGCTGATATTGCCAGTAACGGAATCATGTTTGCCAGTAATGATAGAGTAGGAGCGGCCGCAGCAAGTATGATTATGGGAAATGTAGGCGTTTTTGTAATGGGTGCATTGATTATGGTTTCTACTTTTGGATGCAACAGCGGATTGATTCTTTCGGGAGGACGATTATTTTTTGCTATGGCAAAAGACGGACTTTTTTTTAAACAGGCTACAGAACTGAATAAAAACCAGGTTCCGGCCAAAGCATTGTGGGTGCAATGCATTTGGGCTTGTATGCTTTGTATTTCAGGAAAATTTGGGGACTTATTAACCTATGCTACTTTTGCGTCATTGTTGTTTTATATCCTGACTATTCTGGGAGTTTTCATTCTTAGAAAAAAAGAACCCAATGCCGATAGGCCTTATAAAGCGTTTGGATATCCGGTTGTACCCGCACTTTATATTGTGGTGACATCAGCCATTTGTCTGACTTTACTGATTTATGATACCTTCAATACGGGATTGGGATTGTGCATTGTGGCGTTAGGAATTCCGGTGTATTATTTTGTAATGAACAAGAAAGAGTAAAGCAAATGGAATTAATTAGCTAATTTTTTGAGTGAATTGATGTCTTTTTAAAACGATTTTTTTACCGGATAATTCAATCAATCCTAGTTTTTTTAAATCCGAAAGTAAACGGATACAGCTTTCAATGGCTGTTCCAATCATGCTGGCTAGTTCATTTCTCTAAAGTTGTACTTTTAAGGAGTTATCTTCGTTTTTCCCAAAGGTGTCATGCAAATAGAGAAGCGTCCCGGCTAATCTTCTCTTGACTGTTTTTTTGGCTAAATGCACCATGTGATCGTCGGCTTCTTTTAGATCACCGCAAATGCTTTTCATCACATTCATCGAAAACTGATTGTTCTTGCCAAAGCATCCCATCACTTCTGATTTTGGAATACAAATACCATCTTTTAGATAGTAAATACCATTTACATTATCTCCCTCTTCAAATGTAACCGCTCCTTTTTTACTACTATGGGAGGTTTTACAATAAGAAAGTTTTAGTAATTCGTCTTTTGTTAAGGTTTTTAAAGAGCTAAATTCTCTAACGATACATTGTTCGCATTTGCTCATATTCTTTGGTATTAAAAGGCAAATGGATATGCAAACTGATACCTTCAGAACGATTGCTCTCTGTGAAAGATTTCTTCAAAATTTCTTCTGAAAAATCCATTTCATCCTAATTAGGATAACTGGTGTATTTTGGTTCCGAAACATTGTATTTTTGTATTAAGGAATTTTTCATGGCAAAATCATTTATAGTTAGTCAAAAGTAAAGCGACTGCTCACATATTAAAATGACAATTATCATATTGAAAAAAAACTTTTACAAAAAAAAGAGGCTTCAAAAGCCTCTTCACAAAGAAATTTGTTCTTTAAATAGTAATGCAATCCTGAATCATTTTTATCCATTTTTTAGCTATTTGATGATCTTCATGCAAACAAACCTGACCTATTTGATCATTCTCAATTGTGTAAAATGGAATGGTGTCTGTTTTTTCACCTTCTTTGTAATGAAATTGAAATTCAATTTTTACTATCGTATCGCTGTTATTCTCCGTTGTTGGAATCAGTTTACAGGACTGAATTGTATTTAAATCTACAAAAGAAACAACTTCTTTTTTGGCATTAAAATCCATCAAAAGAAACCCTTTGTTTTTTTGGTCTAAAGCCAATACTTTTTTGTTTTGTGTTTCCATTAACTCAAAATTAAAGCGATTGTTTTGACTGAATTTCTGTTTTATTGATTTAATTTTTGTTTTATTTAGTGAACTATACCGAATGGAATAGAAAATGGGGATGGCGATTATTAACGTTAGTACCAGGCCAATTATAGTTACGGATGTATCCATTTTTTTTATTTTTTTTAGATTTATAATGCAGGATTAATTGAACTGAAAACTAAAAAGGAATCAATTCAAAATAGAAGATAAATATATTCTTCTAATTAGGGTTTCAGTGCTTTAAATTACCAGAAAAAATGAAAAGGAAAGAGTAAGAGCGAAACCATTTCACAACGGTTGATGTCTTGTTTTGCAAAATGAATAATGTACTTAGAGGCTTTAAAATTTGGAACAGCTACCAAGTAATTTTCGTAAAAATTACTAACGTTAGGATCAATAGAACGATCATGTAAAGCAAATACAGTATGTACCTGTGGTTGAATAAAAGCTGAAGAATGAATGCTGTCAGCAGAAAAGAATGAATGTGACTTTTCTGTTTGAATTGAATCCAATGAAATAGCATTTGCATTAAAAGCAAATAACAGAGCTATTGAAAAGCCAATAAAAAAGACAGTTTTCTGAATCCATTTCATTTTGTAAACATAAAAAAGGAGACTGACTTTATGAAATTTTTTTTAATAAATGAACGTTAAATGTTAAAATCAGCTAAGTCGTGTCTCCCCATAAAAAAACCTCGAGCAGTTTATTCTCGAGGTTTTGATCACCAGTATGTGCTGAAATTTATTCGGTTTTTAAGTTTCGTAATTGTTTGAGTTTTTCTTTCCAAACATCAAGACTCTCTTTATGAATAGCAATGTTTTTACGAACTTCTAATACGATGGAATTTTCTTTTTTTGCATTTCTGGTATTGGTAAAAAACTGAATGTTATTTTCCAATTGAAAAATTTCATTTTGAACTTCATCAATTTTACGCATTACAAAAATCTTTTCATTATCTAATTTGCGCGTATCATGGCTTTCTGACAAATGATCCATTCTGTTTGAGAAACGCAACATATCAGTGTCTTTTTTACTCAAACTTAATTTTTCAAAAAGGGCATCCAGTATTTTGTTGAATTTTCCCTCAATATGTCTTCTTGTGAACGGTACTTTACCAAAGTTTTTCCAGGTTTCAATATGCAATTTTATGGAGTCTAAATCTGTTTTATGGTCTCCGATCAATTGGAACTCTCTTAAGGTTTCCAAGTAGGTTTTTTTAGCATCAAAAGCGGCTACTTCTTCCCCATTTTCCTCATTTTTTTGCTCTTTTAATTTGTCAAAATAATGATTGCAGGCATCCTTAAACTCTTTCCATATTTTATCCGAATATTTTCTTGGTACATGCCCTATTTGTTTCCATTCATCCTGAATTTGTTTCATGATAGGAGTTGTAGCATCAAAATCAGTGCTTTCCTGCAATTCTTTGGCTTTAGCTACAAGAGCTGTTTTCTTGCTTAAATTGTCGTTTTGGTCTTTCTTAATGTCTTTATAAAATGAATTTTTGAAAGAATTGAAATTTCTTACAGCAGTTTTAAAACTGGCCCAAGTATCCTCATTTACCTCCGATGGCACTTTTCCGGCAGAGAAGAAAGCAGTTCTCAAGGCTTCTACCTTTTCTATTTGAGCCAGCCATTGAGAATGTGCATTCACTTTCTCGGTCGCCAAAACTTCAATTTGAGCAATAATTTCTTTTTTCTTTTCTAAATTCTCTTGTTCAGTTCCTCTTTGATTTTCGAATAAAACTTCTCGTTTATCATGCATTTGCTTGGTCAAATCACTGAATTTATTCCAAATATCATCTCGATGTTCTCTAGATACCGGTCCAATATCCTCCTTCCAGATTCGATGTAAATCCTGTAGTTCTCTGAAGGCTTTGTTAATATCAGCTTCAGTAACCAATTCTTCAACACGCGCTACAATTTTTTGTTTTTGTTCTAAGTTGTGTTTGAAATCCAAATCTCTCGCTTCCCGGTCTAAATGCAGATAATCATAGAAATTTTCCACATGAAAATGGAAGTTATTCCACACGTGGTTGTATTTGTCCTTCGGAATTGGCCCGGCAGTTTTCCATCGTTCTCTTAAATCATTAAAATGTTTTAAGGTGTCTTTGATGTTTTCCTGAGGGTTAATCAACTCTTTTAATTCCTCAACAATGGCCAAACGATTTTCTAAATTTGTTTTTAGATTCGTTTGCAAGCTCTTGAAATGGGTATTTTTAGTATCTCTAAAAAGAGAGTAATAAGTATCAAATTGAGATTTCAACGGAGAATGATATTGAAATTCTTCGTTAGGGTCTTGATTTTCTGCTAGAAATTCTTCTTTTTTTTCTTCGAGGAGGTGGTTGTATTTAGCTAAAAATGCTTTTTTAATTTCTTCAATATGCTGCTTAAAAGTCAAAATTTTGTCGCTGGAAACTAAATTTTTCAGTTCGTTGACCAATACTTCAAGTGATAAGGTATCATAATCCTGCATCGGAATATCGTGACTTTCTTTGAGTGTTTCGTCTTCACTTTCAGCTGCATTTGTTTGTGTAATGGCATGAAGCGCAGTTGTATTTGCTGTTTCTGGCGCTATTACATTCTCTTCGGCGGGAACAGCAGCTTCGGGTTCATTTGTTGGATCAGTGGCGTGAGTTGCTAAAACGTTTGATTCTAATGAATTAGATTCAATAGTATTTTTGTCTAATTTTCCGTCTGCTTCAGGCAGGTTATCATTCTTTTCTTCTAACATTTTTTCAATGTGTAAGGTTTCTAAATAGATTCAACTCGAAAGATACTAAAGCAGTATGAAAATACAAAACAAAAACTTAATTTATAGTCATTTTAGGTTAAATGGCTTTTTTTTTGGAGCTATTTCCTGCTGTCCGCTGTATTCCCAATTAATAAAAACTACGGCTGAAAAGCCTTGTTTTTCTAAATCGGGAGATGCCGCTTCCATCAGGGCTAGGCATTTGGGTTAAAATTATGAATTGTTTTCAAAAAAAAAGTCCCACCGAAGCAGGACTTAAGATTTTCATCTACGGCATATAGCCTTATTGTGATAAGATTAAAGATTAGAAATTTTAATCAGTTGTAAATATACATATAAATTAATTAGGTTGCAATGAGGGAAACCGTAAAGCAGGTAATTATTTTCTCCGTAGCTTTAAAAATTCTTACAAAATACAGATTGTTATGGCAAAAATATTAGGATTGGATTTAGGGACAAATAGCATTGGGTGGGCTTTGATTGATGATAAATTAAATAAAATTATAGGAATTGGAAGTAGAATATTTCCAATGGGTGTTGAGAATTTGGGAGATGGAGATAATGAAATTTCCAAAAATGCAAGTAGAACAGGTGCAAGAGGTGTACGACGCCAATTTTTTAGAAGGAGATTAAGGAAGAGAATATTGTTAAGATCACTCTCGGAAAATAATATGTGTCCTATGGTTGCGCATGATTTTGAAGATTGGAAAATAACCAAACAATTTCCATCTGAAAAATTAGCTGTCTGGTTTGCGTTAAATCCTTATGAATTAAGACAGAAAGCATTGACTAATAAATTATCATTGGAAGAAATTGGTCGAATTTTTTATCACTTAATTCAAAGAAGAGGTTTTTTAAGCAATAGTAGAAAAGGAGGAAGCGATGATGGAGCTATTTTTAAAGGAAACGCCAAAGAGGGAAAAATTGGAATTGATGATACATTAGAAAGTATTGAAGGCAAATCTTTAGGTTCTTATTTGTTTGAAATTTATCCAAAAGAAAACCAGCCTTTTCAGGATGGATTAGAAAGAATCCGAAATAGATATACAACTCGAAAAATGTATATTGATGAATTTGAGCTAATTTGGGATACACAAGCCAAATTTCATTTCGTTTTAAATAATGATTTGAAAACTCTTTTTGGGGGTAGAAAACAAGACAATTACAAAGAAGATGGTATTCTATTTCATCAACGACCATTGCGTTCCCAAAAGCATTTGGTTGGGAATTGTTCGTTCGAAACTTCAAAAACCAAATGCCCTATAAGTGCTATTCCTGTTGAAATATTTAGAATTTGGCAGTGGGTGAATACCGTTGAATACAACGGAACTAAAATTTCTAAACACGAAAAGGACAAACTAATTGACCTATTGCTTTTATCTGATAAAATTGAGTTTAAGAAATTACGAAAAGTAATTGGCAAAGAAAGTGCCGAATTCAAATTCAATTATAAAGACGATGATCAAATAGTTGGAACACATACTATTTCTAATTTATCTAACAAAAAATTCTTTGGTAAAAAATGGTTTGAGTTTTCTGAGAAAGAGCAAGAAGATATTTGGCACGTTTTGTATTTTTTTGACAGTAAATCGAATCTTAAAGACTACGCCATCAAGAATTGGTATTTTAATGAAGAACAGGCAATCGCCATTTCAAAATTTAATGTAAAAGATGGCTATGCAAGTTTGAGCCGAAAAGCAATTGGAAATATTTTGCCATTTCTTCAGCTAGGATACACCTATGATGTGGCTGTTGTTATGGGTGGAATTAAAAATACTTTTGGAGACAAATGGCAAAATGATTCATCAGAAAATAATCAAATACAACTAGATTTAATTGATAATGTTGAAGGAATTGTTCGGTCTAAAATTTCGGGTGGTTTTATAGATACTATTAAAGAGTTACTTCGGAAGGACTTTTTATTAAATGAAAAACAATTAAAAAAACTATATCACCACTCTGCAACAATTGATGTTACAGCATTATTAGATAAACTACCAGTTGGCAAAGATGCCGACAAGGAAATTCAAGCAATCAGAAATCCTATTGTAATAACAGCTTTGTTTGAATTGCGAAAATTAGTCAATGAATTAATTGAAGAGCATGGGGAATTGGACGAGATAAAAGTTGAAATGGCTCGTGATTTGAAAATATCTAAATCGCAACGAAATAAAATTCGTAGAGATCAAAAACGCTTAGAACGAGAAAATGATAGAGTAAAAAGCGAAGTAGAAAAATACACAAGAGTTTCACATGATAACATTTTGAAATTTAAACTTTGGGAAGAATGTAAGCAAACTTGTCCTTATACTGGCGTTACAATTCCGGTTAGTAAGCTGTTTACTGGCGAAGTCCAAATAGAGCATATCCATCCGTGGAGTCGTTCGCTAAACGACAGTTTCAATAATAAAACATTGTGTTATGCTGATGAAAACAGACGAAAAGGAGATAAAACACCTTTTGAATTTTATGGAAATGATGAATTAGATTGGATTTCCAGAAAAGAACGAGCTTTAAAATTGTTTTCCGATACCAAGGAATATCCAAATGCTTACCAAAAATTCAAGCGATTTGTACAAACAAAATTTGATGATGATTTTTCATCAAGACAATTAAATGACACTCGATTTATAAGCAAAGAAGCTTCAACGTATTTGAAACAAATTTGTAAAAAAGTAAATGTTTCTCCTGGACAAATGACCGCTAACTTGCGACAAAAATGGGGTTTGAATACTGTTTTGAATGATGAAAATGCTAAAACTCGTGAAGACCATCGTCATCACGCCATTGACGCTTTGGTTATGGCTTGTGGCAAGACTAGTTATTTGCAGGAATTATCAAAATGGAATCGTTACAATAGAAACTACGATTTAAAAGATTTTCCAATGCCTTGGGAAACGTTCCGATTTGATGCAGAAAAAGCAGTAGATAAAATCTTGATTTCGCACAAACGTATTGCTAAAGACATAACTGTTAGATATACAAAAGTGGAGAAAAACGGCGTAACTCATATCAATAAAGGGGTTGCAGCAAGAGGACAATTGCATAAAGAAACTGTTTTTGGAAAACGAAACTTTAATGGAGACGAAGCCTTTCATGTTAGGAAATCAATAGATAGTTTAACAACAGAAAAGCAATTAGAAAAAGTAGTTGATGAAGCTATTAGAAAGTTAATTCATAAAAGGATTCAAGAATTAGGCGGATTTGTTAAAGGCACAATTCCTGCAAATATTTTTTTTATTGTTGATGAAAACGGAGTAAAGCAACCACAAATTTTCTTGCCTAATAGAAATGGTGCGCCAGTTCCTATTTTAAAAATAAGAATGAAAGAAAATATTGGTGGAGCAGAAAAATTAAAGGACAATGTAAACCAATGGGTAAATCCTAGAAATAATCATCATGTTTTAATTTATAAAGATGAAAAAGGAAATCTAAAAGAAGAGGTAGTAACTTTTTGGACAGTTGTGGAAAGAAAGAGAACTGGACAAACAGCATATCAATTACCTCCTGATGGAAAAGAAATAGTTGCAACGTTGCATATTAATGATATGTTTTTACTGGGTTTGAAAGAAGAAGAAATTGATTGGAAAAATCCAGATTGTGATATTTTGAAAGAATGTTTATATCGAGTTCAAAAGCTTACCGCTGGAGATTATTTTTTCAGAAAACATAAATCTTCAACAATAACTGACGATGATTATAAACAAATTAGAGGGTTTGGAGAAGGCAAAACTGGATGGTTTTCTTTTATTCCTATAAAAGTAAAAATTTCAGTTTCGGGAAAAATTTCAAAAATTTAATTCTAGTACAAAAAGTTGGTGTAAATTTACACCAACTAAAACTAGTATTATGGCAAGACAAAGTATCACTTTAGCCAATCAGAATGATGAGTGGTTAAAACAGCAAGTAACAAATGAAGAGTTTACTAGCAAAAGTGAAGCGGTAAATTATCTAATCAAGCAAGCACGTGAGCGGGAAGAATATCACAACTATGTACAAATGAAAATCGATAGAGGTTTGAAAAGTGGTTTTAGCACCAAAACCAAAGAGGAACTTTTGGCAGAAATTAAAAGTAGGCTAAATGTATAAGTATCATTTATCTTACGAAGCTGAAGAGGATATTGTAAGAATTTTTGAGTACGGTTTAGGAAGATTTGGTTTGTAACAAGCAAATAAATATTACGATATATTGTTTGAATGTTTTAAAAACTGCATCAAATCCGTTTATGTTTCCAGTTGTTACAAAATACATGGATGTAAAACGTTTCTGTGTTTGTGGAATTGATTCCATTTATTACAATATCAAAGGTGTTGAAATTGAAATCATTACAATCATCGGAAGACAAGATTTTTAAAGGTTCTTTGACATACAGTTTTTCATTGTCTTAAACAGCCAAACCACAACTGAAAGGTATGGCATCCGCCCAGCAGGGATGCAGTAGCTTTCAGTTGTGGTTTGATTAAAGATTAGAAAACACGATATTTTATAAAATATAACTACTTATGCCTGACATGTTGTGGTTTGATTAAAGATTAGAAAACACGATATTTTGGTAAGATTAGAAGCCGTTAGCGTGACGGTTGTGGTTTGATTAAAGATTAGAAAACACGATATTACCGCCTCGATAACAGGGGCGGTTTTAAACGTTGTGGTTTGATTAAAGATTAGAAAACACGATATTACACGGAAAAGAATTATCAATGACTAATGAGTTGTGGTTTGATTAAAGATTAGAAAACACGATATTTGGTGTGTCTTCTTCGGTTTTCATCCATTTGTTGTGGTTTGATTAAAGATTAGAAAACACGATATTTTTGAATTCTTTTTCAATAAGATCCAATCCGTTGTGGTTTGATTAAAGATTAGAAAACACGATATTAAATGCTAGTAATAAAACTATAGAAAAATGGTTGTGGTTTGATTAAAGATTAGAAAACACGATATTAAAGAAATCGCAAAACATTTAAACACAATAGTTGTGGTTTGATTAAAGATTAGAAAACACGATATTCAAAAGCTTACAGCGAGGATGTGACTGAAGGTTGTGGTTTGATTAAAGATTAGAAAACACGATATTGTATTGCTACAATTTTGGCGTGGCAGGACAGTTGTGGTTTGATTAAAGATTAGAAAACACGATATTTTAATTAATTTAGCACCAAAGCCAGCGTTGGTTGTGGTTTGATTAAAGATTAGAAAACACGATATTTTTTTTGATTGCGTTTTCTGATTAAGAATTGTTGTGGTTTGATTAAAGATTAGAAAACACGATATTAAGGGCAAAGTAATATCCAGAATGCCACCGGTTGTGGTTTGATTAAAGATTAGAAAACACGATATTATTCCCCCCAACTGCATTTCTATCGTCGTAGTTGTGGTTTGATTAAAGATTAGAAAACACGATATTAAATGTATATTGAAAACATTAGTGAATTTGGTTGTGGTTTGATTAAAGATTAGAAAACACGATATTACTTTTGCTATTCGCATCATGCGGAACTCGGTTGTGGTTTGATTAAAGATTAGAAAACACGATATTTTGGAACTTTTAGAAGTTTGACAGGAAGCGGTTGTGGTTTGATTAAAGATTAGAAAACACGATATTACACTTCCGGAACTTCACAACCTTCAACTAGTTGTGGTTTGATTAAAGATTAGAAAACACGATATTGCTTTGCTATACACTTGCCACGGGAGGCGGGTTGTGGTTTGATTAAAGATTAGAAAACACGATATTCGCTTGTGCCATTTGAATGATTGTGTTTGTGTTGTGGTTTGATTAAAGATTAGAAAACACGATATTGCTGGATTCGAATATTCTTTTGATGGATCCGTTGTGGTTTGATTAAAGATTAGAAAACACGATATTATTTTTATTTTTAACAACCTTAACGTTTTGTTGTGGTTTGATTAAAGATTAGAAAACACGATATTTTTATTTATTTCAAGCCGAAATCATACTAGGTTGTGGTTTGATTAAAGATTAGAAAACACGATATTGAAAGCCTTATAATCAAGTAAGCGAGGAAGGTTGTGGTTTGATTAAAGATTAGAAAACACGATATTGAGCAACTCCATGCAACGTACATCCTCCACGTTGTGGTTTGATTAAAGATTAGAAAACACGATATTGAATGTGCATTCATGTTGAAAGAAAAGATCGTTGTGGTTTGATTAAAGATTAGAAAACACGATATTCTTTTCCGTATCGGCAGTTTTTAACGGATAGTTGTGGTTTGATTAAAGATTAGAAAACACGATATTATTTTTAACCTCGTCTAAAGTTTCTAATACGTTGTGGTTTGATTAAAGATTAGAAAACACGATATTATTCTTTCAACAAAGAAGATTGTTGCTGTGTTGTGGTTTGATTAAAGATTAGAAAACACGATATTAGTAAAAACAAATACAAAAAATTATAACCTGTTGTGGTTTGATTAAAGATTAGAAAACACGATATTAGTTGGCTTGTTACCTTCTAATTATCAAAGGAATATGGATGAATGTCGTATAAAAAAATGCCTCTTTTTTGGATTGATATCCCAATATTGAGGCATTTTTTTATTTCTATCAATAAAAATTCGATAAATGGTAGTAGAATCATAGTAAGAGGCAAGATTCAATGATTAATTTTTAGTGCAATCTGCAGGGACAGATCGCGACCTGTCCGTACGTTATCCAGATGCAATAGGTATTGGGGATTTTCCGCAAAATAATTTATATTTTTTACGATTTGTGTGCAAGATAGGAAATGTTGTTTTGGGAATGTGAATAGGGCAGGAATAGGGCAGGAATAGGGCAGGGACAGGTCGCGACCTGTCCGTATGTTAGAGATTAGTCGCAAAATAATTTATATTTTTTACGATTTGTGTGTAGGATAGGAAATGTTGTTTTGGGAATGTGAATAGGGCAGGAATAGGGCAGGGACAGGTCGCGACCTGTCCGTACGTTAGT
>NZ_RYDL01000003.1:0-223080 GCF_003968755.1 Flavobacterium sp. RSP15 | reverse complement strand
CAAGATAGGAAATGTTGTTTTGGGAATGTGAATAGGGCAGGAATAGGGCAGGGACAGGTCGCGACCTGTCCGTACGTTAGTGATTATTCGCAAAATAATTTATATTTCGTTACGATTTGTGTACAAAATAGAAAATGTTGTTTTGGGAATGTTAATACGGCAGGAACAGGTCGCGACCTGTCCGTACACGAGCCAATGAATCCGTATATGGAATGGAATGAATATGGTTCTATTGCACAAAAACAATGGAATTGGTTGGATAATCAGTATGCGTATGTTATTTTACATTCTTTTATAGTAATGCCGAATCATGTCCACGCAATTTTGGAAATTGATAGTAATTTGATTTCTGATTGTGAAATAAAAATAAAATCAGTATCGGAACTAATTGGTGCTTATAAAACGACCTCATCAAAACAAATTCATTTAGCCGGTTTGTCTGATTTTGCCTGGCAGCGTTCTTTTCATGATCATATAATTAGAAACGATGGGTCTTATGAAAGAATTTATAATTATATCGAAACAAATCCTGAGAGGTGGAATACAGATGCGCTTTTTGAAAAATAAAATTATTGTTTAAAACAATTCCAACTGTGTTGGGGCATTACTATTTTCCTGTTTGGCTTTTCCTAAATAGTTGATAATCATTCCAAATTGTTTGTCGGTAATACGTAAAACACTAACTTTTCCTAACGAAGGAACGAGTCGGTTAATGCGTTTTTCATGAACATCAGCACTTTCTCCACTCGCACAATGCCTAATATAAACTGAAAATTGCATCATGCTAAAGCCATCTTTTAAGAGATTTCCTCGAAACTGAGAGGCATTCCTTTTGTCTTTTTTAGTTTCTGTAGGCAAATCGAAAAACACGAACAGCCACATTATTCGGTATCCGTTAAGTTCCATAATTTAGGATATTTAATTTTTTTTCGGTGACCTGTAAAACAGTGCTGGAGCGAACTAGCCGTTTTTTGCAATCCTACCATTAAAGGGCTTTTTTCTTCTTTGAAATAAACAGTTTGTGTCAGCATTTGTAATAGTTCCGCTTTTATTGCGGTGTTTAGTTCTTGTTCTTGATACCGGTTCATAATATCAAAAACTTTTTCGTCAACAATGGGACGAAAAGGTTCCATAATATCATCAGCAAGTGCAAAAGCATTGTATTTACTTTTATGATGAATACCAAGTGTATTCAATAATCCGCTTCCGGAAAGTGCTCTAGCTGTAGCGGCTCTTAAAATAGCATACCCGTAGTTTAAAAAATTGTTGGGATAATCACCATAACGTTCTCTTT
The DNA here is from genome assembly GCF_003968755.1 of Flavobacterium sp. RSP15. GTDB lineage: Bacteria > Bacteroidota > Bacteroidia > Flavobacteriales > Flavobacteriaceae > Flavobacterium. The sequence continues at coordinate 221,786 of NZ_RYDL01000003.1, read as the reverse complement.
TTATGCCATTTTTTGCATGATTAGGTAACGGAAAATTTTTCCAATATTGTTGTGCAGCAACGCCTTCCATATTTGTGGTGTCACCGCTTAATACTTTGCTAGCCAGAAACTCAAACGTATTTTTATTTTCAGTTATTTTTGCTAACAATTCCCCTTGATTTTTAATTTTTTCAATAATAGTTTGTTGCCATAGTTGTTTTTTCAGAGGAATTGAAGCTTCGATTTGATTTTTGAATATTTCCTGCTGAATGTGATGGCTGTTGAGGTTGAGTAACATTCCATTGGGTAAGTGGTTGCTACCACAAATAATAATAGCAGTATTATTTTCTACAATTAAGTTCATAGCAGGAATACTCAGATAAATTTCAGCATGATCGAGTACCAGAAAACCAATGTCTTCTATTGGAATGGTACTTTCTCTTATTTCTGATTTTAGTATTAGCTGTTGGTTTTTTGTCGTGATTGAGGATTTATTTTCGATAAGAATTGTTCTTTTGATCATAATTTAAGCCGTTAAATTAATTGCAAATATTTGATTATCAATCAAATTAACATATTTAATAATCAGTTATTTTACGGGAAACCTCAATCTGCCTTTTAAATTGCTGATATAAAAAAAGCGTCTCGTTTTAAAACAGTTTGATGCTGTTTTAAAACGAGACGACCTAAAGAAATTTTAATACTAATTATTTAGTTTAAGCGAGAGTTAAAACAATAATCTTGATTACGCTCGATTTGACAAGAAATAAACTTCTTAGTTATTTATTCCAAATCTTCCACGCTTTCTCTGCTTGAAAAATAAGCATATCCAAACCATTTTTGATTTGTGCTCCTTGCTGTTTGGCTTTTTTTAGGAATTGTGTTTCTGCAGGATTGTAAATCAAGTCAAATGCAATGTGCTTTCCTGTGAAAAACTCATACGGGATCAATGGAAACGCATCCACATTTGGACTTGTTCCTACTGGAGTCGAGTTGATGATGATTTGGTAATTGTCGAATGTTGTTGCGTTGATTCGGTTATACTCAATCGCATTTTCTTTAGCTTCTCTCGACACAAAAGTATAAGGAATGTCCAGTTCATCCAAAGCAAAAGCGACTCCTTTAGAAGCTCCTCCTGTGCCTAAAATCAAGGCTTTTTTGTGGTGCGGTTGCAACAGGGGTTCTAATGATTTTTTGAAACCATAATAATCGGTATTATACCCTTTCAACGTTCCTTTTTTGGTAATTTTGATGGTATTTACAGCGCCAATTAATTCCGCTTTTTTAGATAATTTATCCAGAAACGGAATGACGGTCTCCTTGTATGGAATAGTTATACTTAACCCTTTTAAATTTAAAGTGTTTTTTAGTATCTCTGGAAGTGCTGTTATTTCTGGAATATCAAAATTTTCATAGGTGCAACCAGTAAAATTTTCATTGTTAAATTTATCGGTAAAATATCCTTTAGAAAAAGAATAACTAATATTGCGACCCAGTAACCCAAAACGTTTTCTAACTGTTTCTGTCATTATTTTTTTTTATGTTTTGCAATGTAGTTTTGCACCATTTTTTTGGCCCAAACTACTGGAAATAAATCTTCTAAAAGGATGTAATTATCAAAATTTAATCGTAAGGCATTGCTTAAATGGAATTTTGCTTTTGTATTATCTGTTAGCATAAAATACAATCCTGCTAAGCGGTATTCAACTTCATTTTCTTCCGGAAAATATTCTGAAGCTTGTAATAAGGTTTGAATGGCACTTTCGAATTCTCCTAAAAATTGTAGAATATCCACCCAGAATAACCAGGTGTCAAGTTCAGTATCGCCAAATTCAACTGCTTTCCTGTATCCAAATTCAGCTTCTTCAAAGAAGTTCATTTGCTTATTGATAGTCGCAAAGCGTTTCCAATACAAGCGATTTTGGTTGTCAATCGCTAATGCTTTATTGACATAAAATAATGCTTTTTGGTAATTTTTTTGACGTACGTAAAAGTCCGTGATGGCAATCCAACCTTTATCTAAGAGTGGATCTTCATGCACTGTTTGATTGAAATATTTTAAGGCTAAAGCTTTGTTTCCTAATCTTTCATAACATTTTCCCATTCGAAGTAACGCATACGAAGTTGCATCATCTAATTCAATGGTTCTGCTATAACTTTCTATGGCTTTCTCGTATTTTTTTAATCGTTCAAAAGCTTTTGCTTTTTCCATGAAAGCACCAAGGAATTCATCATCAATTAAAGTAGCGTAATCAAAGGCACGAATCGCATTTTCATATTCTTTTACACCATAATGCAAACGGCCCAGTTGGTGCCAGGCAATTTCGCTGTATGGATTTTTGTCAATGTATTTATTTAAATAAGTAATCGCTTCTTGGTTTTGATCTAAAAATTCAAAACAATACACTACGTTATACAAAGCGGATTGGTCTTCCAGATCTTCTTCTAAACACTTGATGAAGCTTTCTTTTGCCAGTTCAAGATTGTCCATAAAAAGATATTCCATGCCTATTAAATTATAGACATCAGCATAATCATCTGTGTATTTTAACGCGGTTTGTAATAATTCAACCGCCTTTTCGTGTTGGTCTCTTTTGGAGCAGATATTGGCTTTTTGAATGTAAATTTCTTCATTGGTTGGTTCAATGGCATACAACTCGTTCAATAGCTTTTCGGCTAGTTCGAGTTTGTCGTCATAAACTAGCATTTCCACCTGAACTAATTTTAGTCCGGTAGATTTTGGGTGCTGTTCTAATGCCAGTTTGAGTGCTTTTTTTGCTAAAGCGGCCTTACCCATATCGAGGTAATGAAGAATAATTTCTTCAAATTCTTCGGAGTCAAAAAAGAGTACTTTGTTGGTTTTCAACATGGACTCAAATTTAGACAATGATAAGTTATAGTCTTCTTCTTCGTTGCTTAATTGCATACTGTGTGTTTTTAATTTGGCCTAAATAAATTTAGGGAATCGTGCGTGTACTGCGAGGGAAAGTTGGAATTGTTGTGAACAATTTAATTAACAAAAAAAGAGGTAGTTTAAACGTATGCCCTAGCCCTGATAAGAGTGGAAATCCTTTTGCTTTTTGCTGACAAAAAGTAAAAGATTAAAACGGATAGCAGGAATAGCTCCCAATTTTTTTAATTGTTTTGAATAGGTATTTCAATATGTATCCAATAGTACAACTTCTGCTATCAAAAATCGTTAATCATTTTTCTTCAATCATTATTCCATCCATTACTTCTAATATGATGCTGCAACCTTCTCGTATCTCTTGTTCAGAAATGGTAAGCGGTGGCGTAATTCTTATGGCGCAATCTTCAAATAATAACCAGAATAAAATGAGTCCTTTGTCTTGACATTTAAGAATCACTTCGTTTGTTATATCGGCACTTTGGGTCATTGCAGCCAGCATCAATCCTTTTCCTCTTATATCCTGTATCAAAGGATGTACCAAAAGTGATCTGAATAGCTTTTCTTTCTCCATCGCCTCATCCATGAGATTGGTCTCGGTAATTTCCTGCAAAGTAGCCAAGCAGGCTGACGCAATGACAGGGTGGCCTCCAAAAGTCGTGATATGACCCAGTTTTGGATTATCGCTCAACAAATCCATCATTGCTGATGAAGCCGTAAAAGCACCTACAGGCATGCCACCTCCCATTCCTTTTCCCATAACTACGATATCAGGAACAACATCATAATTTTGGAATCCAAAAAGTTTTCCGGTTCTCCCAAAACCTGGCTGAATTTCGTCCAGAATCATTATCGCGCCCACTTCAGTACAGCGTTGACGAACTTTTTTAAGGAAATCATTATGCGGCTGAATAAATCCGGCGCCACCTTGAATGGTTTCCAGAATAATTCCTGCAGTTTTGGTCGTTATTTTTTGTAAATCGGCTTCGTTGTTGAAGGTAATAAAATCAACATCAGGTATCAATGGACGAAAAATTTGTTTGCGTTCTTCAAATCCCATGACGCTCATAGCACCCATTGTATTGCCATGGTATGCGTTATGACACGAAATCAATTGGCTTCTTCCGGTAGTTCTTCTAGCTAGTTTTAAAGCACCTTCAATGGCTTCTGTTCCTGAATTGACCAAATAAGTTTTATCTAAAGGTGCGGGCAGGAGCGAGGCTAACAATTTGCAATACTGAACCGCCGGACTTTGTGAATATTCGCCATAGACCATAACATGAGAATATTTGTCTAACTGATCCTTTATGGCTTGATTGACTCTAGGATGTTGGTGTCCCAATGTGCAAGCGGAAACTCCCGCCACAAAATCCAAGTATTTCTTAGAATTAGTATCGTAAATGTAAGAGCCTACAGCATGCGAGACTTCCATACCCAATGGATATGGTGAGGTTTGTGCTTGGTATTTTAAGAAATCGTTGTTCACGGTTATTTTTTTAATCTTTTATTTGTTAAACTGAGAGAATAGTGACTGACCAGTATACCTAGCAGACTGACCACTAATCCCAAAGAGTCAGGACTGCTCACTGATCACTTACTTCTTCTTCTTCTTATCGTAATTCAGAGTTTCTTTTCGGATTTTCATAGGAATATCCTCTTTGGCCTCTGCCGCTTTAGTTGCTTTATCTATTTTATCGTTGTCTTCATTTTCTTCGGCAGGAAAAATATCGTCCTTGGATTTTATTCGTTCCTCTCCTCGCCAAAGCAGTCCTCTTAGAATACGTGCATTTTCTGGCAACTCTTTCTCTGGATAAATATCGCCATCCACTTGCTGGAAAAACGTAATAGTTTCTATCGCATTTTCTTCTAAAATAAGATTGATTTTGCTGCTTACATTCTTATTGATACCAATGAGTTCCTGAGCTTCGTTGCGCATGTAATAAATGACTTCGGCATTCTTTATTATATCAACATCATGGAGTTTTCCGTCTTTAAATTTCCCATAGAGATTTTGACCCTTGACTTGATTATATCCAGTTCCTATCGTGTCTTTGGAGACTATAAATGTGTTATTGAGTACTTTGAGCGAATCTAATTTTTGGGTATTGTTGTCTCCTATGAGATGCATGACATCTCCTGTGATTTGGTTTTCTGCGTTCCAAAGTATTGGATTTCCAATCATTTTGGTCAACGCTGTTTTAGAACTTGAATGAATCGAATCACATTTTCCGCTCATATCAGTTTTGAAAAACCGGACATTGTTAAACGCTCTGATAATTCGGTTTCCTTCTTTTCCAGTAACCATTAATTTTTTTCCATGGATGTAAACCGAGTCATTTTCGACAAAATTCACGGCAACAGCTCTTTTGGTTACGTACATAGAATCCAGTTTTTTATACACCTCAGCATAATGCCCTTTTATAATTCCGCGATTGATGGAATCCGTTATTTTTACGTTTCGCGTTGCCGATGCAAATTCCCGATTTCGGTCATAGTACAAACTGTCGCCTTTAATCACCCGATCATCGTATTTGATGTACGATTTATTCAGGAAATGAGCCAGATTTTTTTTGGTATCATAAAATCCTTTTTCGGTATATATATAATTGGCTTTACTGGTAATTGTGGATGGTCCAAAAAGATACGAATGCCCGGAATTACTGAAATAATCCAAGTGATTTGATTTAATTACATAGGTTGGATTAGTAATAGTAACAGCTGTAAGGAATTGGAATTTCTTTTGTTTCACATAATATCTTCCTGAATTGCTTTTTAGCGTATTGTCTTTATTGGTAATTGTTCCTGGCGTATCGTAAAATACTTCTTGAGTGTTTCGGTCAAAATTAATAATCTCTGTTACCAAAGTCGCATCAGGGGAACTCATTACGGCATCTCCGGAAGCATAGGCTTTTTTTACATTTCCATTGTATTCCGCATATTTACTGTTTAGGAATAAAGTGTCACCTTGCACCATTTGAACATTGCCAAAAGCCTTGATGTAGTTTTCTTTTTGAAAATAATACGCTTTATTACAAGTCATTATCACGCCATCATGATTGACACGTACGTTCCCAATCAGCAATAATGCATCCGGTATTTCTACCTGATTTACATCGGCAAAATCTGAGTTTTCTACAATAATTTTTTTTGGAGCTTGCGCCAAAACTAAATTAGCAGTGAACAGTATGAAACAATAACGAAGGAAAAAAAACGATTTTTTCAATGGATTTAATTTTTGTCAAATTTATGAAAAAGGATACAATCCTAATCCATATTAGGATTTATTTATAATTAGTCAAAAGTGCATGATAAACGATGATTTTTCCTTTTTAAAGTTATCAACAAATGCGGCAACTCCTTCGTTGTAGTTTGTTCTAATGGAGAGATGATTATATAATTTCAAATAATATAGAGTTCTTTATATTTAAAAAATATTAAATTTAAAAATTGATATTCATTTTAGTATCAAAAGAATTAAAATCAGCATAAATAATTTTATATGATGAAAAAAACAACTATTGTTGCCGGTATAAGCGTAGTGCTTTTGGCGACAGCCTGTAAAACGAAAGAGTTAAAAATGAATACGGAACAAAAGGAGTCAGTTTCCCATAAAAAAGAAGTGGTGTATCAGGTTTTTACCCGATTATTTGGGAATAAAAATACGAACAACAAGCCTTGGGGAACCATTGAAGAAAATGGAGTAGGAAAGTTCAACGATTTTACAAATACGGCCTTAAAGGAAATAAAGGATTTGGGAGTTACTTATATTTGGTACACCGGAGTTCCGCATCATGCTGTGATTCGAGATTATTCCGCTATTGGAATTTCTAATGATGATCCGGAAGTGGTCAAAGGACGAGCCGGTTCTCCTTATGCCGTAAAAGATTACTACAATGTGAATCCAGATTTGGCTGTAAATCCTGAAAATCGTTTGCAGGAATTTGAAGCTTTAGTTGTGCGAACTCACCAAGCTGGATTAAAGGTGATTATCGATATTGTTCCCAATCACATTGCGCGAAAGTATGAAGGAAAAAGTAATCCGGTTGGTGTCAAAGATTTTGGTGCAGATGATGACACGACCGTTGAATACAAAAGAGACAATAATTTTTATTATATTCCAAATACACACTTTGAAATCCCTGACACAGACAAGCCATTAAATGGAGAAAAGAATCTGTTAATTGATGGAAAATTTGTAGAAAGTCCAGCAAAATGGACTGGTAATGGTTCTCGTATGGCAAAACCAGATCGAAATGACTGGTACGAAACCATCAAAGTAAATTACGGTATTCGTCCGGATGGTTCCAAAGATTTTCCGGAACTTCCTGCTGGTTTTGATTCCAAATCCTATCAGGAACATTTCGATTTTTGGAGAGGAAAAGATGTTCCAAACTCTTGGGATAAATTCAAAGACATTGCCTTGTACTGGACGGCAAAAGGAGTCGATGGTTTTCGATTTGACATGGCCGAAATGGTGCCGTATGAATTTTGGAGTTATATGAATTCAGCCATTAAAGTAAATAATCCGAATGCTTTTTTATTAGCCGAAGTCTACAATCCTAAAGAATATAGAAATTATATTCATCTAGGTAAAATGGATTATTTGTATGATAAAGTAGAAACGTATGATAAATTGAAAGATATCATTCAAGGAAAAGCTTTGCCTGATGGCTTATCTGACATCCAAAACGGAATTTCAGATATTGAGCATCACCTGTTGCATTTTCTGGACAATCATGATGAACAACGTTTAGCAAGTCCGGAATTTGCGGGAACGCCGCAAAAAGGGAAGCCTTTGATGGTGGTATCTACAACCATAAGTACGTCGCCTACGATGGTTTATTTTGGACAGGAAGTAGGAGAGGCTGGAAATGAAAATGCTGGATTTGGTACCCATTCCAGAACGTCAATCTTTGATTATATAGGTGTTCCCAATCACCAACGCTGGATGAACGGAGGAAAATTTGATGGTGGTCAGTTAACGCAGGATGAAAAGGACTTGCGAGATTTTTATAAAAAATTATTGAATTTCTCTTTGAATAGTACTGCTTTAATGGGGAAATACCAAGAAATACAAACGGTGAATCGCCATACGACTCAAGGATACGATTCTGGAATTTATGCATTCACACGCTGGTCTGATACGCAAAAATTAATCGTTATCACTAATTTTTCCTGGCTTACTACTAGCAATTTCGAGTTAAAAATCCCTTCAGATGTAATCCAAAAATGGAATTTGAAAGACGGAAATTATACACTTACGGATCAATTATACCATAAAAGTTCTGTTGATCTGAAAGTATTCAATGGTGAAGGAAACGCGAAAATTACAATAGCACCTTCAGAATCGTTTATTTATCAATTGTAAAGGATTTTTAGTTAGCAAAAGGATAAAAAAAAGCTGATATAAATTTATATCAGCTTTTTTTTAGCTCAAACGAATACTATTTTTTTGTTACAGCATCATAATTTTCTTCTATTTTTTTCCAATTAATTACATTAAAAAAAGCATCAATATAATTTTTTCTTCGGTATTGGTAGTCTAAATAATAAGCGTGTTCCCATACATCTAAAGCTAATATTGGAGTTCCGGGAACAACTGCATTACGCATCAAGGGATTATCCTGATTAGGTGTGCTGGTTACTTGTAATTTTCCGGATTTATCTAGAATCAACCATGCCCAACCGGAGCCAAATTGTTTTGTCGCTTCAACTTTGAACGCTGTGGTAAAGTTTTCAAATGAATCAAAATCTCTGGTAATTGCTTCAGCCAATGCATTTGATGGTTGACCTCCCCCTTTTGGCGTCATGCATTTCCAATACAAAGAATGATTGTAAAAACCTCCTGCATTGTTGCGAAGTGTGGGGTCATTTGGATCTAATTTACTTAATACTTCCTCAATTGTCAGATTTTCAAGTGGAGTTCCTAAAATAGCCTTGTTCAAATTGTTAGTATAAGTCAAATAATGTTTGGAATAATGGATTTCTAAAGTAGTAGCTGATATGTTTGGAGCTAATGCATTATACCCGTACGGAAGTTTTTCCAGTTGAAAAGAACCTTCGTTAGCCTTTACGTCCTCCGGAATTCCGGTTAATACTTTCTCTTCGGTCGTAGGTAAGGGAACTTCAACGACTTCGGTAAATTTTTTTTTATTACATGAAATTATGCCAATCAGTAGCAGTATAACTGGAATTAAAAAATATAACTTTTTCATAATAATACTATTTTTTTAACAAAGAATAAATAGTTTCAATGTACTGTTCTTTGGCCTCATCTGGGGTAAGGTGGCTGATTTGCATCCATGCATTGGTTTTAAAAGCATCTCTCAAATGGTAAGTAGAAGTTTGTTTTAGATCTAAAGTTCCAAAAGTAGCTTGTTTGTAAAAGGCATAAAGTCGCAATTGAACATCTTGCGGTAAAGATGCCTGTGTCATCGATGAAGCTATTTTTACAGCTTCCAGAAATTGTAGCTCTAATTCTTTTTCATTCATTATCTTTTGGTAGCAATAATAGTTTTACCTCCAATTGCCTTTTGATTCAATTCAACATTCACTTCTGTTCCTAATGGTAAAAAGAGATCTACTCGTGAGCCAAATTTGATAAAACCGGCATCAGTTCCCTGAATAACCTGCATTCCTTCTTCAGCGTAATTTACGATTCTTCGCGCTAAGGCTCCGGCAATTTGACGGTATAGTACTTCACCAAAGGTTTTATTTTCGATGACAATCGTAGTTCTTTCGTTTTCCTCGCTTGCTTTTGGGTGCCATGCTACTAAAAATTTGCCAGGATGGTATTTGCTGAATTTTACAATTCCGCTCAATCCATAACGGGTGACATGCACATTAATGGGCGACATGAAGATGGATATTTGCAAACGTTTGTCTTTAAAATATTCGCTTTCATACACTTCTTCAATAACCACAACTTTACCGTCTACCGGCGCAAGAATTTGGTTTTCAGTGATGATTACGGTTCTTTTTGGATTTCTGAAAAATTGCAATATGATGATCAAAAGTAACAGCGCTGCTATTTGTATGGCCATTTTGAGCCAGATGGTGTCTATGAAATTATCAGACAATAAGAGCACAACGGCAGTAAAAATAGTGCCTAATAAAATAGATTGGGTTCCTTCTTTATGAAACATAGTTTAAAATTTGATAAAATAAAAATATAATTGGTGCTACAAATATAACACTATCTAGTCGATCTAGGATGCCTCCGTGACCAGGCATTATTTTTCCGCTGTCTTTGACACCGGCAATTCGTTTGAATTTAGATTCAATTAAGTCTCCTATAGTACCTGCAATTCCAACAATAACAGCTATTGAAGTCCAGATTAGTATGGATCGTTCACTAAATTCAGGGTTGGCTTTTATGTAGTACTTCGAGATCAAATAACCGGCTAAAATAGCAAAAATGATTCCGCCTAAGAACCCTTCAATTGTTTTTTTGGGCGATATTTTTTCAAATAATTTGGTTCGGCCTATTGATTTCCCAACAATATAAGCAAAGGTATCATTAGTCCATATTAAGATGAATAATCCAATTATAATTTTGGGATTATAGTCATTTATTCCAAATGAAATTTTAGTAATAAATACAAAAGGCAAAATGATGTAACCTAGTAAATACAAGTATTTTGATGAAGTGCTTATTTTTTGAATGTTATCATAAAATAAGAAAAGGATACATTTTATAGATACAACTAACGCTATAACCAGTAAAACAAGATCTAGTTGCTGTATGTTTATTGAAATTTCTAAATTAGAATTAAATAGCTGATTGAGGGTATCCGTAGTGATTTTATTATAATGGCTTACTAAAGTAACAGCTGTATACAAGGTTGCACCAAAAAGAACCGGTAAAATTTTATGTATTTGAATTAAATGACAAAATTCATAAATGGCAATTAGTAGAAAAATACCAAAAAGAATAAAAAAGCTTTCAGTAGAGTATAAAATAGAAGCAAGTAATAATAGGATATAAACAGCTCCCGATATACCTCGTTTTAGAGTTTCATTCATCTTACAGATCTTCTAAAAGCAATAAATAAAGATTTTTTGCAGAACTTCCGTATTGCGTGAAGTCTTCTTCTTTGGCTTTTTCGAAATATTTTATAGTAGTAATATTAGTAGGATAGTCCCTTTCATATTTCTTTTTTATAGCGCTAAGTCCATCGCTTTTGGCTTCAAGAATTTGACTTGTATTTGCTAAAATTATAATGTTTGTAGGTAATTCGTTTGGTTTGTCTTGCTTAATTTGTTTTGAAGAAAACAATATAGATCCTTCGTCAGAAATTAAATTTTCACAACTGGCCAGTAAAAATGAAGGATTCTTTGGTTTAGAGAAACTTAATTTATTATCCTCAAGCATACTATAAAGTTCTGGTTCATAGCATAAAACTTCACTTTCGAACCAGTCATTCTCTTCAAGAATATTTTCAAAGTGTTCTTTTACTTCCTCTGCATTTTCACAGTATAAAAACTTACCTCCATTTTTTTTAAAATTACTGATAAATTTTTCATCTATAGAGATCGTGCTATCAGCATTTGTTTTACTAAATTCACTTTCTTTATCTTCCTCAGAAGCCGGATTAATTGAACCAAAAATTTTTCTAAAAAGACTCATATCGCTGTCAACTGCTTTAATTTATTACTTGAAAACGTTCAAAGATAAAAAAATCTTAATTCAAAAGTAGTTTTTGAATTAAGATTTTAAAAATAATTAAATATTTAGATGTTTCTAAGACACTACTTCTTCAAGATTTTTATCAAATGTTCTTTTTCCGAATATAGCTTCTAAATCATCTTTAAAAATAACTTCTTTTTCGATCAAAATATTTGCAAGCTGATTCAGTTTGTCTTTGTTATCCTCTAAAATTTGAATGGCTCTTTGGTATTGGCCTTCGATTAGTAATGATATTTCTTCATCAATAACTTTAGCCGTTTCTTCAGAATATGGTTTAGATAAATTATATTCGCTTTGGCCAGTTGAATCATAATAGGTAACATTTCCTATTTTTTCATTCAAACCATAAACCGTTACCATAGCACGAGCTTGTTTGGTTACTTTTTCTAAGTCACTTAGCGCTCCTGTCGAAATTCTATTGAAAGTTACTTTTTCAGCAGCTCTTCCACCCATAGTAGCGCACATTTCGTCAAGCATTTGGTCAGGACGTACAATTAAACGTTCTTCCGGCAAATACCAAGCGGCACCTAGGCTTTGTCCTCTTGGAACAATTGTTACTTTTATTAGTGGTGCTGCGTGCTCAAGCATCCAACTCACTGTAGCATGACCTGCTTCATGAATAGCGATTGCTCTTTTTTCATCAGGTGTTACAATTTTATTTTTCTTTTCCAGACCTCCTACAATTCGATCAACTGCATCAAGGAAATCTTGTTTGTCAACTGCTGTTTTGTTATGCCTAGCTGCAATCAAAGCGGCTTCATTGCACACATTAGCAATGTCTGCACCTGAAAATCCTGGAGTTTGTTTGGCTAAGAAGTCAGTGTCTAGTCCTTCCACTTTTTTCAATGGCTGTAGGTGTACTTTGAATATTTCTGCACGTTCGCGAATATCGGGTAAGTCAACAAAAATTTGTCTGTCAAAACGTCCGGCACGCATTAAAGCTTTATCTAATACATCTGCTCTGTTTGTAGCGGCTAGAACTATTACATTTGAATTTGTTCCAAAACCATCCATCTCTGTCAGTAATTGGTTTAATGTATTTTCACGTTCGTCATTTCCTCCGGACATGTTGCTTTTTCCTCTGGCTCTACCTACGGCATCAATTTCATCAATGAAAATGATTGCAGGAGATTTTTCTTTGGCTTGTTTGAACAAATCACGCACACGTGATGCGCCCACACCTACAAACATTTCTACAAAATCAGAACCGGATAAAGAGAAGAACGGTACTTGAGCTTCACCAGCTACAGCTTTAGCCAATAATGTTTTACCGGTGCCTGGAGGTCCTACGAGTAAAGCTCCTTTTGGTATTTTTCCTCCCAAGTTAGTGTATTTTTCAGGATTTTTCAAAAATTCAACAATTTCTTGAATCTCTTCTTTCGCTCCTTCTAAACCAGCAACATCTTTGAAAGTAGTTTTAATATCTGTTTTTTCGTCAAATAGTTTTGCTTTGGATTTTCCAATATTAAAAATTTGGCCACCACCACCGCCGGCTCCACCAGACATTTTTCTCATTATAAAAATCCAAACGGCTATAATAATTATAATTGGCAATAAACTGATTAGAATATCTGACCAATTACTTTTTGCCAAGAAATTAAAATCGTTTAATTTACCTTTAGCAACTGCTTCTTCCAGTTTTTTTTGAAATATTTGATCGTTACCAATATTAAAAACGTAATGTGGTCCTTTATTGGGTCTGTCAAAAACATCTTTCGAAACTTTCTTGTGTGCTGCATCTTTCATTGCTGCCGCATTCAGAAAAACTTCAGCTTCGGTTTTGTTATTTACAACAACTTTATCGATCTGACCTTTCTCTAAGTAGTCGTTAAACTTAGACGAGGTTAATTGTCCAGGTTCATTAAGACTGGAGCCATTAGTTATAAAACTTATAAATAAGAAAATTAATAATATTGCAGCATAAATTAGCCAAGGGCTTACTTTAAACTTATTCGGATTTGGATTATTTTCTTTAGCCATTACTACGGATTATGTGTCTTTAGTATTTGTTTTCTATGGTTGTTATTTTAGCATCGCCCCATAAACTTTCGATGTTGTAGTACTCTCTAATATGTTTTTGAAATACATGAACCACTATATTCACATAATCCATTAATACCCATTCTGCATTATCAGTTCCCTCAACATGCCAAGGCTTGTCTTTTAATTCTTTTGAAACGGTTTTTTGGATGGAGTTGACTATGGCATTAACCTGAGTGTTTGAATTTCCATTACAGATTACAAAATAGTCGCAAACTGCAGTGTCTATTTCTCTTAAATCAAGGATAGTGATATCATTCCCTTTTACCTCTTCTATCCCTTTAATGATGTTCGCTAACAGAACGTCATTGTTTATAGTCTTTTTCGCCATGAATTATTTTTAATATAAGTTTGTAAAGTTACCATTTTTTGTGATTATTTTTGAACCTTAACACAATATTAAATTATGTTTCACAAAAAAACGTATAGTAAGCTAATCAAACTCGATGCCATAGATTCTACAAACGAATTCCTTAAAGGGTTATCGAACAAACAAGATCTCGAAAACTTTACTGTTGTTACCGCTGAGAGTCAAACAAAAGGAAAAGGACAAATGGGAGCTGTTTGGGTTTCTGAACCAAGTAAAAACTTAATAATGAGTGTTTTGGTCAAGGATTTTTTAGCAGATATTTGTCAGATTTTCAGCTTAAATATTTTGGTTTCACTTGCCGTAATTGAAGTTTTACAATCGCTTAAGATTCCTGATCTTAGTATCAAATGGCCGAACGACATTATGTCATATAATAAAAAAATAGGTGGCATTTTGATAGAGAATAGCATCAAAAGCGACGGAACAATTGTTTCTGTTGTAGGTTTGGGACTCAATGTAAATCAAACTAATTTCGAAAATTTAGCAAAAGCTTCCTCTTTGGCCGTGATTTGTGCAACTGAATTTGATAAAGAAGTACTTCTTTCCTCAATTGTTACATCCTTAGAAAAAAATAGAGCATTATGGAATCAGCAATCCAGTATTTCTTGGAACAAATACACAAACACATTATACAAAAAAGGAATTCCCATGGCCTTTTCAGCTCAAAATAACAGTAACTTTATGGGAATTATTCAGGGCGTTTCGGTAGCGGGGAAACTTCTGGTTCTTCTGGAAGATGATCGAGTCGCTGAATTTGACATCAAAGAAATTCAAATGTTGTATTAAATGCTAAAATTCATAAATAAATTTTCTCTTAAATAAAACCGCATCAGTGCATTATTGTACAGCAGTTCGTATTTAGATTGGATTAATCCAGCCTGAGAAGTATTAAGTAAGTCAAAAGTTTAAACTTCATAAAGTCAAAAGTAGCACTATCGTAAACAGTAGTTTTAAATCAATCTGTTGCGTCATTTTGTCTAATTTTAAAACCGTACATATACAATGGTTATTACTTAGTTAAGATTGTTGTCAATTTTATTGAATAATTTTTTATAATATTTTTGAGAAATATTTTTTTAGTAAATATTATAAATGGTTTTAATTGCGCTTATGCTGTAATCCTTACTCTTTAATGGGGATCGGTAATTGGCATAGGAGTTGGTATTTGTCTTTGGTTAAGGATAACATAAATTCAAAATACACAATTAATGTATTAATAATCAGTAATTTAATCATAAATAATGGTTAATTTTTTTTTATGACTATCCGTTACTAATATCAATGCGTTTTATTTTGTCATTTCGACGGAGGAGAAATCACATCAGTTGCTCTCGTTATGTGATTTCTCCCGTTGGTCGAAATGACAACAGAGCTGAATTTCATTTGTAAAATTTAGTTTGGTACAAGTAACGGACAACCATATATTTTTATACCCACGACGAACCAACAAACTTGATAAAATGACAATTTCTTATTAAAAAAAAGTCTCTTAGTGTATCCTGAAAGACTTTTAAATTATTATTATATTGTTACTATTTAAACAGTTTTTACAATTTATTCATATTGGTTGCTAAAGTTTCTATAAATTTTCCAATTGGTCCTTTTATCATCATGGCCATCATAGGGTTAAATTCTCCTTCAAAATCAAGTTTTACAGCACTGGATTGCTCTGTTATAGCCTCAATATTTGCTATAAGAGTAAATGGAAGTTTGTCACTTGCAGCTCCCAAAATAATTTTTACAGGCGCTACTTTTTCTTTCATTTTAAGTTTGATTTCAGGCATGCCTTTTAATCCAAAAATAAATGCATCATCACCAATAACCTCAAATTTAGCAATGTTTTCAGGCATTAGTTTTTCAAAATTTTTTACATCGCTTAATAAATCAAATAATTCTTGAGCGGATTTGGGTACAGTAACTTTTGGACTTTCTAAGTTCATGTTTTGTAGGATTTTATTTTTTATTTTTTTAAACTTAAATGTTCCAGGTAGACGGATTTACATTCCATTCTCTTAAAGTTTGTTCTTCTTCTTCAGTAATGTATCTTTTGGCTACAGCCAAATTTAATAAATTTTGATAATTACTTAAAGTGTATAAATCTACATGTGCGCTCTTGAAATTAGTTTCAGCTACATCAAAACCATACGTAAATATCGCGGCCATGCCCTTGACATTGGCTCCTGCTTCGCGCAGCGCTTCCACGGCAAGTAAACTACTGTTTCCGGTACTGATTAAATCTTCCACCACTATTACATTTTGCCCTTTTTGTAAAAAACCTTCGACTTGATTGAGTCTCCCGTGTTTTTTAGGTTCCGGACGCACATATACAAACGGGACTCCTAAACTTTCAGCAACCAGCATACCAATTCCTATTGCTCCAGTGGCTACACCGGCAATAACATCTGGTTTACCAAATTGTTTCTGAATATTCTTGGAAAATTCATCCCGGACATAATTTCGTACCGCTGGAAATGAGAGGATTAATCGGTTGTCACAATAAATAGGCGATTTCCATCCAGAAGCCCATGTAAAAGGATTTCTTGGATTCAATTTAATTGCATTTATTTGCAAAAGAAATTCGGCTGTTTTTTCGGCTGTATGTTTATTAAAAATCATAGTACAAATGTATAAAGTTTTTGTTAACGACAAACCACTTTTTTTAACAAATCACATCTCCAAGGAGACCGATTTTCAATTATTTTTGCTGGAAAGCATTGATATAGAGCAACTTATAGTAAAAATATTTCAAAATAAAATTAATAAAGCCTATTTATACCATCCGGATGAAAGCTTGATTATGAAGACTTTGAAAGCAAAAATCCCAGTTACTAAAGCAGGAGGTGGCTTGGTGTACAATAAAAAAGGAGAAGTTTTATTCATTTTTAGAAATGGAAAGTGGGATTTGCCCAAAGGAGGAATCGAAAAAGGAGAGGAAATTGAAAATACCGCCATGCGTGAAGTAGAGGAGGAAACCGGAGTCAATGGCTTGACAATTTCCCATAAACTTCAAAAAACGTATCATGTTTTTAGACGCAACGGCAAGTACAAACTAAAAATCACACATTGGTTCGAAATGCAATCTGATTTTGAAGGAACACCTCATGGACAATTAGAAGAAGGAATTGATAAAGTAGCTTGGATGAATCCGGAGCAAATTGAGGAAGCTTTGAAAAATTCTTATGAAAATATAAAATTATTATTTGAAGAAGAAAAGCACTTGAGATAGTACTTCATTTTGTCTAAAGATAAGCTGATTGAACAGTTTTGAACTGATTTTTAAATTGGCATAGTAAGTTAAACACTAATTTTACTAATTTCCACGAATTAATCTGTTGGAATTCGTGAAATTTGTGTGTGTAATAAACATTTTAACGAGCGTTTTTTTATTTTAAAACACGATACACAGGATAGCGTAAATGTGCCTTTTCATAATAAACGGAATGTTTGTAGATCCAGTCCAGTTGCGCTTCCGGATTTTTGATAAAGGTAACGTCACTTTGTCTTTTTAAATCAAATTCGGCTTTTAATTTTGGATTATCTTTTAAAATTTTTATTGCAGAATCTTCAAAAACATAACCAGAATAGCCTTCTTTTTGTTGCAACATGGTATCGAAAAAATTCCAATTGAAAAAAGAATCGACGGCCTCTGGTTCTAATGTTTCCAGTATGTATTTGATTCCTTTTTGCTGTGTAGGAATTACGTAATCTCCTTTGGCAAAAGTCACTTTCTCCATTTTTGATGTTACCGAAGTGTTTCGGTGTAAATAATGCCCTTCGTATGCGGAACTTGCCGTTTTGAAATCCGCAATTCTATAGCTTTCGACTTCAATTATAGTATCCTTTTTTAATTGGCGATAGGTGATTGTATTGCTCTTTAATAATTCAATTACAGGCCAAAATCCTCTCGGAATTATATATGCCTTTGGTATTACTATCTCTTTTACCGATTTAAATTCCTTACTGTACGGAATGTCTTTTTTGTACGGTTTTGTTTGATCATAAAACAAACGGTTTCCGGAGGTGACGTCGCTTTTTTTGTAACTGGCTTCATAGCCTAAAAACGAAAAAGGAATCGTTTTTGTACTGTCAATTTCCCATTTTATCGTGTACGATTGTTGTGGTTTATACTGCTCTTCATTTTTTAATCGCAGTTGTTTGATTTTTTTGTAATTAGCATCTGTAAAATCAATTACGGAACGCATGTATTCATACGTCACTTTCACGCGATCGGCATATTTTTTAAGCATGTGTGTTTCCACCACAAAACCAATGGTATTAAACAATGAAGTATAACCGGTTGCGAATCTTGGGCTTTCAAAAAATTGACCAAAACCTTTGTCCGGTGTGTCCTGAAAAGCATTTACATAGGGCGTAGTTTCGATATTCTTTTTTTGTAAATCCTTAACTAAAGCAGGCATCATTTCAGTATTTAAAAAATCACCTAAAACAGTTCCTAATTTATTATGTTGGGTCATAATATACGTCAGTTTGTATTGGTAATCCGCGCCATTGCTGACGTGATTGTCAATAAAAACATCTGCATTTACTTTATGGAATATTTCTACAAAGCTTTTCGTGTTACGGGTGTCTGATTTGATAAAATCTCGATTCAAATCGTAGTTTCTGGCATTACCACGAAAACCATAGATTTCAGGTCCGTCCTGATTGGCTCTTGAAGTGGAGTTTCTGTTTAAAGCGCCGCCAATATTGTACACCGGAATACAAACGATAATGGTGTTTTTTGGCACTTTTATTTTGCCTAACGCTAAATCTCTAAATAGTTGCATAGAAGCGTCAATTCCGTCAGGTTCCCCTGCGTGAATGCCGTTATTGAGCAGAATTACCGCTTTGTTTTTTTGGATGACTCCAAAGTCAAATTGCTGTTCCGGATTAAAAATAACCATGTGCAGAGGCTCACCACTATCCGTTAAACCCATTTTTCGCATTTCGATAGTAGGGAAATCATTCGCCAGAAGTTTGAAGTACGCAATTGTTTCTTGGTAAGATGCCGATTGATTTCCATTACCTTTTTCGAAAAAAGTATCGTATTTATTGTTTTTTTGTGCAAAAGCACTGATGAAGAATAGTAAAAAAAGGAATGTGAAAAGTCTCATTTTTCGGTTTTTTAAATGGAATATCAAATGTAGCTTTTTTTAGACAGCTGTAGAAATGAATGTAAGAAAAGGAAATACCCGATTGAAAAAAGAATGAAAATACAAAATTCATAACTGAGAATTAAAAATTACCTTTGTCCAAATAAAAAAAATGAATAAGAAACACCATTCCAACAATATACTTTTAAATTTAGGCATCGAAAGCTTGAACAAAATGCAGGAAGTAGCACAAGATGCAATCTTGAATGACAATAATATTTTATTACTTTCCCCAACAGGTTCCGGAAAAACTTTGGCTTTTTTGTTGCCGATCTTAGAAATGTTACAACCCGAAATTCAATCGGTTCAATGTTTAATTTTGGTTCCTTCACGCGAATTAGGATTGCAGATTGAGCAGGTTTGGAAAAAAATGGGAACCGATTATAAAGTAAATGTGTGCTATGGCGGACATTCCATCGATACCGAAATCAAAAACTTAAGTAATCCACCAGCTGTTTTAATAGGAACTCCGGGAAGAATCGCGGATCATATCGACAGAGGCACTTTCCGAGTAGATAAAATTCAAACCTTGATTTTGGATGAGTTTGATAAATCGTTGCAATTGGGTTTCCATGAACAAATGTCTTTTATAATTGGAAAATTAACGAAACTCAATAAACGCGTTTTGGTTTCGGCCACTTCCGATATTGAAATTCCACGATATACAAGAGTCGTAAACCCGACTATTTTGGACTTTATTCCAGAAAACGTGGCCGAAACGAATCTTTCGATGAAAATGGTCGTTTCGAAAGAAAAAGATAAAATAGGAAGTTTATTCAACTTGATTTGTTCGTTGAAATCACAATCGGCAATTGTTTTTTGTAATCATCGTGATGCTGCAGAGCGTATCAGCGAGACGTTGAACGAAAAAGGAATTTATGCCACGTATTATCATGGCGGAATGGATCAGGACGAAAGAGAACGCGCCTTAATCCAGTTTAGAAACGGAAGTGTAAGTTATCTAATCACAACTGACTTGGCTGCTCGTGGACTCGATATCCCTGAAATGAATCATGTTATTCATTATCATTTGCCATCTAAAGAAGACGAATTTACCCATAGAAACGGACGTACAGCACGTATGCTAGCTTCTGGTACGGCGTATATTATTGCTCATGAAAGTGAGAAAAAAATGGATTACATCGATTACGGAATGGAAGCTTTGAAAGTGGAGAATTCCACTTCATTGCCAAAACCACCTGAATTTCAAACGATTTACATCAGTGGCGGAAAGAAAAATAAATTGAATAAAATTGATATCGTAGGTTTCTTTTCCCAAAAAGGGAAATTAGAAAAAGACGATTTAGGTTTGATTGAAGTGAAAGATTTTATCTCATTTGCCGCGGTGAAATTCAATAAAGTGAAAGATTTACTTCACGCCATCAAAGACGAAAAAATGAAAGGCAAGAAATTCAAAATCGAAGTCGCTAGAAAAGTGATTAAGAAAGAAGAGGAGTAATTAGTGATCAGTAGTCAGCTTTTAGTGATCAGTTTAAAAAAGTGCTCAATGTTCAGCTTTTAGTGAGCAGTAAAAAAAAATCTAATAAAAAAATCGTTAACAGTAAATTTGATTTACTGTTAACGATTTTTTGTTTTAATGAAGTATCTGATCACTCTTTTTCTGAACACTATTTTTTTATCAACTTAGGCACTGATCACTAAAAAAACTGACCACTGACCACTATATTTTCTTCACGTATTGTGTAATAATGACAATAGTCTGACCGTCTACTTTACCCTCAATATATTCGGCATTTTCGTGATCTAATCGAATGTTACGCACTGCAGTTCCTTGTTTGGCCACCATGCTTGAACCTTTTACTTTCAAATCTTTGATTAAAACTACTGAATCGCCAATTTCAAGAATCACACCGTTGCTGTCACGGTGAATGACTTTGTTCTCCTCTTCTTCGCCTTCACCTGTTGCTTGTGCCCAAGCCAAAGTATCTTCGTCTAAATACATTTGGTCTAATAATTCTTGAGGCCATCCAGAACCACGCAAACGGCTTAACATTCTCCACGCGACAACTTGTACGGCAGTATGTTCACTCCACATGCTATCATTTAGACATCTCCAATGATTTAAATCTACGGTATCCGGATTTTCAATTTGGTCAATACAGGTGCTGCAAGCCATGATGCTTTCCTCAATTCCTCCTTTTTTGGTAGGTAATACTTGATACACTTTCAGGTTCTCAGTGGCGCCACAAAGTTCACATTTTGACCCGCTGCGTTTGCTTAATTCTCTTTCTATACTCATGTTTAACGGCTTTTATTTTTGGCAAAATTACGGATTATTGCCTCGTTTTACAAGTTGTATTGGGACTGTTTATTTGTCAAGTCGAGAGCTATCCATTAGTATCTACTGCGCTCGACGTGACAAAATCGCTTTTAAATTATTTAACTCTCACGGCAGCGGGAACCAGCATTTCATATTGCCCGTTGTTGCGAATTACATCTCGTACAATACTGGAGCTGATGTACGACGTTTTTGCAGCGGTCAATAAAAACACAGTTTCAATTTTTGATAAACGACGATTGGTGTGAGCGATGGCTTTTTCGAATTCGAAATCAGCAGGATTGCGCAGACCACGGAGTATAAAATGGGCATGCAGTTTTTTACAAAGTTCAGTGGTTAAACCTTCATAGGTAATCACGGAAATTTTTGGTTCGTTTTTGAAGGTTTCCTCAATGAATTGTTTTCTTTCTTCCAGGGAAAACATGTATTTTTTTTCGGCATTGATACCAATAGCAATAACAATTTCATCAAATAAGGAAATACTTCTTTTGATGATGTCTTCATGTCCTAAAGTGATGGGGTCAAATGAACCCGGGAATATTGCTTTTCTCATTTATTTTTTCTGTTTTGTCATTCTGACAACGGAGGAATGACATTTTTTGAATGTACTCCTTTGTTTAAATAACACGTTCGTTTAGTATTTAAGAATTAAGTGATTTATTACAGAGCCAGTTCTATTGCATTACTAAACAAATCCTCCAATGAAATTCCGGCAGCTTTGGCTTGTTGCGGAATCAAACTTTCCGTTGTTAATCCCGGAATAGTGTTCATTTCCAACATGTGTGGCTCTCCGTTTACCAATATAAATTCACTTCGGGAAAAACCTTTCATTTTCAGGACTTCATATGCACGTTTAGCAATTTTACTCACTTTTTGAGTCATTTCATCCGAGATTCTCGCTGGAGTGATTTCCTGTGATTTACCCAAATATTTGGCTTCATAATCGAAGAAATCATTGTCTGAAACAATTTCAGTTATCGGTAATACGGTTACTTTTCCTTTATAATTGATTACTCCTACAGAAACTTCGGTGCCATCCAAGAAGCTTTCTATGATAATTTCGTTGTCTTCTTTGTAAGCAACTTCTATTGCAATGGGCAATTCGGCAGCAGTTTTTACTTTGGAAATGCCAAAACTAGAACCGGCTTTGTTGGGTTTTACAAAACAAGGTAAACCTACTTTAGCTACAATTTCGTCCGTATTGATACGGTCACCTTTGTTTAAGTAATAGGAAGTGGCTGTTTTTATACCGTATGGTTTTAAAACTGATAATAAATCGCGTTTGTTGAACGTTAATGCTGCTTGGTAATAATCGCAGGAAGTTTGCGGAATATGCAATAATTCAAAATAGGCCTGCATTAATCCGTCTTCGCCTGGTGTTCCATGGATGGCGTTGAATACACAGTCAAAAGTAATTTTTTTACCATCAACAGTTACTGAAAAATCATTTTTATCGATAGTGAATTCGGCTTCCTCAGCATCAACATAAATCCATTTTTCTTTGAAAATATGGATTCGGAATCCGTTGTATTTTGTTTTGTCCAGAAATTGATATACAACGTTTCCGCTGATAAGAGAGATTTTATACTCGCTGGAATATCCGCCCATGATGATAGCAATGTTTTTCATTATATACATTTAATCGTTTAAACGTTCAATCGATTGACCGACTAAACGAATTCAAAACAAAATTATCATTTTTTTTGAAACGAAATAGCTTTATCTTTGCCAGATATAAAAATAAATTTATGAGTTTACGTAAGTATCTTACCAGCCGTGTTTTCTTTGTTCAAATACTAATTGCACTTGCCATTATTGTCGTTTTGGGTTATTTATTTATGCATTGGTTGACTTTTACAACAGATCATGGACATGAAATTACCGTGCCGGATTTGCGTAAGTTGACAGAAGAACAAGTCGAGGAAAAACTGAATGAGCTGGATTTAGATTATGTACTTTTAGACAGCGTAGATTATAGAAGTGATTTTCCGCAATTTAGTGTAGTTAAGCAAGATCCAACGCCCGGTACGAAAGTAAAAGTAGGACGAAAAATATATATTAAAATAAATACTTCGGGGTTTTCATCGGTTCGTATTCCGGATTTAGTCAATAAAACGTATCGCGAAGCAGTACCTACATTGAAAGCCTTAGGACTTGAGGAAGGAGAAATTACCTACGTTCCTAATCTTGGAAAAGACATGGTGCTGGAAATGCGTTTCAAAGGCAGAAACCTGAAAGCAGGGGACAGAGTCTTAAAATCCTCCAAAATCGACTTGGTTTTAGGAGACGGAAAAATGAGTTATGAAGAGACCAGTGCTGCAGATACACTGGCAACACCAATAGAAGAAATACCAGTTGATGAACAATAATAGTGATACAATAGATTTAGAAGACGAGTTATTTGAACATTTTAGATTTGAAGTTCCTAAAGGACAAACGTCTTTGCGGATTGATAAATATTTGATGAGTTTGATTCAAAATGCAACTCGCAATAAAATACAAATTGCGGCGACCGATGGCAATATTTTTGTAAACGATGCCACCGTAAAGTCGAATTACAAAGTGAAAGCCAATGATGTTGTTCGCGTTATGCTTTCGCATCCTCCTTATGAAAACCATATTATTCCGGAGAATATTCCGCTTGATATTGTGTATGAAGACGATACTTTGTTATTGATCAACAAATTGCCAGGAATGGTAGTGCATCCTGGTCATGGGAATTACACCGGAACTTTAGTACATGCTTTGGCGTATCATTTTGATAATTTGCCAATGAACAGCAGCGAACGTCCCGGATTAGTGCATCGAATTGACAAAGACACTTCTGGTTTATTAGTAATTGCTAAAACCGAAGCGGCTATGACACATCTTGCCAAACAATTTGAAGCTAAAACTTCCGAAAGAGAGTATGTGGCTTTGGTTTGGGGAAATGTAGTCGAAGAACAAGGAACGATTGAAGGAAACTTGGCACGTCACCTTAAAGACCGCATGCAGATGGCGGTTTTTGCTGATCCGGAAATAGGGAAGCCAGCCGTGACGCATTACAAAGTGTTGGAGCGTTTTGGTTATGTTACTTTAATTTCATGCCAACTGGAAACCGGGAGAACGCACCAAATTCGGGCACACTTGAAGCACATAGGACATCCTTTATTTAATGATGAGCGGTATGGCGGTCATTTGATTTTAAAAGGAACTACGTTTACGAAATACAAACAATTTATAGACAACTGTTTCAAAGCATTGCCAAGACAGGCTTTGCACGCCAAAACTTTAGGTTTTGTTCATCCTACAACCGGAGAGATGCTGCGTTTTGATACGGAACTTCCGCAGGATTTGCAGGACTGCATCGAGAAATGGAGAGGCTATTCAAAGTCGCATAGTACGGAGGAAGAGGAATAAAACAGGAAAAGCCCCAGATTGAACATGCCCCAAAAAGTTAGACACTATTTGGGGCATGTTCTGTTTCTAGTCTTAAAGCCTAGACTTAGAGTAACTTTCGACTTGTTTAGTTCTATAAATTTAAAAAATTAACCTGAAAAGATTGAGCAGAATAGCAGAAATACTTAACATAAAGTTTAGCAAAAACGTTTGGCTCTCGATTGTAGGTTGTAGAGTTTTTAACTGGTCCGTTTTGCGTGAAGGATGGAAGTGAAAATCCTTTTATGAAGCGCAGCACAGTAAAAGATTGTAGCGGAGAGCCTGACCTTATTGTGGTGCTAAAAAAAGTAATTTATACAATAGTTTTGCAACAAGGACACGCCCATAAAAAAATACGATAAAAAAAACCGACTTGTTTTCACAAATCGGTTTGTATTTTAATGAAGATTTTTGTTTAGACAAATAAGCCTTCGATGCTTAAATAATGTTCGCCAGTGTCGTAACAAAAGGTTAATATTTTAGCATTTTCTGGGATTTCTGGTAGTTTTTTTGCCACCGCAGCGAGAGATGCTCCAGAGGATATTCCTATGAACATGCCTTCTTCTTTTGCGGCTCTTTGGGTATAGGCAAATGCATCGTCTTTGCTTACTTGGATGGTTCCGTCCAGTAAATCAGTACGCAAGTTGGTAGGTATGAATCCTGCTCCAATTCCCTGAATAGGGTGGGGAGCCGGGGTGCCACCGCTGATAACGGGAGAAGCATCAGGTTCAACTGCATATACTTTAAGGTTTGGGAAATGTTTTTTCAATATTTCGGCACAACCCGTGATGTGCCCTCCGGTTCCTACGCCGGTGATCAAATAATCCAGACCGTCAGGGAATGCTTTTATAATTTCCTGCGCGGTGGCTGTTTTATGAATTTCGATGTTGGCGGGATTTTCAAACTGAAGTGGTGACCAGGCATTAGGTATTTCGGTAAATAATTCCTGTGCTTTTTCCAACGCGCCTTTCATCCCTTTTTCACGGGGCGTCAAGACAAATTCAGCACCATAAAGGCTCATGAGTCGGCGTCTTTCTATGGACATTGATTCAGGCATTACCAGTATTAATTTATAGCCTTTTACGGCCGCAACCATCGCGAGTCCAATTCCTGTATTTCCAGAAGTGGCTTCAATGATAGTACCTCCGGCTTTTAATAATCCTTTGGTTTCGGCATCTTCAATCATGGCAAGAGCGATCCTGTCCTTGATACTGGCACCGGGATTGGCACGTTCTAATTTGATCCATACATTGTGATTGGCACCAAATAAACGATTGATTCTTACATGTGGGGTGTTGCCTATTGTTTCGAGTATGTTATTGTATTTCATAATATTTATATAGAGAAAAAATTAATATCTTTTATTTCCAGCTGATTCAGAACCGTGTTTTTATTGGATTGCATAACAAAGGAATACGGATTCATACTCTTGGTGATAAACGTGTTTCCGCCTACAATACTGTGGTTTCCTATGATGGTGCTGCCGCCCAAAATAGTGGCATTTGCATAAATAATTACATAATCTTCTACGGTAGGATGGCGTTTTTTTTCCTGCATATTTTTCTCTACTTGCAATGCTCCCAAAGTGACTCCTTGATAAATGCTTACGTGTTTCCCTATGATTGTAGTCTCGCCAATGACAATTCCGGTACCGTGATCAATCATGAATGGAACATCAATTGTGGCACTGGGGTGAATGTCGATTCCGGTTTTGCTATGAGCATATTCGGTTAGAATTCGCGGCAGCAGACACGAGGTACGAGAAGCAATAGCGTTAGCAATACGATAAACTTCTATAGCAAAAAAACCGGGATAGGAATTGATAATTTCCTGAATGCAATCAGCAGCGGGATCGGTATCCAGAATAGCTTGTGCATCTTTTTGCATCGAATCATAAAGTTTTGGAAGCGCGCGATAAAAAGATTCGGCATCATCTAGAATTTCATTGGACGTTTTGTCTTTTACAATTTCCGATAGGATAGCAATAAAACAGGCTTTGTTTTGGTCCAAAAGCAATTCAATTTGGATCGTTTCTAAAGCTTTCTCCGGAAATAATATTTTGAACAAATCATCAATCCAATTGATGATTTTAGAGGAATCGATGGCTCTTACCCAACTTTTATTTTGGTTTTCATGCAGTGTATTCGAAAAACGGTTGGTTTCAGTATTCATTTATAATGGAATAAAATCAGAATTAAACGAGTAAAAATCCTCGAAATACAAATATAAAGCAGAATTGAATAGATTCATAACCCTGCTTTGTAAATAAATGTTAATATGTTAAATTCCCACAAAATAATCGTTTGGTGTTGGAAATGATTTCATAAAAAAATCCGATTTGTAGGAACAAATCGGATTAATAAATCTGAAATAAAAAATTGTTAATTTACTAACTATAAGTGTATTACCTCGCCATACGCATCAGCAACCGCTTCCATAACCGCTTCACTCATGGTTGGGTGTGGGTGAATTGATTTTAAAATTTCGTGTCCTGTCGTTTCCAGTTTACGCGCTACAACTGCTTCAGCAATCATATCGGTAACTCCGGCTCCAATCATGTGACATCCTAACCATTCTCCGTATTTAGCATCAAAAATTACTTTTACAAAACCATCCGGTGTACCGGAAGCTTTTGCTTTTCCGGAAGCTGAAAATGGGAATTTACCAATTTTTAATTCGTATCCTTTTTCTTTAGCTTGTTTTTCAGTCAAACCTACAGAAGCAATTTCAGGAGTGGCATAGGTACAGCCCGGTACGTTTCCGTAATCGATAGGTTCCACGTGTAATCCTGCAATTTTCTCCACACAATTGATTCCTTCGGCAGAAGCTACGTGTGCTAGTGCTTGTCCTGACGTAACATCACCAATAGCGTAATAACCCGGAATGTTAGTTTGGTTGTAAGCATTTACCAAAATTTTATCTTTGTCAGTAGCGATTCCTACTTCTTCTAATCCTATGTTTTCAATGTTTGTTTTGATTCCAACAGCCGAAAGTAAAATCTCAGCTTCTAACACTTCTTCTCCTTTTGCTGTTTTTACATACGCTTTAACACCTGCTCCAGTGGTGTCAATTTTCTCAACAGAGGAGCTGGTCATAATTTTGACACCTGCTTTTTTCATAGAACGCTCCATTTGTTTCGAAATGTCTTCGTCTTCAACAGGAACTACATTAGGCATAAATTCTACAATAGTTACCTCGGTTCCCATAGAGTTGTAGAAATGTGCAAACTCTACTCCAATCGCTCCAGAACCAACGATAATCATTGATTTTGGTTGTGTTGGTAATGTCATTGCTTGACGATATCCTATTACTTTTATACCATCTTGAGGCAAGTTTGGCAATTCACGAGAACGTGCTCCAGTAGCGATAATGATATGATCTGCACTGTATTCAGTAATTTTATTGTCTTTGTCCGTAACATCAATTTTTTTTCCTGGTTTTAGTTTTCCAAAGCCATCAATCACATCGATTTTATTTTTTTTCATCAAGAATTGAACCCCTTTGCTCATTCCGTCAGCTACGCTGCGACTGCGTTGTACAACAGCAGGGAAGTCTTTATCAAATGATGAAATAGTCAATCCGTAATCAGAAGCGTGTTTTAGATAATCAAAAACCTGAGCTGATTTCAGCAACGCTTTCGTAGGGATACAGCCCCAATTCAAGCACACACCACCTAAATTTTCTTTTTCGATTACGGCTACTTTAAAGCCTAATTGTGATGCTCTAATAGCTGTAACATAACCACCTGGACCACTTCCTAAAACTATAATATCGTATTTCATTTTTATGTGTTTTTCTTATTTAATTGATTGGGCGAATTTAAGGATTTATTCTGTTTTGAGAAAGTTTCAAACTAATAAAGTAGCAAACTAACTAATTTTCAAGAAAACATCTTTGTTTTGAACAAATTGCAGAAGTGTAAATCGATCTTTGTTTTTGTAACTGCTATTCCTTTGCAGCAAAAACTAATTTGCTACCGAAAACTGAGAATCATACAAATTCTTGTAGTACCCACTTTCGCGGTTGATTAATTCCTGATGCGTTCCTTGTTCTACAATCAATCCTTTGTCCATTACCACAATTTTATCAGCATTGACAATCGTGGCCAAACGGTGCGCAATCACAATCGAAGTTCTGCCTTTAGTAATGGTTTCTGTAGCACGCTGAATCAATTCTTCAGAGTAGGTGTCAATCGATGAAGTAGCTTCATCCAGAATCAAAATACTTGGATTACTAACATACGCTCTCAAGAAAGCAATTAATTGACGCTGACCGGAAGAAAGCATAACGCCGCGTTCCTTCACGTCAAAATCATAATTATCCGGTAAGCTCATGATGAATTCATGGACGCCAATATTTTTGGCTGCAGCCAAAACCTGTTCCCGATTAATTTCAGGATTATTCAAGGTGATGTTGTTGAAAATAGTATCGGCAAAAAGGAAAACATCCTGCAATACTACCGCAATTTGTTTACGTAAGGAACCTAAAGTGTAATTCTCAATATTGTGATTATCGATGTAAATAGAGCCACTGTTGATTTCGTAAAAACGATTCAGTAAGTTAATGATCGTAGATTTTCCGGCACCTGTAGACCCTACGATGGCAATCGTTTGACCGGCACTTACCTCCAGATCGATTCCTTTTATTACTTCTTCATCCGCAATATATCCAAAACGGACATTCTTGAATTCGATATCTCCTTTAAAAATTGGAGCTTCTATAATTCCGGTATCCTGAATTTGATCTTCGGTGTCTAAAATGTCAAAAACACGGTTTGCCGCAATCATTCCCAGTTGCATCTCGTTGAACTTATCAGCAATTTGGCGCAACGGGTTAAACAACATTCCAATAAACATTGTATAGGAAAATAAATCTCCAAAAGTGGTGAAATTATCTCCGTTCAAGATCTTGATACCGCCATATAGTACAATAAAACCAAGGGTTAAGGACGAAATGATATCTGCAATAGGGAAAAATATGGAGTTATACAGAATGGTTTTTATCCACGCTTTTTTGTGCTTGTCATTTATGTTTTTGAATTTGTTGTATTCAATTTTTTCACGATTAAAGAGTTGTACAATCTTCATTCCTGTCACACGTTCCTGAACAAACGAGTTCATGTTAGCGATTTGATTTCGCACTTCTTCAAAAGCGACTTGCATTTTACGCTGAAAAATTCGGGTAAAATAAACCAGAATGGGCATTGCAATAATTACGATCCAAGTCAGTTTCCAGTTCATGTAAAACATGAAAATCAGTACTACGAACATTTTCATCAAGTCACTGATAATCATAAACAAACCCTGACTAAAAATACGAGCAATGGATTCTATATCCGAAACCGAGCGTGTCACGAGCTGTCCTACGGGAACGTGATCAAAATATTTCATTCGGAAACTCAAAATGTGTTGAAACAGTTTTGTCCGAATGTCTTTTACAATATCCTGACCGAGCCAGTTTGCCCAATACACAAAGTAAAACTGCGAGAATACCTCCAGCAATAGTACAATTCCCATCAGGATCACATACAATAATAATCCCTGTTGGTCTTGGGTTGAAATGTAACCATCTACAGTTTGTTTCAATAAATACGGGCGCAATGCCGCAAATACTGATAGCGAAACGGCAAAAATAATCACTCCGTTAAAACGCCATTGATAGGGTTTAGTAAATTTTAATATTCGTTTGAATAATCTAGTATCAAATGCTTTTGCTTTCATGTTTTTTGGAGCTGTTTCCTGCTATTCGTTGCAATCTTTTGTGTTTTTAAAGAAAAACATAAAAGGATTTTCACTACTATCAGGGCTATTGCGTAATGTAATCATAATCTATTTTGGTTAAATACAAACCATGTGCCGGAACCGAAAAACCAGCTTTATCTCGGTTTTTACTTTCTATGATGGCAGTAAAATCAGCCAGTGTATTCTTGTGTAATCCTATATTTACTAATGTTCCCACAATGGAACGAACCATATTGCGTAAAAAACGGTTGGCACAAATGGTAAAAATCAAATTGCTGTTTTCTTGTTTGTCTGCGCCCTGTTCAGCTGTGCTGCGAGTCCAATATGCTTCAAAAATAGTGCAGTCAAAGGTATTTACATCTGTGTTGACTTTTGAAAAACATTGAAAATCAGTGTGATTGAATAATAGTTGCGCCGCTTCATTCATCAAATCAATATCTAATTTTTGATGGAAATACCAACTTTGTTCTTGCAAAAAAACATCTTTGAATGTATTGATGTGATATTCATAGGTCCTTTTAGTGGCATCAAAACGAGTGTGCGCTTCATCGTGAACCGGTATAATGTCATAAATAACAATGTCTTTGGGCAAGTAGGAGTTGAGTTTGTGCAGTAAACTTGGAATATCAATTGGTGTTTCAAAATCAAAATGGGCATACATTTCTTTGGCGTGAACCCCGGAATCCGTTCTACCGGCGCCCATAAGATTGATGGTTGTGTTCAATAGCACCGAAAACGCTTTGTTCATCGTTTCCTGAACAGAGGCAGCATTGGGTTGGTATTGCCAGCCGTGATAATGGGTTCCGCTGTATGCTAATTTGATAAAATATCTCAAGTGAATTTTTTTGAAGCCACAAAGATACTTATTAATTTTTTTGCCACGAAGTTGCCAAGGTGCAAAGTTTGTTAAGTTTCGATTTGATTTTTTATTTGGAATTCGAATGTTTATTTTTACCACAAAATCGTAGCCCAGATTACTTCACTAAACTTTTATTTTCATAGGAGTTCAGTGAATGTAAACATTTGCAGCGGGAATCCTTTATTGTTTTTTCTTTAAAAACAATAAAGATTGAAACGGATAGCTGGAAATTGCTTCAGATTACTTCGTACCTCGTAATGACACTATAAATATGAAAAAAATACTTTTGCTTTCTGACACGCACAGTTATATTGATGATACCATTTTGAAATATGTTGCATTGGCTGACGAAGTATGGCATGCGGGTGATATTGGTGATTTGGTAGTGACTGATGCGATACAAAAGCTGAAACCGTTACGATGCGTGTATGGAAATATTGATGATGCAATGGCACGACTGGAATTCCCTTTACACAACCGTTTTATGTGTGAAGGCGTTGATGTTTGGATTACGCATATTGGCGGTTATCCGGGGAAATACAATCCCAATATTAAAGCTGAGTTGGAAGCCAATCCGCCAAAATTATTTATTTGTGGACATTCTCACATTCTAAAAGTCATATTCGATAAAAAACATAATTTATTACACATGAATCCTGGTGCGGCGGGAAAAAGTGGTTTTCATCAGGTGCGAACGATGTTGCGTTTTGTGATTGAAGGAGATAAAATCAAAGATTTGGAAATTATTGAGATTGAAAAATGGGTCTAATTATTTTTTTTTGATAGGTGATGGGTACTATTATTTTTATGGTTGTACCGAAACCTATTTTGGAGTTTATGACAATAGTTCCTTTCAGATTATTGATACGGGCTTTGATTTGGTTGATGCCAAAACCTTCAAGGATATGAAATTTACTAGAATCAAAACCTTGGCCATTATCCATAACATTGACATTCAGAAAATCATTATCTTCGTGAATGCTTAATTCTGAACGTGTTGCCTGACTATGTTTTATCGTATTGTTGAGGAGTTCCATAATTATGAAATAAATTTTAATTTCGAAATCTTCATCATAACGGGTTTTTCGATCTACGGAACTTGCGTATTCAAAGCACAGAATGGAATTGGAGTTTTTTTCACACAAATCGTCTAATGCATCAAATAATCCAAAACGGGCTAAAAGCGAAGGCATCAGTTCGTGGGATAAATCCCGTACTTGATCGTGTGCTTCTTCAAGAATAGCCTTAGTTTTTATAATTTCTTGTGCTGAATATTGATTTTGGGATGTGTACGCATGAAGATGTAGTCCTGCTGATGAAAGTAAAGCACTAATATTATCATGCAAAAAGGCCGCGATTTTTTTTCGTTCTAATTCTTGTCCGTCAATGGATGCGTTGATGATGTTTTCCTGAACTTTGCTTTGTAAGTCCTTTAATTTGTTTTTTTGTTTTAGTTGTGTGTTTTGAGAATAGAAGTAAAAAAGGATAAAAAACAGTAATAGAATTACAATTAGTACGATCACAATTTTTTTATTTCTGGATTGTTCTTGCAGTAAAAAAAGTTGTTTTGCTTTATATTCTGTTTCAATCTTGTCGATTTCTCTTTTGTACTCATCGATTGCCAGGTTGATGCCTGCGACATTCGCTTTATTGTGTTTTTCTTCGTTGTTTAGTTCCTCAGTAATTGTATTGTAACGAACTAAATTTTTATAGGCATTTTTATAATCATTGTTTTTCAATAAAAATTTAGAAAATTCTAGGTGAGAGTATGATAAATCAGATTTTTCAGTTCCTTTAATTCCTTTTTCAATTGCTTTTTGGAAAAAATAATGGGCTTTTTTAATGTTGTTTGTATGGCTATGATACATGCCGTTGAGCATATTTAAAGCTACAATTGTAGACTCGTCTCCATGTTTTTTGTGATGTTTGTTGATGTAGTTTAAATAAGGGAGCCCTTCTTGATAGCGATCATTGTCGAAATAGGCCCACGTCAAATTGAGTTTTGTAAATATAATTTGTGCTGAATCTTTTGTTTTAGTGCTGTAATGCAGTGATTTTTTATAATAATAAATTCCTTTTTCATATTGTTTTTTATCAAAGCAATAGATATTTCCTAAATTATTGTTTAACCAATTTTTTAAAACATCATTATTAGTTTTATTCGCGTATTCCAGTCCTTTGTTGTAGTAGAAAAAAGCTTTGTCAGATTCTGATAATTGATCAAAATTAGCAGCAATGGTATTATAAGCTCCTGCTATCAGGTTGTTGTCCTTGATTTTGATTGCTTGGCTCAAAGCAAGTCTCGATTGTATTAAGGACTTTTCGTAATTACCTGCTTTCATTAGCTGGTTAGCTTCTTTTGCTAATGTCAGGGCTTCCTTTTTTGAAGTTTCTTTCTTTTGAGCACTAACAAAACTACCAGTGAGGTTCAATAGTAAAATCAAGACTATAGCAATTTGTTTCTGAGACATAAATAATTGAATCGATTGGTTATTTCTGGTTTTTTAAACCCGCCTTATTTTTCAAATAAACAGGCTTTAAATCAAAGTTAAATTGGTTGGTTTTCTTTTTTTAATTAATAAAAAACAGTATTTAAGTTTCACCCAAATTCATTCAGGATTTGATTAATTTATTTTTAAGGGCATATTTCACTAGACTAATAGAGTTTTTTGCGCTGAGTTTTTTCATTATGTTTTTGCGATGGGTCTCTACGGTATTAACACTAATAAACAATTGGTCACTGATTTCTTTGCCGCTATATTCTAATGAAATCAGGATTATGATTTCTAGTTCTCTTTCTGTTAAAAGTGAATTTGGACTAGGGACTTGTTTGTTTAGTTTAGGATTGTCTTTAGTTACGGTATTGAATATTTTTTCTCTTACGGATTTACTAAAATATTCTTCACCATTAATAACTGCTTGAATGGCTTCAACTATATTTTCTCCGGCACATTTCTTGGTTAAATAACTGCTGCAGCCTAACTTCATGACTTCTTTTATTATTCGTAAGTCATCATAACTGGACAAAATGATAACCTTACACGGAAACCCTTTTTTAGCAAATTCTTTGAGGACCTCAATGCCGTCTTTTTCCGGCATGTTAATGTCTAAAACAAGGATATCTGCTTTATTATTTGTGACTTCCTCATAAATATTAGTGCCGTTTAAGGAATAACCCACTACTTCAAATGTAGGGATTGTGTGTAATAAAGTTCTAATTCCATCAATAAGAATTTGATGGTCATCAGCAAGATGAATCCGTATTTTTTCTGCCATGTTGTAATTATCAGATCCAAATTTATAAAAAATATTCAGCTAAATTTTAAATTATAAGGTTTTTATTGGATTGCAGATATAAAAAAAACCCGAATTGTTACATTCGGGTTTCCTTCGCACAAATAAACTAAAATTTATAGGTTTACCTCAATCTGTCCACAGATTTTACAAGATCCTCATCCTTTTTGATTGCTTTATTGGCCAAAACCAATAATATGATAGCAGCTACAGGAAGAAACATCCCAATACCTTTCTCCGAAACAGCAGGTGTTTCTCCAGATACATTTAGGGAACGATATACAAACAATCCTAATAAAATCAAATTTAATATGATATTCAATCTGCCAATAACAAATTGATTTTGTCTCTTTTTATAGGAAACAATACTAAATAAAGACAACGTAGTACTCAATCCCAATAATATAGTGTACACTTGACTTTGCATAAAATAAAATGCCTTACCGGTATCCATTGTCCATAATGGAATAAAAAACAGTAAAATACCAGTTACTACAAATGCGAGTAGTAAATAAATGGTTTGAATTCTTTGTATCATTTGTTAAATATCTACTACAAAAATATATTTTCTTTTTTATAAATACTATTGTATCATTAAATTTTATTCGTATTATTGCATCAAAATACCGTAAGCACTTCATACTGCGGTTGATTCATTTTAATGTTTACTACCTATCTTTTACATTATTTTCAAAATTAATTAAACTCCTAGAACATTCATGTTTGATATTTCTGCATTAAAAGAAATGAAGCTTTCTGAGCTTCAAGAAATAGCTAAGTTAGCTAAAACCATAAAATTTAATGGTGTTAAAAAAGAGACTTTAATCAGTCAGATTCTTGCGCATCAAGAGGCTAACGTTGATTCAACGTTAGAGATAAAAACCAATAGTAATCCGGAAGACGATAAACCAAAAAGAACCAGAATACTGCCTGTAAAAAAAGTTGCTATTCAAAAATCAGTAAAAAATTCGCTTTTTGAAGCCGAAGAAAATTTGACAGTAGCTCCTGTTTCCGTTGAAGACTATTTTGTTGAAATGTTACAAGTTGACAAAAATGACGATATATCTTCTGTTCAGGAACTTGAATCCGAAGATAAAAAAACAGGAAAGGTGATTAAGTTTAATAAGTCAGCGTACGAGAAAAAAATTGCTTTAAAAAAGGATAAGGAAGAAGGAAAAGAAACAGCTAAAGATACTGATACAGTTGCAAATATCACTTCACAGGAGAAGGAAGAAGTTTCAGCTCCGGTTAAAAAAATAAATCCAAACCAATTACACAAACAAAATCCTAATCCAAGTCAAAATGGCAATGGGAGTCAAAATCCAAACTTCAAAAACAAAAAAAATAATTTTGCTGCTTCTGATTTTGAATTTGATGGAATTATAGAAAGCGAAGGTGTACTGGAAATGATGCCGGACGGCTATGGTTTCTTGCGTTCTTCGGATTACAACTATTTAGCGTCGCCGGATGATATTTATTTGTCGACTTCTCAAATCAGATTGTTCGGTCTTAAAACCGGAGATACTGTAAAAGGTGTAGTTCGCCCACCAAAAGAAGGAGAGAAATTTTTTCCATTAGTTCGGGTTTTAAAAATAAATGGACACGATCCTCAAGTGGTTCGCGACAGAGTTTCATTCGAACATTTAACGCCTGTTTTTCCATCAGAAAAATTCAAATTGGCAGAAAAACAAAGTACGATTTCAACACGAATTATCGATTTGTTTTCACCATTAGGAAAAGGACAACGCGGAATGATTGTGGCGCAGCCAAAAACAGGTAAAACCATGTTGTTGAAGGAAATTGCCAATGCTATTGCGGCCAATCATCCTGAAGTATATTTGATTGTTTTATTGATCGATGAACGCCCGGAAGAGGTTACGGATATGCAACGTAGTGTGCGTGGTGAAGTAATTGCTTCTACTTTTGACAGAGAGCCACAAGAGCATGTTAAAATTGCGAATATCGTTCTTGAAAAAGCAAAAAGATTGGTTGAATGTGGTCACGATGTAGTGATATTATTGGATTCCATTACACGTTTGGCCAGAGCGTATAATACGGTTCAGCCTGCTTCAGGTAAGGTGTTAAGTGGTGGTGTGGATGCAAATGCATTGCAAAAACCAAAACGTTTCTTTGGAGCTGCCCGTAATGTAGAAAATGGGGGTTCGTTGAGTATCATTGCTACTGCATTGACTGAAACCGGATCAAAAATGGATGAAGTTATTTTTGAAGAATTTAAAGGTACCGGTAATATGGAATTGCAATTGGACAGAAAAATTGCGAACAAGCGTATTTTTCCGGCTATCGATTTGACTTCTTCAAGCACCAGACGAGATGATATGTTATTAGACCAAAAAACATTACAAAGAATGTGGATAATGCGAAAATACCTTTCGGATATGAACCCAGTAGAGGCGATGGATTTTATCAATGATCGTTTCAAGAAAACGAAAAATAACGAGGAGTTTTTAATCTCTATGAATGATTAGGGATATTAAAAGAGAATAGAATAAACAAAACAGATAACGCATAAAAAAATCCTCGATTTATTCGAGGATTTTTTTTTGAATTCTAGAATCTTAAATCTAGATACTATATTATTTCTTTTTGTACTCTTTTTTCTTTCTGTTCTGAGCTTTCTTTACGTTCTAATAAAGCCATATAAAATCCATCAAAACCTGACTCTGAAGCCAATATTTTTTGGTCTTTAATAAAATTAAATTGTTTTCCAATGTCAGTTGTCAGGAAACGAGCAATTTGATCTTGATTTTCGGAGGGTAGTATAGAACAAGTAGCATACACTAATTTTCCACCGGGTTTTACAATTTTAGAATAGCTTTCTAAAACTTCCGATTGTACTTTGCGAATGTTATCAATAAATTCTGGTTTCAATTTCCATTTAGCATCTGGATTTCTTTTCAGCACCCCTAAACCACTGCAAGGGGCATCAATTAATACACGGTCTGCTTTTTCGTGTAATTTTTTGATGATTTTTGTAGAGTCAATAATGCGGTATTCAATATTGAAAGCACCGTCTCTTTTGGCTCTTATTTTTAATTGCTTTAATTTGCTTTCATACAAATCCATAGCAATTAATTGTCCTTTATTTTCCATCAATGAAGCAATGTGCAACGTTTTTCCACCAGCACCTGCGCAGGTATCTACAATACGCATTCCTGGTTTTACATCAAGAAAAGCAGCCACTAATTGGGAGTTGGCATCCTGAACTTCAAAGAAACCTTGTTTGAAAGCATCGGTCAAGAAAACATTAGCTCTTTCTTTTAAAACCAAAGCATCTGGTTGATTTTTTAACGTTTCTGTTTCAATGTTTAAATCCATCAAAATAGCACGCAGGGCCTCTCTGGTTGTCTTAAGCGTGTTTACCCTCAAGATAACTTTAGCGGGCTGGTTTTGAGCTGTAATTTCAGTTGCCCAAACTTTTTCGCCTAGTTCCTTAACTCCTAATTCGTCCATCCAGTCTGGAATAGATTCTTTTAAAGCTCTCACTTTTGAAAGTTCATCAAATCGTCCTTTTATTTTTCGTTCTGGAGTGCCTTCCAGTTGGCGCCAATCCGGAATAGGATAGCCTCTTAATACCGCCCAAACAGAAAACATTCTCCAAAGATTGTCTCTGTCAAAGGGCTCTTTTACTTCGGCTATTTCTGCGTATAATCTTTTCCAACGGACAATTTCGTAGATGGTTTCGGCAACAAACTTTCTATCGGAGCTTCCCCAACGTTTCTCTTTTTTTAAAGATCGGGCAACGACTTTATCCGCATATTCTCCTTCGTTAAAAATAGCGTTCAAAGCGTCTATTGTTGTGTAAACTAAATTTCTGTGTAATCTCATTTTAAATAATTGAGGTGCAAAGGTACTATTAATTGATTAAATGATATATTTTAAGTAATAAATGTTGTTTTTAAATTTTTCGACAGAAAAAAACACTGTATTATTACAGTGTTTCTTGGATCATTTAAATAACAGAAAGAATTATTTTACTCTTGTCAATCCAATATTCTCAGGAGCATGCAGCACCATTGGAAATTGTTCCACTTTTACGGAACTGCTATCCAATCCAAAAGCTCTTTCTTCAGATAAACTTAATTTTTTAATGAAGAAATAGGAGTTCATAATTATTTTTTCATGCCAACGTAAATCACTGTCATTGGAAAGGAATTTTTCGGATAATACAAATTTGAAATCACCTATGATATTATTTTTATTCAAAGATTCGTAGCGGCTGGTTATATCTACTTCTCCTTTTTGCACCATATCCCGGATTACCTCTCTAAACATCAGATTTATTTTTGTAGGTTCTCTAAAACCAAGATTAAAGTCTACACGATACAAATCATCTTTGACAATTTCAGTCACTTTATATTCGGTTTTATAAGGTTCAGTCAATATATTCACGTGAACAAACCAATAAATATCAGCTCTTTTGGGTCTTTTTTGTAAGATGGAATACATTACTTTTTCTTCGATCTCGTCAATTCTTCCGGCATTAGTCATATATACTAAATGTGTTGCGTATTTAGGAATGGATAAATCAGCACTTAACTCCACTAGTACTTTTTTGTAGTCCTCAATTTTAACAATTTTGGTGTAACTTTTGTTAATTTTTTTGGCAAGGTACCAAATAGTCATTATACCTATTAAAGCGATTGCTATAAATAGTGTTACGTAGCCACCTTCAGCAAACTTCGTAATATTAGCAGCAAGAAAACTAAATTCGATTATTAGATAAATAGTAATTAATGGAACTATAAAATATAGTTTCACTCTTTTCATTATTAGGTAAAAATTCAGTAAAATAGTGGTCATTATCATACACAGAATGATCGCCAGTCCGTATGCATGTTCCATGTTACTGGATTCTTCGAAGTGTAGTACAATTCCAACACACCCAATAAATAATAACCAGTTAATAGACGGAATGTACAATTGCCCTTTTAATTCTGTAGGATATTTTATTTTTACTTTTGGCCAAAAATTCAAGCGCATTGCTTCATTAATCAAAGTAAATGACCCACTAATAAGTGCTTGTGAGGCTATAACAGCGGCAAGAGTTGCTATTATAATTCCTACAGGCTGAAACCAGTCTGGCATAATGAGATAGAAAGGGTTTCCGTTTTTTCCTCCCAGAGTTTGTAAAGTTTCTCCTTCGTGACGAATTAAATAAGCGGCTTGTCCAAAATAATTCAACACTAATGCAGTTTTTACAAAAATCCAGCTAATTCGGATGTTTTTTCGTCCGCAATGTCCCATGTCTGAGTACAATGCTTCTGCGCCTGTTGTGCACAGAAACACAAAACCTAAAACAAAAAAACCTTCTGGATGGATGGTCAATAAATGATAGGCATAGTAAGGATTGATTGCTTTTAAAACTTCAGTGTGTTGTGAAATTTGTGCGATTCCAAGTATTGCCAGCATCCCAAACCAAATAAGCATCATTGGAGCAAAAAATTTACCAACTAGCTTGGTGCCGAATTGTTGAATGGCAAAAAGCACAAAGAGAATACTTATTACAATTGGTATGGTATTAATTTCAGGATAATAGGTTCTTATTCCTTCAACTGCTGAGGATACTGAGATGGGTGGCGTTATGATTCCGTCGGCTAATAAAGCGCTTCCGCCGATTATAGCGGGGACGATCAACCACTGAATTTTTGTTTTTTTGACCAAAGCATATAAAGCAAAAATCCCGCCTTCGCCATGATTATCAGCGCTTAACGTGATTAGTACGTACTTGATTGTGGTTTGCAGTGTAAGGGTCCAAAACACACACGATATTCCACCTAAGACAATATCCGAATTAATAATGTGGGTGCCTAGTATAGCTTTCATTACATACAATGGTGACGTTCCTATGTCACCGTAAATTATTCCTAATGAAATTAATAAACCCCCTAATGTCCATTTACTGTGCAGGTCTTTGTGCGATACGCTCATGTGTAATTTTTAAAAAACTTTTCAAATTTACACTTTTAAAATAAATTAGCGGTTTTTATCCAATAAAAAAAACACGGTTTTGTGCGCCGTGTTTCTTTTTGTGTGTTTAAGATTTTTAGGATCTTCTATTTTCATTTCTTGAAGAAGAATTGCCTCTTTGAGATTCAGTTCTCTGAGGAGCTGATGGTCTAGATGTGTTGCCTCTGTTTTGAGATTCCGCTCTTTGTGGGGTGACTTGCCTAGAAGGACTGGTTCTGTTTTCAAAATATTCTCTAGAAGATTCAGCTCTTTGTGGGAGGGCTTGTCTTGAAGGACTGGTTCTGTTTTGAGAATATTCTCTAGACGATTCTGGTCTTTGTGGGGTGACTTGCCTAGAAGGACTGGTTCTGTTTTGAGAATAATCTCTGGACGATTCTGTTCTTTGTCTTGAAGGACTTGTTCTATTTTGAGAAGTTCCTCTCTGTACTATTGCTCTTCTATTAGAATAGCTGGTTTCATTTCTGGAGACTCTTCTTTGATCTAATTCATAGCGGTTATTTACATTATCATTTCTTCTGGAAAAAGACGCATTTGGATGTTGTCTTTCATATCCGTTTGAACGTCTTGAATTGTATAAAACTACGCCACGATTACTTCTACGGTTATTGACATAGTTATAATTGTTGTTGATATTCAAATTAATATTTATGTTATTTCTATATCTAAAAACGGGAAATGGATTCCAAGCATAATAATAGGACGGATAATAATTCCAATTCCAAGTGGAATAGTAAGGGCGGTAATTAGTAGACCAGAAGGATGCATAAATTACTGGAGTATTGTAATAAACTGGCTGATAAATGTAATTTTGGCCATACATAAATTCATTACCAACTATTTGTACATGAATTTTATTATTTCTGTCTTTTTCAACATCAATTGTAGCTACATCTTGGTAAACATCTTCATCAATCACTGATTGAACGATGATGAGATGGGTTCTGTTTTCTACCGTTTCAATAACCCGTAAATAATCAACTTCGTTGTCATTATTCAAATCTAAATTTGAAATTTGCAGCTCAGGATCATTAAGGCGTCTTTCAAAATCCTGTAAGTCTCTGGAATCACCAAAGATATCTGCAACAGCTCTCAGGTCAAGATTATCACTAATTTCGGCATTCATTGCATTCACTGATGTTCTGTTTTGTGCCTGTATTTGTGTTGTGAAAACAGCGGTCAACAGACTCAATAGTAGTAGTTTCGTTTTCATAATTAATTGGATTAAGTTTTTCCTTTTTTTTCAATATCCAATTACTGTGCCAATGTAATTTAGATGCTATTTGTATTTATATTATTAATTGTAAATTAGCCTTAAAATGTACGAAAATGAAAAATATTTTTTTAATGCTGCTGGTTTTAAATGGATTTGTATCTTGTAAAACGAGTGTTTACAAGTCGGAAAAGTTACACAATGGTAGTTTTCTGTCCGTTGAAATTGACACCTTATTTCAAGATCAAATAAGTATCAGAGCGATTCAAATTGATAAAAATAAAATATGGTATGCTGCTGATAATGGTAGATACGGGTTCTATAATTTAGATAGCAATCAAAAAATAGAGCACAAAATCACCAAGGATTCTTTGAATCTTGAATTTAGGAGTATCGCTCAAACAGCCAATCATATTTTTATCCTCAATGTGGCAAATCCTGCAGTGTTGTATCAAATTTCAAAAGAGGAAAAGGATTCACAAATAGTATATCAGGAAAGCCATGAGAAGGTCTTCTATGATAGTATGCAATTTTGGAACGATACAGAAGGTATTGCTATGGGAGATCCAATCGCTGATTGTCTTAATATTATTACAACGCGCGATGGAGGCCGATCATGGAATAAAATTTCGTGCGATAAATTACCAAAAGTGATGCAAGGCGAAGCTGCTTTTGCGGCAAGCAATACTAATATTGTAATTAAAGGGAATAATACATGGATTGTTTCTGGTGGAAAAAAATCAAGGGTTTTTTATTCTCCTGATAAAGGAAAGTGTTGGACCGTTTTTGAAACTCCAATGGCACAAGGAAAGGCAATGACCGGAATTTTTACTGCCGATTTTTATGATGCAAAAATCGGTTTTGTAGCCGGAGGGGATTATGAAAATCAAAACCAGAATTTTTCCAATAAAGCCCGTACTGCTGATGGTGGGAAAACATGGGAGCTTATTGCTGAAAATAAAGGCTTTGGGTATGCTTCCTGTGTGCAATATATTCCTGAAAGCAATGGTAAGAAACTATTCACTGTGGGGACTTCAGGGGTTTATTACTCCTCGGATGGTGGTGAATCATGGCAACAAATAGCAAAGGATAAAAGTCTTACTACGCTCCGGTTCCTAGATAAAAAAACGGCTGTTGCTGCAGGGAAAAATAAAATGATTCGGATCGATTTTAAATAACAAAAACATCCTAAGCTCAAGTTTTTACTTGTGTTTAGGATGTTTTATCGAACTAATAAAAAAAGATGTTATTTTTTTTGCGCTTTGTTGCGGTATTGTTGCAACAGTTTTCTATTAAAGTCTTCCTCTGCTTTTTTAAGTTTTAAAATTTTTACAGATGGAAATATTTCTCTCAAATTTTGAACAAATTTCTTCCGTAAAAAAAACAATTCTTCTTCGGTTTCTTCTATTTGAACTAAAAATGAATTGGCTTCTTTCTCCGTGATTTGATCTAAAGATCCATCATTCATTCTTCTCATGAAACTTTTCATTTTATGATGTCTTAATTCAAATTGTTTGTCATCAAACAGGTTATATATAGGCCAGAATTTTTCGGCTTCACTAGTGGTCAAGTTTAACTCAGTCGTCAAAAATGCTACTTTCAAAGCTTTAATTTGTTCTTTTTTCTCTTTCATGTTTTCATGTTGACCATAAAAATTAAAGGAAAGAAGTAGCAACAGTATTGGGAATATTTTTTTATATCTCATTTTTGTTTTATTTATTGTAATCGGTGAACGCGTTTTTTATTCTAAAAGAAGATGCTCCAGATTTGCATTTTCGGATAAATGATCCTCTATAACGTCATCTTCTAAAACTTCATTATCTGCTTTAATATTATTGATATCTTCGGTTTCTAATTCACTTATTAAATCATAAGGGTTTACATTCGATTGATCGGTTAAATAATTTTCCAGAGTGAGCGTGTCTATTTCGTTAGGGTTGTTTACTGACGGGCTTAAAACAGGAATCATCAGGGCTATTACTAAAATTGCAGCGACCAGTAGTATGCTGTTTTTTCTTTTTTGAAAAATAGAAATTACTTTTGGCTCCTCTATTGGTAATTGCTTCAACATTTTTGCTGAAAAATTTTCAAAATAATGGTCAGGGATCTTAAATCCAGTCTCAATTTTGGGCTCGTTTTCTAATTTAAATGTTTTCATACTATTCATTAGACAGTGGTATTGCAAAAAGGTTTAATTAGTAGATACAAATGCTTCTATTTTTTTTACAGCAAGGTGATAGGAAGCTTTTAATCCTCCAACTGAGGTGCCTAAAATAAGAGATATTTCCTCGTATTTTAGTTCTTCAAAATATTTCATTTTAAAAACTAACTGTTGTTTTTCAGGTAATAAAGCAATTGCTTTTTGTAATTTTAGTTGAATGTCGTTTCCATCAAAAAATACATCTGCTTCGAGATTATCAATAGTTTTACGTTGTAAAATTACAGACGATACCGTATTGATTTTTGATTTTTGTTTCAAAAAAGTCAATGCTTCATTAGTAGCAATACGGTACATCCAAGAGAAGAGTTTACTGTCTCCTTTAAAATTCTTTAAATTTTGAAATATTTTGATAAAAGTATTTTGCAAAATATCATCCGCATCATCGTGATTTAAAACAATGTTACGAATGTGATTGTATAAGGGTCTTTGATACTCTTGTAACAACTGCTGAAACGCTTGATTTTGTGTTTTCGAGTTCAACAAGTTATTTATATATTCCTGTTCGTCTTGCAAATTTTTTATTTATGAATTTAGAATACTCTTTATCAAAAAGGTTTAATTCGGTAGAAAGATAATATTAAAATTCAGATTGTTCTTCTTCCTTTTTTTGTACAGGTTCCGGTGTTTTTGCCGCTGTAGATTTAAGGATTTCTGCTGGAACAAAGACTTTAGCAGGAATTACTTTTGGTTTTATTGGAAAGTAAATAT
Source organism: Flavobacterium sp. RSP15 (assembly GCF_003968755.1). Taxonomy (GTDB): domain Bacteria; phylum Bacteroidota; class Bacteroidia; order Flavobacteriales; family Flavobacteriaceae; genus Flavobacterium. Next base: position 176,910 of record NZ_RYDL01000003.1, on the reverse strand, counting down.
CAGTAATCCACTTTGATGGATTTTTTATTTCCGTTTTTCCGATGGTATAGTTCTCTAGGTGTGAAAATTTAGTGTCAATGCTTATTTTGTTAGCATTGCTGTACGCTGTTGTTTTATCTAGCGCTTTTTTTATGTGTGAATAATCACCGGTTAAGGTTGTTTTCAAGGCTTCGAAAGGTTCGAGTTTACCGGATAAAATATCACTGCCTGAACTGGTTAAAATTTGATTTTTTATAGGGATACAAAAAGACAATCTACTCAATCCATTTACTGGATCGTAAGTGTGATAAATAATAAAAGGCTTTCCATTCAATTCTATATTGTTTTGCTCACAAAAAAGAATGATTTTTGGAAAAACGATACGGGCATTTTTAGTGACATTTGAAATTTTGCTTGTAAAAGTTTGGTACAAATAAAAAGTTGCTAGTTTTTTTACCACACCTTTTACCTTTATTTGATGGGTATTTATCTCGTAAACTAGTGTTTTGTCCAGATTAGCCAAGCTTTTTTCCTGCATGGCACCTATAACTGTATCGATACCGCCGTTTAAAGCAGCAGTGATCTTCATAACGAAACTCATTTTTCCGGTGGTTTTCCAGGTGACCTTTGTTCCGCCAACCGTGTCTTTTAAACTCAAGAAAACGGATGAATCACCTCCGTTGTAATTCATTTTTTGAGAAATACTTTCATTTTCTTTTACAAAAACCGTTTGCATATTCCCTGTGACTTCTTTTCCTTCCCAAGTGAAGGAAGCTCCCTTTCCTACAGTGTTTTTAGGATAGGTGATTATAATTTCAGGATCTTCAACCATCCAGGCGCCAAAATCCTGCCAATTTTTATAATCATTAACAAAATTAAATACCGTAGATTTAGGAGAATTAATAATATGACTTCTTTGCACAGTGAATTCCCCTTTTTGTGTAGCTACAAAAATGGATAAAGCCACTAAACTAAGCAGCAGTAAAAGAAATAAATATTTTATAATCCTCATGATATCTAATTGTATTAATTTTTGTAAAGTTAAAAATTTAATTTACAAGTCGCCAAAAGTGTTAAATAAAAAAACGCGACTTGAATATTTTAATTGAATAGTTATTTTACGAAAGGAATACTATGGAAGAAGGAGTTCTAGAATAAAATTTATAAGGGAAATGTTCAGGCAGGACTATTTGGCACCTTGCACTAGTTAGCAATTAGGATTTGTTTTTAAATAAGAAAGGAACAAACTAAAAAAGTCCTCTTTGAAGAAGACATTTTTAAAAAAACTAACGTTTGAAAAACACTTTTATCAAAAATAAAATGCCAATAAACACTCCAAAACCAATTAAAATTTTATAATTTCCTTTATAAAATTTTCGGTGTAACGCTAAATCTTTTCGGTAGGCGTAAATCATTGCAATACTGAATGCAATAAAAAAAAAGCCTGCAAAAATGAATTGTCCCTGACTAAACATACTTTATATTATTTTTGACAAATTTAGCTATTTGTTTAATAATAGTTTGCTTATTTGTATTTTCATTTAATAAAATTTAAATTATGCAAAAACAAATTAATGCCGTCAAAGAATTCCATACCGCTTTCAAAATTGGGCATAGCGAAACTCCAATAGCCGGCTTAGCTGAAACCAAACATATCCTTCGTTTCAATTTGATGAAAGAAGAGAATGAAGAATATTTAGAGGCTGTTCAGAATAATGATTTAATAGAAATTGCCGATGCATTAGGCGATATGATGTACATTTTATGTGGAACGATTATTGAGCATGGGCTGCAAGACAAAATAGAAGCCGTTTTCGATGAAATTCAACGTAGTAATATGAGTAAGTTAGGTCAGGATGGGGAGCCTATTTACCGTGAAGATGGTAAGGTCATGAAAGGACCAAATTATTTCAAGCCTGATTTCTCTAAAATAATTGGGAAATAGCGGTAGAAATTTCACTAATATTTTGATGATGTATGCTATGATATAAAAAAGCGATTTTCACACTGAAAATCGCTTTTTTTTAATTTTTAAATCTTTGAATTATACTTTAACAGTCCAGCCAAAAGGATCCGCATCTAATTTATTTTGGATATTTTCTAATTTAGTTTTCAGTTGCAAAGCCATTGTGTTTTCAATTTTTGGCAATTCATGATATACATCCTGATAAGAGAATCCAGAAATGGGGCTTACCACAGCAGCTGTTCCGGCCCCAAAAATTTCTTTTAAAGTTCCGTTTTTAGAAGCCTCAACAAGTTCTGACACTAAAACTGAACGAATCTCTACAGTTATACCTTCACTTTTTGCTAAATCAATCAGTGTTTTTCGAGTAACACCATCAAGTATTCTTTCACTTACAGGAGCCGTTAATAATGTGTCATTTATTCTAAAAAACACATTCATAGTACCGGCTTCTTCTAATTTTGTGTGTGTGGCATCATCAGTCCAGATTATTTGTTGAAAACCTTCTTTATTCGCTAAAGTAGTTGGATAAAATTGGGCTGCATAATTTCCGGCTGCCTTAGCAGCTCCTATTCCACCATTAGCCGCTCTGCTGTAATGCTCCGCAATTATTACTTTTACATCACCTGAATAATAAGAGGAAACAGGCGATAAAATAATCATGAACTTATATTCATTTGATGGGTTTGCAATTACTCCGGTACCTGTTGCAATCATAAAGGGTCTGATATATAAGGCATTTCCTTTTCCTTTTTTTATCCATGCTTCGTCTAATCGCAGCAATTGATTTAAACCATTCAGGAATATATCTTCTGGAACTTCCGGCATAGCCATCCTAACAGCCGAGGTGTTGAAACGGATATAGTTTTGATCGGGTCTAAAAAGCCAAACGTCATTATTCTCATCTTTGTACGCTTTCATGCCTTCAAAAATAGCTTGACCATAATGAAAAACTCTGGATGATGGATCTAACAATAAAGGCGCATAAGGCTTAATGACTGGTTGCTGCCATTCCCCATTTTTAAAATCACATTCAAATAAATGATCTGAAAAAACAGATCCAAAGCTTAAATTTTTAAAATCAACTTCATTTATTTTTGAAGTGGGTGCATTAATTATTTCAATTTTGCTACTTTGAGTTGTACTCATGATAATGTATTGTTTGGTTTTATATGTTACTACAATTGGGAATTAAAATCTTGATTATGCAAAAAGAACTTTAATAATTGCAAAATTAAATAAAAATCACTAAAATACTTGACAAAACACCATTAATTATAGTCTTTATGTACGATTTATTTATTTTTGAAAAAACAGAAAAAATCAGCATTAATTTTATGAGATTTGCATAATAAATGTACTTTATTTAAGACAATCATTTTAGTTTTGATTAAATTTGGTCTGCCCTTATAATTATAAAACTTCAAATAACCTCAAATAACAATTTTGAAAAGAGAAATAATACAAACACTTGATGGTTCCACAACCATACGAATAGAGGAATGGGATGAGTGCTACCATTCTAAACATGGCGCCATTCAGGAAGCGCAGCATGTCTTTATTAAAAACGGACTTTCCTTATTTCAAAATAAAGCAGTTTCTATTTTAGAAATTGGTTTTGGTACCGGATTGAATACTTTTATTACCTTATTAGAAGCAAAAAAAATGAATCAGTCTATCGATTACGTTGGCGTTGAGGCATATCCTATTTCTTCTGATGAAGTTTCATGTATGAATTATGTTACAGAGTTGAATGCTACTCAAGAAAGCGACATTTTTATAGCAATGCATAAAAGCGTCTGGGGAGAGAAAATAGCGCTAAGGAATGATTTTTTGTTGACTAAAAGAAAGCAGTTTTTTGAAGAAATTGACGACAATAACACATTTGATTTGATTTACTTTGATGCTTTTGGTTACAGAGTGCAACCTGAATTATGGAGTACGGATATTTTTAAAAGAATGCATACAGCACTCAAAAGTAAAGGCGTTTTAGTGACTTATGCTGCCAGAGGAGTTGTAAAAAGAAGCATGTTAGAAGTAGGTTTTACGGTTGAAAAATTAGCAGGGCCACCAGGAAAAAGAGAAATGTTCAGAGCTACTAAAAAATAAATATTAGTTAAGTAGCTTATTATCAATAATTTATTATATTTTTGGTCTAAAGTAGTACAAAAACTAAAAAAACTAAAAACTACGTTAAATAACTATGTTTTAGTTGTAAAAAATGTATTTTTACAACACTTTCAATTAAAATCTAACCTAAAATCTTCATTAATTATGTCGAAAATCATGTATGATTATACTAAATCAGTTTTAGAAAGAGTAAGCTTTGATGTTATGCTTTTTAGCAAAGAATTAGAAAAAGCTATTAAGACATTATTGCCCTATGAAATGGATCAATTACGAGAGTGGTTATTAAATTTCACTATTGGTAAACCGGAATTAAAGCACTGTTTATTAATAGTAAATTCATAGTAAAAAAGGAACCATAAGCGGTTCCTTTTTTTATTTTTTTGCGATGGGACTTATTATCTGAACATTTTGAAAAACAATTGCTCCTTTTACAACTCCTGTTATGGTAGTGCGAAGTGCATCTATTATTTGAATTTTTAATTCGCTTTTAGGAAAAATCAAACTGACTTCTCGTGCGGGCTTAGGTTCTTTAAAATGACGAAGTTTTAGCTTGTCTTTTTCTTTTAAATCTAAGGTATGCAAATAGGGAAGTAACGTTGTTCCCAGACCTTCATCAGCTAATTTTATCAAGGTTTCAAAACTTCCACTTTGTATTTGAAAATGATCGATTTCGTTTTTACCGGCACTCTTACATAAGTTTAAAATTCCTTCTCTAAAACAATGTCCGTCTTGTAATAATAAAATTTCATCCAAGTTTAAATCTGAAACTTCTATTTCTTCTTTTTGAAAAGTATGGTGGTTTTCAGGAATGTACGCAACAAAAGGTTCGTAGTACAAGACTATTTCTTTGATTTTTTCTTCCATCAAAGGAGTTGCGGCAATGGCTGCGTCCAGATGTCCATTATTGAGTTTAATAATAATTTCTTCGGTATTTAACTCCTCAATGACGAGTTTTACTTTTGGATATTTTTTTATAAAATTATTTAAAAACATTGGCAGTAAAGTAGGCATAATTGTAGGAATAATGCCTAATCTAAATTCACCGCCAATAAAACCTTTTTGTTGTTCCACAATGTCTTGAATTCTATCAGCTTCATTGACTATGTTTTTTGCCTGATTTACAATTTTATGTCCAATATCTGTGAGCTGGATTGGTTTTTTGGTACGGTCAAATATTTGAATATTTAATTCTTCTTCTATTTTTTGAATTTGCATACTCAGTGTCGGCTGAGTAACAAAACATTTTTCTGCAGCAAGAGTGAAATTCTTGTGTTCAGCTACCGCAAGTACGTATTTTAATTGAGTAATAGTCATGATTATAATTATATCTGATACAAATTTAATAAAACAATAACTTTTTATTATGGTGTTTTTCGTTAATCTTGCACTAAATTTGTTTTGTAACGTAAATAAATATAAAACAACAATAATATGAAAACAAATATTTTAGGTTTACCGGTAAAAGAGTCAGAATTAATAGCAACTGAACTAAATGTTTTGTTAGCGAATTTTCAAGTGTATTATCAAAATTTAAGAGGAATTCATTGGAATATTAGAGGAAAGCGTTTTTTTGATTTACATGTGAAATTTGAGCAATTGTACACGGATTCTCAAATTAAAATTGATTTAATTGCTGAAAGAGTTCTGACCGTTGGTGGAACGCCACTTCATACGTTTGAAGACTATATAAAAAACAATCAATTGGTAGTTGGTAAAAATATTTCAAATGATGAAAAAGCAGTGCATTTAATTGTTACATCATTATCTCATTTATTAAAAATTGAACGCGTAATTCTTGACAAATCGGGACAAATTAACGATGAAGGTACCAATGCAATGATGAGTGATTTCATTTCAGAACAAGAAAAGACAATTTGGATGATGCAGGCTTGGCTCGAAGAAAGTTTGTAATACTTAGTTTTAAGAATATAGCCAGATAAAAATGCATCATTTTTATCTGGTTTTTTTTTGAATGTTAATTTTTTTAAAAAATAAATATAAACTGTTACTTTTATTTTAAACTAAATTCTATTTTTGCGGGAATGAAAATGATATCTAAAATATTTTTGCTTCTATTTTTAGCTTTCCTTATTATCCCAACTATTGTTATGGTGATTGAGAAAAGTTCAGATATCTCTGTTTTCTATAGTGTTTCTGAAGAAGAAAATATCCATAAACAAATTAAAGTACTATTTAGTTCTGAATCTTCTTGGGAAATAATTACTACTAAAAAATTATCCTCTAATACTATTCTTTCTGAAAATTTATCAAAGCACGATAATATTATCTTTTCCATATTTATACTACCACCGAAATACGTTTAATACATTTTAGAATTTTTGTTTTTTTAAATCGATTTTCACTTATATAAAGTAGAAAATTCTTTGTATTTAATCTTAAGTACGGTATTATGACCAAAAAAATTAATCTTTTTGCCACCCTCAAATCTGATTTTGCATCAGGATTAGTGGTTTTTTTAGTGGCTCTGCCCTTGTGTATGGGTATTGCAATGGCTTCGGGTGCTCCATTATTTTCAGGAATTATTTCAGGAATTGTTGGAGGAATTGTCGTTGGGTATTTAAGCACATCGCACATCAGTGTTTCAGGCCCTGCAGCAGGTCTTACCGCAATTGTTCTTACCGCAATAACGGATTTAGGTGCATTTGATGTTTTTTTGACGGCTGTTTTTATTGCAGGTATAATACAATTAGTTCTAGGATTTCTTAAAGCAGGAAGTATATCTAATTATTTTCCAACAAATGTCATCGAAGGAATGTTGGCCGGTATTGGGATTATAATTATTTTGAAACAATTGCCTCATGCCTTTGGATACGATAGCGATTTTGAAGGCGATTTAGCTTTTATGCAAAAGGACGGAAGTAATACATTTTCAACCTTATTAAACATTTTTGATTATATTCAGGTTGGATCTGTAATTATCACTTTAACTTCTGTAGCGGTATTGATTTCCTGGAATAAAGTCCCTTTTTTGAAGGATTTAAAATTAATTCCAGGCGCATTGGTTGCTGTAGTTTTAGGTGTTGTTTTGAATGAGATTTTCATCACAATAGGAAGTCCGTGGGCTATAACTAACGAACATTTAGTTTCTTTACCGGTTCCTACCAGTCTGGAGGAATTTAAGACGATTATAGTTACTCCAAATTTTTCTGTAATTTCGAATCCAAAAGTTTGGATAGTAGCCTTCACTATTGCAATAGTTGCCTCGATAGAAACGTTATTGAGTATTGAAGCAGCAGATAGAATGGATATTCAAAGGCGTTATACGCAAACTAATATTGAATTGAAAGCACAAGGTGTTGGAAATGTCATAAGCTCACTTTTAGGAGGTCTACCCTTGACCTCGGTAATTGTGCGTACCTCGGCAAATTCTAATTCAGGTGCTAAATCAAAGATGTCTACTATGATTCATGGGGTATTATTATTAGTGAGTGTACTTGTAATCCCTGTTATCCTGAATAAAATTCCATTGGCTACATTAGCTGCAATTTTAATTTTGGTTGGTTACAAGTTAGCTAAACCAGCCACTTTCAAACATTTTTTGGAGAAAGGGAAATATCAATTTGTTCCTTTTATTGCGACTCTATTAGCCGTTGTTTTTACGGATTTATTAAAAGGGGTGGCATTAGGAATTGCCATCAGTGTTATTTTTGTTTTAAAAGGAAACCTGAAAAGAGCTTACAGTTTTAGAAAAGAAGAATATGAAGATGGTGATGTTATCCACATTGATCTGGCGCAGGAAGTTTCTTTTTTGAACAAAGCAGCCATTAAATACACTTTAAACGAGATTCCTGAAAATTCTAAAGTAATAATTGATGCCAAAGACACCGTGTATATAGCGCATGACATTTTAGATTTGATATATGAGTTCAAAACAACAAGAGCTATAGATCATAATATAAAAGTCAAACTCAAAGGATTTAAAAAAGCCTATGATTTAGAAAATACTCAAGAAACCAAAAACCATGTAACTATTGAGCATTATTATGATGCAGCAAAAAGGGTAATGGTTAAACGAGAGGTGCCTGACGAAGAATTCGGTAAAGAATAAAAATTAATTTCGCACTAATAAATTTAAAAATGAGTCCTTTACAAAGCATTAATTTGTAACTAAGTAAGGATATAAACAAAATAAGTACACAACGATTATGAGTGATTTTTATAAAAAAATACTGGAAAATAATAAAAAATGGGTAGAAACATCTTTGGCTTCTGATCCTAATTATTTTGAAGACTTGGCCAAAGGACAAACACCACCCTTATTATGGATAGGTTGTTCTGATAGCAGGGTTCCTGCAAATGAAATTGTAGGAGCTAAACCAGGCGAAGTTTTTGTTCATAGAAATATTGCTAATATGGTGGTTCATTCAGATATGAATATGTTGAGTGTACTGGATTATGCAGTAAATGTATTGAAAGTGAAACATGTACTGGTATGCGGTCATTATGGTTGCGGCGGTGTCAAGGCAGCGATGGGTAATGATTCTATAGGTATCATTGACAACTGGATTCGTCACATAAAAGATGTCTATCGTTTGCACAGTGCCTACTTAGATTCTATTTTAGATGAAACAGAGCGATTCAACACTTTTGTAGAATTGAATGTTAAAGAACAAGTTTTTGATTTGGCTAAAACTTCAATTGTTCAGGCAGCATGGCGAAATGGTCAGGACTTAACCTTACACGGATGGGCTTATGGTCTTAATTCCGGTTTTGTAACGGATTTAGAGGTAAATATCAGTTCCGAAAAAGATTTGGATGAAGTCTATCAGTTGAAATTTTAATCCCCCAAATTTGTACTAAATTAAAGCCGCTTTTAGTGGCTTTTTTTATTCGCTATCAAGATTTTCGTTAAAAGCGGAGGGTAGTAATTGAGGTATAAATTTAATTAAAATAGGCAGCAATAAGCTACCGCCGGGAAGAAGAAAGATAGTCAATGACGGAATGGTTTTACAAATTTCCAATAGTTGTTTCTTTACTTTTTTCTTCTCTTTCTCGTCTAAATCACGGCGAGTAGAGTAGGCTAATAGTACCATTAACTCCTTGCTTTGTGCGATTTCCTTTGACAATCTATTCTTATTACGACTAATAAGAGTAACCACACTTTGAGTCGTTTGATCATAAAAATGTTTTACTGGATTTGAATAATTAAAATAAGGAATTTCCTTTTTATGTTTTGTAATAAAGGCATTCGTACTGCGGATACTTTCATCCGAAAAACCATCCGGAATCGAAACCGTTTTAGCAAGTGAATGCAAAAAATAAGCCTCATTATCTTCAATTTCTCCATCACTCCATAAAGCCATTCCTGCAAGATCTATCAAATAGTATTTTTCTAAGTCGTTTGAAAAATAATCCAGTTCAAGTGTCTCTAAGTTTTGTACTGATACCTTAGAAAATTTACTATAGCGAATAGAAGCTTCAAAAAGCTTGATTAATAAATCATCATATTGAGATTTTTTTGTTTTAATTTTTAAAGCAAGTGTGACTACATTTACAATAGTTTCCTCGATCTTTTTTAAATACTTTTCTGGAATTTCACCATGAATTAAGTATTGACGAAAGGCCAAAACATCAATAAATAATAAGGCATTAGTGACTAGGTGGGAAAAATTTTTACTGATGATGCTATCATTTGTTTGAACACGCTCATCAATTATTTTTTCTAAAGTTAAAGCAGGAGAATTCTTTGGGAGTATTTTTTTAAATAGGTTAAAGCCTTGCGGATTCATTTGATTGTAAAAAGTAACTGCTTTTTTAATAAAATTATCAGGGCTGATATCTTCATTTGTTAAACAAAAAATTGCAAACAAAGTATTTAAAAGTGCGACTTTTGAAATCTCTTCTTTGAACCAACCCTTAGTTTCAATAGGTGCTACAGTTTCAAATGCAATGATATGTCCATATATAAAACCTGTTTCTCTAACTTTTTGATAAAATGTATCGGTAGTTTTTGAAACTGTTTCTTTTGAAAACTTTTGTTCAATAAAAAATTTATCTATCCAACCTGATGCTGAAGGGTTAATCATTGCTTTAATTTGAAGATACAAAGCTATACTTTTTTTCGTAATTTTAACTTCTGTTTTTTAGTTTAACACAGATATTACTTTTAATTAGTATTGGTTTTTTTAATATTGAACAGTCCGGATTTCTAACGTATAATTATTAAAAAATCAAGTCTCAAGGATCCTTTTTTTTAAATAAAAAACCCTGAATCCTTCTTTCAAATTCAGGGCTTTTATTATTTTTAAGAATTAAATAAATTTTCGGCGGCATCCCAATCGACTACATTCCAAAAGGAGTTTATATAATCAGCTCTTCGGTTTTGATTTTTAAGATAATACGCATGTTCCCAGACATCTAAAGCTAAAACGGGTTTCCCTTTAAGTCCCTTCCCTCGTAATCGCATCAAAGGATTGTCTTGGTTTGCCGTAGAGCCTATTACTAATTTTCCGTCTTGCACTACTAACCAAGCCCAACCGGAACCAAATCGTTTCATAGATGCATCACTGAATTGTTTCTTGAATTCATCAAAAGAACCAAAAGTTGTGGTTATGGCTGCTGCCAATTTACCTTTTGGAGTACCGCCACCATTAGGTTTCATCAAACTCCAAAACAAGCTGTGATTGTAATGTCCGCCTCCGTTATTCCGAATGGCTTCTGGGAATTTAGACATTTTTTCAAAGATACTTTCTAAAGATTTCGAATAATCAATTAAGTTTTTATCCAAAGTATCAATGGCTTTATTCAAATTTGTCACATAAGCTTGATGGTGTTTACTATAGTGAATTTCCATTGTAGCTTTGTCAATATGAGGCTCTAATCCGTGATAACTGTAACCTAATTTAGGAAGACTGTAGGTTCCAGGAGTATCTGTTACAGCTGCTTCGTAGGGTAGATCGTCAATTTGCAGTACTGGTTGGGCAGCAAATGCAGCATTGAATAAACCAGATCCAATAATTGTACCTGTAGACAATAGGGCTGTTTTTTTTAAAAAATTTCTTCGTGTATTATTTTCCATAATTTATCTGTTTGTCTTAAATAAGCGATTAAATATTTGTATAAAAATAATCATTAATAGATCGGCATGGGTTAATAAAGACTTAAAATTTGATTTGTTTTACCTACAATGATTTTTTAATAGCTGTTTTTTTATGGGAATTATATAAATTTCATTTTGAATTGACATCCAATATCTTTGTAATTTTGAAAGCATCAGTTTTGATATAATGATCAGGTTTTACTTTTTTGGATTAATAAATGAGAATATAACAGTGAATTTTTCTTTTTTCAAAGAGAATAAAAATAACTTTAAGATGAAGCATAAAAAATTAGCCCAGACTAGTTGGGGATTATTAAAACGCACCTATCAAGAATTTGATGATGATAATGCCATTAAATTAAGTGCATCATTGTCGTATTACACTATATTTTCACTTCCGCCATTGTTGATTATTATAATGTCGATTTTTAGTTTTTTCTTTGGTAGAGAAGCCGTTACGGGACGGTTTTTTAGCCAGATTAATGGAATGGTTGGGAACGAAGCTGCAATTCAAATACAAGAAACTATTAAGAACATTGAATTGTCTAACAGCAACACATTTGCAGCTGTTTTTGGTGGAATCATGCTCCTGATTGGTGCCTCGGGTGTTTTTGCCGAAATACAAAGTTCGATCAATTATATTTGGGGTTTAAAAGCAAAACCGAATAAAGGGATTTTGAAATTTATTACAAACAGACTTATGTCATTTTCTATGATTGCTTCTGTTGGTTTTTTATTAATGGTCAGCTTGATGGTTAATACAGTGATGGATGTGATAAATACCAGATTACTTATTTATTTTCCTGACACAACAGTTTATCTATTTTATGTTTTTAATATTTTAATATTATTCGCAACTACAGCGATGTTATTTGCTATTATATTCAAGACTTTGCCTGATGGAAACATTGCTTGGAAAGATGCCTTAGTAGGATCCAGTTTTACTTCTTTTTTCTTTATGTTTGGCAAATTTGCCATTGGTTTTTATTTAGGAAGTTCTACCGTTGCCACGGTTTATGGTGCCGCGGGTTCTGTAATAATTATTTTGATTTGGGTGTATTATTCGGCCATTATTTTATATTTTGGTGCTGAATTTACTAAAGTATATGCCAATGCTCATGGAAAAAAAATCATACCAAATGCTTATTCTGTTGCAATTAAGGTCGAGGTTGTGGAGCTAGAAAACTAGTGCAATGTTTTTTATTACCCGTAGGTAATCTTCCCGAAATCTATTGGTGTAGGTCCGTTGAGTACCAAATCGTATCGAAAAGCTTTTTTGTGACTAAACAAAAAATAGTTGATCGAAGTCCTCAATAAATATTCCCATTGGGTTGAATATCTTTGAAGAAAGGGGATGTCTTTCTATTTAAAAAGACCAAAAGAGAATTACATCAGATTCTAGAATGATTGAACATTTAAACGTATAGGGTTACGTTTTTTTATGACGATAGTTCATTTCATTGGTTCGATTTACAGTTTTAGAGTTATTAAAACGACTTTTTTTTAGCAATAAAAACATACATTGTGTGTTTTTTGACTTTTATTAGTATGAAATTCTCTAAAATTAATTGATCTTTTTATTTTTAGGGGCTTAACCTTCTATTTTGACTACTTTTGTACATTAATATTTTACTTTTTTAAGACTGCTTCTGATCAAACAGGTTGATTCTGATTGAAGACCTTTAATCATCTACTTATTCAAGTTTTTTTTACAATACCTGCAATGGTATTTATCCAATAGTGTTTACAATGATTTTGTTTGCAATTATTTGCACAATAATAGATGATCAGTGATTAAAAAAAATTACTGCATTCATCGTAAAAGCATTCTATTACTTTATACACTGTTAATTAACTTTTTTAATAAATATATGTTAGAAAAAATTACTCATTTACAATTATCGAAAACTCTTTATCTTTCGATTTTAACAATTCTATTTGCATTTCCTACAATGGCTCAGGACAAACCAGAACTCGAAATTGGCGGAGCATTGCGTTTCAATTATAATTTGTCCTCTTGGAAAGAGGGTCAGAAAAAACGCGGAGGCGATTTTGGATATGATATGTTCAGAATAAATGCAAAAGGTGCTTACAAGGGAATATTTTTTGATGCCGAATACAGGCTGTATTCGGAAGAGTTTGGTGGTGGATTCCTAAAACAGGGTTGGCTTGGTTACAATTTTACTGAACAGGATCAAATTCAAGTTGGGTTAACACAAGTGCCTTTCGGTATTCAACAATACAATTCAAACAACTGGTTTTTCAATATGACATATTATGTCGGGTTGGAAGATGACCATGATATGGGTGTTAAGTACATGCATACAGGAGAAAAATTCGAATATCAACTAGCATTTTTCAAAAACGCGGAAGAATATAGCTTTGGAAGTAATTCAGAAGTTTCTCCAAGCCGATATGCTTATGATATCGCCGGTAGAAACAAGGAAGTAAATCAATTTAACGGAAAAATTATTTACAAATTTGGAAAAGAAACCGCAAGTAGATTTGGTCTTTCCCTACAATACGGCGGCTTATATAATCTTGATACCGAAGAAGTGGGAGATCATAGTGCATTTGCTGTACATTATGAAATTACTAAGGGGAAATGGAATGGAAAAGCTCAATTTATAACAGCATCACATAATCCTGAGAATACTGAAGGGGAGTCTAGAGATGTAGTTACAATGGCTGCGTATGGAGCGCCTTATGAAGTTGCGGCTGATTTTAATATGTACACTTTAGGAATATCAAGAAATGTTCCTGTAGCATTAGGACCTATTTCAAATTTACAGTTTTATAATGATTTTTCCTATATGGAGAAAAAAGCCGAAGGATTTACAGATTCATATATGAATGTAACTGGAGTTTTAATCTCTGCGGGTAGTGTATACACATATATTGATTACGCTGCAGGATATAATCATTCTTGGCTTGGTGGTAATTTTGTAGATGATTTTGCTAAAGGAAACCCTGATGCTAAGTGGGAAGCAAGATTTAATATTAATGTAGGCTACTATTTTTAGGTTTAAAAATAATGCAGAGAGTGCTAAAAAAAATAAATTAAATTAAAAACAATATGTTTTATGGCTAAGAAAATTATACGGAGTGATGAGAGAAAATCCATTTTTGGGTTAGAAGTGAATGGTCCTGTGTTTTTTACATCAGCGATTATCGTCATCATCGTCACAACATTAACCCTTATGTTTAAAGCAGGGGCTGAACATATTTTTACAGCGACCCAGGAGTTTGTTGCAAATAAGGCAGGTTGGTTTTTCATATTAAGCATAAATATTTTTCTGATATTTATGATTTATCTGGCATTTAGTAAATTTGGCCATTTAAGGATTGGAGGACAAAATGCGAAACCTGAATTTAAAACACTTTCTTGGTTTGCAATGTTATTTAGTGCGGGAATGGGAATTGGACTTTTGTTTTGGAGTATTTCAGAGCCAGTTTATCATTTTTTAAGTCCGCCAATGGCGAAAGGAGGAACCGCTGAAGCTGCTAAGGAAGCTATGAGCTTTACCTTTTTGCATTGGGGCTTTCATGCCTGGGCAGTTTATGCCTTGGTTGGATTATCCTTGGCATATTTCACCTATTCTCGGGGGCTTCCACTTACTATCAGATCAATTTTTTATCCTTATTTAGGAGATAGAATTTATGGTAAAATTGGGGATGCCATAGATATCTTCGCGGTACTTGCCACTTTATTTGGTCTAGCTACTTCATTAGGAATGGGAGTTCAACAAATTGCAGCAGGTTTAAATCATCTGTTTGATATAAATAGCGGAGTACAAACCCAAATTCTTCTAATTGCCGGTATAACCTTGATTGCTACCGTTTCCGTAGTTTTGGGAGTAGATAAAGGGGTGAGAGTTTTGAGTGAATGGAATATGATAGTAGCAGTCCTCTTTCTTGTAATTGTAGTGCTTTTAGGGCCTACAATCTTTATTTTTGAATCTTTCATACAAAATACAGGGAATTACTTATCCAGTTTCCTTGAAGTAGCCACTTGGACAGAAAGTTATACCGGTGGCAACTGGCAAAACGCTTGGACCATTTTTTACTGGGGATGGTGGATTGCTTGGTCTCCTTTTGTAGGAATGTTTATTGCACGTATTTCGAAAGGGCGTACAGTACGGGAATTTATTTTGGGTGTTTTATTAGTACCTTCTATAGTAACTTTTTTCTGGATCTCCGCTTTTGGAAGTACAGCCATACATAAAGCAATTCTTGGTGATAATACTATAGCAAATGCTGTGAATGATAATATTGCCACAGCCTTATTCGTGTTTTTGGAAGATTACCCTTTTGCTTTTATTCTTAATATTATTGCAATAATTTTAATTGCAGGATTCTTTATTACTTCTTCAGATTCGGGGTCTTTAGTGGTAGATAATTTAACCTCCGGAGGAAAAATAGACGCACCTGTAGGACAAAGAATCTTTTGGGCCTTGGCAGAAGGTGGAATTGCAGCAGTTCTTTTAATTGGTGGCGGATTGCAGGCACTTCAAACGGCTACTATTGTGACCGGACTGCCTTTTGCCTTGATTCTGATAGTCATGTGCTTCTCCCTCTATAAAGGTTTAGATGAAGATTTGAAGAAACTAAAAAAGCGCGAATCCCAAAAAGAACTTGAAAATTATGAAGAAATAGTTTCTGACATCGTTAATAAGCAAAATAATAAACAACAAAAAACCATTAAATAGCACTAATAATGACTGAAATAAAAAACATCTTGGTCGCCTTAGACCTCTCTGATATTGACAGTACTTTAATTGAATATGCCTCTTTTATTGCAGAAACTCTTAAGGTTAAAAAAGTGTATTTTGTTCATAATATCAAAAAGCATGAAATCTCTGAATTATTTGAAGAACAGTTAAAAGATATTAATCTTGATGAAATAATTGGTAATGAGTTAAATGAAAAGGTTGAGGAAAAATTCACCTCGTCAACAGATTGGGAAGTACTTATTTCAGAAGATCCTTATTCGGAATCTCTAATCAATTATATTGTTAATAAATATGAGATTCAGTTGGCTTTAATTGGAAATAAAAACAAGATCAAAGGAACTGGAGTCGTTAGTGGGAAATTATTACGTATGCTTAAATGCAATATTTTGTCTATCCCTAAAAATGCGAAACCGCTTATTACCAATATTTGGGCGGGAACAGATTTTTCTAGTGCTTCCAACAAAGTTTTTAAAGTGGCTGAAAATTTGCAAAAAACTTTGAAAACTACAGTAAAAGCAGTGCATGTTTATAATATACCTTTACAATTTTCGCCGTATATTCCAAAAGAACATCTGAATATAAAAATAGAGAATCATCTAAAAGAAAAATTCGATAAATTCATAAGAAAGGTTGGATACAAAGGGGACTTAACCACTGAAATTATTCCTGGAAAAGGTAGTGGGGTTGCAGAAAAACTACGTTCTAAAGCGGAAGCCTCGAAGGTTGATCTTATTATTGTTGGGGACAAAGGTAGAAACACATTCTCTTCTTTACTGGTAGGAAGCGTTACCGAAGAGCTTTTTAATCAAGATTTAGAAATGCCTTTATGGATCGTTAAGTAGTACTAATACGTCACATTTTAAAGGGAATTGACAAGATTTAAAAAAAACCGAACCAGGTATTTTTTAACAAGTTGAATTTAAACAAAAAAACCATTCGTTTAGCGAATGGTTTTTTTAGTTTAAAATTAATTCTTAGTTGTGGCTAAAGCCAGAACTACAACATTGTTGATGCATAAAGCTATTGGACTCCTCATGCCATGGGAAATTAGCATTGTATGCGTTGTTTTCCCAATAAAAATTTTGTCTTTTTTTAGGTTCGTTACCTATTTCATTCATTGTTTCGGATTCGTACATTCGGCCATTTGCGATGGTATACAATAATGTATTGGAGTTTTGGATGTTTTCTAATGGGTTTTTATCCAAAACTAAAATGTCAGCTAATTTTCCGGTTTCTAATGAACCAATGTCTTTTCCGGCTCCGATATAATTAGCTGCATTAATGGTGGCTGTTTTCAAACTTTCTAAATTGCTCATTCCACCTTGCTGTATACTCCATAATTCCCAGTGTGCTCCCATTCCTTGCAACTGTCCGTGTGCTCCCATATTGACTTTTACGCCATTGTCAGCAAGCGTTTTCACGGTTTTAGAGGTCAAAATATGATCGTTTTCATACTCTTCATCAGGAGCCATCATGCGGTATCTCGAGCGGGAATCAATTACGGCCCTTGGGGTGAATTGGAGTAGTTTTTTGTTTTCCCAAACATTTGTTTTTTGATACCAATAATATTCGGCATTCAATCCGCCATAATTTACGATTAGGGTAGGAGTATAGCCTACTTTACTGGTGCCCCAAAGTTCGAGTACATCTTTATAAACGGGTGCTACTGGTATATTGTGTTCCACTCCGGTATGACCGTCAATCACCATGGTCATGTTAGTAAAAAAGGTCGAGCCGCCTTCTGGTACCACATTAATTTCTTCTTCTCTTGCTGCTTGTAGTACCTGCTGGCGTTGGTCTCGTCTTGGTTGATTATAGCTTTTTACGGAAAGGGCTCCAAAAACTTTGGTCCGTTTTACCGCAAAACGAGCATCATCAAGATTATTGACAACTGCTTTAAAGTCTCCTTCGGCACCGTACAAAATAAATCCGGTTGAATATATTCGGGGTCCTACAATGGCACCACTTTTTACCATTTCCGAAAGGGTAAAAATAGATTCCGTGTTAGAAGACGGATCATGCGATGTCGTTACTCCAAAGGCTAAATTTGCATAGAAAGGCCAATTTTGTTGTGTGGTTAATCCATAACGAAAAGCACCTACGTGGGCATGAGCATCTACCATTCCGGGCATAATAGTTTTACCAGTCAGGTCATAAACCATAGCCGTTTCAGGAATACGAATGTCACTTGCATTACCAATGGCTTCAATACGATTTTCATTGATTATTATACTACCGTTTTCAATCACTTTGTCGCCGTCCATAGTGATGATACGAGCATTCGTTAGGGCAATTCTGCCTTTTGGTTTATCAACTTTTGATTTTAAATCTATTTTAATACCCATATCAGATGGTTTTTCAACTTTTTCAGGTGAATCCGGTAAAAAAGTAAATCTGTTTTTTACGGCATTCGAAAAATAAGTATTGCCTAACATCCACATCACGTTTTTACTATTGGGTGACCAATGTAAATTAATTCCAGCCTCTTTTGACAATTCTGACACAGGGACATTCTTAGTTTTTTCGTCCAAATCTACTTCTTGGCCGTTGATGTTTAATGGAGCCACATAAGCTTTGTGTAAATGGGTGAAAGCGATCCACTGATTGTCTGGACTGGGTACCAATCGGTTGGCATATTTGGATTTAATATGGGTGCGTTCTTCTTTTCCGTTAAGATCAACACTCTTGAGTCCTTTGGTTAAATCCCCAAAAAACACACCCCCAGTTTGGAAGAAAATACGATTTCCTTCTTTAGTAAATACAGGATATTCTCCTTTTGAGGTAATAAATTTTGATTTGTCACCTGTAACATTCATGGTGTAAATCCCTGGTTTTTTTGAAAAAGCAAAACCTTGATCCATATTCCCGCCTTCCTTGACGTAGACAATTGTTTTTTGGTCAGGAGAGAGACTTGGTGTTCTGTAAATTCCTTTTTCAGAGGTTAATTTAACAGATTTTTTACTTTCTAAATTAAATTTTTTGATGGCTCCTAAATTAGTATCGTTCCAACTAACATAAATTATTTCTTTTCCATTAGCGGTAAAAGTAGGTTCTGCTTCAAAATCAGTATCTGTAGTCAATCGTTTTGGACTTCCATTAGGCAAGCTTTTAGTCCATAAATATCCTAAAGCTCTAAAGACTACTGTTTTTCCATCGGGAGCGGTTACAGCATCACGGATCATTTTTACTGTAAAGTCAGTGTCAGTTATTGGAGTCTCAGAATGAACACGATCTGCAATGTCAATGGCAACTTCGGCTGTGAAAGGAATCTCTGTTATCTGATTTGTTTTTGTATTTATTTTTTGAATTTTACCTCCGGTCCAAATTATAATGTCTTCATTGTTGGGCATCCAATTGAAATTAGGATACACGCCAAACAATGCCCAAGCGGTTTGTTGATCTTTGTTAAGTTTATCATAAACGGGACCTTCTTCACCTGTTTCTAAATTATGAACATACAAAACCGTTGCGGTACGCACTCGTTTTACATACGCTAACAGTTTACCATCTCTTGAAATTTGTGGTCGAGCGGCGCCTCCTGGTCCACCGGTAATTTTTTCTATTTTGCCCGTTTCAAAATCATAGCGATTGATGGCATAGATTTCACTGTTAGGATCTTTATTGTATTTGAAATAACCACCGGGAGAAACGTCTTCACTGTAATACATGTATTTGCCATCAGGAGAAATTACAGGTTCGTTAACATCTTGCTGGTCGTTTTTTCGTTTGGTCAATTGTACGCCACTACCACCGCTAATGTGGTATTGCCACATTTCACCAGCGCCAAGAGAACGGCTTGATGTAAAGTGTTTTCTTGCGACCAGATAATTGCCGTTGGGCATCCAAGTCGCATTGTTCAGTAGTTGAAAATCTTCTTTAGTAACTTGCTTTGAATCACTTCCATCAGCTTTCATGATCCAAATATTATCGCCACCACCAGCATC
Organism: Flavobacterium sp. RSP15; assembly: GCF_003968755.1. GTDB lineage: Bacteria > Bacteroidota > Bacteroidia > Flavobacteriales > Flavobacteriaceae > Flavobacterium. The sequence goes on along the minus strand of NZ_RYDL01000003.1, from coordinate 157,101 downwards.
GCTAGTGAACGATATGTGTTTTCCGTCAGGGCTGAATCTGGGTTGTACTTCAAAAGGAATACCGGAACGAAGTATTTTTGCTGTTCCGCCTGTTATAGGCATCTGGTAAATATCTCCCAAGAGATCAAAAACGATAGTTTTCCCGTCTGGACTCACATCGAGGTTCATCCAAGTTCCTTCGGATGTGGTAAATTTATGGGTCTTGTAATTGAATTCTTTTCCAGGTTTTGCGACATCCCATTTCGGCTTTTCCTGTCCATAGATGTTAGAAATAAAAGAAAATACGAGTAGAAATAAGCTTGTTTTTTTATACATTAAAAAGAAGTTAAAGGGTGATTGTGGATAAATATAGGCAATAAAAATGAAGTAGTTTGTATCTCTCTTTAGATCTTATTGGTATAAAAGCAAAAAACCACCCGCAGCTGCGAGTGGTTTTTGTTTCAATTAAAGCAATAAAAAGATCTTTGTAATTAAAAACAATATTCGTTTTCAGCTACTAATTTAACCGTTATTGTTTCTCTTAATCCTACAACATTTGGCATATTTGTATATTTAGTAAAACGACGTAATCCCATCAACATCATACGTTGTTCATCGCCTTCAGCAAAGGAAATAACACTTTCTTTTCCTTTTTGAGTAACAATATCTACGGCTTTGTACAAGTATAATTTGGCCATTGCGATTTGTTCTTGTACTTTAGTTTCTCCTTCTTTTTTGGCTAATTTCTCCGTTCTAAGGATTGTACTTTCAGCCATATAGATTTCGATCAAAATATCTGAAGCAGCCATCAATAATTGTTGGTGTGCATCTAAATCTGGACCATATTTTTGAACCGCTCCACCAGCAACCATTAAGAATGCTTTTTTCAATTTGCCAATCATTTCTTTTTCCTCAGCAAACAATTCAGAATAATCAGGAGTTTCAAAAGATGGAATTCCCATTAATTCTTCTTGTACTTTTGAAGCAGGACCTAATAAATCTACATGACCTTTCATCGCTTTTTTAATCAACATCCCTACTGAAAGCATTCTGTTGATTTCGTTAGTTCCTTCGTAAATACGGGCAATTCTAGCATCTCTCCATGCACTTTCCATCGGAGTGTCCTCAGAGAATCCCATTCCACCAAAGATTTGAATTCCTTCATCAGCACAGTTTTGTACATCTTCAGAAACCGCTACTTTTAGGATAGAACATTCAATAGCATATTCTTCGACGCCTTTCAATTCTGCTTCTTGATGTGAAATTCCTTCCGCTTCACGAGCGGAGATTCTATCTTCAATATCTTTAGCAGCACGGTAAGAAGCGCTTTCTCCAGCGTAACAACTTGTAGCCATTTCTGCTAGTTTTGCACGGATAGCACCAAACTGAGAAATCGCAGTATTGAACTGGATTCTTTCATTCGCATATTTCACTGAACCTGAAATAACTCTGCGCTGTGCATCCAAACAAGCAGCTGCTAATTTGATGCGACCTACGTTCAAAGCGTTCATGGCAATTTTGAAACCGTTTCCTCTTTCGGACAACATGTTTTCTACAGGAACTTTTGTTTCGCTGAAGAAAACCTGACGTGTAGAAGATGCACGAATCCCTAATTTATGCTCTTCTTCACCCATTGAAATTCCGTTATCTGGAGTGTTTTCAAGGATAAAACCGGTGATGTTTTTGTCATCGCCAATACGGGCAAAAACGATAAACAAAGAACAAAATCCGGCATTCGAAATCCACATTTTTTGTCCTGTGATTTTGTAATGTGTTCCATCTTCTGATAAAACGGCTTTTGTTTTACCAGAATTAGCATCAGATCCTGCGCCTGGTTCTGTCAAACAATACGCGCCAAACCATTCGCCAGAAGCTAATTTAGGTACGTATTTTTGTTTTTGTTCTTCTGTTCCGTACAAAGTGATTGGCATCGTTCCAATTCCAGTATGTGCTCCAAAAGCAGTCGAGAAAGAACCCGTTGCTCCCGAAATATAATCACAAACCAACATTGTTGATACAAATCCCATTCCTAATCCACCATAAGCTTCAGGTACAGCAACTCCTAAAAGGCCTAAGTCCCCAGCTTTTTTCATAGTTTCTTGTGTATACGCATAATCCTTTTTCTCAAAACGATCTTTGTGTGCCCACAATTCTTTATCTACAAATTCTTTTACAGAGTCACGCATCATTAATTGCTCTTCTGAAAAATCTTCTGGTGTAAAGATATCTTCGCACTTTGTTTGTTTAACTAAAAACTGACCGCCACGGGTTACGTTTTTTTCAATTGTATCTGCCATTTCTTGTTATTTTAAATGATGAATTTTATTTATAAATTGAATTGTCAATATTGTCACTCCAAACAAGGAGGAATCTCAGTAGCTAATTCTGCATTAATAGTAAAGATTCCTTCTTTGTCGGAATGACAAACGGATGGAAATCTTTGACTACAAAAGTTCGTAAACCCCAGCAGTTCCTTGTCCAGTTCCCACACACATACTCACAATTCCGTATTTGTTGCCTCTTTTTTTCATTTCGTCGAAGAGTTGAACAGACAGTTTTGCTCCGGTACAGCCTAGTGGATGTCCCATTGCAATTGCTCCACCGTTGACGTTTACGATATCAGGATTCAATCCTAATTCACGAATAACGGCTAACGATTGTGAGGCAAAAGCTTCGTTTAACTCAATTAAATCAACATCATTTAATGTTAATCCGGCTTGTTTCAATGCTTTTGGAATCGCTTTTACCGGTCCAATTCCCATGATTCTTGGTTCGACTCCTGCCGAGGCGAAGTTCACCAAACGAGCGATAGGAGTAAGGTTCAATTCCTTAACCATTTCTTCGCTCATGATTAAAACAAAAGCTGCTCCATCACTCATTTGAGAGGAGTTTCCTGCGGTAACGCTTCCGTTTGCTTCAAAAACCGGTCTCAGTCCTGCCAAAGCTTCTACTGAAGTTCCAGCTCTCGGGCCTTCATCTTTATTTACGATATAGGATTTGGTTTCTTTTTTACCATTTTCATTGATAAATGTTTGTTCTACCGTAATAGGAACAATTTGTTTGTCAAATTTGCCTTCGGCTTGTGCTTTAAGAGCTTTCAGGTGTGAGTTGTAAGCAAACTCATCTTGGTCTGCACGAGACACATTGAATTGTTTGGCAACAGCTTCTGCAGTTAGCCCCATTCCCCAATAGTAATCTTCGTTCCCCGCTTTTGCAACAGCATAATCCGGTGTTGGTTTGTACCCTCCCATTGGAATAAAACTCATGCTCTCGGCACCACCGGCAATAATACAATCTGCCATTCCCGATTGAATTTTGGCTGTAGCCATACCAATTGTTTCTAATCCTGACGCGCAATAACGGTTTACGGTTACACCTGGTACATCTTCAATTTTCAATCCCATTAAGGAAATTAATCGTCCCACGTTTAGTCCTTGTTCTGCTTCTGGCATGGCATTTCCTACCATCACGTCATCGATACGTTTTTTGTCAAAATCAGGCAACTCATTCATCATAAACTGAATGGTTTCTGCTGCCAATTCATCAGGACGTTTAAATCTAAACACGCCTTTTGGGGCTTTCCCCACGGCTGTTCTGTATGCTTTTACTATATAGGCTGTTTTCATTGCAAAAATGTATTAAGATTTTAAGTATTAAGTATTAAGATTTTGGAATTAGTTTAAGACTTTTTGGTTTAATACTTAATTCTATTTTCTTATTTCTTTTTCTTTATAATTATTGGTTTCTCAGTGTTTTTTGAAGTGCGAAATTCATATTACTCACTTCGACTAATTCATTTATTATTGGTGTAATTATTTCTTCATCTATTAATCCAAGACGTTTAGAAATCATTAATTGAGTGATCAATTCAAAAGTTGAACCATTTGCAATTCCTAAAAAATGTGCAAATTCATTTTTAGAATTTCTTCCAGATCCTTCAGCAATATTTGAAGGTATTGAAACAGAACATCTTTTCATTTGACTTGTAAGATTGAATTTTTCTTCTTGAGGTAGAGTAATGCAGGCACGGTAAACATTTTCAGTAATGTCCATTGCTTTTTGCCAGATTTTTAATTTTTCAAATCGGTGCATAATTGTTTTACTTTAATTACTGACTCTTGATACTTTATACTCAAATCTTAATACTCAAATTTCTAATTGCGTAACGGTTTCCCTTTGGTTAACATAAACTGGATTCTTTCTAATGTTTTTCTTTCTGTACAAAGAGATAAGAATGCTTCACGTTCCAGATCCAATAAATATTGTTCGGTTACTAAAGTTGGTTCTGATAAATCTCCACCAGCCATAACATAAGCCAGTTTGTTAGCGATTTTCTTGTCGTGTTCTGAGATGTATTTACCGGCTTCCATTTGGTCTGTTCCTACTAAGAACATTCCCAAAGCTTGTTTTCCAAGAACTTTTACGTCGCTTCTGCGAATTGGTTGTGTGTAACCTGCTTCTGCCATTAATAAAGCGTGTTTCTTTGCTTCAGCAATCTGACGGTCTTTATTCACAACGATGATATCTTTTCCGTGTTGTAAAAGTCCGGTATCAAAAGCTTCGTAACCTGAAGTAGATACTTTTGCCATAGCGATCGTCAAGAAATATTCTTGCAATACGTTCAACTCCACATCATTTTTATGGAATAAATCTGCAGCACGCAATGCCATCTCTTTAGATCCGCCACCGCCAGGAATAACTCCAACGCCAAATTCAACTAATCCCATATACGTTTCGGCTGCAGCAACAACTTTATCAGCGTGTAAGCTCATTTCGCAACCACCGCCAAAAGTCATTCCGTGTGGCGCAACCACAACTGGAATTCCGGAGTAGCGCACGCGCATCATTGTGTCTTGGAACATTTTGATGGCCATATTCAGCTCGTCGTATTCTTGCTCGACGGCCATCATGAAAATCATTCCTATGTTAGCACCCACAGAGAAATTCGCTGCCTGATTTCCAATAACCAATCCTTGATATTCTTTTTCAGATAAGTCAATCGCTTTGTTGATCGCCTGTAAAACATCGCCACCAATCGTATTCATTTTAGACTGGAATTCTAAGTTCAAAATTCCATCTCCTAAATCTTGAATAATAGCGCCGCTATTGCTCCACACTTTTTTGCTTTCGCGTATGTTGTTCAGGATAATAAAGGCATCCTGACCAGGAACCTTAGTTGCAGATTTTGTTGGAATATCATAAAAATAAGTAGCACCTTCTTTTATTGAATAGAAACTTTTAGTTCCATTAGCAAGCATATCAGTTACCCAAGCAGCTGGTTCAAGGCCTTCCGCTTTCATCATTTCGATTCCTTTGGCAACACCAATGGCGTCCCAAATTTCGAAAGGACCATTTTCCCATCCAAAACCGGCTTTCATGGCATCGTCAATCTTGTATAATTCATCTGAAATTTCAGGAATTCTGTTGGAAACGTAAGCAAACATTCCCGCAAAACTTTTACGGTAAAATTCGCCTGCTTTATCTTTTCCTTTTACCAAAACTTTAAAACGATCAATAGGTTTATCAATCGTTTTTGTCAGTTCTAAAGTGGCGAAAGACGCTCTTTTAGCCGGACGATATTCTAAAGTATCTAAATCCAATGATAAAATATCCTTGTCTACTTTTTTATAAAAACCTTGACCAGTTTTGCTTCCCAACCATTTGTTCTCCATCATTTTGTTGACAAAATCCGGCAATTTAAACAAATGGTGTTGTTCGTCATTCGGACAATTTTCGTAGATTCCGTTGGCAACGTGCACCAAAGTATCCAATCCAACTACGTCAACAGTTCTGAAAGTAGCTGACTTTGGTCTTCCAATAACTGGACCGGTCAATTTATCCACTTCTTCAATCGTCAATCCCATTTCTTTAACTAAATGAAACAAACTTTGAATCCCATAAATCCCGATTCGGTTTCCAATAAACGCTGGAGTATCTTTGGCCACGACCGAAGTTTTACCCAAGAATTTGGATCCATAATCCGTAAGAAAATCCAAAACTTCCGATACTGTGTGCGGGCCAGGAATGATTTCGAATAATTTCAAATAACGCGCAGGGTTAAAAAAGTGTGTCCCGCAGAAATGCTTTTGGAAATCGTCGCTTCGTCCTTCACTCATAAAGTGAATTGGAATTCCAGATGTGTTTGAAGTTACTAGAGTTCCCGGTTTTCTGAATTTTTCAATTTGTTCAAAAACCATTTTCTTGATGTCTAACCGTTCTACAACAACTTCAATAATCCAATCCACAGTAGCGATTTGCGCCATGTCATCTGTGGTATTTCCAGTAGTAATTCTGCTGGCAAATTTTGGATTGTAAATAGGAGAGGGTTTCGATTTCAGGGAATTGGCCAAATGCTCATTTACCAATCGGTTTCTAACGATTTTGCTTTCTAAAGTCAGTCCTTTTTTAGCTTCCGCTTCGGTAAGTTCTCTTGGAACAATATCTAATAACAGGACTTCAACTCCAATGTTAGCAAAATGACAAGCAATTCCTGAACCCATAATTCCGGATCCAATCACTGCAACTTTTTTAATTGTGCGTTTCATATAAATAATATTTGATTTTCATTAGAAAATGACAGCGCTATTTTTATTGAAGGATTTCAATTTTGGCGGTATCATTCGCTGTTTTTTCAGTTTGTTCCGCCAGTTCGCTGGCGCTCGTGTGCGTAAATATATTTTTCTCTTGAATTAATTCATTGATGGCTTCTGCAACTTCAATAAAGTGCTGCAGCTTCTCTTCCGAGATCGTTTTTTTTACCGTTTCATTAAATTTCAACACCGTATTTTTTGACAATTCCCTTTTTTCTTTACCAAAATCCGTGAGGTAAATCAATACTCCACGGCCATCCACTGGATTTTTCTTGCGAATAATCAAGCCTTTTTCCTCCATAGATTTAAGGGTTCTGGTCAGGCTGGTAGCTTCCATTCCCATTTTTGGACCTAATGAGGTCGATGGCGTCCCACCATCCTTATCAATACTTAATAAAGCGAACCCAGTAGCCATGCTCGCATCGTATTTCGAAGCTTCTTCATTATACATTCTGGCCACTGCTTGCCAGGTGGCACGTAAAATATAATCTATCGTTTTATCTTTCATAAGTAACTATATCGATTTCAAATATAATAAAAAATACTATGCATGCATAATATATTAAAATATTTTTTTGTTAAAAAGCACTAAATATAAAAAAATGACAATTAAATAGAGTCGATTATACTGTTTTTATGAGTAATTATTTTTTGGGCGTATCCCTTCGTAAAAACTCCGGGTCGGGCTGTACGTTGTATCCACGCTAAAAAGCGTGCGATGCCACTTCCATCCCTTACGCAATTCCTGATGAGAGGAATGATTGGGGATTTTAGTTTAATTGGTGGGATTATGGGTTTACGTAATAAGTAGTTTACTGTCATTAAATTTGATTTTTGAGTTTATTGTTCTTGACTAAAAACCAAAAAACCACGAAAATCAATTCGTGGTTTTTTATAGTATGCTTTTATTTAACCCTTCTTAAACTCCCCTTTATCCACATCTTTCAAGAACTTAATCACACCCGGAAAATAGGTTTTTGGGTCATCGTATTGTGAAAGGTGACTTCCGTTAGGACAAAACAAGAAACGTCCGTTTTGGACTTCGTTAGCAATCCATTTCATGTGTTCGGGATCCATAGTATCGTATTTAGAACCAATACTCAAGGTTGGAACAGTAAGGGTTTTTAGTCTGGCTTTGACATCCCAATTTTTAAGGGAGGCATTTCCAGTGATGCCAAATTCACTGTGGCCTTGCATAAAAACATATACATTAGGATTAATGTGCTTGAAACATCTGTTGATGGATTCTGGCCATTTTTCGAGTGGCATTCTCAAAATATGTTCCGTGTAGTAATGTTTGAACAGTAATTCGCTGTATTTTGGATTATCAAAATCATTATTTTTTTCGATATCCTGTAATTGCTTTAGGATTTTAGAATCCATTTGCGGTGCCAGAACGTCTTTTGCGTAAGCGTTATATTCCTGAGCACTCGCCATCATATTTGAGATAATTAATCCTTTCAGGTTTTTTTGGTATTTCAAAGCGTATTCCATTGCTAGGATTCCGCCCCAAGATTGTCCCATAAGGTAAAAATTAGAACTGTCCAAGCCTAATGCGATGCGCACTTGCTCGACTTCCTCCACAAAACGTTCATTGGTCCACAAACTGTTGTCGTTGGGTTGGTCGCTGTAATACGAGCCTAACTGATCGTAATAAATGTATTCAATGCTTTCGTTGGGAAAATAACCGTCAAAGGCCTCGTATAATTCATGGGTCAAACCTGGACCGCCGTGCAGCAACAACACCTTTATTTTAGGATTATTGCCCACTCGTTTGGTCCAGACTTTAAACGTGCCTTTTGGCGTATGAATCGGAATCATTTTGATGCCGCCTGTGAGTTGGTCGTCCCGTTTGGAGAAATCTAAATAATTTGCTTTTATGGAATCTTCCTTAGGTTTTTCCTGACAATTAGAAAAAAAGAACACACTGACAACGGAGTAAATCAAGACTTTTAGTTTCATAACGGCTAGTTGTAGATTTTATGGAATAAATCAATGTATTTTTCCATTACTATTTTTCGTTTTAGTTTCAGGGTTGGCGTAAGCTGTCCACCTTCCACAGACCATAAATCCGGCGTTAGCTCAAAACGTTTTATCTTCTCCCAATTTCCAAATTTTTCGTTCAGATTGTCAATTTCCAATTGGATTCTTTCGATTACTTTTTCGTTGGCAATTATTTCTTCATTGCTTTTTCCTATGTTGATTCCGTGGATAACGGCCCATTCTTTGATGAAATCAAAACTCGGCTGAATAAAGGCAGCCGGCATTTTTTGTCCGTCACCAATAACCATGATTTGCTCAATGAAACGAGATTGTTTCATCGTATTTTCGATTAATTGTGGTGCTATGTATTTTCCTCCTGACGTTTTGAACATTTCTTTCTTACGATCGGTGATTTTTAAGAATCCATCTTCGTCGAAAATCCCAATATCTCCCGTGTGGAAAAACCCGTCCGTTATTACTTCATTTGTCAGTTTTTCGTCTTTGTAATAGCCCATCATTACGTTAGGTCCTTTGCATAGGATTTCTCCGTCTTTGGCAATAATAACTTCCACATTATCGATTACTTTACCAACTGTTCCTACCCGGAAACCACCATTTCTAATATCATTTACGGAGATTACTGGAGAGGTTTCTGTCAATCCGTAACCTTCCATAACTGGGATTTCGGCAGCGGCAAAAATGCGGGCTAGTCTTGGTTGCAAAGCAGCGCTTCCAGAAACCATTAAATCGAGGTTTCCGCCCAAACCTTCCTTCCATTTACTGAAAATAAGTTTGCGGGCAATTTTAAGTTGAAACTCGTACCAAAATCCATTTTTGCCATACGGTTCATAGATTAAACCTAAGTTAATAGCCCAAAAGAACAATTTTTTTTTGATGCCGGTTAATTCGGTTCCTTTAGCATAAATTTTGTCATATACTTTTTCTAAAAGTCTGGGAACAGCAGTGATTACTGTTGGTTTCACTTCTTTGATATTGTCACTTATTTTTTCAATAGATTCTCCAAAATAGACTGAAACACCATAATATTGGTACAGATACAAAATCATTCTTTCAAAAATATGGCAAATAGGAAGGAAGCTTAAAGCACGGGTTTTTCCGGCTTCAAATGGAATTCTCGCAGCACTGTCCAGCACATTTGACACAATATTTTTATGCGAAAGCATGACCCCTTTCGGTCTTCCAGTTGTTCCTGAAGTATAGATTATTGTGGCCAAATCTTCGGTTTTTACGCTGTTTTTGCGTTGTTCCACTTCGTTTTGGTTTCCGTTGTCTACGCCAAGAATCAGTAATTCATTCCAGTTGGAGCAGCCTCCGATTTCGTTGAAGGAATAGACTTCTTTGAGTGTAGGGACTTTATGTTTGATTAGGTTTACTTTTCGAAGCACTTCGGCATCCGATACGAAACAATACATAGAACCGGAATGGTTTAGAATATATTCGTAATCTTCTTCTGAAATGGTAGGATAAATTGGAACGGTTTGTGCGCCGGTTTGTAGCACACCAATGTCCATAATATTCCACTCGGTTCTATTATTAGAGGAGATGATGGCAATTTTATCGTCTTTTTGAACACCCATTCGGAGTAGTGCTCTCGAAACGGCATTGGCTTTAGCGATATATTCCTGTGTAGATGTTTTGATCCAGACACCGTTTTGTTTGCTTACTAAAGCATCCGGAATAGAATTGTATTTTTCGTGCTGATAATAAGGGAAATCAAAGAGGCGAGTGATATTTATCATTATGGAAATATTGGATTTGTTCGCAAATTAAAAAAAAAATAGGTATAAATTTTAAAAATTATGAATTATATCGCAAAATATTAAAAGGATTCTTACTATTTAACGCAATCGTTTTCATGAAGTATAATTTTTAGTGTAGGATTATAACAATAAATCGCACAAAATATGCACGGTCTCTTGCTTTAGGTACTATTCTTAAGTGCGGTTAAACTCTGTACCTACTTAAGTTTAGGTTAAATAGTTCTCAAGGTCTTTTTGGAGGTTGTACGATTTAATTTTTTAAGCACCAACATCAGGCTTAATACTCTAATGTTAATAGTGATTTTTATGTAGTAAATAGATGTTAGAACGGACGTGCTTTTTATAATTTACTCATCTAAAAGTACTCTTTTATCCTGTAAATTTTTAATGTTATAGTTAATTATGCTGTTCTTTCAATTTATAAATTTTACTTTTATTGTTAAAAGGAACTGCTCCGCTTAACTTTTCGTTGGTTAAAAGTTAAGCGAATACAATAGGCATCTGTATTCATCGCTAAAGTTCTAGTATTTGTTTACTAATTCAAAATATTAGAAAAGGAAAATATTACAGTGCAAATTTTTAGCACGAAAGGTCATACTGCAATTCCATTTACAATTTTTTTGTACCACTCATTAAAATCCGTAATTATTTTTTAACTAAATAAATTATTCACTAATGTACAAAAGTGGTTTTTTTTCTTCACAAGTTTTTATTAATGTTTGTAATGATAGGCATTAAATAAATTTATGTTATTTTAAATAAATTACTTTTATTCTGTATAAAGTAAATAAATTTCAGGTGAGGGTCAAGCGATGCATATATCGCACAATTGGATTTTATGGTCCTTTTTTTGGTTAAAATAATGCTAATATCAAAGTATAGTTCGGCTATGATTTAATGAAGTACTACAGCCGACACAGCTTTTGGTAATCTGGTTACTGTAAAATATAAAATCAGTTATGTAGAGTAGGTTCTAAAACGGATATTCACAAGCTTAAATTTATACTAAAAGCTCAAGTTTTGTGTTCATGGCAAAAACAATATTATTTCCTTCGACGCTAATTTATAATGAGTTATTATTTATTTATGTGAATAAAACGCAGCTTTTTTAAATCTTTTTTCATTCTTTTTTGAATAGTCACTTACGAATGTTAACTATAAAGCGTTTGTTATGCAGAGATATAATCTGTTTTGTAAAAACTATCAAAAAATATTTAGCGATCCACATTGCAAATGCTATAGTTTGTGTCTTAATTTAAGTTGGTACTCGTTGCAAAGGAGCACTAGAGAACATGGATAAACCAGTGCCAGTGGAGAAAAGCATTCCCTAGACCGCGAGTATTTACAGAGAATCGTTGCGGCATTTTTGCAAACTGTGTCAATTCCAATTAGGCACAAAAATTAGTCTAATAAAACTAATTCTAATTCATTTTCTAATCTAGTCTTTAGTTTTTATAGTTTTATTCATAGCAGAAATATTGTTTCTAGTAAAATAGTAAAAAGTAATGAAGTACTCATAGTTTTTTCGTTGTTTGCTCTCTGTTGCGGGTACAGTTTGCAAAACTGCGCTAACGATTGTGGAATATCAGCGCGGTAGGGCTAATCAGCGCGGTGATAAGAAAGGACTCAAATTAGTATTTGAACGATGAAAAGTATTCTTGCTATTGGCAATGAAGATGTTTTAAACATACTAGAGATTTGCAGTGAACCTAATCTGAAAACGTAATCTGTGTTGCAATTGGTTTAAAAGTTGATGTAAAAATAAAACTTAATTAAGAATTCCTAAAATAACTTCCATTATATTTTGGGTTGATATCGGCTTTACCAAATAACCTGACAGTGCGCTAATGCTTTTAGCTTTTAAAACATCTTTTTCGTCTACAGATGAACTCACCATATAAATTACTACTGTCTTAGGCATCATATGCTTAATAAGCAGGTATTCCTCCAAAAACTCCCACCCATCCATAACAGGCATGTTTATATCTAAAAACAGAACGTCAGGAATGTTTTCCTTATTGCCCATTTCATCCTTTAGGAAATTAATTGCTTTCAAACCGTTTGAAAACACAATAATCTTATTTACTAGGTCAGTCTTTTTCAGCAAAACTGATGTAGTAAACTGATAGATATCATCATCGTCTACAATGCAAAAAGTATTTATCTTATTCATTAATGTTATTTTAAATGTTATTTTAGGAAATGTTCAAAAGTCTAGTTCAATTTTTTTTTCAAAATTAACACATTTTTTTAGATTAAAGATTTATTGGCATTGAAGTAAATAATAAATTTTGTTCCTTTATTTACTTCGCTTTCAGCAAAAATGGTGCCTCCCATTGTTTCGACTTGATTCTTAGTGATGAACAAGCCTGTACCTTTCGCATCAGGATGCTCGTGAAATGTTTTATTTAGTCCAAAAAGTTTTGCTCCGTACCTTTCTAGATTAATGCCCATTCCATTGTCTTGGCAAGTTAAGGTAATCATTCCATCTTCATTGATGTACGATTTAAAAATAATTTGCGGTGCTCTTTTTGAAGATCTATATTTAATCGCATTAGTTAATAAGTTTAAAAAAATGCTTTCAAGGTAAATTTTGGGATAATTAATTTTCTCACAAGCATTGAAATCGTAAGTAATAGTGGAAGCCGTTTCCTTAATCTGCATTTCCAGATTGATTATATGCTTTGATACAATATCTTGAAAGAAAAGTTCTTCTTTCGGTATTTCAGTATCTTGTCGTATTCGAACAACATTCGTCAAATCCATTACCGTAGCAGAAAGATTTTCAAAGGCGATGTTGATTTTTTCAAGGAACATGTTTCGCATTTCATCATCTGTCTCGTCTTTCAGTAGATTTAACAAAGCGGCTAAATTGGCAACTGGTGATCTTAAATTATGTGAAACGATATACGTAAAATCTTCTAATATCTTCCTTTTTTTCTCAATCCGATCTGCCAAAAGCTCGAGATTATCAATATTACGTTTAAGTTCTAACTCATACAGTTTCTGATGCGTAATTTCTCTGGTTATTGTTAAGACATCTTCAGGCATTTCACCCGCTTGCTTTTCAAGCGGTATGATTGATAGTTGAAAATAGTTATATTGATTGATATTAGTATAAGTTTCAAATTCAAACGTTTCGGTTTTATTTGTTTTGAAAGCGGATTCTACGTGGCGAATGAATGATTCATTTATCTGGTTATCACCTTCCCACTGAACTTCCCGCATATTCTTACCAATAATATTTTCAGCTTCCATGTTCCGTACTTTGCTAATCGAATCATTGATGAATTGATAGGTTAAATTTTTGTCTATACGCGTAATGATATCCGGATTACTATTTACTAGTGTCTTGAATTGATTCTCACTGATTGATAACTTTTGGTAGGCAATGGCTAAGTCTTTCGTTTGTTCTTCAATGATTAGCTGCAAATCTGCGGGCGATCGATATTGTAATGCTTTTGGAAGGAAGCGGTAAAGCACAAAAACAGTAATCCAAGATATCAATGCGGTCATGCTCAAGACTATTGCATTTAGCCGGTATAACGGAATCCAAAATATAATAGCGTCCACAATATGCGTAGTGCCACAAAAAAAGATGAATAGAATAAAGCATATGAACACCCTATTGTATATTTTTTCTTTCCTTTTTTTGAGAAATTTAAATAGGAGGATCGGGATAGACAGGTAGGCTACTCCAATGGCGATGTTTGCCATAATGTAAAGCCAACCGAGTGTCTCTGACCACTGCCCACAAATCCATCGAGGCATAAAGCCACCAGAGCTGAAAAGATTTTCTACGATTTCAAAAATTTCATTCATCTTAACTATTTTTTTTTTGTCCTATCAGCATTCTAGTATCAAAGCATCGAGGGTATAACTAACCATTTTCCATATAACGTTTTAGTGGCTTGCCCATAACTCGTATATCGGAGAAGGTTTGTTTCACTTTGTCTATTTTCAAATATATTAAAATTTTCTTACAAATCATCAAAAGGGCTTTTAAATTAATTCTACAAAAAAAACGTTCCTTTTCAGGAACGCTTTAATATGGTAAATCAAAAAATTATTGTTTATCCACCCATTTTCTGGCATTGACAAAAGCTTCATGCCAAGGCGAAACTTCATCGTCTCTATCTTTTGGATAATGTGCCCAGTTCCATTGAAATGTAGAGCGCTCAATGTGTGGCATCATTACTAAATGTCGTCCTGTTTTGTCGCAAAGCATGGCCGTATTGTAATCCGATCCGTTTGGATTAGCAGGATAACCTTCATAGGCATATTTAGAAACAATAGTATAATTTTCTTCCCCCATTGGCAAGTTAAATTTTCCTTCGCCATGCGAAACCCAAACTCCAAGCGTACTTCCTGCTAATGAAGAAAGCATCACTGAATTGTTTTCCTGTATAGTCACTGATGTAAAAATACTTTCGTGTTTATGACTTTCGTTGTGTAGCATTTTTCCGTGTACGTCATGCTCCGGATTAATGACTTCCAGTTCCATGAACAATTGACAACCGTTGCAGATTCCAACAGACAAGGTGTCGTCTCTTTTGAAGAAATTGTCTAAAGCTGTTTTTGCCTTTTCATTGTATAAAAATGCTCCCGCCCAACCTTTGGCAGAACCTAAAACATCTGAATTAGAGAATCCACCAACAGCTCCAATGAACTGAATGTCTTCCAAATTTTCACGACCTGAAATTAAATCGGTCATGTGAACATCTTTTACATCAAAACCGGCTAGGTACATGGAATTTGCCATTTCGCGTTCCGAATTACTTCCTTTTTCACGGATAATAGCTGCTTTAGGACGCGGTTTAGAAGCATCAATTACAGGTTTTTTTCCTGTAAAATGTGCAGGGAAAGTATAGTGTAACGCTTGATTTTTATAATTATCAAAACGCGCTTGAGCCATTCCGTTCTTCGATTGTTTTTGGTCTAATAAAAAAGAAGTTTTGAACCAAATATCTCTGTATTTAGCGATGTCGAAAGTCAAAGTTTCAAGAGAAGAACTGATTATTTCCAGTTTGGCTTCCTCTCCTTCCGGCAGGGCTGGGGAGGGGATTCCTAATTTATAGAAAGAAACGGTATTTTCTTTTAATTTGGATTCCACTTCAGCATCCGATTTTGCTTGGAAAACAATTCCGATATTTTCAGCAAAAAGATATTTGATGATGTCTTTTTCTTCGAATCCCGAAGCTTCGGGAGAGAAATCTATTTTAGCTCCCAAATTCACATCGGCAAAACACATTTCTAATAAAGTCGTAATCAAACCACCACTTCCAATATCGTGTCCTGCAAGAATATTGTTTTCTAAAATTAATTCTTGAATGGTATTGAACGCTCTTTTGAAAAATGCAGCGTCTTTAATCGTTGATACTTCTTGTCCAATAGTGTTCAACGTTTGTGCAAACGAAGAACCGCCTAATTTGAAATCATCTTGTGATAAATTAATGTAATAAATAGAACCGCCATCTCTTTGTAAAACAGGCTCTACTACTTTTCTAATATCGGTACAATTTCCACCTGCTGAAATAATCACCGTTCCCGGCGCAATTACTTCTTCATTTGGATATTTTTGTTTCATAGAAAGAGAATCTTTTCCGGTTGGAATATTGATTCCCAATTCGATTGCAAAATCCGAACAGGCTTGAACAGCTGCGTATAAACGGGCGTCTTCGCCTTCGTTTTTACACGCCCACATCCAGTTTGCCGAAAGTGAAATTCCGTCTAATCCGTCTTTTATTGGTGCCCAAACAATGTTTGATAAAGATTCAGCAATGGCAGTTCTTGTTCCTGCCACCGGATCAATTAATGAAGCAATAGGCGAGTGCCCAATCGAAGTGGCAACTCCTTCTATTCCTTGATAATCCAAGGCCATTACGCCACAATTATTCAAAGGCAATTGCAAGGGTCCGGCATTTTGTTGTTTGGCAACTTTACCACCTACACAACGGTCTACTTTATTGGTCAACCAGTCTTTACAAGCTACGGCCTCCAATTGAAGTACCTGCTCTAAATAGGTTGAAATGTTTTTCTTGTCGTAACTTAAATCAGTATACTTTCTTTGAATTGTTTTGTCTGTCATAACCACTTTTGGAGAACTTCCAAAAAAGTCTTCTAAAGCGAAATCCATTGGTTTAGCTCTTGTTGATTTTGATTGGAAAGTAAAACGGTGATCTCCAGTTACGTCACCCACTTGGTACATTGGAGAACGTTCCCGATCGGCAATTTTTTGCAATAAATCGATGTTTTCCTTTGCAATAACCAATCCCATTCTTTCCTGAGATTCGTTACCAATGATTTCTTTTGCCGAAAGGGTAGGATCTCCCACAGGCAATTTGTCTAAATCAATTAATCCGCCAGTTTCTTCCACTAATTCCGAAAGGCAGTTTAAATGTCCGCCAGCACCGTGATCGTGAATCGAAACAATTGGATTAATATCGCTTTCTACCAAACCACGAATGGCATTGGCAGCACGTTTTTGCATTTCTGGGTTCGAACGTTGGATGGCGTTCAACTCAATTCCTGAACTGAAAGCTCCGGTATCTGCTGAAGAAACTGCAGCTCCACCCATTCCAATTCTATAATTTTCACCACCAAGGATAACAATTTTATCGCCTGTTTGTGGTTTTTTCTTAATCGCTTGATCTAATTTTCCGTACCCAATTCCGCCCGCTTGCATAATTACTTTGTCGTACCCTAATTTTCGACCCGTCACACTGAGCGTATCGAAGTGCTCGTGTTCGAAAGTCAGGATAGAACCTGTAATTAACGGTTGTCCAAATTTATTCCCAAAATCAGAAGCTCCGTTGGACGCTTTGATCAAAATATCCATTGGCGTTTGATACAACCATTTTCTTTCGGCCATACCATTTTCCCAAGGTCTACTGCCCTGAGCGGAGTCGAATGGGGCTTCTAAACGAGAGTAGGAAGTCATGTAAACTGCAGTTCCTGCCATTGGCAACGAACCTTGTCCACCTGCTAAACGGTCCCGGATTTCTCCACCAGAACCAGTTGCAGCTCCGTTAAAAGGCTCTACCGTTGTTGGGAAATTATGTGTTTCTGCTTTTAATGAAATAACCGAATCAAATTCTTTTACTTCATAAAAATCAGGTTTATCAGCGCTTTTTGGAGCAAATTGTTGTACCCGAGGCCCTTTTACAAAAGCAACGTTATCTTTGTAAGCCGAGACAATATCGTTCGGATTTTCTTGGGATGTTTTCTTGATTAATTTGAATAAAGAAGATTCTTTTTCTTCCCCGTCAATGATGAATTTTCCATTGAAAATCTTGTGACGACAGTGTTCTGAATTGGCTTGTGAAAAACCAAAAATCTCAGAATCTGTTAGTTTTCGCCCTAATTTAAGCGCTAGATTATCTAAATATGCTACTTCTTCCGGACTCAAAGACAATCCTTCTTGTTTGTTGTAAGCAGCAATATCATCGATGTCCAAAATAGCTTCCGGAAGTACATTAATAGTAAAAATATCTTGATTCAATTCGCTGTACTTTTGCGAAAGCATCGGGTCAAAATCAGAAAAATCAGCGGTCGCTTTATGAAATT
This sequence comes from Flavobacterium sp. RSP15, assembly GCF_003968755.1. Classification (GTDB taxonomy): domain Bacteria; phylum Bacteroidota; class Bacteroidia; order Flavobacteriales; family Flavobacteriaceae; genus Flavobacterium. The sequence continues at coordinate 139,202 of NZ_RYDL01000003.1, read as the reverse complement.
CCTCGATTCTAATGATGCCGGATATTCCCATGTTTTGGGTGATTTCCACAGCATTAGTACTCCAAGGGGTTATCATTGTGGCGCGAGGACCAACAAAAAAATCCGTCAGTACGGATTTTTCGATTTTATTTGAATTGGCAAAAAGCCAGTTGAGTCTTGAAATGTCTTGAGCTGACATTCCGACTTCGCTCAATGCGTTTTGCGTATGTACGGCATAAACAGTCTTGCTTTGGTTTTCAAAGAAATGGATCATTGTTATGTAGTTTGTTGTATTGCGGTGCAAATTTAGTCAATTAAGATTAAATTTGGAGTAAAAAAAAAGCGGCAATTTGCCGCTTTGTTAATTAGTTGATTATTAATTTCTTGAGGAATGAATTGGAATCAATAGTCACTCGAACCAAGTACGTTCCTTTTACACTATTTGGCAGCGTAATTTCTGATTTGGTGCTGTTTTCGTCGCTGTAAATTTTCTGACCAATTATAGAATAAATTTCGATAGCATACCTTTTATTCGAATTATTGATAGAGAAAGTTCCATTGGATGGATTTGGATAGAGGGCAATATCATTTATATCTAAAGCCACACTGGTTTTTGGTGTTTTTTCAATCGTACGACTTCCTAAATTGTTACACGTATCTGATGTAAAGGAATCCCATTGGGTTGTTTTATTAAAAGTAGTTGTTGGTGCCGTAACGGTAGCTTTTCTCCTCAGGGTTTGATCTGCCGCAAAGTTTGCAGTTCCACCGTTAAAAGTTCCAATGATATCAATTAAGACGCCATTTTTGAATAAACCTACAGCATCATTCCCATTAAAAGTCATTTCAGTTGCTGATGTAGAAAGGTTTGCTGAGCTTGTAGGATAACAACTAGACGCCATTAAACTATTTACGATTGTGAATTTACTGCCGGTATTCAAAGTCCCTGTTAGGGCTAATCCTGTACTCCAGGCACCGGAACCATTCGTTTGTTTTTTGATGCTATAAATCGATAAGCTGATCGCGGCGCCAGTTGCGTTCGAAATTTCCAAAGCTTTATTGCTTGAAGAGCCTTCAATATATTCTGAAAATAATAAATCTGTTGCAGTTGAACCACTTGCTGCAGCAGTTGTCACATTCACCGTGTTACTTGGGCCAGAGATATTTCCTGCAGCATCTTTAGCTTTTACAAAGAAAGAGTAGGCAGTAGAAGCGGTTAGCCCAGTGATAGTGGTTGTTGTTCCGGTTGTGGTTGTTTTTAAAGCACTGTTCATATACACATTATAGCCAGTTACTCCACTATTATCAGAGGAAGCCGTCCAGTTTAATGAAACGGAATTTGATGTTGTTCCGCTAGCAACTAAATTCGTTGGAGTAGTTGGGGCTTGTGCATCAGCGCTTGGGTTCCAAATTGCCTGTACATACTCAGGATGATCAATATAAGGATTCCTATTGTTTTGAGAATTATAAATGGCATTGTTGCGATCAATTTCTCTAGTGCTGACAGGATCTTGGTTGTGCCAAGTAATCAATACGTTTAAAAAAGCGGTCGTGAACACTTGATTACTCGATCCATTGAACATTGCATAGGAATAACCAGCAACTGTATTTTCATAACGGGTGGCAAAATAAAAATACATTCGGGCAATATCGCCTTTGAATTCATTGATAGGTTCAAAAATAGGTCCTGAATAACCAGAAGTTGTACTCGTTCCAAGTTTACTTCCGTTTAAGGAAGTCCAAGATGCTGAAGTCACCGGTCCGTGCGGATAATTAGAACGCTGACCGTTTACTTTTCCGTCTGTGGGTGTGATGAAATGGGCATCTGAAACCATTGGGGCTGCAGAACCAAAAGTAGATTGCGGAATGATGTGTTCTCTATTGTAACAATCTCCTTCTACACTATAAGTGCCACATCTTTGGGTTGTTCCGGCGGAGTAGTTATAAGGGTCTGTTCCGGCAGGATTTTCAGAATACATGTCTAAAATTGTGGCGTCATTTTCAAAGTAATAATCCCTATCCGAGGTTTGATATATGGTGTATAAACCGCCATATCCGTTATCCGTATGCCCTTTGATGACGTTGTATAATTGTGTTTTGAGTGTGTAGCCAGTTCCTGTGGCGGTGTTGTAATAACCACTTGGTATTTGGGCTATCGTTGCTGTGACGAACAGTAATAATAATGCAGAGTAGATTTTTTTCATATGTAGATAATATTTGTTTTTTATAGGAATATGGTATCGCTAGATCTTCATTGGTGTTTGAGACAGCTTCTGTCATGGCGATTTCATAATTTAAATTTGTTTTGGTTATTGGGGTTAGTCTCAGGCTTCCAAATGGGAAAATACTGAAGACTCACAAATTTATAACATTTAGGATGGTATATGTTATGAAATTATGAAGGTATTTGCATTTTTATTAACATAATTAGTAACATTTGAAGTACAACAGGTTGCATTTTTTTTAGAAAAATAAACAGGAAACCTGTAGCGCTAAGTTGTAAAGGAGCTAAAAATTTTCTTTTTATGTATAAAACAAGTCTAAAATGAAACAAAAAAAGCGGCAATAAATGCCGCTTTAAAAGAAATGGTTCGTGCTTAAATTAGTTTACAATTAGTTTTTTAGTAACTGATTTAGAATCGTTGGTTATTTTAATTAAATAAACTCCTTTTTGAAGATTGTTAACCGCTGCAGAAGAACTGTTGGTATACTCTTTTTCAAAAACTTTTTGTCTTAATACTGAAAATACTTGAACCGAGTATTTTTCATTTGAATTATTGAAATTTATTTTGATATTTCCATTGGATGGATTGGGATAGATATTAAATTCATTAGAATTAAAATCAACATTAGATAAAGTTGCTAATGAATGACTACCAATTCCATCACAAGTATTACTAGCGAAAGAATCCCACTCAGCAGTTTTATTAAAAGTAGTGTTAGGTACTGAAATACTTGGTTTTCTTCGTAATGTAACATTTTCTCCAAACATCACTGTTCCTCCATTAAATGCTCCTATAATATCAATTAATACTCCATTTTTAAATAATCCCATCGGATCATTTCCGTTGAAAGCTTCCTGAGATGAGGATAGATTGGCATTTGCTGCTGTGTAACAGGTTGTTGCTATTCCTGGATCTACTAACACAAACACAGTACCAGTATTTAAAGTCCCGGTTAAATTAAGTCCAGCAGTCCATGTTCCAGCTCCATTTGATTGTTTTCTAATAGAGTAGCCTGTCAAGTCAACTGTTGCTCCAGTAAAGTTGGCAATTTCTAACGCTTTGTTAAAACTGCTTCCTTCAACGTATTCTGAAAAGAATAACTCTGTAGCTCCCGATCCACCTGTTGGGGTGGCTTTAGTTGTTCCAGCGACTGTTGCGCTTGCTAAAGATGAGTTCCTCTCATCATCTCTTGTAATTACATAAAAGGTGTAGCTTGTAGAAGCTAATAAACCAGAAACAGTCGCAGTAAGTCCGGTATGAGTAGATTTTAAACTGCCATCAAGGTACACATCATAACCGGTAACACCCACATTATCTGTAGCTGCTGTCCATGTTAAAGTAGCCGAGTTTGATGTGGTACTAGTTACTGTCAAATTTGTTGCAGCTGTTGGAGATTCTGTATCGGCAGGTTGTGTAGTCCAAACTGATGCTACATAACTTGGATTGTCAATGTAAGGATTTCTATTGTTCTGGCGCGCATAAATAGCGTTGTTACGGGCAATTTCTCTGGCACTTACCGGATCTTGATTGTGCCAAGCCAGCAGTTGATTTAAAAATGCGGTGGTAAATACTTTACTAGTTGAATTGTTGAACATTGGGTAATTGTATCCGGCAACTGTATTTTCATAACGAGTAGCAAAATAGAAATACATACGGGCAATATCCCCTTTGAATTCATCTATTGGTTCAAAAACAGGACCTGTATACCCTGCTGTTGTACTGGCTCCAAGTTTACTTCCGTTAAGGGTAGTTTGAGTAGCGGTTGCTACTACAGAATGCGGATAATTAGATCGGATTCCATTTACTTCTCCGTCAGTAGGCGTTATGAAATGCGCATCAGAAACCATTGGTAAGGCTTCGCTGAATATAGATTGCGGTATAATGTGTTCTCGATTGTAACAATCTCCTTCTTTTGCGTAACCACTGCTTCCGCATCGTTGCGTAGTTGCAATAGTGTATGTGTATGGATCAGCTCCGGCAGGATTTTCAGAGTACATATCTAAAACTGTTCCGTCCTTTTCAAAGAAATTATCAATATCGGAAGTTTCATAAGTTACATATAATTCTGCATACGTTTTTACTGTATGGTCTTTGATGATGTTGTATAATTGAGTTTTCAACGTGTAGCCCGTTCCTGTGGCATTGGTATAATATCCTGCTGGCGCTTGCGCAAAACCTGCCGTGAAAAGAAATAAAAAGAGAAGTGAGTAGATTTGTTTCATAGTCTGATAATAGATTAAATTGGTTTTAAAATAAATTGGATATTCCAGTTAAATTTTTGATAAAACTACTCTTTAAATCGGTGTATCAGGTTACTAAATAGTTAATTATAGGATGCGTTTTGTCTTAGTTTGTGTTGTCATTCAAAGTTGTTTATTTTGGGAATACTTTGTTTTGATATGCGCCTAAATCGGGGGGTAAACTTCTGGTGTTTCCTGTAATATCTAACGGAATCAGGTATGTCGTATTCCCTTTTGCGAAAGCAGCCGAAGTTTCGTTAATATTAAATTTGTTCTGTACTATATTAAAGAATTTTGGATCCTTGTTCAAAAGGATCGCATTGTAATGTGCCGTATCCGTACTGAATTGATAATCAGGATTCGTTGCAAATTGATTCGATGTGTTATCAAATTTAATCAGGCAATTATTAAATTGGTATTCAAAAGTGGCTCCCGTTTTCTTGTTTAAACTCATTTCGTTTGAATAGGAACCGTAAATAATGCAGTTGTTAAAAGTAGCTGCGGTTAAATCTTTCACTTCTGGAATTGCTCCCAAAATATAATTACTTACCAAAACCGCCACTTGTTGCGAACTGTTCCAGTTGTTATTGAATGTGGAATGTGTAAAGGAATAATTTCCGCCATAGGTGCAGGCTAAACTGGCTAATCCGGCATTATTAATAACTACGTTTTTTCCATTTATTTTTGCGGTCTGCGCCAAAATTCCAAAGGTACTGCTGTTGTAAATTTGAGTGTTTTTGATAGAAACCGTACTGCCATCATTATTTTGAATCAATAATCCGATAGTGGCATTTTTAATCGTCAGGTGATTCAATGTGTTATTAGTACTGCCATCAGTAAGCCAAATGGTTCCCCATTGTCCCGGAACATCCGAAAAATTAGTTTCTAAACGATCGCCTTCAAAAATAACTTCGTTTTCCAGTTTATCCGTAATAGATACTGTTCCATTAATATTAATGGAGGCTTTATTGGCTACAATAAGCCCAGAATTAGCATGGAAATGAACTCGGGTTCCCGCCTCAAAAGTGGCCGTTTTATTCGAAGGAATCGCTGCATAGCCATAAATCACATAGGGTTTGTCATTCGAAAACTGTAACTCATTTCCATTTATAGGATCGTTTTCATCCAGATAAAAACCATCTATTTTTTGATCTCCAATAGGTAATGTTTCAGTGGTTCCATCAGCAAAACGGGATGGATACAAGAAAATAGCGTCTTGAATTAGCGTTACCAGTTCCACATTTTGAAGGTTTTCGCCACTGTCAAACTGAATTTGATCGGTGTATAAAAAATCGCTTGGGTTAGCATCAGCGATATTAGCAGTTGTTTCGATGAAAATATACAAACTGTCTTTGGCTAAAAGGGTCACATTGTTGAAAATTTTACCGTTCGTTCCTTGCATTCCGTCAACGGTCATTCGGTATTTAGAACTTAATCCTTTTCCTAATTTAATACTAGGAATGCTGATGTCATTTTTACTTTTGTTGAATACTTTGAGTCGGTACGTGCTGGAACCAATGTTTGAGAAAACAGTGTCGAGATAAATTGTATCCTTAGAAAATGTTAAATCACCGGTGCTGGCTACGGTCTCAAAATCAGATCGGCAGGAACAAATGGAGAATACTATTCCAATAAAAAGCAGGACTATTTTGGCACGCATCTAGTTGTATTTTTTGTAAAAATAAGAAAAATCTATTTCGAAATCAGAATAACAATTGTAATTACTATTTTGTGACTTATCTTTTATTTAATTTTACATTTTTAAAGCCAATAATATGACATTCGATAAAGAAAAAATACTTCAATATTGCAATCACGTGTCTAAAAACACCTTAATGCAAACATTGAATATTGAATATACTGATGCAGGAGAAGATTTTTTAGTAGCCACAATGCCCGTTAATCCATCCGTACATCAGCCAATGGGATTGTTGCATGGTGGTGCTTCAGTAGCTTTAGCAGAGAGTGTGGGCAGTGCCGCTTCTATGCTGTATGTGAATTCTGAGCTAAGTGAAGTGCGCGGAATCGAGATTTCAGCCAATCATTTGAAAGCAAAGCGGGACGGAATTGTAACGGCAACAGCTCGAATCGTGCACAAAGGGCGAAGCATTCATCTTTGGGAAATACGAATTACGGATGAAAATAATACCTTAATATCGCTTTGTAAATTGACTAATATGATTTTGCCAAAAAGAAAAAGCGAAAACAAATAATGGAAGCAATTATAGCTAAAGCCAAAAAACAGTTTCAGGAAAAACTACCTTTTGTTTTGTATTGTAAGCCTGATTCAGCAGAGGTAATTGGTTTTTTTCAACAAAATGATACGGTATTTTCAGCTGTTGATTTTACCGAAAAAGGGTTTGTTTTTGCCTCTTTTGATGGAGCAAAAACGCATTTGATTCCTGAAAATGAATCGGAAATGGTGCGGGTTACTTTGGAAAAAAAAGAAAATGCTATTTCTAAAAATGAATTTACGATTGTAGATGCCTTGGCTAAAAATAATTTTGAAGCTTTAGTTTTCAAAGGGATTCAGTCCATAAAGAATAACGAATGTAATAAAGTAGTGCTTTCCAGAAAAGAAACCGTTGAAATAGCAGATTTTGATTTGGTTTCCACTTTCGAAAAATTAGTACAGCTTTATCCTTCTACTTTTGTGTATTGTTTTTATCATCCAAAAATTGGAACTTGGTTGGGCGCTACACCGGAGCAATTACTGAAAGCAACTGAAGCCGTTTTTGAAACGATTTCTTTGGCGGGAACGCAGAAAGATTTGGGTTTATCCGAAATTACTTGGCACAAAAAAGAAAAAGAAGAACAGCAGTTTGTAACGGATTATATTGTTTCAAAACTGGAAAGTGTGGCTTCCAGAGTTTTGGTGACGGAGCCGTACAGCGTCAAAGCGGGAAGTATCTGGCATATAAAAACAGATATTTCTGGACGTTTAAATTCTGATTCCAGCTTGCAAAAAGTAATTCAGTTATTGCATCCCACACCTGCCGTTTGTGGATTGCCAAAAGAAAGTGCTAAGACTTTTATTCTAGAAAACGAGCAGTACGACAGGAGTTTTTACACCGGTTTTCTGGGGGAATTAAACAGCAGTTTCACGACCAATACCGTAAGTTCTGATTTGTTTGTAAATTTGCGGTGCATGCAAATTGATTTTGATTCGAATCTCGCATTGACTAGCGCATATTTGTATATGGGTTGTGGCATCACAAAAGATAGCGTCCCTGAAAAAGAGTGGGAGGAAAGCGTCCATAAATCAATGACAATGAAAAAAGTATTGTAAATAATAGAGAGAAGGCGTGTTCGTATAACTTCTAATAAAATAAACAGAAAATAATGAAATTAGATATATTGGCTTTTGGTGCTCATCCTGATGATGTAGAGTTGGGTTGTGCGGGAACCATTTTAAAAGAAATATCCTTAGGGAAAACCGTTGGAATTATTGATTTGACACGTGGTGAATTAGGGACTCGCGGTTCCGCTGATATCAGAGATCAGGAGGCGAATGCTGCTGCAAAAATACTGGGTGTTTCAGTGCGTGAGAATTTAAAAATGCGGGATGGCTTTTTTGTCAATGACGAAAAACACCAATTAGAAATTATACAAATGATTCGCAAGTACCAGCCGGAAATTATTTTGTGCAATGCTATTGATGACCGCCATATTGATCATGCAAAAGGAAGTGAATTGGTGTCTGATGCTTGTTTTTTATCCGGGTTGATCAAGATAGAAACTTCATTAGCAGGCGAAAAGCAAGCGCCTTGGCGGCCAAAAATTGTCTACCATTACATTCAATGGAAAAATATAGAGCCGGATTTTGTAGTCGACATTACAGGTTTTACCGATAAAAAAATTGAAGCAATTTTAGCCTACAGTTCCCAGTTTTATGATGCCAACTCAAAGGAACCGGAATCCCCAATAACAAGCAAAAACTTTCTGGAAAGCCTGAATTATCGCTCCAGAGATTTAGGAAGGATTGCAGGACTGGATCATGCAGAAGGTTTTACGACTGAAAGATATTTGGCAGTCAGTAGCTTAGCAGATTTGATCTAATTTTCATGTAATTTTTTGAAATAAATATTTGCAGAAATAAACTTATATCGTATATTTGCAACCGCTAAGCAAATGGTGGTTGTAGCTCAGTTGGTTAGAGCATCGGTTTGTGGTACCGAGGGTCGCGGGTTCGAGCCCCGTCTTCCACCCAGAAAGCAAAAGCTTCGAAGAAATTCGAAGCTTTTTTTGTGTTTTCTAGTTTTCCTTAAAAATGATAGGCGGCTAAAGGATAATCATTCTATGACTATGGCTCCTTATTTTAGCAGATTTAATTCGATGATACAGGCCTTCATACTTTGATACGTTCTTTCAATATCATTGTCTAATCCGATAGAAAACCGAATCAAACCGTCTGTCAATCCCATTTCAATTTGTTCCTCCATAGGGATTTCGCTCGAAGTTGAGGTTCCAGGCGCGCTGAATAAGGTTTTATAAAAGCCTAAACTCACCGCCAGATACCCTAGATTTTTGGCCTGCATCAACTCCATCAAAGCATTGGCTTTCAACAAAGTTCCAACATCCAGTGTCATCATCCCGCCAAAACCATATTCAGGATTAATCATGCTTTTATAGATCTCATGACTCGGATGGCTTTTTAACCCCGGATACACTGTTTTGATTCCGTCTTTTTCAAAACGTTCCGCCAGATACATCGCATTATGGCTGTGCTGTTTCATTCTGATGTGCAGCGTACGCAAGTTTTTCATCACACTGGCAGATCGCAGACTATCCATCGTTGGCCCCAATAACATGCTGGCTCCACTGTTTACATTTTTTAAACTATCAATAAATTCCTGAGAGGCGCATGTTACTCCGCCCACCGTATCACTGCTTCCGTTGATGTATTTTGTCAAACTGTGAATCACAATATCAGCTCCTAATTTAGCAGGCGAAACGGATAGTGGCGAAAAAGTATTATCAACAACTAATTTCAAATTATGTCTTTTTGCAATTTTTGATAAACCTTCAATATCAGCCACTTCCAATAAAGGATTGCTCACCGTCTCACAATACAAAACTTTAGTTTCAGCAGTAATAGCAGCTTCTACAAGTTCAAGTTTTGTGATGTCAACAAATGTGGTTTTGATACCTAATCTAGGTGTAAAATTCTTCAGGAATGCATACGTTCCGCCATAAATGGTTCTGCTAGAAACAATATGGTCGCCGGAACCGCACAATTGCAACAAAGTGGGCGTAATCGCTCCCATTCCGGATGCCGAAACGTTCGCTGTTTCCGTGCCTTCCATGGCTGCCAAGGCTTTGTCCAGGTATAAATTACTCGGCGAGGAATGACGTGAATACAAATAACAGCCTTCCATATTGCCTTCAAAAGTATCGAACATCGTTTTTGCCGATAAAAAAGTGTAGGTTGAGGAGTCAGAAATAGAGGGATTCACACCACCAAATTCGCCAAAGTACTGCAAATCCTGAATGTTGTCTGCGGGATTGAAATTTTTCATAATTATTTTTTATTGTTATTTGAAGCTATTCCTGCTATTCACTCTATCTTTTACTTTTTAAAGAAAAAAGTAAAAGGATGCCGTTGCTATCAGGGCTTGGACATTCCGGTATGTCAAGAAATCCTATTCAAAATAAAATATTTTAAGATTAAAAATCAATAGTCTGTAGTTTTATTAGATTATAAAACTATATAACACTAAATAATTAATTTTTTTACTAAATTAGTTCGGTAATCAGGATTTTTATAGATTATCTATCAATTTGAAATTTGCAACACAATGACATTAGATTCAACAGACAAAAAAATACTTTTTTTATTGCAAACAGATAGTAAGAAAACAACCAAAGAATTGTCCTTAAAACTCAATCTTTCCGTTACTGCCGTTTATGAACGCATTAAAAAACTAGAAAGAGAAGGGGTTATTGACAAGTATGTTGCGTTGATTAATCGCTCCAAAGCCGAGAGAGGATTTGTGGTTTTTTGTCACCTCAAATTGATACAACATACCAAAGAGTTTCTTACGAAGTTCGAAAGTGAAGTGGTGAAACTAAAAGAAGTTTTAGAATGTCATCATGTGAGCGGTGATTATGATTATATCTTGAAAATTGTGGTAAAAGATATGGAAGCTTATCGAGAGTTTTTAGTAACGAAACTAACGACATTACAACATATAGGAAGTACGCACAGCACATTTATGATTAGCGAAGTAAAAAGCACGACTGTCGTTGATATATAAATGTTGATTGTTTTAATGGTATTAAATTTAGAATACATCAATTGCTCCATGAAAACTAAAGAAATTAGACAAAAGGGTATTGTGAATTTTGGAAAACTTATCCAGGATGATTCAAAATTAGTCGTTTTGGAAGGAATATTTGACGCTATTTTAAACGAAGAAAAAGCTTCCCTAGTTTCGGATAATCAGTATCAAAAAGTGGAAGAAGCCAGAACCGTCTACCATTCCGGGAATAGTTTATCAACTTCTTGGGAAGATTTGGAGAAGCAATTAAATGCTAAATATGGTTTTTAAAATAGTTATTTCAAAATTAGCAGAAATTGAAATAAATGAGGCTATTGAAATTTATGAAAGTAAAAAAAGGGATTAGGCAAAGTTTTTTTGCTTAAGCAATAAGAATAAAACAATGTTGCATTTTTTTTTACCATATAAGCCATGTAAGTTTAAGTTTCGATTATGTTAGCCTTATGTAGCTATAACAATCATAAAGTCATTTAAGGTTTAATTCTTATATGACTTATATGTTAAATATTATTTCACTCATTTTTTAGTATGACATTAAATAGTTCCAACTACTTATCTTAAAAGATATTTAAAAATATTAAAAATGAATCCTGAACTATTCCCACTAAAAAAAGAACCGTTTTTCAGAGAATTATCCTTTAAAACATTCCCTTTTGTAATTATTTTTGAAGTATTTAATGACGGAATTATTATTTACTCTGATTTTCATACTTATAGAGATCCTTCTAAAAAGCCATAAATAATTTCTTGATGAATATTAGTTATGTCATTTTCATAACAAAAAACCTTCTGAATTAAACTTCAAACAAAACTTAATTCCTTAATTTTGTGGAACATTTTATAAAAACACAATAAAAAAAAATACTATGAGTTCATTTGACGTAGTCATTATAGGTTCTGGGCCAGGCGGATATGTATCAGCAATTCGTTGTGCACAACTGGGTTTTAAAACAGCAATTATCGAAAAATATTCCACTCTTGGAGGGACTTGCCTCAATGTTGGTTGTATTCCTTCAAAAGCACTACTAGCTTCTTCTCATCATTACAGTGAAATTGCACATTTTGCAGATCACGGAATTGAAGTTTCCGGGGAAGTAAAAGTAAACCTTGAAAAAATGATTGCGCGCAAACAAGCGGTTGTAGATCAGACTTCTGGTGGTGTTAAATTTTTAATGGACAAAAATAAAATTACAGTTTTGGAAGGATTGGGTTCCTTTGTTGATGCTACACATGTTGCGGTGGCAAAAGCAGACGGAACTTCGGAAACTGTCGAAGCCAAAAACATCATCATCGCTACAGGTTCAAAACCATCTTCTTTGCCTTTTATCAAAATAGATAAAGAAAGAATCATTACTTCAACCGAAGCATTGAAACTTAAAGAAGTACCAAAACATTTAGTAATTATTGGTGGTGGAGTTATCGGGATCGAATTAGGTCAAGTGTATTTGCGATTGGGATCACAAGTTTCTGTTGTAGAATATTTAGACCGAATTATTCCAGGAATGGATGCTTCATTGTCTAAAGAATTGACTAAAGTATTAAAAAAACAAGGCATGAAATTCTATGTTTCACACAAAGTGAAATCCGTAGAACGAAATGGTGAAGGCGTTGTCGTTCAAGCTGAAAATACAAAAGGAGAAACAATTACGCTGGAAGGAGATTATTCCCTAGTTTCTGTAGGTCGTCGTCCGTATACTGACGGATTAAATGCTGATAAAGCAGGTGTAAAAATCTCAGATAGAGGAATGGTAGAAGTAAATGATCATTTGCAAACTTCAGTTCCTACTATTTATGCAATTGGCGATGTGGTGCGTGGCGCAATGTTAGCACACAAAGCAGAAGAAGAAGGAGCCATGGTGGCTGAAATATTAGCAGGTCAAAAACCACATATCGATTATAATTTGATTCCCGGAGTTGTCTACACTTGGCCAGAAGTGGCTGCTGTAGGACAAACAGAGGAGCAATTGAAAGCTTCCGGAGTTGAGTATAAAGCAGGAAGTTTTCCTTTCAAAGCTTTAGGACGCGCAAGAGCTGGTGGCGATCTAGACGGATTTGTAAAAATTCTTGCTGATGCAAAAACAGATGAAGTACTAGGCGTTCACATGATTGGGGCTCGTTGTGCGGATTTAATTGCTGAAGCAGTAGTTGCAATGGAATTCAAAGCCTCTGCTGAAGATATTTCCAGAATGTCTCATGCTCACCCAACATTTGCAGAAGCGATCAAAGAAGCAGCACTAGCCGCTACTGACAATAGAGCGTTGCATGTGTAATTAAAGAATAAATTTTTGCTATAGAATAAAAAACCCGCTACATTGAGCGGGTTTTTTTGTTATGAGGTGCACTTATTTAGTCTTTAGCAATAAATAAACTTTTATAATTGTTCCAATGGTTAAAAATTAGAAACATATTTCCCAAGAATAAGAAAAGAGCAGTAGGAATTCCCTCTGGAGACAAGAAAAAATTTATGAATAAAATGTTGATGGTTATTGGTAAAATCAAAATACTGGCAAGAGTAACATAACGCCCTGTCAAAAAGGCTAGGCCACATAACAACTCAATAGACTTGGCTAATGGCATAATGTAAGTAGAGGCAACTAAGCCTACATTAAAAGCCTTGAAATTTCCGGTAACCTCCGGTTCTGGAGCTAGTTTCAGAAAAAAACTAATTGATGCATAAAGAAGTAAAATTCCAATTAAAGTTCGGATAATAATAATTACAATTTTCATAGTATATGGTTTTATTGGTTACATATTTGAAAATAATTATTGGGGAATTTGAGGTTCATCAATACACATAATTTCCCATTGGTGTCCGTCCAAATCCGCAAAACTATGGGCATACATCAATCCGTGATCTTGTGGCTCCATATACGTTGTACCACCCGCAAATATCGCTTTTTGTACTATTTCGTCCACTTTTTTTTTGCTTTCAACATCTATTGCGATTAATACTTCGGTATTTTTATGGGCATTGCAAATTTCTTTTTTGGTAAAGTCTCTAAATCGTTGTTCAGTAAGCAGCATCACAAAAATGTTTTTTCCTGTAATCATGCAAGTGGCTTGTTCATCAGTAAATTGAGGATTGAAAGAAAATCCAAGTTGTGTAAAAAAAGCAATGGATTTTTTAAGGTCTTTAACTGCTAAATTAAGGAAAATTTTTGAAGCCATAACGGGAATGATTAAACGATTAAAAAAATCCAAAATTGATCACGCACTATCAAATTTACAAAAAAATAAGCTAATTTTAGCATAACCAGTTATTGAAGAATTTTTTTTGTTGTAATTTTGAATTTTTAAACATTAAAACTTTTTGAGAACTTCAATTTATAAGTCTATTTCTGATTCAAAATTGTTCAAACAACAACTTTTACTCTGGTCACAACAATTTCGTGAAGTTGTTTTTATGGATAGTAATGAGTATCCGCAACAGTACTCCAGTTGCGATTGTATTCTTGCCGTAGATGCTTTTACCTCCATCAAAACAGATGTTTACAATGCCTTTGAGGATTTGAAACAGTACCAGCAAAACACGAAAGACTGGCTTTTTGGTTATTTATCGTATGATTTAAAAAATAATATTGAGCAGTTGCAATCTGCTAATTTTGACGGGCTGGATTTTCCGGATTTGTATTTTTTCCAACCTAAGAAACTGTTTTTATTGAAAGGAAATCAACTCGAAATTCAATATCTCAATATGTGTGTGGAGGAAGTGGAGGCAGACTTGAAAGAAATTAGTGTTCAGTGTTCAGCGTTGAGCGTTCAAAATCCACAAATAACGATCCAACAACGGATTCCGAAAGAGAATTATCTTCAAAAAGTTTCAAAAATATTGGAACACATTCATCAGGGCGATATATATGAAGCCAATTTCTGCATGGAATTTTTTGCTGAAAATGCAACGATTGATCCCATAGAAAAATTTATAAAACTCAACGAAATTTCTCAGCCGCCATTTGCCGTTTTTTTTAAAAACAACAATCACTTTTTACTTTCGGCGACACCGGAACGTTATTTAAGGAAAGAAGGAGAACTAATTATTTCGCAACCGATTAAAGGAACTGCAAAACGATTTTCAGACCCAATTGAAGATGAAAAATCGAAAATGCAATTGGCTTTAGACCCAAAAGAACGGGCCGAAAATATTATGATTACGGACTTAGTGCGCAATGATTTGTCTCGAACAGCACAAAAAGGATCCGTTGAAGTACAAGAGTTGTGCAAAATTTATTCTTTTTTGCAAGTGCATCACATGGTTTCTACAGTAACCTCAAAGTTTGAGGCGCACTATTCCGTAGTAGATGCTTTAAAAACAACTTTCCCAATGGGAAGTATGACAGGAGCACCAAAGATTTCGGTGATGAAAATCATTGAAAAACTGGAAGAAACAAAACGCGGTTTATATAGCGGTGCTGTAGGGTATTTTACACCAAATGGTGATTTCGATTTCAATGTAGTTATCCGAAGCATTTTGTACAATCAAGAAAAAAAATATGTTTCTTTTTCAGTTGGAAGCGCTATCACTTCGCCATCAATTCCTGAAAAGGAGTATGAAGAATGTTTGCTTAAAGCAAAAGCGATGCGAGAAGTTTTAAGTTAAATCAAAATGAATGAATTAAATTTGAATATGCTACAGAAATTCCAAAACCATCTTCTTCATAATTTCCAGTTCTTGAACGGAAAAAAAATACTTCTTGCTACAAGTGGCGGGAAAGACAGTATGGTATTGGTGCATTTGTTTCAGCAATTGAATTATAAAATTGGAATTGCACATTGTAATTTTCAATTGCGTGGAATGGAAAGTTTTGAAGACCAAAATTTTGTCCAGGAATATGCTGCGGCAAATGCTATTCCAGTATTTATAACACAATTTGACACCAAAGCTTTTTCTGAAGATTATAAAATTTCGACACAAGTTGCCGCGCGCGAGTTGCGATATAACTGGTTTTATGAGTTATTAGAGACTGAGAAATTCGATTATATTCTCACAGCACATCATGCCGATGATAATTTGGAAACGTTCCTAATCAATCTTAGTCGTGGAACAGGATTAGAAGGTTTGACAGGAATTCCGGAGCAGAACGATAAAGTAATTCGCCCACTTTTGGCCTTTAACCAAAAAGAAATGGAAGATTATGCCAAATTAAATAATATTAAATGGCGCGAGGACAGCAGTAATGCATCCGATAAATACCTTCGGAATAAAATTCGGCATCATCTGGTTCCGATGTTAAAAGAATTGAATTCTAATTTTCTTTCCTCGTTTCACAAAACACAACTGTATTTGCAAGACGCGCAAGTTATGGCTGAAGATGCTTCGATTATGATTTATCAGCAAGTGGTAAAGCAAGAGAATGAGACTCTTTATTTTGATTTAAAAAAACTAAAAAAATTACCCAATTATAAATCTTATTTGTACCAATGGCTGAAAGAATTTGGATTCAAAGCTTGGGATGATATTTATGATTTGGTTGATAGTCAATCTGGAAAACATGTTTTTTCTCCAGAATATAGAGTATTAAAAGACAGGGATTACTTAATCCTAAGTCCGATAAATTTCGTAAAGGTAGAGGACAAATATTTTATAGATGAAAATCAAAAAGAAGTTAATATTCCCTTAAATCTTACGTTTTGCAAAGTAGCCGACATTGGGATCGTTTCAAATAAAACTATCTTTGTAGATGGTGATAAAGTGCAGTATCCATTAATTTTACGCCATTGGAACGAAGGCGATAGTTTTCAGCCTTTTGGGATGAACGGTAAGTCAAAAAAAATAAGCAAGCTTTTTAAAGATGAAAAATTATCCTTGCTAGAAAAAGAAAATTCTTGGCTTTTATGTTCGAATGATGAAATAGTCTGGATAATTGGTCTACGTCAGGATGAACGTTTTAGAATAGACAACACAACTAAAAATATACTAAAAATACAATCAGAATAATGAAGAAACTACTATTTATACTTATTGCTTTTTTGGCTTTTGCCAATGGAAATGCCCAGATTCTAGATCCCGCCAAATGGACAACTAAAATAGAAAAAAAATCGGACACTAATTATATCCTTACTTTTAATGTTGTTATAGAAAAGGATTGGCATTTGTATTCTCAGTTTACTCCAGACGGAGGGCCGTTGCCACTGGAAATCATTTTTAAAAACCAAAAAGGGAACTTCACTCTAGTGGGCAAAGCCAAAGAAAGTAAAACGAGAAGTGCTTTTAATGACATATTTGAAGTTAACGAAACATTCTTCGAAAAGAAAGGCCAAATTCAACAGGAAATTACACTAACAAATCCTAAGCTGACTGAAATTAAAGTCGATTTTAATTATCAGGTGTGTAAAGAGGTTTGTATTAATATGGAGAAGAATTTCACGTTTGCAATTCCTGCAGTTTCAAAAACAACGGCAGTAGCAACGGATGTAACCATAGTAGATTCTGTAAAAGTTGATACCGTAGTTTCGCAAATTGCAATTACGGAGGACCAGGTGAGTACTCCTGAAAAAATCGTTCCTCTAGACTCTGAACCAGCTACAAAAAGAGGATTATGGTCTATTTTCTTCATTGCTTTTTTATCTGGATTTGCCGCATTGCTTACGCCTTGTGTCTTCCCAATGATTCCTATGACAGTCAGTTTTTTTACTAAACAAAGCAAAACAAAAGCAAAAGGGATTAGTAATGCCATTATTTATGGAGTAGCTATCATATTCATTTATGTAGTTTTAGGATTCTTAGTGACGTGGATTTTTGGTGCCGATGCGCTGAATGCGTTGTCCACGAATGTTTGGTTCAATATTATTTTCTTTGTTTTGTTAGTCACTTTTGCAGCTTCATTTTTGGGTGGTTTTGAGATTATGCTGCCTAATTCTTGGGCAAATAAAGTGGATAATCAAGCGGATAGAGGTGGGATAGTTGGAATTTTATTCATGGCTTTGGCGTTAGCGATTGTCTCGTTTTCGTGTACCGGACCGATTGTAGGAACCCTATTAGTCGAAGCGGCTTCTAAAGGCGGAATAGCTCCAATTGTGGGTATGTTTGGGTTTTCATTGGCTCTAGCCTTACCCTTTATGTTGTTTGCGATGTTCCCGGGTTGGTTGAATTCATTGCCAAAATCTGGTGGCTGGTTGAATACCGTTAAAGTAGTTTTAGGCTTTTTAGAATTGGCTTTGGCATTCAAATTTTTGTCGAATGCTGATTTGGTTTTGCAATTGCATTTCTTGGAAAGAGAAGTGTTCTTGGCAATATGGATCGCTATTTTTGGTACATTGGCCTTTTATTTATTTGGAAAAATCTCACTTCCACACGATAGTCCGATGGCACATATTTCAGTAGGAAGATTGTCTTTTGGATTAGTAGTTTTGGCCTTTACAATCTATTTGATTCCTGGGATTTGGGGAGCGCCATTAAAATTAATTTCTGGTTTTCCGCCACCAATGACCTATAGCGAAAGTCCATACGGAGTAGGAAACTCAAAAGGTGGCTCAAATACTTCTGCCCAAATTTTGCCGGAAGGCGCACACTTAGGGCCACATGGTCTTATTGCTTTTGATGATTATGAAAAAGGATTGGCTTACGCCAAATCAGTGAACAAACCCATTTTGCTAGACTTTACGGGTTTTGCTTGTGTGAATTGCAGAAAAATGGAAGATTATGTGTGGTCAGATCCTGCGATTTTAAAAATATTACAAGAAGAAGTAGTTTTGATTTCTTTGTATGTTGATGATAAAAGAGAATTGCCAAAAAGTGAGCAATACGTATCTAAAGAAACGGGTAAAGAAATTGTAAGCGTGGGTAATAAATGGAGCGATTTCCAAATTACAAGGTACAAAGCCAATGCGCAACCGTATTACATTGTTTTAGATGTAGAAGAGAATATGCTGTCTGATAAACCAGAAAGTTATAACTCAAATATCAATGCCTACAAAGGATGGTTAAGAGAAGGAATTGATAGATTTAAAAAGGTAGAATAACAGGTACGTCTGGAAAAATACTAGATCTAATATTAAACACGAATTGCACTAATTTCTACGATTCAATTCGTGGAAATTAGTGCAATTTGTGTTTATATTTAATACTATAGACTTAATTTACTCAGTATTGATGCGTGAGATGCCGTATACAAGGTAGGGTATAAAATTGCCTTTTATTCGATTATTTTCTCGATATAAGCAGAATTTAAAAGGTACAATGCGCCCATATATCGTATTTTGAACGCCACTAAATCCCCAATTTTATAATTTTTTTTAGAATTTGAAATGTCTATAACCAGCATGTCAGAACTGGCGTCTACTATAGTGATATCCGTATCATCAGATTCGATGTATTGTGGTTGCATGTCTAACAAACCAATGTCTAGAATAGCTCTAAGGGAAGTATCGCCTAAATCAGTGACAGCATCCATCGAAAAGGAATTTCCGGCTACATTCTCGCCTAACTCCCCTGTTGGTGTATTTGGTTTTTCTGTAATTTCGATGATTTCAGCGTATAATTTGAAAACATCATTGTGCATTCCTTCTATGGTATTTCCTGTAAACAAATCTTTCCCGAAAAATAGGGCTTCCCCTATTCGAAAATGATTCACGGCCATTGGTCGGGCATTTTTTAGGAGTAGCGGTACAGTAACAGAAGTTCCTCCGGAGACAAATGGAATACTGATATTGAATTTAGCTTCAATTAGCTGTTTGTATAAGCTCAATTGAATCAATTTGTCCTGCGTGGGCATTACACCGCTAAGGCAATTGAAATTGGTACCAATTCCAGAGATTTCAATATTAGGCATTTTTAGAATTGTGCCATAAAAATCGATCAATTCTTCACCCATTACACCTTCACGAAGGTCTCCCATTTCAATCATAATGATGATTTTATGGGTCTTGTTTTGTTTTACGGCTTCCTCTGAAAGTAATTGTATGGTATAGATTTCAGTATTAAAACTGATGTCAGCATACCGCACAATACTTTCAATACTTCGTTTAGCAGGTGGTTTAATATACACGGTTTGGATTTCCGGATCCAAGGCTTTAATTTTTTTCAAATTACTTACTCTGGAATCATGAATTTCACGTACTCCTAAAGCGATGATTTCTTTGAGATAAATTTTATTTCCACACAATAGTTTGGAAACCACTCCCCATTGTATATTTCTGGATTTAAAAATAGTATCCAGAAAGGCATAATTTTCTTCAAGTTTTTTGCGATATAGTTTTATAAAAGCCATTATTCTATGATTTTACGTGGAATTGATTTGGAAATCCGAGTTAATAATTCGTAATTGAGTTGGTTGCTGAAATCACTAAAGGAAGCTACAGAAACGGATAGCTCTTTTTGTGTGCCTATCAAGACCACTTCATCTTCTTTTTTTGCCATGTCGATATCAGTAACATCGACAGTCATCATGTTCATGTTTACGGAACCCACTACAATACAGCGTTGTCCATGAATAAGTACACGACCTTGGTTGCTCAACGAACGGCTGTATCCGTGGCAGTAACCAATAGGGATAACAGCAATTTTCATTTTTCTTTTGGCCATAAAACTGGTTCCATATCCAATAAAATCACCAATATTTACTTTCTTTACGCTCATTATAGCACTTTTCCAAGTGATAACGCGTTGCAGCGGATCTATTTTATTTTTTTTAGAATTGAGATAGGTAACAAATACTTCCGGACTGGACCACAATCCGTATTGCATTATTCCGATTCGCACCATATCCATTCTGGTTTGTGGAAACATTATTGATGCTGCAGAGCAAGCAGAATGTCTCATTTGTGGCTTCAGATCATTTTTACAAAAAAAGGCATAAATTTCTTCAAACTTCTTGATTTGCTGATCCACTCTGTAATAATTAGCGATACTTTCGGCCCCGGCATAATGAGTACAAAGCCCTTTGAAAGATAGATGTTGTTCTTCTCTCTTTAAAAAAGTAATAACAGTATTCAGTTCGTTTTTGTCAAAACCAGTTCGGTTCATTCCGGTTTCTACTTCAATGTGCAGAATTGCTTTTTTTTCGAGTTTTTTAGCTGTTTTCATAGCTTTCGTCAGTCGAGTTTTATCAAAGACAAAAAATTCAATATCATTTTTGATTACCCATTCCATATCTTCATCCTGAACGAGTCCCATAACCATAATAGTTGCTTTGTCCTGTAGTGTTGTTTTTACGACTTTGGCTTCCTGAACATCAAAAACAGAAAAATGAGTTACACCACATTGAAAAGCCATAGCCACAAACGGCTGTACTCCATGACCATACGCATTTCCTTTTACGACAGAGGAAATCAGTACTTTTTTTCCAAAGGTCTTTTTTAGAAAATCGATGTTCTTTTGATACGCGGAGCGATTAAGCTCTATTATTGAGTTAGTGTGCATTTGTAATTTGTTTGCTGATGTGATGAAAAACAGCCACTCCAGTTGCTATAATTTCGTCAGGAAAATCATAATCAGGATTGTGTAGTGCGGCAGTGTTTACCCCAGCTCCCAGTCCGAACATGGAACCGGGATAGTGCTGTGTGAACAAACCAAAATCTTCGCCCCAAGTGAATGGTTTTTCTTTTTCGAATAGTTCAAAACCATTAATTTCTGCTGCCTTTTTGATGAATGCTACAGCAGTTTTGTCATTCTCATTGGCTTGGAAACTTTGTATCCATTGTGTTTTACACTTCAGTTGATATTCTTTTGCGATTGATCGGGCTGCATTTTCTAAAGCTATTTCGATCTTTCTCATCTGTAAATTGCTATCACTTCGTACTGTAAAATGAATTTCTCCCGCACCAGCTGCTACACCATATGCTTTTTTACCTATTTTGGTATAAATGGGAGTTATCTGGCAATAGTTTTCTTTGGTAATATCGGTCTGAATAGTAGCATTAAATTGATTGATAATGGCGGCTATTGCCAGAGTAGGATTAATTCCTCTTTCAGGCTCACCGGCATGGGCTGTTTTTCCTTTTAATTTTATGATAATGCTATTTACGGCGCAGGTAAAAGTTTCGTTTTTTACTACAATTTGATGCATTGGAAACCCTGGTAAATTGTGCAGCGCAAAGACGTAATCAGGTTGAATCAAAGTGAATTTAGTATCTGAAAACACCTTTTGAGCACCACTACCATCTTCTTCAGCCGGTTGAAACAGCAAAATGACGGTTCCTGAGTCCGGTTTGTTCTGATGCAATTCAGCTGCCAAACCACAAAGAATAGCCATGTGTCCATCATGTCCGCATTTGTGTGAGACACCATCAATTAGTGAACGATGTTCAAAACGATTCGTTTCTTCAATTGGCAAAGCATCTAATTCACATCGGAATAATACTATTTTCCCATTTTTTTTACCTTTATAAATTGCAACCACACCAGTTGTTCCTACTCCGGTAATCAATTCATCCGGAGGGTAATTTTCGAGAAAAGATAGGACGCGTTTTGCTGTTTGATTTTCTTTACCCGAAACCTCTGGGTGTTTGTGAAGCTCCTTTCGTAACCGTACAAGTGTCTCGATGGACGGGTTTGAGTTTTCCATTTTGGATTATTTAATGAGGCGCATTTCCAAATATTTATTGGTAAAACCTAAGCTTTCATACAGTTTTTTGGCAGGATTATCAGGTTCTACATGCAGGGCAATATTTCCTTCGGCAATTGATATTGCTTTTTGCATCAATTGTTTTCCAAACCCTTTTCCCCGTTGGCTGTTGTCCACGGCAATGTATACCAAAATATTTTCAGGAATAAAATCTTTCATTCCCGTGTTGTTCAAGATGACAACTCCTACGATTTTTTGATCTTCGATTCCCACTACAATGTTGCCTCCTTTTGTAGGATTCATAACGTAATCAATACATTTTCGAATGTCTTCAATCGTATCGCCATATTGTTCTAAATGGGTATAAAGGAATAATGCTATAATTTGATTGGTATAAATTGTATCTTCTCCGGTTGTGTCATTAATTTGTTTGAATTCCATTTTGTCTTTCTTTTTTGTTATAGTGATAAAGTGATATTGTAACGAATAAAATAAGAGAAATACTTATTCCATAAAGGTTTGCATCTAAATGTTCCGGTAATTTTAAATCTAAAGGTAGTTTATTCTCTGTAACAATTAGCAGGATTGTGGTGGCACCCCCAAATAACATGCTCCAAAAAGCAGCTGTTGGATGGCTTTTCTTCCAAAATAAAGCGCCTATTACCGGAACGAATAGTCCCGACACCATAAAAGCATAGGAGTAGAGCATCAGTTCCAGTACATTTTGCATTTGGGAAGCAATTAAAATAGCAAGAAGACCTACAATTAAGGTGACCAATTGTGAGAGCCGAAGCTCTTTTTTATGACTCAATTCTTTTTTTGAAAATTTAGCAATAATATCAGTGACAATATTTCCGGAAGCTGCCATTAAGCAGCTGTCCGCGGTAGAAAGTATAGCCGAAAAATAGGAAGAAAGCATCAGCCCCATTAATCCAACGGGGAGTATGGTGGCCAGTAAAATAGGCAATCCCATTTCGCTATCCATATTGGCTGCATCTGTAATACCGTTAAACATTCCTTTGTTTGCAGCCACTTTAGCCAGCATTCCCAGAATCACTCCCATAAATGCCATTATAGGCCATTCAAAAACACCCGCAATCAACCATGCTTTTTTAGCTTCTTTCTCTCCTTTGCTAGCATAAATCCGCTGGTATAAAGTCATTCCTACAAACCAAATGGGTATAATGGTTATGGACCAGTTTAAAATCTGATACCATTTTACATTGGTCAGTGATAAATATTCAGGTGCCAGGGTAGTCTTGATCGCCTCATACCCTCCCACGGCATTGTAGGCAACTGGAATCCCTATAAAAACCAATCCGCCAATAAGGACTAACCACTGGATTGTATCGGTATAAATAACGGCTTTTAATCCTCCAATAGCCGTATAAATTACCGCGATAAGTCCCATTACAATTAGCGCTGTTTGTAAATTAAGTCCTTCTATGGTTGCCGACGCTAATTTGGCTCCAGCCAAAACCTGAGAACTTGTAAATCCAAGATATCCAATAGCCGAAATAATTCCGGCCAGTAGCGCTACTTTAGCATTATAAAAATGATCAAATATTTGGGGAAAAGTGAAAAACTTATATTTATGTCCTAATGCACTTACTTTTGGAATTAGAAAAACAGCACTCAGCCAAGCGCCCAGCAGTCCGGTGAACAGCATCCAAGAACCGGATATTCCCATCGTAAAACCCAGACCGCCCAATCCTATTGAGAATCCACCACCTACATCTGTGGCTACAACGGATAAACCAATGTGCCAGCTATTCATATTTCTTCCGCTAACGTAAAAATCTTCAGCAGTTTTGTTTTTGTTAAAAAAATAAACGCCAACGCCTAGCATAACCAGCATGTAAACAACAAAAATTGCATAATCTATTGTGTGCATATTATTAATTTTCGATTATTTAATAGCCTGTACATGGAATTTTTCCAAAAGGCAAAAGGTGCAGTAAACTGCAAAAAAAAAGATGATTTTTTTTAGAATATTTTCTAAAATAAGGGATCTTAGCTTTGGGTTAAAAGTGCAAAAAAAAGACTTTATTAACCGCAAAAAATAATTTGGTATTTTACAAATGTAAGGCAAATTATCTAAAAAATCTTTTTAAAATGCAGATATTGTCTTTTACACAACAAATAACGGCCTCTTTTTGCAGTAATAGTATTGATTTTATAGAGGTAAAAGCGAATGAAATTTTTGATAAAAAATGCTAATCTAACCGTGTAGTTTTCTTTAAAAAGATCCTAAAAAAGATCGTTTTTTTTAACATATTTGTTTTTTTTTGACAAACTAAAATTCCTAAATTTTAAAAAAGAAGGAATATGGATGCAATATTCGAAGAGATTTTTTATCTTTAAAAATTATTTTAACTCAAAAGAATTCATGAAAAAACTATTAGGTATTTCGCTTTTTTTTATTGGTGCAGTTCTGTTTGCCCAAGACAATAAAGCCAATTATGTGTCTGAAAATTATACTAAAAAGGAAGTGCATATTAAAATGCGTGATGGAGTAGAGTTGTTTACTGCCATTTATACTCCCAAAGATGTTTCTACAAAATATCCAATTATAATGCAAAGAACACCATATAACTCCGGGCCTTATGGAGAAAATCAGTTCAAGAAAAGCATTTCTCCCAGTGAAACGATGATGAAAGAAGGATATATTGTAGTCTATCAAGATGTTCGAGGACGATTTATGAGTGATGGTTTGTATGACAACATGCGTGGTTTTATTCCAAATAAAAAAGGCAAGAAAGATACGGATGAAGCTTCGGATACGTATGATACGATAGAGTGGCTGGTGAAAAATGTGGCTAACAATAATGGAAATGTTGGAACTTGGGGAATCTCATATCCAGGTTTTTACGCTACATATTCTTTATTGAGTAATCATCCAGCTTTGAAAGCCGTTTCGCCTCAGGCATGTATAGCTGATTTCTTTTTTGATGATTTTCATCACAATGGAGCGTATTTGTTGAGTTATTGGAAAGTCACTCCGTTATTTGGCCCTCAAAAAACAAAACGTACTACGGAACCTTGGTACAAATTCACGAATGCGGGTACAAACGATGATTATCAGTTTTTCCTGGATGCTGGACCACTCTCTAATTTAGACAAATATTATGGAAAAGAGAATGAGTTTTGGCAACAGCTGAAAGACCATTCCAGTTACGATGATTTTTGGCAAAAGCGTGGAATTTTACAGCATTTGAATAATATTAAACCAGCGGTAATGACAGTTGGAGGTTGGTTTGATGCCGAAGATTTATACGGTCCT
Organism: Flavobacterium sp. RSP15; assembly: GCF_003968755.1. Taxonomy (GTDB): domain Bacteria; phylum Bacteroidota; class Bacteroidia; order Flavobacteriales; family Flavobacteriaceae; genus Flavobacterium. Next base: position 113,696 of record NZ_RYDL01000003.1, on the reverse strand, counting down.
TTGAATACCTACAGTACGATAGAAAAGAGCAGTAAAAACTACAACACAATTGTTATGGGACCCTGGAGTCATGGTGATTGGGCTAGGAATTCAGCAAAGCAAGTGATTGGTAATATTAATTTTGGAGATAGTATTTCTGGTTTTTATCAAAAAAATATTGAATCTAATTTCTTCCGTCATTTTTTGAAAAATAATGGAAAAGGAGCTAATAAATTGCCTGAAGCTTATGTTTTTGACACCGGAAGAAAAGAGTGGAAAACTTATGATGCCTGGCCTCCCGTAAATACTGAAAAACAAGATTTCTTTTTGCAAGGTAGTAAATTGACAAAATTGGCTAAGCAAAATATTTCTTTTGAAGAATTTATTAGTGATCCTAAGAAACCGGTACCCTATTCGGAGGATATTAAACAAAACGGACTTACGCCAAGGAAATACATGACCGATGACCAGCGTTTTGCTGCACGACGTCCGAATGTGATTGTTTTTGAAACAGAAGTATTGAATGATGATACCACATTAGCTGGAGAAATCTTGGCTAAATTACAAGTTTCTACTACAGGAACTGATGCGGATTGGATTGTAAAAGTGATTGATGTTTTCCCAAATGACGAACCGGAAACAAAAGAAGTAGCTCCGTATCTAAAGATGAGTAATTACCACATGATGGTACGAAGTGAAGTTATGCGAGGCCGTTTTAGAAATAGTTTTTCAAAACCAGAACCTTTTGTAGCCAATGAGAAAACAGCAGTTAATATTAAGTTACAAGATGTATTTCATACGTTCAAAAAAGGACACAAAATCCAGATTCAGGTTCAAAGTACGTGGTTTCCATTTATAGATTTGAATCCACAGACATTTGTTGACAATATTTTTTATGCAAAACCTGAAGATTTTAAGAAACAAACGCACAAGATTTATAACGACTCTAAAATTGAGTGTACTGTTTTAAAATAAAACGGCAATCGGGTTGTGCGCCATAAAAGCATTCGACTATATTTAAAACTAAAATCCCAATCTTTTTTTTAAGGTTGGGATTTTAGTTTTAGAGGATGCAGGCTAAAATTAATATGTACTAAGCTATTTTTAAAGTTTTTAGTTTATTGTTTAAAGAATAAGAATTGCTTTGTAGATTATGGGTATTTAGAACGGATAAGAGCAAAAAAACGCTCTGAAATTTCAGAGCGTCTCTAACTTTATACCGAAGATTTATAGAAATTCACCGTGTTGCGAAATATCTAAGCCTAATTCTTCTTTTTCTTCACTTACCCTTAAAGGCGTAATTTTATTCACAATAAAGAAAAGAAAGTAAGACATTGAAAATGCAAATATGGAAACGACAACCATAGCAAATAATTGATTTAAAAATAATGTTGTTTCTCCAAAAATAAGTCCTTGGTTATCACCAACTGCCGCGTTTATTGATTTTGAAGCAAATACACCTGTCAAAAGCATTCCAATGATGCCACCTACACCGTGACAGGCAAATACATCTAAAGCATCATCAATTTTACATTTGTGGAAACTTCTAACCACCAGATTGCTCACAATACTTGCAAAAATTCCTATGAACAAAGCATGAGGAATACTAACAAAACCAGCTGCAGGAGTAATGGCAACTAATCCGACCACTACGCCAATACAAGCTCCCATTGCCGACAATTTATGACCAAGAATTTTATCAAGAAATACCCAAGCCATTCCAGCAGCAGCAGCAGCAATAGTAGTTGTCCCCAGTGCTTGTACGGCAAGCCCATTAGCTCCTAAAGCGGAACCAGCGTTGAACCCGAACCATCCAAACCACAACAATCCGGTACCTAACATTACGTATGTTATACGTGCGGGATTTCCTTTTTCTGCTTTTCTTTTGCCTAAGAAAATGGCACCAGCTAGAGCTGCCCAACCGGCACTCATATGAACTACAGTTCCACCAGCAAAATCCAATACGCCCATTTTAAAGAGAATACCATCTGGATGCCATGTCATGTGAGCCAGCGGGGTATAAACGAGCAGTATAAATAAAACCATAAATAGTAAGTACGCCCAAAAACGAATTCGTTCTGCAAAAGCACCGGTAATTAAAGCGGGTGTAATGATGGCAAATTTTGCTTGAAATAAAGCAAAAAGCATAAATGGAATTGTCGGAGCTAAACTCCAAGATGTATTTGTATTTACGCCTTGAAAAAATAAATTTGGAATTGGATTCCCTATTATTCCGCCAATAGTTGGACCAAAAGATAATCCGAAAGCGATGACAACCCACAACACGGTAACGATTATCATTGCCATAAAGCTTTGAAGCATGGTACTAATGACATTTTTTTTACCTACCATTCCACCGTAAAAGAAACCTAAACCGGGTGTCATGATTAATACAAGTGCAGTTGCAACGATCATCCAAGCGGTATCGCCGGTATCAAATTTTACTGCTTCTGTAGGAGCTGGACTTTCGGCTAAGAAATAATTTGAACAAAGGGTTAATACCAAAATCGTGATCAATATCACACTTAGAATAATTTTTCGCATCGTTTTTCAGTTTTAAATTTTGATAAAAATATAAAATTGTTCAACATACCCCTATTGTAAAGCGCATTAATGTTTTATTTTTATGATTTTTGCAATCTAGCCCCTATTTTTTTATGGGTATTTTATATTTTAAAGATAAAATTTGTTTTTTATTAAAATCTAGTTAAATAAAATTACCAATTTAGTGAATACTTGGGGTCTTGTGGTAAAAAATTAGACTTCCAATCTGGGAATTTTAATGCACTTAGCATTAAGACAAAATTTGATATATAAAAAATGCACCAATTGTATAGCTACAAGTGATGCATTTTTCAAAAACTAAAGGATATTCTTATTTTAAAAGATGTTTGCTTAAAAGTTTGTAAACTTCATTAATGTTATTACCACCTTTACCAAATTGTTTTACAATTGGGGTTGCGTCATTGTTTAACCAAATTTTCAACTCGGCATCCATATCTAATATTCCAGCACTTTCTTTAGAGAATTTTTTGATACTCAAATACGGAATTGACATATAATCAACCTTGGTTCCAACCAATTGTTTTTCGACCAGAATCAATCTTTTATTAGTGAAAACAAACATATCCCGAATTAATTTATATGCTTTTTCGATTGTTTCTCCATCAATTAATATTGGCTCAAATTCAGTAGTAACATCTTTAATGTTTACTTCAGAGGCATTGCCCAGGATGGCGTTAAATAGTCCCATTGTATTTGTTATTTTTGATTGTATTTTGTTTTATAAATATCGTTCATTTTTGTTTGGTGTGTTTCAAGACTGATCATTCTGCCTTGAATAAAAGCATTAGTTAGTTTGTTCGTTCTCATGTCTAAAGCATCACCCTCAGAAATAAATAAGGTAGCATCCTTTCCTTGTTCTAAAGTACCACATTGTTTATCGATCCCTAATAATTTGGCGGTATTGAATGTTATTAGTTGTAGCGCTTTTTCTTTGTCAAGTCCATAAGCAGCACATGTTCCGGCCAGGAAAGGTAAGTTTCTGGTATTCATACGCTCCATGGATCCGCTGTTTTCCAAGCCTACAATAACGCCTTTATCTGTCAATAATTTAGCGTTTTTGTACGGTAAATCAATGTCATGATCTTCATTTTCAGGCATATCATGCACTCTTTTTAATAATACTCCAATGTTATTTTTTTGAAGTAAGTCAGCCGTTTTATACGCTTCATAACCACCAACAATTACTATTTTTTTAACCCCATTTTCTTTTGCCATTTGTATAGCATCAATAATTTGTTTCTCTTCATTTGCGTGTATGAATAAGGTTTGATTTCCGTCAAACAATCCTTTTGTAGCCTCAAAAATCAAATTTCTTTCTTTGGGGCTATCTGCTAAGTATGCTTTTGCGCTAGTCAGAAAAGTAGTTATCTCTGAGTGTTGTTTGCTATAGTCTTTATTTGCTTCAATTGTTCCGGGTTCAAACCAGGAACCACTTCTTTTAAAACTAGAAGGGAAATTAAGATGAATCCCATCATTTTCTTTTATCAGTGCATCCTTCCAGTTCCAGGCATCAAGCTGAACGATGGATGAAGTGCCTGAAATTCTTCCGCCACGTGGGGTAATTTGCGCCATCAAAATTCCGTTTGGTTTAATGGTTTCAATTACTTTTGAATCAGCATTATAGGCAATAATACTTCTTACGTGAGGATTCATATTTCCTATTTCGCTTTCATCATCAGAAGATTTTATGGCATCTATTTCGACTAAGCCCAAGGTAGAATTGGGCGCTATAAATCCAGGATATACGTGTTTTCCGCTGGCGTCAATGGTAATATCATACGCTCCTTGAGCTAGTTTTATTAATCGGGCATCTGCCACTAATGTAATTTTGCCTTCTACAAATCCTATAGCACTGTTTTCGATTATTTCGCCATTTCCTAAATGTGCTGTTGCATTTAGAATTAAAATAGATTTTGATTGTTTTGAAGCAGGAGCTTGCTGTGCCTTTGTAAGTATTGATATGCTAAATACCAATAGTAAAATATATATATTTTTATTCATCCTATTTTATTGTTTTAGATTTAAGAAACGTAGATTTCTTGAGCTTAATGTTCCAAAGAATCACAATGATATTCTATTTTTTCCTTCTTTTTAGGCTCTTGAGTGATCATTCCTTTGTTTTTTTCTTGCAATAGTTGGCCTATTAACTCATTTCTTTCTTTGGCAACTGCTACTCTTTGTGCTTCATCTTTTTGCACATCATAATAAATGACACCTTCAATTATTGTTTTTTCAGCTTTAGCATAAATAGATAAAGGATTGTTGTTCCAAAGTACTACATCAGCATCTTTTCCTATTTTTATACTTCCCACTTTATCATCAATGTGCAATAATTTTGCAGGATTCAAAGTCACGAATTTCCATGCTTCTTCTTCTGAAATGTTTCCATATTTCACTGCTTTTGCAGCTTCTTGATTTAATCTTCTGGACATTTCAGCGTCATCAGAGTTATAGGCTACTACAAGTCCCGCATTGTGCATGATTGGACCGTTGAAGGGAATGGCATCATTCACTTCAAATTTATACGCCCACCAATCCGAGAACGTCGAGGCTCCTACTCCGTGTTTTTTCATTTCATCGGCTACTTTGTATCCTTCAAGGATATGTGTAAAGGTATTTACTCTAAAGTTAAATTTTTCGGCAACATTCATCAACATCAAAATTTCAGATTGTACATAAGAGTGGCAGGAAATGAAACGTTCCTTATTAAGGATTTCAGCTAGAGTCTGTAGTTCTAAGTCTACCCTTGGCGCTTTCCCTTTTCCTTTTTTACCACTTGAATTATAAGTTTTCCAAGCCAAGTCATATTCTTTTGCACGTTGAAAATAATCTGTAAAAACCTGTTCCACACCCATTCTTGTTTGAGGAAAACGAGTAGGGTTGGTAATTCCCCAGTTGGCTTGTTTCACATTTTCACCTAAAGCAAATTTAATGAATTTTGGCTGGTCTTTGTAAAGCATTTCTTCTGCAGAAGCGCCCCATTTCCATTTTACAATGGCAGAGCGTCCTCCGATAGGATTAGCTGAACCATGCAATAATTGCGAAGTTGTTACACCACCAGCTAAATCTCTATAGATATTAACGTCTTCGGAATTGACTACATCCTCAATTGTTACTTCAGCACTGGAGTTGTGTCCCCCTTCATTGACACCTCTTGAAATGGCTATGTGGGAATGTTCATCGATTATTCCGCTGGTCAAATGTTTGCCTTTTGCATCTAAAACTGTGGCGGAAGCATCAGACAGGTTTTTGCCGATAGCAGCAATTTTTCCATTTTTGATTAAAACATCTGTTTCTTCCAATACACCTTCTTTTTCATTGGTCCAAACCGTGGCATTTTTGAATAAAAGTGTCTGTTGTGTTGCTTTTTTTACCGTCCCGAAGGCAACATTTGGAAATGTTGTAGGGAGGATCATATTGTTTTTTTCAATTTTTGAAGAATCAACCGCTTTTACAAAAGGAGCCGTTTTTACAGCGCTCCATTTCACTTCATTTCCATTGAATAAAATTGCTTTTCCAGAAATTTTCTCAATATCGTCTATGTATCCTGTTGCTCTTGTAAAGCTGGTTTTTGTAGAATCATTGGGTTTGATTATTATTGAAATCCAGTTATTAGCAATAGTAAGTTTAGACTTTATTTTTTTAGCATCAACACTTGTGATTTCTGATTTTGGTGCAGCTATGTCGCCGTCAAGAGCCCATTTGTATTTGGTGTTATTGACCGTTAAGTCATACTTGCCACGAATGTCTTTAACCATAATATCATTGATGACATACTTACTTCCTTGAACCCAGTTTTCGTAAACGATTGTTTTTTCTTCGAATATTTCTCCGGAGGTGATCACAAAATTAGCTAGACTTCCGGTTTTTAAACTTCCAATTTCGTTGCTTTTTCCTAAAATTGATGCTGGAATTGTTGTCAGTGCTTCTAATGCTTTGGTTGTATCAAAACCATATTTAATGGCTCTTAGAAGATTGGTTCTGAAATCTTCCACCTTCTTTAATTTGTCTGTCGTCAAGGCGAAAACAATACCGTTATCAGACAAAACCTTTAAATTAGTAGGGGCTTGATTCCAGAAACGCAAATCTTTCAATTCCATTTGATTGGCTTGGTACGGATCAGACACATCATAAGCTTCAGGGAAATTGATTGGAATAATAAATTTAGAATTTGTTTTTTTTATTTCTTCAATTCTTTCAAATTCATTTCCTATGCCTTTCAATACATAGTTCAATCCAAATTCTTTTGCTATTTTAGAAGCTCTAACACTATTTAATTTATCCTCCGAAGCAAAAATTTGAACTAATTTTTCATTATTTGATAAGGCTTCTAATGATAAATCTTTGGTTGCAGCATTCCCTTTTTTGTACCAATCTAAATCAAAGTACATTTGGCGTAATAAGGCCATCATTCCCATTAATGAGCTAGGATAGGATTGATTTGTAGTGGCACTTTTTGTAAATGCAAAGTGATTAGTGATTTTGTCAGATAATAATTGTGTGCTTTTATCAGCGTTGTTCAAAGCGATTAACATTCCGGATCCTTGGGCAATTCCATCCGGAACGTGAGTACCTACAACACCAAATCCTGCTTTTAACAACTCCTCTGCTTTAGTTGGGTCGTATTTAAAACTTTCATATCCATTTACTTCTGAGCGAATACTTTCATTCCAATAATATCCCACTCTTTTAGTATCGTACAAAGGATTTCTTTCCGTATTTGTTATTCCTTTTGGTTTTTCAATTCCAAAACTGGTATAAATGTCAATAAAGGAGGGGTATATTGATTTTCCTTCCAGATTTATAGTAACGCAATTGTTAGGAATAGTAATGGTAGCACCTGCACCAATTACTGTTCCGTTTTGAATTAATAAAGTTCCTTTATCAATAATTTGTGTTGGGGTAACATAAATTTTGGCGTTGGTAAAAGCAGTGAAATTTGTGTTTTTGTTTTGAACACCTTCATTATTGGGAAAGTATTCCTGAGCATAGGTTTTTGGTACCAAAAAGCTCAAACAGAGTAGGAGTAGGATTTTTTTCATAGTGTGGTTTCTAATTATTTTCTAAAAGTAGAAAAATGTTAATGGTATACCTTCACTTTTTTTAATTTTAACATTTCGTAATTATGAAAAATGTACTGTATTGGGCCGTATATCAAAGTATTTTTATTTTTTTTGATTAAATTTTTGCTTTTCACTATTTTATTGGAATTTATGTAAGATTTATAATAATAATAAGAAAAGTTTCATTAATTTTAAAATCAAATAAAAACAGATGCTAGTTAAAGTTTTTGGAAGTGCAGTTTTTGGCGTTGAAGCCACAACAATTACCGTTGAGGTAAATATTGATAAAGGGATTGGATACCATTTAGTTGGATTACCAGATAATGCTATTAAAGAAAGCAGTTACCGCATTGCGGCAGCGCTCAAAAATAATGGTTACTCAATGCCTGGCAAAAAAATAACCATCAATATGGCTCCTGCAGATTTACGAAAAGAGGGTTCTGCGTATGATCTGACTTTGACAATTGGTATTCTGGTAGCCTCTGGGCAGATTAAAGCCGATGAAATTGACCAGTATGTAATCATGGGAGAGCTTTCGCTTGACGGAGGTTTGCAACCCATTCGTGGCGCTTTGCCGATTGCTATCAAAGCAAAAGAAGAGGGTTTTAAAGGTTTTTTTCTTCCAAAGCAAAATGTGAAAGAAGCAGCAATTGTTGCAGGATTAAATGTGTATGGAATAGAAAACATACAGGAAGTAATTGACTTTCTAGAAGGAAAAGGGACTTTGGAACCAACAACAATCGATACCAGAGCCGAATTTTATAAAACATTAGACTTTCCTGAATTTGATTTTAGTGATGTCAAGGGGCAGGAGTCTATAAAAAGATGTATGGAAATTGCGGCTGCCGGCGGGCATAATATTATCTTGATTGGTCCACCGGGTGCCGGAAAAACCATGTTAGCTAAGCGACTGCCTAGTATTTTGCCTCCCATGACGTTGCGTGAAGCATTAGAAACCACAAAAATTCACAGTGTTGCCGGAAAATTGAAGGAAGTAGGTTTGATGAATCAGCGTCCGTTTCGTAGCCCGCACCATACTATTTCGAATGTGGCGCTTGTTGGCGGCGGCAGTTATCCGCAACCCGGCGAAATTTCAATGGCGCACAATGGCGTTTTGTTTCTGGATGAATTGCCGGAATTTAAACGCGATGTTCTGGAAGTGATGCGCCAACCGCTGGAAGATCGAGAAGTGACTATTTCCAGAGCTAAATTTACAGTTACTTATCCATCCTCGTTTATGCTGGTGGCAAGTATGAATCCGAGTCCAAGTGGTTTTTTCAACGATCCGGATTCGCCACAAACTTCTTCACCACACGAAATGCAGCGGTATTTGAGTAAAATCTCGGGACCTTTATTAGATAGAATTGATATTCATATCGAAGTGACACCAGTCCCTTTCGAAAAATTATCGGATGATCAAAAAGCAGAAAGTAGTGTAGACATTCGCAAAAGAGTGACAGCGGCTCGAGAAATTCAAACCGAACGCTTTGAGCAAATGGAAAATATCCATTACAATGCCCAAATGAATACCAAACACATTCGGGAATATTGTGCCTTGGACGATGTTTCAAAACAATTATTGAAAACAGCGATGGAACGATTAAATTTATCGGCTCGAGCCTATGATCGTATTTTGAAGGTCGCACGCACGATCGCTGATCTTGATGCGGCTCCAATAGTGGTTTCCAGCCACATTGCTGAAGCGATTCAGTATAGAAGTTTGGATCGTGATGGGTGGTTGGGCTAAAATAGATTTCAGATGTTTCACGGCTGCAAAAATGAGAATACCTTCGCGCTAGCGGGGGAAAAAGAAAAGAATAGAAATAAATAAGTTAAAAAAGAGATTTCGATAGAAATCTCTTTTATTTTTGCCAAATGTTAGAAATTCTTTACCAAGACGAATATATCATAGCAATTAATAAACCAAGTGGCTTGTTGGTTCACAAATCATTCTATGCGCGTGATGCAAAAGTTTTTGCTATTCAAGAATTGAGAAATCAAATAGGAGGGCGACACGTTTATCCTATTCATCGGTTAGATCGCAAAACATCTGGTGTCTTGTTATTTGCGTTGGATAAAAAGGTTTTAAAAATTATGAATGATCGTTTTGCCACACGCGAAGTCGAAAAAAAGTATTTAGCAATTTTACGTGGTTGGTCACCCGAAGAACTAACGATTGATTATGATTTAACCAATAATGATGGTGTTATACAAAATGCAATAACCTACTTTCATCGATTGCAAACTACCGAAATTGAGTTAGATTTTAACAATCAACCAACGTCACGATATTGTTTGGTAGAAGCGATTCCTGAAACTGGACGTATGCATCAATTACGAAAACATTTCAAACATATTTTTCATCCCATTTTAGGAAGTCGGCCACATGGTTGTAACAAGCAAAATAAATTATGGTTGGAGAATTTTGAACTGAAAGGAATGATGCTTCATGCGCATCAGTTAATTTTTAATCATCCAATAACAAATGAACAACTAATCTTGAATGCAAAGATTAATGAAGAGTTTAGCAAAGTAGGTACTATTCTTAAGCTAGATTTGAATACGTATGAAATCGCCATGACAGAAGCTGTCGCAAACACCAATGAAGATCTGGCGATACCATATTGCTATAAAAAACAAATATTATCTACATATGAATAGAATACTTATTTGTAAAATAAAGCTTTAAATTATTGTTGTATTTGGGAACAACAATTTTCAGTGTAAAGTGGAGCAGAGTTGGGGTTTTTGATCAACAATTTTTAATTTCAGATGTTTATCACAACGTTCCACAAAATCTCGGATTTTGAGGAAGTGACTTTCGGTTTTTAACCGATTTTGTTTTTTGAATCTTTGAATTTTAAGATCAGTCGAAGACTGAAAAACACATACTCAAAGTCGGAGACTTTGCGTAGCGGGCAGCGGGAAACGAGCTCGACTTTGTTTTTCAAAGAGTTAAATACAAAATGCTATGATAAAAATAAAAACGATCTAAATAGCCCCGATAGAAATGAAAATCCTTGTTAGGGCTGGTGTTCAGCCCTAATAAGGATTTTAATGTATAGCGGGAAATACGTTCTTAAAAAACGAACTCGTTCTGCTCCTAAAAAAAAAGTATTTTCTAAGTTGTTATCTATTAGAGCGTCTGTCGTTATTTTGACTCGGACGTCTTGGACCAAAACTGTTATTGCTGGTGCGGTTTGTGGTGTTGTGTTCTTAGTAGTTGGAATTCTGATAAATACCGGAGAGTTTACATAAGCGTAAGTAAGATAAATTTCAGACCGTTTTTATAATTGGATAATAATTTTATATTTTAAATTTTTGACCATTATTGTAAATACTCATTTCCAGACTTTCTATGGATATAAGATTATTTGTACCTGACTTTTGAATCCCTTTTGGATTTTTGATTACGATAACTTCGCTTTCTCCTGTAATTTCTATAGTTTTATTTTGAACAATGATAGCTGTGGCTTCATCAATTCCTATTCCGACGTGAGAAGGGAATTCTACCATAGCAGATAATAAACGGTTGTATCGACTTCTTTTTAGAAAATGCTGATCAATAATCACGTTTTTCATTAAGCCTAAACCCTCTGTTGTTTCGAGATTATTGTGGCGTATGTTGTCAAAAGTTCCAGTATATACCGGATTTAATTTTTGATTTCCGGTGATCATGTGTTCGCACATTACCGCTGCTCCAGCACTTGTTCCGGCAACGGTACTTCCGTTTTTGTAGGCTTGATGAATGGCTGTTTTAATGGGAGTGTTTTTGATGATATCCATGAATCGGGTTTGGTCGCCTCCACTTATAAAAATGAGTTTTGCCTTTTGAAGAGAGTCAATCCATTTTGGATTAGTTGCGGTTTTTTTATCAAAATTGAGCATCACTATGGGATTTGGCGTTAGCCTTTTTAGCTGATCATTGAAGTAAATGTAGGCACTGTCTGGCTCTTCGCTGGACATGGGTAATACGACGATATAATCTTTTGCTTCTAATTTAGAAAGCGACAATAAACAGGTCATCAGTTTATCTGATCTGTTTCCACCGCCAATGATAAATAAGGTTCCTTTTGGAGTTTGAGCTTGAATGGAACAAAAGGCCAATAATAGAAAAATTATAAAATGAAATTTAGAAATTGAAATAGATTTGTTCATGGTTTTAGGTGTTTTATAATTATTTTGATTGCTTTTTTGTATTTAATTTTTTTCCATTTTAATAAACTTACCCGTAAAATTCGGAACTGATTTTTGCTCGTTATAAACTAGTTTTCCATTTACCCATACGCTCTGTATTCCTGTGGAAAGAGCCGTAGGATTGCTTACTGTGGCATTATCCATTATAGTATTAGGATCAAACAAGACTAAATCGGCAAAGTAACCTGGGGCAATGAGTCCGCGATTTTTTATGCCTACGTTTTCTGCAGATAAGCTAGTCATCTTTTGTATGGCCGTTTCTAGTGGTATCAGTTTTTGCTCACGGACATAGCGACCCAGCACTCGGGAGAAAGAACCATGTCCACGAGGATGTCCACCCATCGACCCATCAGAACAGACGTTGCTAAAAGGCCACTTGAGGAAATTGCTGATGTCAGTTTCACTCATTGATTTTGCCACAATAGTTCCATCCTGACCGATTGCTGATGTCTCGCGAATGATGCGCAAGAGTGCCTGCGCAGCAGTTTCATTATTTATTGCAGCAATTTCGGTCACCGTTTTTCCTTGCCAAGTAGGACTTGGTGCGTAACGGACCATTACTGAATTAGCAGGATCAAACAATTCTTGTGTTGCAAATTCAGCACTGGCGAGATTGTCAAAATCTTTCTCTGGAAATAAAACCCTCGGCGTAGAATTCCACATGGTATAAGGATATACATCGGCTGTGATATTGATACCTTCGAGTCGTGCCTGTTGTAATTTTTTAAGAATAAGACCAGAATTGCCCCATCTACTACGCATGGCAATTTTTAAATGAGAGATTTGAACAGGAATTTTTGCCTCTCTTCCAATATCAATAATTTCATCAATAGCTTCATCGAGATGCATATCTTCGCTGCGAATGTGGCTAATGTAACGCCCGCCTTTGGAGGCAGCTACTTTGGCAAGTTCAACTACTTCATCGCGACTACTGTAATAAGCTGCCTCGTATTCAAGTCCAGTGCTAAGTCCAAGCGAACCTTTATCCATCTCAGATGCTAGCAAAATTTTCATAGCATCAATTTCAAGAGTAGTAGCTTTTCTACCTACATCATCCTTCATTATTTTTTCGCGTAACCAAGCCTGTCCGGTGTATGTAGCGATATTTATACTTACGGGGATTTTTTTTATCGATGAAAGTATTGTGTCGATGGGTACTGATTCTCCATCTTGCCCTATTACAATAGTTGTAATACCTTGGTTTGTTGCTGCGATTCCTTCAGGTTTTTCATCAAGTCCTGAGGCATGATGACTATGGCTGTCAATAAAACCAGGAGCCAGTACTTTTCCTTTTCCGTCGGTAGTACTTTCATTCTTGAAAACCTTTAGTGATCCGATGTCTTGTATGCGATCATCCACAAGGCGAACATTAGCGGCATAAGCCGGAAGGCCCGTTCCATCAATTACTTTTATATTGGTAATAAGCTGGGTTTGTGGAAGTGCAATGAGTTTTTCTTCCCAAATATTCGGGATCAACTTGTTTGCATAAGAATTAGAAGAATTGTCAAGTATAATTAGTGTTTGATTTTTATCGATGTATCGAATGATGGCGGCATTGAAACCAACCCAATTGCCAGTATGTGCCACCGTTTTTCCAGGCTCTATTATGTCCCAGCCAAAACCATATTTAGTTTCGGCACCATTATTTAGTTTCCCGGCTGTGATCGCTTCTGCGAAGCTTGATTTGTTTAAAATTTTTCCGGTGTAGAGTGCCTGATCCCATTTATATAGATCTTCTGCCGAAGCATACACATTGCAATCGCCAACTACGCCATCAAAACGAATCAGGTCATTAGACAATGGTTTTCCTCCTTCATATCGCATACCAAAAACGCGTGATGGCGGATAGGATTTCATCTTCAAATGATAGACATAACTGTTGTTCATTTTAAGTGGAGCAGCTATATATTGCTGAAAAAATTTGTCGGACGTGCTACCAGAAACCATTTCCAGGACGGAGGCAAGTATGGCATAATTAGTATCGCAGTACTGCCATTTTTCTCCTGACTGAAAAACAAGATTTGGTTTTTTGAGGGCTAGTAATTCCAACAACGATTTATTGCTGAGTGTATCGAGCAATGTCATGTCGCCTTTCGCTATTTCGAAATAATCGGGAAGTCCCGAAGTATGATTCATCAGTTGACGAATGCTGATGTTGTTGTATGGAAAGTTTGGTAAATATTTTTGTACAGATTCGTCATAATTCAATTTACCTTGTTCTTTTAATATCATAATCATCATCGAAAAGAACTGCTTGGAGACAGAAGCAAGGTTGAATGCTGAAGAATTATTTAAGGGAGTGTCATTTTTTGGGTCTGCATTGCCAAATGTTTTTTTATAAAGGATTTTTCCTTCTTTTCCAATCAATAGGCTGCCGTTAAAAAGTTGTCGTTGATGCAAATAATTCAGTACAGAATCAATATGAGCAATTTTTTTGGATTCTTGTGAAAAAATGATAATGGGAACAAGAAACAGTAGAAGGAATAACAGTTTTTTCATAATCAGTATCGAGTTTATTACAGCAATTTCCATCTTTTTAGTTAAAAAATTACAATTAATTTCTATGGGATTAACTATCGAATTGATCCAAAATACAATTTATTTTTTAATACAAGACTAGCTTTCAAGTAGAAAAACTGATATTTAAAGAAAGTGAACATTATTTTTTCTATATTTTATTTTTTTTGTAATTATTGGATTCTATTCCTCCAAGTTTAAAAGCCTGCATTGATTCTTTTCGAATGAGAAAATGATAAAAGTAATCAAAAAAACAGGATTCGATGTGAAATTAAAATAGCGTTTTGCAGTTTGTAAAAAAGCAAAAAACACAACCATTTCGGCCTCAATTCGTGGAGATGTTATAGAATGTCCACTTTCATCGGCATAGTCATAGAAAATGTATTGGATGTAAGGCATCCGATATCTTTTGGTTTAGGCAATAAATATTTCCGTTTTAAAACAAACAACAGAGATTATTCGCGTTAAAAAACATTTAATTCTGGTTTATGTCCCAAAAGAGTATAAGAGTTATGGTTTTGTAGAGCATGAAATTAAAAATAAATTAGAGAATACAGTCAGTTTTGCAATCGATTCAAAAAGAAAGGGATTTACATTATGACTGATTATTCTCTTGTTCTGAATTCTCACGGAAAAACGGAAATTTACTATTTAATAGTACTTTGTTTTTTGTTAAAAAATGTAAACGATATTTTCTTTTTTTTGTATGAATACCAAATTTTAATTTCATATTTTATTATTTTAACACGTGCTAACCTATATTTTATTTATTTTTTTAAAAATGAGTATAATTTTTTAAGATTTTTATACCTTTTAAAAACAAATTATCACCTCCTTGTTTTGTATTCTAAAGTTATGATTTTTAATGTTTTAGGCTTTGTTGCTTAAATTTTTTTATTCAAAGCGATACTCTTTAACGCTTGGTAAATTATTTCCTATTTTAAATTTAATTCCTTCTCTTTTGATTATTATCAGTTATCAATTAATATTTTCTTAACTTATTTGTGTATATTTGTTAAAATTATAACAAATAACAACAGGTATTAACTAACTTATTTATTATTTATGAAAAATAGTCTACTCAAAGGCTTGCTGGTGTTTCTAACGATGTTTTGTACTACTATGACCTATTCACAAGAGGTTTCTGGTAGAGTGTCGGATTCTAATGGTCCCCTTCCAGGAGCCACTATTTTAGTTAAAGGAACAACCAATGGCGTACTTACAGATATGGATGGAAATTTTACGATTAAAAATGTTGGCTCTAATGCCGTTTTAATCTTTAGTTACATTGGATTAAAAACTCAGGAATTAAGTGTAGCAGGGATAAGTACCCTAAATTTAATTTTAAAAGAAGATTCGGCTGAGCTAAAAGAAGTTCTAGTAATTGGTTTTGGAAAACAATCCAAGCGTAAATTAACGGATAACATCGCTTCTATTTCTTCTGATCAAATTAATCAAATTCCAGTAGCAAATTTGCAAAATGCACTTGTTGGTAAAGCTGCGGGTGTCCAAATTACTCAAATAAATGGTAAAGTGGAAGGTGGTGTGAAAATGAGAATAAGAGGAATTTCTAGTATTTCTTCGTCTCAAGAGCCTTTATACGTAATCGATGGGTTGCCATTGATAAATGATAATGAAAGTACGGGAAGCGCTCCCATTAATCCTTTAATTTCATTAAATCCTAATGATATTGAATCTATTCAAATATTAAAAGATGCTTCATCTGCCGCCATTTACGGAGCTCGAGGAACGAATGGAGTTGTTTTGATTACAACTAAACAAGGGAAATCTGGGAAAACGAAAATCTCTTTGAACACCTCTGCAGGTTGGAGCGAAGCAACCAATAAAATGAGCTGGTTAAATACAGCACAATATACGGAGCTTTTTACCGAAGCTTCTGCAAATAGTTATGGAGCTGCGGATTTATGGTTAACGGAACCTGGAGGTGTTTTTGATCAACAGGGGAATGGTAAAAATTGGAGAATTAATGAAGTTGATACGGATTGGCAAGATTTAGCCTTGGTAAAAGGATCAGTTCAAGACCATACCTTTTCTATATCAGGAGGTGATGAAAAAACGGTATTCTTTATTTCAGGTGGTTATAATAACACGCAAGGAATTATTAGAGGGAACAGTCTGGAGCGTTATTCTTATAGAGGGAATTTAGATCATAAAGTTTCCGATAGATTAAGAGTGGGACTTAATACGAGTTTAAGTAAAACAAATATTGCAAGAATTGGAGCAGATAATTCTTTTGCAACTCCATTGCAAGCGGTGGCACAATCCCCTTTATCTCCAGCTTATTTAGACGATGGGGTGACACCTAACAATCAATCTACCATCTATTATAATTTTTTAATGCAAGAATTTAATGGAAGTTGGGGAGTAAATATTTTTAGAACTTTAATGAATAGTTATTTGGAATATAAAATTTTGCCTGAATTGACTTTTAAAACAGAGTTAGGCTATGATAATAACAATCAAACGGAAGAATATTTTTCAGGAAGTCTGACGGAATCTGTTTCTACTAATGGTTATGCAGATGCCAATGCAGTTCAGGCGGATAAGTACAGTATTAATAATTATTTTACTTTTGCTAAAACATTTAATGAGGATTATGACGTAGAGTTTGTTGGAGGAATGAGTTTTGAAGAAAGTTCTCGAAGCAGGCAATATGTTGCGGGAACAGGATTTCCGTCAGATGCGCTGCAAACTATAGAAAGTGCTTCTGAAATAATAGCTGGATCTTCAAGTAGAACAAAGTATAATTTTCTTTCCTATTTTGGTAGAGCTACTTTTTCATTTATGGATAAATACCTCTTAAAAGGAAGCATACGTTATGACGGTTCTTCGCGATTTGGAGTATCAAACCGATACGGAGTATTTCCTGCTGCTTCTGCAGGTTGGATTATTTCTGAAGAAGATTTTTTGAAAGACAGTGGTGTCATCAACTTATTAAAAGTTAGAGGAAGTTTTGGAGTAACGGGAAATGCAGGTATTGGCAACTTTGCTAGTTTAGGTCTTTTTGAAGGATCCTCCTATAATCAACGATCAGCAATTAATCCAGTTCAATTGGTAAATCAAGATTTAAAATGGGAAAAGACAAATCAATTTGATGTGGGAATTGATTTTGGAATATTGAATAGCAGAGTAAGCGGTGAAATTGATTATTACGTTAAAAAAACAAATGATCTTTTATTAAATGAACCACTTCCGGGAACTTCAGGCTGGAGTTCTTTAACTCGTAATGTAGGATCTTTGACTAATAAAGGGTTTGAATTTGTATTGAATACTACCAATATCAAAACAACTAATTTTAATTGGAAAACGTCTTTAAACCTTTCGACTTTAGATAATAAAGTGACTGCTTTGCCTGGTGGAGATATTGTAGCTGGACATAATATTGTTAGGGTAGGTGAAACCATTTCCTCTTTTTATATAGTGGAATATGCTGGGGTTGACCCCGCAAATGGAGATGCTTTATTTTATCGAAATACGGCAAATCCAGATGGTAGTTTAGATAAATCAACAACTAATAATTATAGTGAAGCACAAAGAGTAATTTCAGGAAGTCCATATCCTACGTTTATGACAGGAATGACCAATACGGTATCTTTTAGAAATTTTGATTTTTCTTTTACTTTTCAAGGCGAATGGGGATCTTCTATGTATAATGAAGGTGGGAAATTCCAATCAGGGAATGCCCGATATGAAGACAATCAAACAACGGATCAGTTAAATAGATGGCAAAATCCGGGGGATATTACTATGGTACCTCAAGCCAGAATGTATTCTACAAACGGGCAACAAGCCTCAACACGTTATTTAGAAAAAACTGATTTTGTTCGATTAAGAAATTTATCTTTAGGATATACGCTTCCTAAAACACTCATTCAAAAATTGTCTGTCGACAGGGTACGACTTTACTTAACAGGAGTCAATCTGCTAACCTTTACTAATTATAGTGGATATGATCCAGAAGCCTCTTTTGATAATAATGGCGATTCTAATATTCAAAAAGGAATTGCATTTTATTCCGCTCCTCCTGCTAAAACAATTACTATTGGATTAAATATTGATCTATAAATAAAACATTTATGAAAAAGTATAACTACATAATAATTTTAATGTCATTACTTACTATCTTCTTTGTGGGTTGTGATGATAACTTGGATATTAAGCCGGAACAAGCCATTTCAAAAGAGGTAGCCATTTCAACTCCAGAGAACATACATAAGATTTTAATCAATGCTTACGGTGTTGCGAGGTCCAGTTCTAGTTATGGCGGTGGAATCGCACTAGCTTCAGAATTACTGGCCAATGATGGTGATCTTTATTGGAACGGAACTTATATTCAACCAGGAGAATATAATGAGAAAGCTATTTTAACGGACAATAGTTTTGTTGCAAGTATTTGGCTAAACGGATATGGAATTAGTAATCACGTTAATATCGTACTTGATAATTTAGCTGTAATCACCGACGTGGCTGATAAAGATGTTACCGAAGGAGAAGCAAAATTCCTTAGAGGTCTGGTATATTTTGATTTGGCACGATTATTTGCGAAACCCTATGTTTCGGGATCCGT
This sequence comes from Flavobacterium sp. RSP15, assembly GCF_003968755.1. Lineage (GTDB taxonomy): Bacteria > Bacteroidota > Bacteroidia > Flavobacteriales > Flavobacteriaceae > Flavobacterium. The sequence continues at coordinate 94,787 of NZ_RYDL01000003.1, read as the reverse complement.
AAATAGTCAGCTTGGAGTTCCTATTGTTCTTAGAGGGGTGCTGGATCCTAGTCAGATTGAATTTCCTAAAAGGAACACTTTAGAAGAAGTATACACTCAGGTTATTGCGGATTTAAAAGATGCTTACACTTTGTTACCAGCATCGAATGATATTTTTGCAACAAAATACAGTGCAGCGGCACTTCTTGCTAGAGTTTATTTGCAAAAAGGAGACTATGCCAATGCCCGAAATATGGCTGATATCGTTATTAATGAAAGTTCCGCGACTTTAACGACTACTTTTGCACAAGCATTTAATAATTTAGAAAATTCAAATGAAGATTTATTTGCTTGGCAAATAACGAGTCAGGATGCTAGCTCTAATGATTTTAATGTGTTTTGGGCCGGTTCTGCTTTTGGAGGTCGCGTGGGAAATCCAGATGTGGAAATTTTATCACAGCATTGGGATATTTATGATGATCCGAATGATAAGAGAGCCGATTTCTTTTACAAAGCAAAATGGTGGTGTACAACAAAATGGAAAAGCCAATTTGCGAATATACCAATGCTACGTCTAGCTGAAATGTATTTAACAAGGGCTGAGTCTAATTTTAGACTAGGAACGGTTACAGGGCTTTCTCCTGTTAATGATGTTAATATACTACGCCAACGTTCGGGTGCAGCTCTATTTATCACTGTTGATTTGGCTACTATTTTAATGGAAAGAAAAAGAGAATTATCTTTTGAAGGATTTGCTTTATTTGATGCAAAACGATTAAAACAAAATATTGGATCTCTTCCTTACGATGCCAATAATTTAATTTTACCTATTCCGAGAAGAGAAATAGATGTAAATAAAAACTTAACTCAAAATGATGGGTATTAAATAAAAATTTAGTTTTAAAGTTAAAAAGGAGTTCTGTTTGTATAGCAGAGCTCCTTTTTTACGTTTAAAATTTTAAATTAATTGGATCAAGTATTGTGTTTTGAATGCTAATATAAAATTAACTATTAATAGAAATAAATATCATTCAGCCATTCTTTTAACAAAAGTTCTTTAAACATTTTCTGATTTTGCAGAATTTTTATAAATAGTTATTGTCTTATAAGAAAAACAATCTGCTGATGGTCAATGATAGCTGTGCTTTTGGATATAGTTGAAACCAACAAGAGTAGTTTTGAGCCCCGATTAAGCGGTTTGAATAGCCCCATTGCAAATCCGCCTATCGGGGTTTTAAGATCAGTCGGAGACTGAAAAACACATACTCAAAGTCGGAGACTTTGCGCAGCGCGCAGCGGGAAACGAGCTCGACTTTGTTTTTCAAAGAGTTAAATACAAAATGCTATGATAAAAATAAAAACGATCTAAATAGCCCCGATAGAAATGAAAATCCTTTACACCCTGTCAGGGTTCAAAACTCTGACAGGGTGTAAAGATTGTAGTGTATAGCGGGAAATACGTTCTTAAAAAACGAACTCGTTCTGCTCCTAAAAAAAATGTATTTTCTTAAACTATTATTTAGTTTAACGTCGATCATTATTTTGACTCGGGCGTCTTGGACCAAAACTGTTATTGCTGGTGCGGTTTGTGGTCTCTGTTTTTGGTTTTCGCGGAGTTGAATCGCGTTGTTGTCTTCCTTGTCCTTGTTTGATAGGTTCTTTGGAAGCGTTAGGATCTGGCTCGAAACCTTTGATGTTTTCTTTAGGTAATTTCAAACCCACTAATTTTTCTATATCACGTAGAAAGACTGTTTCGTCCGGACTGAATAATGAAATAGCTTCTCCATTAGCTCCAGCTCTTCCTGTACGGCCTATGCGGTGAACGTAATCTTCTGGAATGTTGGGTAATTCAAAATTGACCACATGTGGTAATAATGGTATATCCAGACCTCTGGCCGCAATATCTGTAGCGACCAACGCGGTCAGGCTTCCGTCTTTGAAGCCCGCCAAGGCTTTGGTACGTGCTCCCTGGCCTTTATTTCCGTGAATAGCAGCTGCTTTAATTCCGGCACTAATCATGCTTTCCGTCAGCTTATTAGCACCTTGTTTCGTACGGGTGAAAACCAAAATTTGTTTCCAGTTTCCCTCTGTAATCAATTTAATGATGAGTTCTGTTTTTTTCTCTTTGGCAACAGGATACACTATTTGAGTAATAGCATCCACGGTTGTATTTTCTGGGGTTGCTTCCACATGAACGGGATGATGCAAAATGCCCATGGCCAATTTCTTTATATCTGTTGAAAAGGTTGCCGAAAACATCAAATTTTGCCTTTTTGCAGGTAATACTTTTATAATGCGCTCAATGTCTCGTACAAAACCCATATCTAGCATGCGATCCGCTTCATCTAAAACTAAGATTTCAACTTTGGCAAGCGATATTAATCCTTGGTTTTGCAAATCGATTAACCGACCTGGTGTGGCGACTAAAATATCGATACCCTGACGCAGTTGGGTAACTTGTGGATTCTGGTTTACACCTCCAAAAATAACGGTGCTTTTTAAGTCTAAAAATTCACTGTATTCTTTTATATTGGCTAATATTTGTGCGGCTAATTCTCTGGTTGGCGTTAATATTAAAGCACGAATGGGCCTTTGTCGCAACTGTTGCCCTTGCGATAATAATTGTAAAATAGGCAGTGTAAAACCAGCCGTTTTTCCTGTTCCCGTTTGTGCGGATGCTAATACATCTTTGCCTTCTAAAATGGGTGGAATTGCTTTTTGTTGTATTGGAGAAGGGGTTGTGTATCCTTTTTTGCTGATGGCTTTAAGTAAAGCATCCGATAAGCCTAATGAGTTAAATGACATAAATGGTGTTTATGAAGCAAACACTATTATTTAGTTTACTCCTTTAATTTGGCGCAAAGGTACTGCTAATTTCCCTGTTATGGTTTTATTGTTTAACTTTGTTTACTTAAAGCGAGTACGTTATTTTTAGTCTGACCCTTTACTAAAGCCTTAGGGGGACTAATTATATAAGTTAAAAAATGAAAATAATGTAAAGTTCAGTATTCATACTAAATTAAATATTTCTTACATTAATTCCTGCAAAAGTATTTACTTGAGAGATATCACCCGTTTAATATCCTTTCATAAACCAAGCTGTCCGTTGTGCGGAAGTTCAGTGTAATACCATAGAAACTGTTAGTTAGATTTAAAGACTAGCTTTAAAATATAATTCTGTTCTGACTTTTAGTAAAAAGCGGTTTTATTAATACATTTGTTCCATTTCTGGTGTAGTTTCAAAACCAATAATTTCGCTATAAATGGCGTAGTATAAAGAATATATAAAGGGTACTGTAAAGACCATACCAACGCAACACCCGATGAGTCCCACTAATGTAGAAATGGCACCTACTACCAATAAACCCAGCAAAATAAGCGGTTGTTTTGCCACGATTAGTATGCTTGATTTTACAGCTTCAATTGCATTTAAGTTTCCAAAAATAATAAGTGGAATGGTCAGTATCGTGATTAATGTTATGGTTACCGTGATAATAAATCCGACGAAGGGTATTTGCGCATAGTCAATCAATGATGATAGTAAGGTACTAAAAATTGAAATTAGTAAAGTAGCAATGAAGAGTTCTTTGAAATACGATATTTTATAGTATTCAAACATGGTTGATACATGAAATTCTTCATCTCTTTCAGCACAATACGCCATTTTAATTAAACCGGCACTTATAGGACTAAATAAACTCGATAGTAAAACAGAAATCCCGGATACAATTAAAATAAAGTTTAAACTTAAATTTTCCGGTTGTAAATTTTCCGGTTTCATTTTTTCCAGTATCATGGCAAAATCAAAAAAGGCAACAAGTATTACTGATACAAAAACAATCAGCATAATAAAAAACACAAAAATAATTAAACCAGCATAAATCGCAATTTTTTTATAATTTTCAAAAGCATGGTTAAAAACGATTCCAAAATCTAAAGGATATCCATTTTTTTCTATTTCATGTATTCGGTCTTGTGTAGTTTTTAACATTTTATTGGTCGTTTTAGTGGGTTAATTATTTTGTTATTTTTCAAAATAAACGCATTCAAAAGGAACTCTGAATCGTTTTCCGTACACTCCTTTTCCGCTACCCAATAGCATATTAAATTAGGATGATGCCTGTAAATGTAATATTTTTTTATTCGTAGCGAATCGAAACCTTCCATTTGGCACGTATCATAGTTTATGGCTGTCATGCTGATGATGAAGTTTTGTGCCGCAAGTCTGGCGCTTTTATGGGCTACAATGCGCATGCCGCTTTGTCTTGCCTGTCTCTATATGGGTCTGAATAACCCAATAACTTAGAAAGCAGTGAATTTGATCATTGCAGTAATTCCTGTGATATCAAAGTAAATCGACGGAACGATTTTTTGATAATAATATAAAGCAAATTGTTCTCTTTTTAAATATTCTGCTTGTGGCTTGTTGCCATATCGTGGCTAAGTAAATACACTTTTACTTTTTTTACATCAATAGTTTCATTTTTAAAAACCCAAACCTAGCGTCGGTATTTTATGGATGCACTGACGGTTTTTTTATGGGTTACATCCATTTTAATATTTTTTGAAAGGTCTTTAATTTGTCTTTGTAAGGCGCATACCGAATGGGTAAATCCAGCCATGTCCCTCTTTTTACAATGGCTTTTTTATGCGAAAAAGTATCAAAACTCCGTTTTCCGTGATAGGCTCCCATTCCTGAAGTACCAACACCGCCAAAAGGCAAGCGATTATTCGCTAAATGGATTACGGTATCATTGATACAGCCACCACCAAAAGAATATTTTTGCAAAACTTCTGCAATAAAAGATTTGTTTTGCGAGAATAAATACAACGATAATGGTTTTTCGAAACTTAAAATTATTTTTTCAATATCTGCCTCTGAATGGTATGAAAGTATAGGAAGTATGGGACCAAAAATTTCTTCGGTCATCACTGGACTATCCATTTTTGGCTCGTCCAATAGCGTAGGAGCAAGGAATAAAGTGTCTTTATTGTATTGACCTCCAAAAAGTATTTTTTGGTTTTCCAATAGATGCAATTGGCGTTGCCAGTTTTTCAAATTGATAATTCTGGCGTAATCAGGGGATTCTTCCGGATTTGGACCTAGTGCCTTTTCAATTTCCAGAATTAGTAAAGTTATGAAAGTAGCTTTCATTTTATGGTGCACCACTATGTAATCAGGGGCAACACATGTTTGTCCGGCATTTATAATTTTTCCCCAGACAATGCGGCGGGCACTCAATTCTAAATTGGCAGTTTCATCAACAATACAAGGACTTTTTCCGCCTAATTCCAGCGTAACTGGAGTTAGGTTTTCGGCTGCAGCTTTTGCTACAATTCTGCCAACGGCAACACTTCCTGTAAAAAAAATATAATCCCAACGTTTTATTAATAATTCCTGTGCAACAGCCGCGTTTCCGGTAATGACGACGACATCTTTTACAGGGAAAGTTTCATTTATAATTTTCGCTATTATAGTAGACGTATTTGGGGTAAGTTCAGAGGGTTTTAGGGTTACTTTATTTCCGGCAGCAACAGCAGCAATCAGAGGGCATAAGGCCAATTGAAACGGATAATTCCAAGGCGAAATGATCAATACATTTCCGTAAGGCTCACTATATATGTAATCTGACGATGGAAAATTCAAAAAAGAAGCGATAACTTTTTTGGGTTTAGCCCAAGAATCAATATTTTTAATGGTTTCTTTTAAATCACTTATGACATAATTTGTTTCTGTTAAAACGGCTTCAAAGGCTGGTTTTTTAAAATCATCGTAGAGCGCTTTAATAATTGCTTGTTCCTGTTTTATGATGGTATGCAATAGTTTTTTTAAAGATTCTTTTCGGTAGTCTACACTATTTTCATTTTTCATATTATGATTTTAAAGGTACAGATTTATTATTTTAACCCGAGTCGGTAGCCTACATAAAAATCAGCTTGTTTACTGTCGCTGGCCAAAGCAGTCACTATAGAACTGGATCCCATATAAAAGCCATAGACTCTAAATCCAACACCACCGGTAATTCCGGAAATTTCGTTATCTGACCAAGAGGAATAAATTTCATAATTTTTCAAAGAAAAACGAGGTGTAATAGAAACCACATTTTGTGTTGTCACCTGATTATCGCTGGTATCATCTTTTAATTTTTGTTGTGTGTAAAGCGCAACAAAAAATTTAGGAATTACTTTTATATCTGCATAGGCAGAGAAAACAGTGGGTAAGGTTACTTTGAAGTTTTTGCTAGATTTGGTTTTAGTTAAGTATCCGTCGTTTACTAAAATGGTTTCTACTTCCTTTAAAGTAGTAGTGTTTTGAAATTGGCTTAATGCTAAACCATTTGGGTTAGAAAAAGTAGACTGTATGTTTAATGCATAATTAGTAGAGGAATTTGCATCATCCTTGAAGGTCATCGTACCAATATTTCGCACTGCGATACCCGCATTGATTTTGTAATCGTCTTGGTCTTTCCATTGGTAATTTACGCCAAAATCAGCTGCAACTCCGTTTAATTTTCCAAAAACGGATTCAGCATAATTATTAAAATCAGTAAAACCATCGTTGAAGTTTCCGGAATACGCAATGTTCATTGTAGCTTGAGTATTATTTAAAAACGCTTCGGCACCTATGGTATTAATGGTTCCCTGAAATTGATCCAGGCCTAAGTTGGTGTACGAGCCTGGAAATAATAATTTCAAGGTAGCACCCGCATTAAATTTATGGTGTTCATTTTCGAATACGTTTCTGGCTGCGGAGAATCCTAATTCTCCCCAGCTTGTACCATTTAAACGTTGGTTGTAGTCATTGCTTATCGATGAAGAGCCAATAAGATTTCCGGTATTGATCGCCGCACCAAGTTGTGGGTCAATATCAATTAAATTTAATTTCGCAGTAGCTTTTGTAGTAAAGCCAAAAGCCCATTTGTTCATTTTCATAGCAAAACCAGGACCGTATATTTCTGCGTCTACGCGCATATTTACCGGGGTGTTTCCTGTAAATAACAAATTCTCTAAATTTTCGCCATTAACAATATCACTAAATCCTATTTTATTATTAGAAGCATTTACACTAGCCGAAAAAATATTTATTTCATATTTTGAACTTAAATTAGACAGTTCCGCAGGATTCATGCCAGCATTCATTATTCCGACTCTAGTAGACATATTGATTCCTGAAAAATGGTCTTGAGCGGTCATGTTTAAGAACGAAACGAAACAAAAAATAATAGGTAGTTTTTTCATACAATTTGTTTTTTTGAATATTTATTATTGAGTTATTGAAAGCTTGAAAGTAAAAATACTGTTTTTTAGTGTCAAATGGCATTCCAGATCACATCATTTGGAGTAGGGGCAATTATTTTTATATTTTCCTTTGTAACTGGATGGACGAACATCAATTTTCGAGCATGCAGATGAATGCCTCCATCTGGATTGCTACGATCAAAACCATATTTTAAATCCCCTTTAATTGGCGATTCAATCGCTGAAAGTTGTGCCCTTATTTGATGGTGTCTTCCCGTATGAAGATTGATCTCAAGAGCATAGTAGTTGTTTAGTTCTTTGATAATTGTATACTCTAAACTGGCTAATTTGCTGTCAGGAACTTCTTTTTCATGCGCTTTTGAACTATTGTTTTTTTCGTTTCTTTTTAAATAATGAACGAGTTTATCTGTTGCCTTGGCAGGTTTGTTTTTGACGATGGCCCAATATGTTTTTTGAGTTTCTCGGGTACTGAATAATTCATTCATTCGAGTCAGAGCTTTACTGGTTCGAGCAAATACTACTATTCCGGTTGTTGGTCGATCTAAGCGGTGTACAACACCCAGGAAAACCTCCCCGGGTTTGTTGTATTTATCTTTGATGTATTCTTTAACCACATCTGATAAGGGTTTATCCCCCGTTTTATCCCCTTGAACAATATCTCCTACGCGTTTGTTAATTACAAGAAGATGATTGTCTTCGTGAAGTATTTGCAGGTTGTTTTTAGTAGAAATTATTTTCATTTGGATTTTTAGATTGTTCGATTTCCAGTACTCTAAGAGTGTTCTACAATAATAAAATACTATTAAAGGCTACTCATCTTAGAAGTCAAATTTAATATTGTTCATTAGCATTCGGGAAATCACTTGATTTTACATCTGCAACATATTGGCCAATGGCCGTTGTCATTCCATCATATAAATTCATATACCTTCTTAAGAAACGCGGACTGAATTCGTTGTTCATGCCTAACATATCATGAATTACTAAAACTTGTCCGTCAACACCACCACCAGCACCAATTCCAATAACTGGAATCGATATGCTTTGAGCTACTTTTTCGGCTAAATGAGCTGGAATTTTTTCTAAAACTAAAGCAAAACAGCCTAGTCTTTCCAGTAATTTAGCATCTTCGATTAATTTATGTGCTTCTTCCTCTTCTTTGGCGCGAACGGTGTAGGTTCCAAATTTATAAATGGATTGTGGTGTTAAGCCTAAATGTCCCATAACTGGAATTCCGGCGTTTAATATTTTCTTGATAGAGTCTTTAATTTCTTTACCACCTTCTAGTTTTACGGCATGACCACCGCTTTCTTTCATGATTCTGATGGCAGAGCGCAAGGCTTCTTTTGGATCTGATTGGTAACTTCCAAAGGGTAAATCCACGACTACCAAAGCTCTTTCAATAGCTCTTACCACAGAGGAGGCATGATAGATCATTTGATCCAGCGTAATAGGTAATGTAGTTTCATGACCAGCCATAACATTTGAAGCGGAGTCTCCCACTAATATTACATCAACTCCTGCCGTATCAACGATTTTTGCCATGGTGTAATCGTATGCGGTGAGCATCGAAATTTTTTCTCCATTGGCCTTCATTTCAATCAATGATTTTGTAGTAATCCTTTTATAATCTTTTTTTGCGACAGACATATTTCCTTTTATTTGAGAAGGTAAAGGTACTCAATTGTATAATTTTAGGTTAAAAATGTAACACTAATATTGTTTCGGATACATATTAATCAATAAATTAATCATACGAAAAACACTAGTACTTACTTTATTGCTTTAATCAGAATATTACTATTCTTAAAATCAATAAGTTGAAAGCGTAATTGATATTTTTTTTCAAGTTTTTCAGACCAGAGATTCACTTCAATTGTATTTGCTTTGTGACGATACATTTATACTTCAATCCATTGCTGAGAATGAAAAGAACACTTTGTTTTCTCATGAAAAAATTAGGGGGCATTTTATAAATCCATTGCTTCCATTCCATTGAATTTAAATTTCCTGAAAAATTATCAGGTACTTTATTCAAAAAGATGGAGCCATAGCGCATGTCTGGACACCTTATGAGTTTTATGTTAATGGTGCATTAAGTCATAGTAGGGTGAACGCGTTTGCACTTTTCAAAAAAGACAACCATTGGAAAATTAGTTACCTTATTGACACTCGCAGAAGGTAGCTTGATGAGTTTTTTTTAGAATATTCATTGTGTGTTACCGATAAGATAAAAATTAATTGGAATTTTTGCGTTCTATAATTTTTTACTAATACATTTACACGTTAAAAAGAATAAATTTATGCAGTTGTATAAAAAATTGTCTCGGATTGGTTTTCTTAAAAATAGTTATGCCTTCAAATTCCTGTTTGTTGCATTTATAGGCATTCATATTCCATTAATTGGATTGTTATTTTTTGTACTTTATGGAAGTAAAGCGATTTCATCCGATTCTATTTTAATTTTTGCGTTGATTACTACTTTATTGGCAACAGCAGTCACTTTATTTTTTTTAAAGAAACTAATTAAACCTATTGAATTAGCTTCCAGGTCATTAATTGCGTATCGGAAAGACAGGACAATACCTTCTTTGCCCACTAATTTTTCGGATGAAGCAGGGTTGTTAATGAGTAATATTCAAGAATCAATAGCTGATAACGAAAATTTCATCATTGAAAAACAAGATTTAGTTTATTTGCTTTCGCATGATCTAAGAAATTTTGTAGGAAATTCAAAATCGGCCGCATTACTTATTTTAGAGGAGGAATCTTCGGATTATATAAAAGAACTAGCGGAGTTAATAGCTCAATCCAGTAGTGAACAATTTCATTATATTGAACGTTTTATCACATTATTAAAGGAACAAGATCAAATTATCAAAAGAAATTCTCAGGTTTCCTTAATTCAGTTTTTACCTGTTTTTTCTATGGTGGCAAAACAATTGGATCAGGTGTTAGTGGTCAAAAATATTAAACTAGTTTTATCAATTGACGTAAAGGAGGCACTTTTGAAAATTGATGATGATTTGTTGATTCGAGTTTTAGTAAACGTCATTGATAATGCTATAAAATTTTCCTATCCGGATAGTGAAATTGAAGTTCATGTTTATCTTGATGATAGTAAGCTGTATTTAAAAGTGAAGGATACAGGAGTAGGTTTTGATCAAAAACAGAGTGGCGAATTATTTAAAAAATTCACTAAAATGAGCATGTCGGGCACTTCAAATGAGCCTTCTACAGGAATTGGATTGTATTTGTGCAAAAAAATAGTAGAACGGCACAACGGTGTAATTGATGCAGAAAGCAGTGGGACCAATAAAGGGGCTACTTTTTCAATTGTTTTTGATACAAAAAAGGGCTAAAAATAGTTTTCAAATGTGTTTTGTCCTTTTTAGGGCAGACGAAATCCACGAAAAATAGTTAAAGCACTGCAAAAAATAAGATTATTCGGTGCACTAAAAAATAAAGCTGTAATTCTATTCTTGATTTGGAATAGCGTTACAGCTTTTGGTTTATGATTAGCAGGGATAAAAAGAGAACGGTAAAAAGGTGTTTTTTATAACACCTAAACCGCATTGTGATTCCATAGCTATCGGTGTAAATACTTTGTATTAGTTCGTTTTTTTTAATTGACCCACTTTTTTCCAGTTTGGATCTATATTTAAAGCGACTGCGATGTACACTTCACTTTTATTTATTTTGAAAGCGGTTCCTCTATTCATTTCAGCATTGACTTCTTTTGGCGTTAAGTTGTAAATTGCCCCGGTAATAGGATCTACAATGATACCAATCAAGCCACCAAATAAAATATTTCCAATATACCAAGCATTGAATTTTTTAGTTAAGTTAGTTTCAAATGTTTGGTATCCTTCTAATTTAATCATCACATGATGTTCTTTTTTTCGTTCCAGTTTGATTTCAAAAGGCGTTTTTCCTACTTCGATTTCATCAATAAAAATAGAGGCCGCAGCTGGGTTGCTTCTAAAATTTACTTTTTGTTTAGATCCGGAAACAATTGTAGCACAACTACTCATTAGTAGCGCTAGGGATAATGTAGAGATAAAAATTGTTTTTTTCATTAGAGTGTGTATAATTAATTAAGTTGTAATTTATATTGGGGGATCGTGGTTACGTCGCCGTCATAGTAAAAGAAATCTACTTTGATGCGATAACAAAGACTCCATATATCGGGAGTTCTCTTTTCGGTTACTTTTACAAGATTAGCGCCTTTTTCTCGGGCTAATTTTCGGGCTTTTGTCAGGTGTGAGTTAAAATCACAATCGGTTGTGAAACCACTGTCTTGATATCTGGCATTTCCTATTTTTTTGGCACCTTCAGGAATTGCATGATGAACATCAAGAAAGACTACGGGGTCTTCAATTGTAAGAGGTTTTTCTGAGGATTCAAAATTAGAAGTGATTTTTGGACTACAGCTAAAAGCTAAAAACACAAAAACGAGAAGAGATAATCTTTTCATTGTCAGATGGAATTGGTTATTATTATTATTATTATTATATAGGGAATTTTTTATTCTACTCTAACTTTAATAGCACTATAATTATCAGACTGGAAAGTAATAAGCCCAAAAACAGTTTCTCCTTTTTTTATTATTTTGCCATTAATGGAATAATCGTTCAGCTCAGTTTTGAACTTTTTATTGGCATTACTCGCAACAATCATATTTCCTAAGGCTAATCCGGGTCCAATAATCAGTCCTATTGGTGTCGAGCTAGTTTGCTCCGTCATTCCGTTTGAATTGGTTTTTGTAGTAAAAAATTGAATTGGAGATAATAATAAATAAAACAAATAGGAGGCTGGGCTCTGTTTTAAAGATTTGAATGTTTTTTCATTCTCCAATAGATACAATTCATTTCCACTTTCAAAATTTAATTTTATATCTTTTCCAAAAACCAAATCTTTTTCAGTGTCGTTTTTTACTTTAATAGCTACTATTCGAAGCCCTTTTTTAGTCTCTTTCTTTGCGTATTTCTTATTTAATAAATCATATTTGTATTCCAGCGTTACTCCATGAAGTGTGTTGTTCGAAATGTAATTAAGTGAAGCGGGATGTATTGATTTGTACGCTGAAGCACAGCTGTTTAATGCAATTATAGTCGATAATAAAAAAATAATTTTAGTTAATTTCATTTGCTGATTAATTAGTTTTTTTTATTTGTTGTCAATTAGTTTTTTTTGTAAGTAAAGTATACTTTTTCAAAAAGCAAACATAAATAATTTATTGATACTATTAAAATTAAACAGTATTTATTTTAACCACGTTTTTGTTTATTTTTTTTTGATTTAAGTTTAAATATTAGTTAAAAAAAACGGATATCCGATACTATTTTTTTTAAAAAGAACTAAATTTGGTAAAATAGAAAATTTATAATTATGAAAAGAAATGCAACCGCAGTCTGGAATGGTTCACTCAAAGAGGGAGCCGGAAAACTAACCACACAAAGTACCACACTTAAAGATACCCAATATTCATTCAAATCTCGTTTTGAAGAAGGAGTGGGGACTAATCCTGAAGAGCTTATCGCTGCAGCACACGCTGGCTGTTTTACGATGCAACTTTCGGCCTACATTAGTGAAGAAGGGTTTGAAATCGAAAGTATAGAAACCAAATGCGACATTGATTTAGTTGATGGAACAATTGTTACCTCACACCTGATGCTTCAAGCAAAAATTGGCGGAATAACAGAAGATGCTTTTCAACAATTAGTAACTAAAGCAGAAAAAAATTGTCCTATTTCTAAAGTCTTAAATGCTGCAATTTCTTCGACTGCTACCTTAGTTTAAAAAATATAGGCATCAAAAAGGCTCGATTTAATTTTAAATTGAGCCTTTTTTTATGTGTTTGATGAACTAAAAAAAACAGAATTACAGATCTTTTTACTTAATGTACAATTAGTTTTATCTTGTTTTTTAGAAAGTCTAAGTAGCAACATTTGTATAATGCAGTGTTTTAAAATTAAACAAAATGACACAACAGATTGATTTTAAACTATTTTTTAGAATATTGCTCCTTTTGACTTTATGATGTTTAAACTTTGAACTTACTTAATTGTGTTTAAAAAAAATAATAATACAAAAAATGAAAAAAATAGTTATTCTTATTGCAACATTTGGTCTTTTTGCTTGTAACCAACAAAAGGATAAAGGTAACCAACAAGGGGACTGGATTAAAGGAACAGAAGCAGAGCAAATCCGGACCATTGAAAAACAATTTCGTGGTTTTGACTATGCAATGTTAGAGACTGGATATCGGTATCAAGAACTATTTTGGGCGGGACAAGACCAAAATTGGGAGTATGCGGAGTATCAAATAGATAAAATAGAAACCGCCATAAAAAATGGTCTTGAGCGGAGGCCCAAAAGAACAGCATCAGCCGATCATTTTTTGACAGTTATTTTACCCAAAATGAAAAAAAGTATTCAAAGTAAAGACCCCGTAATCTTTAATAAAGAATTTGAGAACGTAACAATTAACTGTAACCGATGTCATGCCATGGAAAACGTACCTTTTTTTACGATCAAGACACCCATAGACAGACAATCACCGATAAGAAAATAATATGTTAGAAAAAATCATTAATACAGACAATTCAAAAACTACAATAATCATTCGTCTTATAGTAGGAGTCGTGTTTTTATCGGAAGGTATTCAAAAGTTTTTATTTCCTGCAATTCGCGGAGCTGGTAGATTTGAAAAAATAGGTTTGCCTTCACCAGATTTATTAGGAAGTTTTGTTGGTGCATTTGAAATTATTTGTGGCTTCTTACTTTTAATTGGGTTGTGTTCGCGCTTAGCAAGTATTCCTTTACTTATAGTTATGCTAGTAGCATTTACAACAACAAAATCAGATGTTTATTTGGAAAAAGGATTTTGGGAACTGCTTCATGGGAGCAGAACTGATTGGGCAATGCTTTTAGGTAGTTTTTATTTACTAATAAAAGGGAGTGGATTTTGGTCTGTGGATAAAGCTTTGATGAAGAATGAAAAATAATGCTGAGTTAAAAGATCTTGCAAAACTTTTTTTTAAACTAGGCGTAATTGGTTTTGGAGGTCCTGCATCTCATATTGCAATGATGCATCAAGAGGTTGTTATAAAAAGGAAGTGGCTTGATGAGCAGCACTTTCTTGACTTGATTGGTGTAACAAATTTAATTCCTGGACCCAACAGTACCGAGATGGCTCTACATATAGGACATGAAAAAGCAGGTTGGAATGGCTTAATTATCGCAGGTCTTTGCTTTATTATTCCTGCAGTTTTCATTACCGGAATTTTTGCATGGCTTTACAAAAACTACGGTCAACTTCCCGAATTACACGATTTTGTTTATGGTATAAATCCTGTAATTATTTCTATTATTCTTGGAGCAGTTTTTCCTTTAGCAAAAAAATCATTAAAATCATTTGAATTAATATTCATTGGGCTTTTAGTCTTAATTAGTTCCTTGTTGAATTTCAATGAAATTTATTTAATGTTTGGAGCAGGTTTTCTTGCTTTATTTTTGAATTTAATCAGAAATAACAAATTGACTCACACCAACAGTATTTTTCCTTTAGTATTATTGCAGGGACTAAATAACTCTTTTTTAACGGTAACAAACTCAAATCTATTTTGGATATTTCTAAAAATAGGTGCTCTACTTTACGGCAGTGGTTATGTTTTATTTGCTTTCCTTGATGCAGAATTGGTCTCAACAGGACTTTTATCAAGGCAAGAACTTAATGATGCAATAGCAGTTGGGCAGTTTACACCTGGACCCGTTTTTTCTTCGGTAACATTTATTGGGTATCAAATCAATGGACTTTCTGGCGCGATTGTTTCTACTATTGGGATTTTTTTGCCTTCGTTTCTTTTTGTTTCTTTTCTCAATCCGCTAGTAAAGAAGTTGCGGAACTCAAAATTATTTTTAGTATTCCTAGATGCTGTAAATGTGGCTTCAGTAGCTATTATTATTTCGGTTTGTTTTGAAATGGGTAAAGATGTCGTTACAGATTGGAAGACAATTTTTATTGGTATTTTAAGCTTGGTTTTGATCGTTAGTTTAAAAAAAATAAATAGTGCTTTTATAGTTTTGGGAGGATCTTTATTGGGGTACTTATTGACGTTTTTTTGATGAAATAAGCGATGAGTTAATATAAGCGAGTAGCAGCATTTAGTTGTTAGTTGGCTCAGAGTTGATAGGAAAAATCTTTTTTCGTGTTCTTTCTGACGATAATTAAAATAGACTTTTTAGTCCTTATGAATCAAAAGAAGCAATCCGCTATAAATATTTTTATAAAGACATCATCATACAAAGGATTATTTTGAACAAAAATTTTATAAGCTCTAAAGAAAAGAAGAAATTAATCTGAAATTTTTAGATAATAAAAAGGGTGATCTGTTGCCAGACCACCTTTTTAAACAAATTATAAAATCTAAATTACAGTAAGTCAAAACGATCCAGGTTCATCACCTTAGTCCACGCTGCTACAAAGTCCTTTATAAATTTTTCTTGACCGTCTTTGTACCCATACACTTCGGCAATGGCTCTTAGTTCCGTATTAGAACCAAAAATAAGATCTACACGAGTTCCTATCCACTTCAATCCGCCTGCTGTACGATCACTTCCTACGAATGCATCATCTGACTCAGAAACTGCTTTCCATGTGGTACCTAAATCAAGTAGGTTTACAAAGAAATCGTTTGTAAGGGTTTCTGGATGTTTTGTAAAAACACCATTTTGAGACTGATCAAAGTTTGTATTCAATGCACGCATACCGCCTACAAGAACAGTCATTTCTGGAGCTGTTAAGGTCAATAATTGTGCTTTATCAATCAGCATTTCTTCTGCTGATATTGTATATTTTGTTTTAACATAGTTACGGAAACCGTCAGCTTGAGGCTCAAGAACAGCAAATGATTCTACATCTGTTTGTTCTTGTGATGCGTCTGTACGTCCAGGTGTGAATGGCACTGAGATAGTTTGACCAGCTATTGATGTCGCTTTCTCTATCGCTGCACTACCGCCTAAAACAATTAAATCAGCAATTGAAACTTGTTTACTATCAGATTGAGCATTATTGAACTCGTTTTTGATGTTCTCCAGTTTGTTAAGTACTTTTTCTAGCTGTGCTGGGTTGTTTACTTTCCAGTCTTTTTGAGGTGCTAGACGTAGGCGACCTCCATTAGCACCCCCACGTTTATCAGAGCCACGATAAGTAGAAGCTGATGCCCAGGCAGTTGAAACTAATTCCGATACAGATAATCCCGAATCAAGAATAATAGTTTTAAGATTAACTATATCTTGATCATTTATTAATGGATGTGTAACCGCAGGAATTGGATCTTGCCAAATTAGTTCTTCAGCAGGAACTTCTGGTCCCAGATAGCGTACTTTTGGTCCCATATCTCTGTGAGTAAGCTTGAACCATGCTCTGGCAAATACATCATTAAATTCTGCCGGATTTTCTAAAAAGCGTCTTGATATTTTTTCATAGGCTGGATCAAAACGTAATGAAAGATCTGTGGTTAGCATAAACGGTTGATGACTTTTAGAAGGGTCGTGTGCATCTGGAACTAATCCAGCACCTGCTCCATCTTTTGGTCTCCACTGATGCGCACCAGCCGGACTTTTGGTCAATTCCCATTCGTATCCAAAAAGGTTTTCGAAATAGTTATTACTCCATTTTGCGGGTGTTGTTGTCCATGCTCCTTCGAGACCGCTAGTTATTGTATCTCCTGCATTTCCGGTTCCAAAGCTGTTTTTCCAGCCTTTACTTTGCTCCTCAATAGGGGCTGAAGCCGGTTCTGGACCTACATATTTATCTGGATCTGCAGCACCGTGTGTTTTACCCAATGTGTGTCCACCAGCACTTAACGCTACGGTTTCTTCATCATTCATTGCCATACGAGCAAACGTTTCACGAATATCATGAGCGGCCAATACTGGATCTGGATTTCCATTAGGCCCCTCTGGATTTACATAGATTAATCCCATTTGAACTGCGGCTAGCGGTTGTTCTAATTCGCGTTCTTCATTGTAACGATTGTCTCCCAACCATTCCCGCTCTGAACCCCAATAAATATCTTCATTTGGTTCCCAAACATCTTCTCGACCTCCAGCGAAACCAAAAGTTTTAAATCCTGCGGATTCAAATGCACAGTTACCACTTAAAATTAATAAGTCAGCCCAAGAGATTTTTCTGCCATATTTTTGTTTAATAGGCCATAGCAACAAACGAGCCTTGTCTAGATTCGCATTATCAGGCCAACTGTTTAGTGGTGCAAATCGTTGTGTACCAGCTCCAGAACCACCACGTCCGTCAGCAATACGGTAGGTTCCTGCACTATGCCATGCCATTCTAATAAAGAATCCGCCGTAAAAACCATAATCTGCCGGCCACCAATCCTGCGAAGTATTCAATAAATCCATAATATCTTGCTTTAAGGCAGCATAATCTAAAGACTTGAACTCTTCCGCATAATTGAATGAATCACCCATAGGGTTTGACAGTTCAGAGTGTTGGCGCAAGATATTCAATTTTAACTGATTAGGCCACCATTCGCGATTTGTAGGAGCTGAACCAGCACCTTGCTTTGCAGGAGTACCTGCACTCGCACCATGATTAAATGGGCATTTGTTTTCTCCGTTAACATTGTAGGACGTGGAGCTTGGGTTTGTGTTATTTTCCATAGTATGATTTATTTTTTATTTTCTTAATAGCAAAACTACATATAAATAACTTTCTCTAAATTAATTTTTAATAGATAAAAACTATAGCGGTTGTCATTCATTCTGATTTTATAAATTTACTAAAAAAAATCAATTAAAAAGTCATCTGTGTTTGTGTGTTAGCATTTTGGTGCTTCTAAGCATACTAATTGACGAGTAGTGGGCTGCACTCTTTTTTAGTTCGAATTTATGTTTAAATAAGGGAAATGGAATAGCAAAGGTGGTTATGGAATCGTCCAGCAGTGACATAATACTATTTTGGCCTTACACGGATAAATTTACCATGCACTAAAAAATAAATGATAATTAAATCCCAAACTAAGTCTTCCTTGGTGCTGTTATCTGTAACTTTAACAAAAAAAATGAGTTTATTTGATGATAATAAAAACAAAAATAAAAATCTGATAGTATCAGCTCATGAAGCTTGGGTTGGAATTTTATATTCTTGCATTTCTGCGGACAATCAAATTACTGATTCGGAAACAGCAACATTATCGCGGATATTGAATTCTAAAGAGCAATTTATAGGAATCGATATTGCGCTTCTTTATGCAAAATCCTATGCTTTAAGAATTGAAATGGGGCAATTAAAATACCTTTCTGCCTGTTGTGAATGGATTCAGAAAGAAGATAAAGAAACCATATTTGCACTTGCGTTAGAAGTACTACTTGCGGATGGAAAATTGGAGAAGGAAGAAAAAAACATAATTGAAGTATTGTCTAATCGACTCCAAATAGAGGCGGCAATGACCAGTAAAATAATTGAAGTGATATTCTTGAAAAACAGAGGAAATATCAAAGGGATATAATTAGGACACTTTAAACCGAGTCGTGATATAAAAGAGGTTTGATGTACACTGATTTTGTATGACTGAACAATTTGAAGAGTATTTTGGATTGCATTATTCTTTTTTGGTTTGATGCGTTATTTATGTTGAATTTATTACGTACTTTACAGCACTGTAATTAGGGATCCAAAAACAACAAGAATTATCCAGAACTGTTGTTTTAAAAAAATTATTGATTATCAAAAAGAAAATCAAAATAGCAAAGGAAAGTATCCACAAAAGACTTCGGAGGGAACCAATAATCACGCATCCCAGACTGAAGTTTATCCCTAATGTTGTACTCAATTTGATTAGTTGGCTTGCTACATTAGCCATAGTGGGAACTTTACTGTATTTAGTACTGCACTATCTGATTATGAAATTTTATTATTTGGATTAAAAAAAATCCAGTATTTTTTGTGTAAAAAAATCACACAAATTATTTTATACTAATTTGATACGGATGGTCCTACTGTTTTTTTAATAACTCGTCTAGCATTTCTCGGAACGAATCACTATTCCAATTTGCTGTTCCAATTTTGGCTACGATTACATTTCCTGATTGATTAATAATATAGGTTGCCGGAATTGTCGCTGATTCCATTTCTAATGGAGGATTGGTTACCGATTGATACACAGGAAGTGTCAGATTTTCTTTAATCATAAAAGCATTTGCTTTTTCGAAGGAATCCGTTGTCACAAACAAAAAGACTATTTTGTCTTGATAATCAACATATAATTTTTGAATGCTTGGCATTTCGGCAATACAAGGTGGACACCAGGTGGCCCAGAAATTAATGAATACTATTTTACCTTTGTATGCGTCCAATGACACCGTCTTTCCGGTGGCGTCTTTTAATTGCCATTGATAAGTTGACAGTTCTTTTTGATCCATAACGGCAATTGTTTTAGGCGAAAAAGCAATTAATCGATTCAGTTCTACTTTTACAAAAGTGCCCAACGGACTGAACAGAAGTAGTGCTATTAATACGATAAAAACAATATTTTGAACAGTCCATTTTTTTAATTTTTTTGGCTCCATTTTTTTAATTATTATTCTCTAAAAAGAGATGATTTTAGATTAAAATTAGCGGGTTGTTTTTTATAAAGAGTCTTTCGGCATTCGGATTTCAATAATTAGTGATGATACAATGGTGATGACACCGATTAGAACAATAGCATAATTTACACCGAATAAATCAGCTGTTATTCCTGAAATAATCGCGCCTATCGCATATCCTAAATCCCTCCAAAGCCTGAATGTGCCAATACTTTCTGCTCTTTGATGTGGAGTTGTAGCTTGTGCGATGGCAGATAAAAAGGTGGGGTAGACTAACGCCGTTCCTAAACCCAAAAATGCTGAAATTGCGGCCAACTGATAGAATGCTGCAGCAAAAGGAATAAAAAGTATCGCTATTCCCTGAAGTAACATTCCCCAAAACAACATCTTTTTTTTCGAATAAACATCAGACATTTTTCCGGTTACCAATTGTCCAAAACCCCAAACAGTAGGATAAATGGCGGTTATAATTCCAATATTCTGTGAATCATAATTCAAAGAAAGCAACACAATAGGTAAAAGTCCCCAAATCATGCCGTCATTCAGGTTATTGACTAATCCTGCTTGTGTTATGGTGCTTAATGTTTTGTTTTTGAAAGTAGTTTCAAGAAAAATAGTATCTAATTTTTTAGTTTTATTCGTTGTGTTTTCTTGATGAACAAATACTCGGGTATCTTTTACAAAAAATAAAGTCAATAAAAAACCAATTATCGAAATCCCAATTCCCAAATAAAAAGGGTAGGGCGTAATGCCATATTTTTGTGCAATGTAGCCTGACAGAAAAGCAACTAATCCAACGGCAAAATAACCGGCAAACTCGTTGAGTCCCATCGCAAGTCCACGATCTTTTTCTCCAACCAAATCAATTTTCATCACCACTGTACTGCTCCAGGTAAGTCCTTGACTAATTCCCAATAAAATATTGGCAAAAATCACCCAGTTCCAAGATTCAGCATAAATTAAAATAAAAGGAATAGGAATGGCCAGAATCCAACCGAATAAAAGCAGATTTTTTCTCCCGAAACGGTTCGCCAGTTTGCCCGTAAAATAATTGGTAATGGCTTTTGTAATTCCAAAGGCAATGATGAAAGAGAGAATAGCCGTTTTTGAAGCAATACCAAATTCAATCTCAGCAAATTTTGGAATAATAGTTCGTTCCATTCCTATCATTCCGCCGACAAAGGCATTGACAATTACCAAAATAGTAAATTGTTTCCAATTTTCTTTCAGTCCTAGTTTGGTTGTATTTGTTTTCAATTGATGTAATTTATGAATTTAAAATCTCCGTTTAAAAAAGAAGTTAGGAATAAAAAAGTGTAAGTTCTTATAATTTGTAATATTCTAATTGGTAGTCACCTATGTGTTTTTTATTTTCTAGGATGGATTTTTTATGCTTGAAATAGTTGATTGTCCCAAAAACAAAAATGATAAATGAAGTGATAAAAAGTGCGATTTCAATCAGTAAACTATTTTCAATTTTGAGCAGATTTCTCAAACTTAAACCCGCAATCAAAAAATACATTGACGTTCTCAAAAAGGCAAGAAAAGTAGATTGGTTGGCCAATACAGTCCGTTGCAATGCTAATTTTTCTCTTAAAATTAAGTCTTTGTTTGCTGCTTTTTTTGTTTCCATATTATTTTATAATTAAGTGCAAAAAGTAGTTTAGTTGTATTTGTTTCGTAGAAGAGTAAAAATGAAAATTTTTTCTAAAAGCACTATCAAATTTACTTCTTTATTTAAATGAATTTGAAAAATCAAATGTTTTTTCAGTATTTGTAAGTAGAATAAAATCAAAGTGTTTTTATTGTCCTCTAATTTTCATTGCTGAATAAATAAATATGCAGTTTAAAACAACTACTTTTCTTGTTTTAAACTGCATACACTATTATTAAAACAACAGCTGTTTATTTGCTTATCGCTTCGTTTACATCTTGCCAAGTACCACCATTGGTCACGTTTTTGAAACCATTTTGTTCCAAAATCATTTGGGCTTGACCGCTGCGATTACCGCTACGGCAGAAAACAATAATATGCTCTCTTTCTTTGAATTTTTCCAATTGGCTCGCCACTTGATCCAAAGGAATATTGGTTGAACCTTTTACGTGACCTTCTGCGAATTCTGAAGGTGTGCGAACATCTACAAGGAACGCACCTTCTTTTAGTATTTTTTCCATTTGTGTGGTGTCTTTTTTTGAAAATATATTTTTAAAAATTCCGAACATAATTGTTTTTTTTAGTATTCAATAGGATTATTTTGGCTTACCCATTCATTCATTCCAGGAGAATAATTGAGAACATTTTTATAACCATTTCGCGCTAATAATGAATAGGCAATTGTTGCCCGGTCACCTCCTTGGCAATGGATTAACACTTTTTTTTCCTTACTTATTTTGTCCAAATTATTTACTAAAGTGCCTATAAATGCATTATTAGCTCCTTTTATGTGACCTGCTTTGTATTCAGCAGCGCCACGAAGGTCAACTACCTGAACGTCTTTTTCTTGTTGTAAGGCTTTAAATTCTTCTATTGTAATTTGATTTACTTTCTCCAAAGAACCGCCATTTTCTTCCCATATTTTCGTAGAAGGAATGTACCCGTGAATGTTGTCTAATCCAATACGCATTAGTTTTCTGGTCAAATCATCTAATTGTGATTCATCGGCAAGCAACATAAAAGGTTCTTCATAAGTAAGAAACCATCCTGCCCAAGTGGCAAATGAATTGTTCCCTTGAATGTTGATGCTTCCCGGAATAAATCCGTTAGAAAATTCTGTTTTATCTCTGGCATCTATCAATTTGATTCTTTTTTCTAAAGCTGCTGTTAACTCACTATAATCCAGTTGTTTTAATTTTGGAATAGTTGTAATAAGCGGACGATCTACTTTATTTAGTTTTTTCATCATCGCAAAATACTTTGGCGGTTCCGGTTGGTCTTCCAATAAATAATGTATGAAACCAGTTTCATCATTTTTATACTGAAAAGCCCAGTTTCTTATTTTTTCATACCCTATAGTGGTGCTTGGAACAGCTCCTAATGCTTTTCCACAAGCGGAACCAGCACCATGACCAGGCCAAACTTGAATATAATCAGGTAATGCATCGAATTTGGCAATGGATTGATACATTTGTTTAGCACCAATCTCCTGTGTTCCTTTCATTCCTGCTGCTTTTTCAAGCAAATCTGGTCTTCCTATGTCTCCAACAAATACAAAGTCACCGGTAAATAACATTACGGGTTCATTGCTTGCGGGAGTATCGGTTAGCAGAAAACTAATGCTTTCCGGAGTATGTCCTGGCGTGTGAACGACCTCTATTTTTAAGTTTCCAAGTTTTAAAACATCGCCCTCGCTAAGGTCAACATGAGGGAATTCATATTTCCAATCGGATCCGCCTTCCGCTGAGAGGTACATTTCTGCTCCCGTCAAAGCGGCTAATTCTCTGGAACCAGCGAGGAAATCAGCATGGATGTGTGTTTCTAAAATATGAGTAATTTTCATATTGTTCTGCTTGGCAATTTCAAGGTAGGTGTCAACATCCCTTTTAGGATCGATAACTGCGGCAACTCCTGCTTTTTGACAGCCAATAAAATAACTTGCCTGAGCAAGACTCTTGTCGTAAATGTGTTGAAAATACATATCGTTTATTTTTAAGTTTCTAAATTATTGGACAAAATTAGGATATGATTTTATTAAAATTGGTGACTTATGTTACATAAACGTTTATAATAGAATTATTTGTAGGTCTATCAATTCCAAACTGGAACAAACTGTTCTACAATTATTTTGAGGCTATTTGAGGAATCCTTTTTTTTTGATTTTTAAAATGGATTTAGTTTGAATGGAATAATTTTTTAGGATTACATCCATTTTGATAAATAACCAATCAACTATTCTCTTAACTTTTAAATATTTTTAAAAAAGCAATATTTTCTCGGTATTTTGCAATAGCCTGAAATTTTTTATGTTCAATATCAGCAGTATTTCTGCGAACGAGTGCTTCAAGGAAGGATTTATGGTTTTTGAGATCCTAATTTAAAATGTCAATTTGCTCTTTTAGGATGGCTAACTAATTGTGAAAATGATCATCTAGGATGAACACCTTTTTGGAAGTGTTTTTTCCTGCTATTTCCTGAAGTTGGTTTGCCATAATTGAAAGGTCATCTTTGTCAAACAAAAGTTCGTTTAGCCACGTTTTGTATTCTTTATGTAATTGATAAATTGTTTTTGTGTTTTAATTTTCTTGTTTTTTAAAAAGTTTTAGATAAATCGAATTGGAATTGTCGTTGATTTTAATAAAAAAGCATTATCCCATAATAGAGGTAAATAGTCTAATGAATTGATTGTGTTTACTATGCAAAAAGGCGGGCTCATGTGCTATGCGTCTACTGGTGGAAAGTGATTTAAGTTTAATAAATTGTGATACAACTAAAACTGTGGAAAAATTTTCTTCGCCGTTTTGATTTTTAGTAGGTGTTTTGAAATGCGATTTTAAAGACAATTTTAATTCTTGCAGAAGAAGAATTGAATAGTTGATATTGATTATTTCTTTTTCTTTTCGGATTAAATTTATTTTTGAATATATATTTAAGATCGCTCATATTTACTAATAATCGTAAGTGCGGTGAGTAATAAAAGAATCTCGACTGCGCTCTATTTGACACTGAATCAAAATATTTTAATAAAAAACCTAGTAATAATCACTTTTCAATTGGTTTATGTTTTTAGAGTATACCTTTAAATGCAATGTCTAAAACATTTTCAATTTCTTCTAAATCGGAATGTGCACTCTCCCTTTTTTACTGACTAAATAACACTATTTATTGTTATCAGGCATTATTAGTTTCTAAAAAAAATCTTAAAATAACGACTTCTGGTGGTGCTTTGTTAGTTGTTTTTAGTATTTTGGCGGTAGAATGATTTATAAGAAACTGATTAGTATGAAATATAGAGTCGCTACCCCGTTATTAAATCTAAGAGATTTTCCGGCAACGCATGATAATTCCAAAATTTTAATAAAAATACCGTTTAGACATACTGTTAAATTAATTGAAAAAACAGCATCAGATTGGTGGAAAGTAAAGCTTTTTAATACTGAAACAGAGGGTTTTGTATTTTCAAGAGATATCGAGCTCGTAGATGAAGCCACTGAAAAAAGTACGGATATTGAGGTGCCTAATTTTGAACTTGGTGCACGAGCAAGTCTTGACAGTAAAGAGGAAACGTACAAACCTATTGGTGATCCTTCAATTCCTTTTAGGGATTTAACTAGTCTTGAGTCTAAACTGACGTCAATTCGTAACATCATCACTGCACTGGATGTTTCAAAAAGTTTTCGGTATCAGAAAGACGCATCGGATACCTATTGTAATATTTATACTTTTGATTATTGCTTTTTTGCCAAGGTCTATATTCCCAGATTGAGATGGACGGATAAGGCAATTGAGGAACTGGAGAAAGGGAACGAAGTGGCTGTTATTTTTGATGAAACGGTAAGGCCTTTTTATTCAAATTACATCTATGATTGGTTTTTACAATCCGGAAATGAGTTTGGATGGGAAAGAATCGCTGATGTTAATGAACTTCAAGAGAAAGTAAATGCCAATGGTGGTGTAGGAATCATTTGTGCCAAAAGAATTATTTTAAATAAATCCGGGCATATAGTAGTAGTGGTGCCAGAAACAGATACCGATAAAGCCTACAGGAAAGAGGGCAAAGTAATTTATCCGCTGCAGTCTCAGGCAGGAGCTGATAATTATAATTATTTTTCAGAAATTAGAGCAGATTGGTGGAGTAATAATGATCCTGAAAGTGGGTACGCTTCTGCTATTTTTTATTATCATGATTAATTAAAACCTCTTGTAAATAGTATACTTCTTGTGGGGTTAAGTCACTAAGAAGTATACATACTTTCAGGTTTTTCTAAAAAGATACTAGTGCATTTGAAGTACTTGCTTTTTAATTAGTAAAGAACTGCAAAAGCCATTTTCGTAATAACGAGCGTGTAAACTGCTGTATATTTGTTCGTAAATTAATAAAGGATCAGTAGATTCTATCTTAACAGACAGTATGTTTTCTAAAAGTACGATAAGGTTTGCTGGTACGTCCGTTTCTTTGCCGTGTATAATAGATTCATAAACAAAGTTATTCCATTCCAAATCGCAAATAGGATTTTCTATTTCGTTTAATAAGGCATGATCCATAATAAAAACAAGAAAATTCAAAACCTCCTGTAGGTGTTTTTCGTCGAAATAATCAAATATTCGAAACTCAATACCATGATTTTTGTGCTTGTGAAAATTGATGTCTAGGCCAATTTTATCAATCTTTTCGTAATCCGATATTTCAGAATAACGGTTCACCCACCACATTGGATTTTCATGCATGGGATGTTCGTCAAAATTCATCTGGACAATCTTCCCGGTTTTCATCACATTGGTGTCATAAGTGCCCACACCAATGTACCTTGACATAGCACATCGTTGTGATGCTTTTGTCAAATTGACGCTGCTGTCATTGTGCGATAAATAATCAGAAGAACCAAATTTTATCATAAACAAGGGGCTCAGCCATTGGAATAATCGAATTGCTCTCTGGTGTTTTTTTATAAAACCTAATTTATCCTTAATTTCTCCATCACTATTTAATTCAGTTGGAATAGTTAAATTGAAGTGATAGGTCATATTATTAAAAACAGAATAATTCGTGTCGTTTGATATAAATATAGCAAAGGGATGGTTTACAGCACATATTTTTACAGGGCCGTATTCCGTAAAGATTTTGTCTTTATCAAAAGCGTTTTGTAAATGGTGTATGAAACCTTGTTTTATTGTAGCTAATTCAGCAATAACCGAGTCAACATCTGTTTTGTAAAATTTTTGCGTAACAAATTCAACTGTGTCACCATCAAAAATGAATTCTTTTTGAAGCTCGTCTATAAAATAAGGATTGTTTTTTTGTAGTATTTCAAAGATACTTTCCCCTGAATAGTCAGGATTTGGTTCATTATCTATGGGATCAAAAGTCTTATGTTGGTTGTTAATGTCCGTTTTTGTAAACGAATGGGAATTCATCAGTACCGGCAAATAATATTCTTTATCGGATAATATTTTCAGCAATGAATTCTGGTATATGTTTTCTTTGTAATTCTTAAAATGATTAACACTATACTTTTCATGAAGTCCTTTAGTAAGCAAAAAATCTTTGTCCACCACACGATGGTTTTCAAACTCTAAATAGCATTCATTTTCGATTCCTACGCCCCAATACAAATCATTTGATCTGTAATGATTTCTATAGTCTTTGTGTTTATCCAATAATTCAATTTCAAAACTAACAGCATTCATGCTATGATCCGTCATACACTTTTTTCTCCTTTTTTTAATAAATTATGTTGATATGGGAAGCTACTTTATCAGGTAGTTTTTTTGGAGTGTTTTTTATCTGTTGTTTTAGTTACATTGAAACAGATTCTTAAATACTTCGTTTTTTTAATGGGGTTGATGTTGTTTTTTATACCCATACAAGGCCTAAAGAAAACAACTCAATTTTTTTGCAAAAGTAAGTATTAAATAAGTCATATTCAAGCTATATTTTTAGATCTTGAATTTTATTTTTCTGTGACAGAATTTATCGCTTTGTTTTCCTGTAAATTACTCATAATTATATATTTAAAATTGATGCGTAAAATTGGTAGAATTGTTTTTTTTGTGTTCTAAAACAAAAGTTTAGAACCATCTTAAGACCAGATTTATTTGGATATAAAAAATGATTAAAATTGAATTCTAAGTCGTTTTTTATTATTTCATACAGAATATAGTTAAAACTATGCACTTTGGTACATTTCACTTTCGCTTCTAAAAATTTCACCAAGAACTTGCGAATTATTTATTCAGCTTTGATGTGTTTAATTTGCGAATCTGCGGTTTGATTTTTTTTGTTCCCATTTTAATCTTGCAGACTTTAGTCTGGCAAACCAAATCTATGGATATTTAAGCCATAGTAGTTTAATTGTTTTGAGAAAATTTTATTCCAAAAATGCTTTCAATTCTTTGTAGGTTTTAATTTTCACGCTTACTTTGTCCTTTCCTAAAACGCTTTCAATTTGGGTAGGAATAGGCAGTTTTACGTTTAATGTTGGTTCAACCGTATCCAAAAATTTAATAGGGTGGGCGGTTTCTAGGAAAATACCAATAGCATTTAGGTAATTTTGTAATTCTTTTTTCAATCCTAAATAACCCACTGCTCCATGAGGTTCAGCAATATAGCCGGATATATTATAGATGGTAGTCATGGCTTCTAAAGTCTCTTTATCAGAAAAAGTAAACGAAGAGAAATCTTTTTTGAATTGCTCTAAGTCATTGTGATACATTTCCTGAATTCGGATAAAATTACTTGGATTCCCCACATCCATCGCATTCGAAATTGTAGCTCTAGATGGTTTTGGGGCGTAAATTCCGTTTTCTAAAAACCGTGGAACCGTGTCATTTGCATTCGTAGCCGCTACAAAATGTTGAACAGGCAATCCCATTTTTTTTGCGATAATACCCGCGCAGATATTCCCAAAATTCCCACTTGGGCAAGAGAAAACTAACGGTTTGTTTCTTTTTTTTAATGCTTTGTACGCAAAGAAAAAATAAAACATTTGGGGCAGCCAGCGCGCAATATTTATTGAATTCGCAGATGTTAAGTTTTTATGTTTTAGACTTTCGTCCAAGAACGCTTTCTTTACCATATCCTGACAATCATCAAAAACGCCCTCCACTTCAAGCGCTTTGATATTCTGTCCTAAAGTAGTCAATTGTCGTTCCTGAATATCGCTCACTTTTCCTGATGGATAAAGGATAATCACTTCCACACCTTTTACATCAAGGAAACCACTGGCGACAGCACCTCCCGTATCACCGGAAGTGGCAACAAGAACCGTGTTTTTACTGTCGGCGTTATCTTTATTGAAATACCCCAAACAACGCGACATGAATCGCGCGCCTACGTCCTTGAAAGCCATTGTTGGTCCATGAAATAATTCTAGGGAATAAATATCTTTTTCGACTTCGACCACGGGGAAGTCAAAACACAGGGTTTCGGCAATGATTTGTTTTAAAGTGTCTGTGGGAATTTCGTCACCTATAAATTGTTTAATCGCCTCAAAAGCAATTTCCTCATGGCTTAAATTTTCGATGGTATCAAAAAAAGCAGGTGCTAATGGGGTAATTGTTTCCGGAAAATACAATCCTTTATCTGTGGCTAATCCTTGTACTACAGCTTCTCTGAAAGAAACTTTGGGCGCGTTATGGTTTAAACTGTAATATTTCATTGTGTATAGTATTTATAGAATCCCCACCCCAACCCTCCCCAAAGGGAAGGGAGACGAAACTGGATTTAGAATGTATTTATTGTAATTTTAAAATCGCTGTGTTTTTTTTATTCCTCTTTAGGGGTTATGGGGCTATTATTTTAATCCCTTCGTCATTCACTTTTGAAACGTGAATTTCATATGGTAAATTCATTTCGTCGTAAATAACACTCATGGCTTTGGCAATTTTATCGGCAGTTTCCTTTCCTTTGCTTAAAGCAAAAATAGAAGGACCAGAACCTGATATTCCGGAACCTAAAGCTCCGTTTTCTAAAGCAGTTTGCTTGATTAAATCAAATCCCGGAATCAAAACGCTACGCAACGGTTCTACGATTTCATCATGCAATGATCGACCAATTAAGTCATAATCTTTGGTGTACAATCCAGCGATTAATCCGCCTACATTTCCCCATTGCATAATCGCACTTTTCAAGGAAACTGTTTGCTTCAACACCGATCGCGCATCCGAAGTCTTCAACTCAATTTGAGGATGAACCACGGTGGCATACAATTCAGAGGGACTTTCTATTTTGATAATATCCAATGGATTGGAACTTCTTACTAGCGTGAATCCACCCAAAAGGGCAGGAGCAACGTTATCCGCATGAGCGTTTCCACTGGCTAGTTTTTCGCCCTGCATGGCAAATAAAACTAACTCTTTGCGTGTAAATGGACGCCCTAATAATTCGTTGATTCCAAAAACTGCTCCCGCTGAACTGGCGGCACTGCTGCCAATTCCACTACCGGCTTTGATGTGTTTGTAGATTTCGATTTCGAATCCAAATTCCGTTTCAACAGCTTCCAGCATAGCCAAAGCTGATACTCCAGCCACATTTTTTTCGGTTTCCAAAGGCAAGTCGGCACCCACAATTTTAGTGATGCGAATCCCTTTTATGTCTGATTTCCGAATAATCATTTCGTCACCAGCAGTTTCTAAACACAGACCAAGGACATCAAACCCGCAAGAAAGATTAGCGATTGTGGCAGGGCAAAATATTTTTATTTCGTTCATAATAATAGTCTTAATTCTAAAGTCTAAAGTCATAAAGTGGTAAAGTCTTAGGAATGAACATAAAATCAAGTGGCTAACTTTCAGACTTTACGACATTTGACCTTACGACTAATTTATACGTTTCCTATTCTAATTACATCTGCAAATATTCCTGATGCGGTAACTGCAGCTCCGGCACCAGCACCTTTTATTAATAAAGGTTGGTCTACGTAACGATCTGTGAAGAATAATACGATGTTGTCCTTTCCTTCCAAATTGTAAAAGGGGTGGTCTTTAGGAATGAATCGCAACCCAACATTTGCTTTCCCGTTTTCGAATTGCGCTACGTATTTCAAACGAGATTCTTTGCTTAACGCTTCTTTATAAATAGTTTCAAAATGAGCGGCATGTGTCTGTAAAGATTCGAAAAATGCTTCATTTGAAGTCGTATTCAAACATTCTGCTGGCAGGAACGATTCGTTTGTGATTTCATTGATTTCCATTTTGTAACCGCTTTCTCGTATCAGAATCAATATCTTTCTGGCAACGTCAATTCCGCTCAAATCAATTTTCGGGTCAGGTTCTGTAAATCCTTGTACACCAGCTTCTTTAACAACGTCATGAAAAGTGTTATTTTCATCAAAATTATTAAAGATAAAGTTCAAACTTCCAGATAAAACGGCTTGGATTTTATTGACTTTATCGCCGGAGGCAACGAGATTTTTTACCGTATCAATGATTGGTAATCCAGCTCCCACATTGGTTTCAAATAGGAAAGGCGCATTGAACTGTCTGGATAATTTTTTTAGTTTTTTATAATTGTCGTACTCGGAGGCGCAGGCAATTTTGTTGCAGGTTACTACGGCAATATTTCTTTTTAAATACTGTTCGTAGGTTTTAGACACACTTTCATTTGCCGTGATATCCACAAAAATACTATTGCGTAAATTGAGCTCTTTTACATTTGCAATAAACTGTTCTTTATCCGCAGGTTCTCCAGTTTCTAAAGCAAATTTCCATTCTTTTAAGGAGATTCCGTCTTCATCAAAATGCATTTTTCGGGAATTTGACAACGCAATGACACGCAGGTTTATCTTTAGCTTCTCTTTTAGGAATTTCTTTTGTTGGTGAATTTGTTCGATGAATTTCTCCCCCACATTTCCAACGCCCATTACAAATAGGTTTAACTGTTTGGTATTTTCTTCAAAAAAGGTTTCATGCAATGAATTTAATGCTTTTTTCACATCTCTTTCGTTGATTACTGCCGAAATATTTCTTTCGGAAGCACCTTGAGCAATCGCTCGGATGTTGACGTTGTTTTTACCCAAAGTACTGAACATTCGACCGCTCAATCCTTGGTGGTTTTTCATATTTTCGCCAACTAAAGCAATGATGCAAAGGTTGTTTTCAACAATGCAAGGGTCTATTTTATTTTGTAAAATTTCTATTTCAAAAGCTTTGTTGATGGCCTCTTGCGCCACATCGGCATCCGAATTTAGAATTCCAATACAAATCGAGTGCTCTGAGGAGGCTTGAGTGATGAAAATTACGTTGATGTTTTTATTGGATAATACTTCAAAAAGTCTTTTGGATGAACCGGAAACACCAATCATTCCGGAGCCTTCAAGCGTAATTAAGGAAATAGCATCAATATGAGTAATTCCTTTTACAGGATTTGATTGCGCAAAAACCTGATTTGAAATATAGGTTCCTTCAGCCTTAGGTTCAAAAGTGTTTTTGATCAGAATTGGGATATTCTTTCTTAATACCGGTTGAATTGTTGGCGGATATAAGACTTTGGCACCAAAATGTGACAACTCCATGGCTTCTTGGTAAGAAATGTAAGCTATAGGTTGTGCTTGTTTTACAATTTTTGGATTGGCAGTATACATTCCGTTGACGTCAGTCCAAATCTCCAAGTCAGTTGCATCAAGAGCGCCTGCAAGAATAGCGCCTGTATAATCAGATCCACCGCGCCCTAAAGTAGTATTGATTCCGTCTAAAGAGGCAGCAATAAATCCGGGCATAACCACTACCTGACTCTCATTCGAAGCAAAAAAAGCAACAATTAATTCATTGGAAGCATCAAAATTAACAATTGCTTTTCCAAAATGGTTATTGGTTTTTATTAATTCTCGGCTGTCTTTATAACAGCTGTTTATTAGGTTTTGTTTTAATGCTTCAGCAATGATATACGAGGACAGTAATTCACCAAAACTCAAAATAGTATCTGAAGTTCTGGGAGATAATTCGCCTAAAAGGTAACATCCATCCAATAAGGTTTCCAGATGATTAATGATTCTTTTGATATGGCTCAAAAGACTGCTTTGTTCGCTTACTGGTATAAGTTCTTTTAAGGTATCTAAGTGTTTTTTTTCTATATCGGCAAGGATAACTTTGAATTTTTCGTCTCCAGCAGCCGCTTTTTGGGAGGCAATTTGAAGCAAATCAGTAACTTTACTGAAAGCAGAAACCACAACGATTAATTTTTCTTCTTTTGCTTTATCGCTAACGATAGCTAAAACCAGTTTTATATTTTGTGCATTGGCAACCGAAGTTCCGCCAAATTTTAATACTTTCATAGCAAGTTATTTGTTTTTAATGTAATGGGGAGTCGCCATTTTCAGGATTAATTGCCTGCAGGAGATCTAATGGTGTGTGTTGTTTTTTTTGAAAAATGTAATGTTTGTTATACACTCAAGGTCTTTCTTTCTTGTGAAAAAAATATGATAAATAGGATTATATGTTGAAAATTTACCCCAAGGGGGTAGTTGTAGTTGTTGTAGTAAACGTAACAGCAGTGCTAACCCAGATTTGAGTTGTTATCGAAGCGTGATATGTAGCTTTGTTGTTTTCCATTTTGATCTTTCAAAAGTACAGTTTTTTATAAAAAACAAAGCGTTTGACAGTGTTTTTGCGAATATTTTAAAATAGGAGAAGCTATTTGCGGATTATGAAATATTGTATGATATATTCAGTCTCAGATAAAGCTATTCGTATAAATCTCTAAAGTTTATAAAAATGTATGCAGCCGAAGTTCTATTTTTTGCAGTGCTTAATGGATTTAATTCTACTTAATTTGCATTCCAAGCAGGTTAATGGGTTTATATTTTTACGAATTAGTGCTTTAGTGTTCTGAGGAAAAGGAAAGGAATAATCAAAATTTGATCTGTTAAAGTCATATAGTTATTGATATCTGAAGGCTATTATTTGGTTTTTGTTTAACTAGGAAATACCCGTTGGGTGTAATTATTCAAAACGTCAGTTCGAGTGTTTTTTGTGTAGTAATACGCAACAAAAAATGTATCGAGAACCGTTTTTAATACTAATTTTCTAGTTCTCGATATAATCCCGCCCAAAAGCGGGATCACTCGAACTGACGAAAATTATCATCAAAAATTAATTGAACCCAACGGGTTATGAAATGTAAATTATTAGCAATAAATGTTGTGTATTTATAAAGATTTATTCAATTTTACCTTTTAAACACTATCAAAATGGATAATACGCATTACATTAGTACTGAGTTGCTTAGCCTGGAAACGCTAGAGGGAATTGTCTCACATCATAAATCATTGGCTTTGTCCGATGAAGCAAAAATAAATATTCAAAAATGTCGCGATTATCTAGATAAAAAAATGGCTTCACATTCGGATCCCATTTACGGTATAAATACAGGTTTTGGGTCGCTTTGTAATGTTAAGATTTCGAATGAAAATTTATCAAAACTTCAGGAAAATTTAGTCAAATCGCATTCCTGCGGAACGGGAGAGGAAGTACCAACTCAGATTGTGAAACTGATGTTGTTGCTGAAAATTCAATCGTTGAGTTATGGTTATTCTGGCATTCAATTGCAAACGGTGGAACGATTGATTGCCTTTTATAACAATGATATTCT
This sequence comes from Flavobacterium sp. RSP15, assembly GCF_003968755.1. GTDB lineage: Bacteria > Bacteroidota > Bacteroidia > Flavobacteriales > Flavobacteriaceae > Flavobacterium. Next base: position 60,693 of record NZ_RYDL01000003.1, on the reverse strand, counting down.
TCCGGTAATTTATGCGCAAGGATCGCTGGGCGCTTCGGGAGATTTGGCTCCTTTGGCGCATTTATCACTGCCTTTATTAGGTGCTGGCGATGTGTATTTTGAAGGTAAAAAAGTGCATTCCAGCGAAGTTCTAAAACATTTTGGCTGGGAGCCAATAGTACTGCAGTCTAAGGAAGGATTAGCCTTATTGAACGGAACACAATTTATGAGTGCTTATGGAGTACATATCTTAATGAAAGTCAGCAAATTTTCTTATTTAGCAGATTTAATAGGTTCTATTTCACTTGAAGGATTTGATGGAAGAATAGAACCTTTTAATGAATTGATCCATTTTATAAGGCCTCACAAAGGACAAATTGTTACTGCTAAACGCATAAAAGGATTTTTAGACGGGAGCGAAATTATCGAACAAGAAAAAAATCATGTCCAAGATCCATATTCGTTCCGATGCATGCCACAAGTGCATGGTGCTTCAAAAGATGCAATTGATTATGTAAAAAAAGTGTTCAAGACTGAAATCAATTCCGTTACTGATAATCCTAATATTTTTATTGAAAGTGACCAAATTATTTCTGGAGGTAATTTTCACGGACAACCTTTGGCTTTAGCCTTAGATTTTATGGCAATCGCTTTGGCTGAGTTGGGAAGTATTTCTGAAAGAAGAACGTATCAATTGATCTCCGGAAGTAGGAATCTCCCGGCATTTTTAGTAGATAATCCCGGTTTGAATTCTGGTTTGATGATTCCTCAGTATACAGCTGCCAGTATCGCCAGTCAAAATAAACAACTGGCAACTCCTGCTAGTGTAGATAGTATAGTTTCCAGCAACGGTCAGGAAGATCATGTGAGTATGGGGGCAAATGCCGCTACCAAAGCATTACGGGTTTTGGATAATCTGGAACGCATTTTAGCAATAGAATTGATGAATGCTTCGCAAGCTATTGAATACAGACGGCCAATGCTGTCTAGTGATTTTATTGAAATGTTTTTGCAGGCCTATCGCGAAGAAGTTCCTTTGATTAAAGAAGATCGAATTTTGCATTATGATATTGAAAAGACGGTTTCTTTTTTGAACAGTTTTCAAATAGAAAATGATTTATTAACAATGGCTTAACATTAACAATGAATAATGAATTAATTTTGCCGGACTAAATTTTAATGAAATGAACATAAATAATTTTTTCCAATTTTTGGTTCCTAAAGACAAAAAGTTCTTTCCGCTTTTTGAACAAGCATCCAGTAATTTAATTGAAATTGCTACAAATTTACACGAAGCTGTAAACCTTCCTTTAAAAGAGCGCGAAGACCTTTTTATGAAAATTGATGCATTAGAACAAAAAGGAGAGGATATAACACGTCAAACAAGTTTAGAGTTGAGTAGAAATTTTATTACTCCATTTGACAGAGAGGACATACACTCTCTAATTACTTCAATTGATAATGTAGCGGATAACCTTCATGGTGCAGCGAGCAGGATGAAATTGTATCAAGTTGATAAAATTACGAAATCCATTAGAAAATTGACTGAAATCAATCTTGAAGCATGTCAAAATATTGATGTAGCGGTAAGAGAATTGAGAGATTTAAAAAATATAAAGAACATCACGGATGCCTGTGTCAGAATTAATAAATTAGAAAATAAATCAGATAATGTTTATGATAAAGCAGTTCTTGATTTATTCGAAAATGAAACGGATGCAAAAAACATTATCAAGTACAAAGAAGTATTGTCAGTTTTAGAGACGGCTACTGATAAATGTAAAAGTGTAGCGAGTGTTTTAGAATCCATTTCTGTAAAACATTCTTAATTCAATCCGTTTTATTCTGAAATTATAATTATGGAATTTACTCTACTTATAGTTATTATAGTCCTGGCTTTAATTTTTGATTACATTAATGGTTTTCATGATGCTGCCAATGCTATAGCAACCGTTGTTGCCACAAAAGTATTAACTCCTTTTCAAGCAGTTGTTTGGGCCGCTTTTTTTAACTTTTTGGCGTACTGGGTTTTTGGTTTTGGTGTTGCAGATACTGTGGCAAAAACAGCCAATACGATGGATATTAATTTAGTCGTTATTTTGGCGGGTGTAATCGCCGCTATCATTTGGAATTTATTCACTTGGTGGCAAGGAATTCCTTCTAGTTCTTCACATACCTTAATTGGTGGTTTTGCCGGAGCAGCTATCGCTCATGCCGGATTTGGTGTGGTTTCTTGGTACAATGTTGGAAAAGATGGAGGAATGCCCTCAGGTGTTTTGATCATCGTTGCATTTATTATATTGGCACCTTTGTTAGGCGCTTTAATGTCTTATTTAATATCAATTTGGTTGCTAAATGCCTCTAAAAAAAGTATTTATCCTAAAATATTTACAGCTTCTTTAATGATTTTGACCATCTGGTTTGTAGAAAGTCAAATGATCTATTACGACCAGATTAAAGACCCTCGTTTTGATTCTCCTTTTTGGAGTGTTGCGTTTGAATCCCATAATATTAAATGGTTTTTAGTGGCATTCATCGTTCTGTCTATAAGTACATTTTGTTTGATATTTAGTAGTTTAAATTTAAATCAAGCTACTGCATGGTTGAAAAAAATGCAATTACTGTCTTCAGCAGCCTTTAGTTTAGGGCATGGAGGGAATGACTCCCAAAAAGTAATGGGTATTATTGCAGCAGCGGTTGCGGTTTATATTCACACCAGTGGTGTTGCTCAGGAATCGCTTCCAGCTTGGTTAGATGTGGTGCTTCCTAATGACGAAGGAGCCTTTAAAATGCCAACTTGGATTCCACTTGCCTGTTATTCTGCTATTGCAGCAGGGACTTTAAGCGGCGGTTGGAAGATCGTGAAAACAATGGGTTCTAAAATAACAAAAGTGACCTCTTTTGAAGGTGTTGCCGCAGAAACTGCTGGGGCACTGACCTTATATTTTACAGAGCATTTTAAAGTGCCCGTAAGTACAACGCATACTATTACTGGATCTATAATTGGAGTTGGACTTACTAAAAGAGTTTCAGCCGTGCGATGGGGAATGACCGTAAGTTTATTATGGGCTTGGGTTTTAACCATTCCAATTTCAGCAATATTAGCAGCAATCATTTACTATATTTTTAGTATTTTTATTTAATACTAAAATAAAAATCATAATAAAAAACCATTCTTACAGAGAATGGTTTTTTTATGCTCCAAAAACATATTTGTTTAAAACAGAAGATCTTGTATTTCTTTCGTTAAATATTTTTTTTATTAAAAGGCGTTAAGGTCAAATTTTGTGATTTTATAGGAGTGTTTAATTTTTTAACAGCACTTTATTTCAAGAAAATAAATTTCGTGAATATATATTGTTTTTTTTATGTCTAATTTATTCCACTCAAATTTTTATGAATGCGTCTTCGTTTGTAATGGGTCTGTTTTAAATTAGCATTTCCGGATATAATGCTAATATTTCCGTCTATTTCTAGGATTGCTAATTTTACATCTTTAAAATATTCGACTCCATGTTCATGCATGGCTTCTTTTAATTCATCAGAAGTGATGTTTAATTTGCTAAGAGTCTTAAAATCTAAATTGCCGTTGTGTATAAGGATTTCTGGTTTTTCTTGCATGAAATCACTGAATCTTGGGTACTTAAACATCAATTTTTTTAAAATAAAATTGATGGTAAACAATACAGTTGCCGCAGCTAAACCTCCCGATAAACTGGTGTCGTTTCCTACCATTGCATTTTGAACAGAGTTACTGATTAGCAGAATTAATATTACATCAGCAGTGTTTAGTTGAGACAATTCTTTCTTGCCAAAAAGTCTCAAGGCAATAACCATAAAAAAATAAACGAAAATACTTCGAAGAATTATATCAAGATATTCGTTCATTTTTTTAGTTTTAAAGTAATTTTAAAAGTTTTCAATAGACTGTAAACGGCTACTGACTGCTATTTTATTTTAAAATTTTTCTCGATTGCTTTGATCATTTCGCCGGCAATATCTTTATTGGTAGCTCCTTCAATTCCTTCTAGTCCTGGCGATGAATTTACTTCTAATAACAACGGGCCTTTAGCGGAACGAATAATGTCTACACCTGCCACTTTGAGGTCCATTGCTTTGGTTGCTTTGATGGCAATACGTTTTTCTTCAGCGGTTACTTTTATAACAGATGCTGTTCCTCCAAGATGAATGTTAGCCCTGAATTCGCCCGGCATTGCTTCACGCTGAATAGCAGCCACTACTTTTCCATCAATTACAAAACAACGAATGTCTTTTCCATTGGCTTCTTTGATGAATTCTTGAACTAATATATTGGCATTTAAGCTTTTGAAAGCATTTATGACACTTTCTGCGGCTTTTTTTGTTTCTGCCAACACAACTCCTTTTCCTTGTGTTCCTTCTAGTAATTTCACGATTAGTGGAGAACCGCCCACCATTTTTATCAAATCATCCGTATCCAAAGGGGAATTAGCAAAACCAGTGGTAGGAATTTCAACACCATGATTCAATAGTAATTGCAAAGAGTATAATTTATCACGTGATTGCGTAATAGCATTCGATGAATTTAAGCAATATACTTTTAATGCTTCAAATTGTCTGGTCAAAGCGCAACCGTAAAATGTAATGCTAGGTCTGATTCTGGGTATAATGGCATCAAATTGATTTAGTATCTTACCGCCACGATAATGAATTTCTGGCGTTTTTGCATCCAGTTTCATATAGCATTCCTTGATGTTCAGAAAGTGCATTTCGTGACCACGCATTTCGCCAGTCTCCATTATACGCTTGTTGCTGTACAATTCAGGATTACTGGCCAAAAGTCCGATGCGTAATCCGGAACTTGCTTTCTCGGAATTTTTATACAATTCTTTTAGACTATCGGGCGTGGGTTGTCCTAAAAGATATTTTTGCTCCGGGTCAACAAGAACTCTTCCGCTCATGGCTTCACGGCCTAAAAGCATTCTGAAACCCATGGAATCTCGATTGGTCAATGTCATCTCAATAGGCCATTTTGAACTTCCTATTTGTAGATTTGTTTGAATTACATAGCGTTGTTCTCTAAAGCCACTTGAACTTTTAACGATGCGTTTATCAATTAAAGGCGCTTCACAATGAATTACTGTTTTTAAATTATTTTGGATTGGGTTAATGTCAAATTTCACCCAATTGCTTTCGTTTTTAATAAATGGAGCAATATTTATAGCGTGTAACGCAGATGTTTTAGCACCGGAATCAACACGTGCTTTAATGGTTGGAATCCCTATTTCAGGGAATGAGCACCATTCTTCACTACCTAAGATAACTTTGTTTTCAGACATAAAGTAATTTTAATGGATCAATGTTATAAAAACCAAATGTAAATATTTGTTTTCAAAAAAAGTGTATTTTATCATAAAGAAAAAACCCGTTACGTTATAAAAACGTAACGGGTTATGGTTAAGATTCAAAGGAATTATTTAAGGATTTGTGGCTTCGCCGGCTTTATGAACCTGAACTGTTAATTCTTGTGCCCCTTCTTCGATATCCATGAAGATTTCATCTCCGGTTGTTATTTTCGAAGTGATAATTTCTTCTGCAAGGGTATCTTCAACATATTTCTGAATGGCTCTTTTTAGTGGTCTTGCGCCAAATTGCCTGTCGAAACCTTTCTCAGCTATAAATGCTTTTGCTTTGTCAGAAAGACTCAATTGATACCCTAATTCTGCAACACGGGCGAATAATTTTTTTAATTCGATTTCGATAATTAAATCGATATCATGTTTTTCTAAAGCATTGAATACAATTACATCATCAATTCTATTAAGGAATTCAGGAGCAAAAGTTTTCTTTAAGGCGTTTTCAATAATACTTTTTGAATTATCATCAGCCTGCGCTACTTTGGCAGCAGTTCCAAAACCGACTCCTTGTCCAAAATCTTTTAATTGTCTGGCACCAACATTCGAAGTCATGATTATTATGGTATTTTTGAAATCAATTTTTCGGCCTAAACTATCCGTTAAATATCCGTCATCCAGCACTTGTAATAACATATTGAAAACATCAGGATGCGCTTTTTCGATCTCATCCAATAAGACCACACAATAGGGTTTTCTTCGCACTTTTTCAGTCAGTTGACCGCCTTCTTCATACCCTACATATCCCGGAGGTGCACCAACTAAACGAGAAATAGCAAATTTCTCCATGTATTCACTCATGTCAATACGTACCAAAGCATCTTCAGAGTCGAATAACTCTTTAGCTAATACTTTAGCAAGTTGTGTTTTACCAACACCGGTTTGTCCTAGAAAGATAAAGGATCCAATAGGTCGATTTGGGTCTTTTAACCCGGCGCGATTTCGTTGTATCGAACGTGCAATCTTCATGACGGCCTCTCTTTGTCCAATAACTTTTCCTTCAATAAGTTCTGGTAATTTAGCCAATTTATTGCTTTCGGTTTGTGCTATTCGGTTCACAGGTATTCCGGTCATCATAGATACTACATCAGCAACATTGTCTTCTGTAACTTCTATTCTGTTGTTTTTTGAATCTTCTTCCCATTGTTCTTGTGCAATAGCTAAATCTTTTTCAATACGTTTTTCGTCATCACGAAGTTTGGCAGCCTCTTCGTATTTTTGTTTTTTAACAACAACATTTTTTAATTCTCGTACATCTTCTAATTGGCGTTCCAAATCTAAAATCTGTTTTGGAACTTCAATATTAGTAATGTGAACTCTTGAACCTGCTTCATCTAATGCGTCAATAGCCTTGTCGGGTAAGAAACGCTCCGACATATATCTGTCCGTTAATTTCACACAAGCTTCAATTGCTTCTTGAGAATAAGTAACATTGTGATGGTCTTCGTATTTGTTTTTGATATTGTTCAAAATCGTAATCGTTTCGGTAACAGATGTTGGTTCCACAATTATTTTTTGAAAACGTCTTTCCAGTGCGCCATCTTTCTCAATATATTGACGGTATTCATCTAGTGTTGTAGCGCCAATACATTGAATTTCACCCCTTGCTAATGCAGGTTTGAACATATTAGATGCATCTAATGAACCTGTTGCGCCACCAGCTCCTACAATGGTATGAATTTCATCTATGAAAAGAATAATGTCATCATTCTTTTCTAATTCATTCATTACTGCTTTCATGCGCTCTTCGAACTGTCCACGGTATTTTGTACCAGCGACAAGGCTTGCTAAATCTAATGTTACAACGCGTTTGTTGAATAAAGTACGTGATACTTTTTTCTGAATAATTCGCAACGCTAGACCTTCGGCAATGGCTGATTTTCCCACACCGGGTTCTCCTATTAGTAATGGATTGTTCTTTTTTCTACGACTCAAAATTTGCGAAACGCGTTCGATTTCTTTTTCACGCCCTACAACAGGATCCAGTTTTCCTTCTTCGGCCATTTCTGTTAAATCCCTTCCAAAATTATCTAAAACAGGGGTTTTCGATTTTTTATTGGATTTGTTGGCTGGATTGTTAAAGGTGCCTTCTTTTAGACTGTCATCTTGTCCTGAATCGTCATTATACGATTCGTTTCTTGGCAATTTTTCTATAAATTCTTCTTCGTTTGGAGTCATGTTTAGATATTGTTCTTTAGCTATATCATAATCAATTTTCAGTTTATTCAATAGCTTGGTTGTTGGATCATTTTCATTTCTTAATATGCATAACAATAAATGTGCGGTGCTGATAGAGGAACTCTGAAAAACCTTAGCTTCTAGAAAAGTGGTTTTCAAAGCCCGTTCTGCCTGGCGTGTCAGGTGCAGGTTTTTCTTCTCAACATTTACTTCTACACTAGGACTTGCGGGACTTAAGATCTCTACTTTTCTGCGTAAATGGTCTAAATCAACGTCAAGGCTATTCAATATTTGAATTGCTTTTCCGTTACCGTCTCTTAGAATTCCCAGCATTAAGTGTTCTGTTCCTATAAAGTCATGTCCTAGTCGCAAAGCTTCTTCTTTGCTGTAAGTAATAACGTCTTTTACTCTTGGTGAAAAATTATCATCCATAATATATATTTGATATCGTAAATTTAGTGAATTAGTGATAGAAAAACAAAAACCATTCCTATATGAAGTCGTGTCAGCTAAGTGACAAAAATTATCAAGATATTAAAGTTAAATTTACCTTAAATTATCAACTAAAAGCGAAGTTTTATTTGTTAATAAATCATTGAAATTAGTGTTTTAAAATAGGTTTAAAAATTTCAAAAAGATGTATATTGGCACGTTTTGAAACTAATATAATTTTTTAATATAACAACTTATGTCTGAAGGAGAAAAGTTAATTCCTATTAACATTGAAGATGAAATGAAAACGGCCTACATCGATTACTCGATGTCGGTAATTGTATCAAGAGCACTTCCAGATGTTAGAGATGGCTTGAAACCAGTACATCGAAGAGTCCTATTTGGAATGCATGATTTGGGTGTAAATTCTAGATCTGCCCACAAAAAGTCCGCAAGAATTGTTGGGGAAGTTCTTGGTAAGTATCACCCACACGGTGATACCTCAGTTTATGATGCAATGGTTCGTATGGCACAAGAATGGAGTATGCGTTATTTATTGATTGATGGCCAGGGTAATTTTGGGTCAGTAGATGGCGATAGTCCTGCAGCAATGCGTTATACGGAGGCTAGAATGCGTAAAATTTCAGAAGAAATCTTGGCGGATATAGATAAAGAAACTGTTGATTTTAAATTAAATTTTGATGATACGCTGGAGGAGCCAACAGTGATGCCAACGCGTGTTCCTACCTTATTAATAAATGGGGCAACAGGAATTGCAGTGGGTATGGCCACTAATATGCCCCCTCATAACTTGACTGAGGTGATAAACGGGACATTGGCTTTCATGGACAATAGCGATATTGAGATTGATGAGTTGATGACGCATATCAAAGCCCCAGATTTTCCTACAGGAGGTGTTATATATGGATATGAAGGCGTTCGTGAAGCATTCAAAACAGGTAGAGGACGTATTGTAATGCGTGCCAAAGTAGGTTTTGAAGAAGTGGATGGAAGAGAATGTATTATCGTTACCGAAATTCCTTATCAAGTTAACAAGGCCGATATGATTAAGCGTACGGCTGATTTGGTTAACGATAAAAAAATTGATGGAATTGCGAATATCCGAGATGAATCGGATAGAAACGGGATGCGTATCGTTTATATCTTGAAACGAGATGCTACGCCAAACGTAGTTTTGAATACACTTTATAAGTTTACACAATTACAGTCTTCTTTCAGTGTAAACAATATTGCCATTGTAAAAGGGCGTCCGCAAATGTTGAATCTGAAAGATCTGATTCATTATTTTATAGAGCACCGTCATGATGTAGTGACTCGCAGAACGCAATTTGAATTGAAAAAAGCAGAAGCAAGAGCCCATATTTTAGAAGGTTTGATTATCGCTTCGGATAATATTGACGAAGTAATTGCTTTAATTAAAGCTTCAAAAAGCACCGAAGAAGCAAGAGAAAAATTAATCGAAAGATTCAATTTATCCGATATTCAATCTCGAGCCATTGTTGAAATGCGTTTGCGTCAATTAACAGGTCTTGAACAAGATAAGTTAAGAACAGAATACGATGAAATCATGAAGTTAATCGAGCATCTAAAAGCTTTATTAGCAGATGTAAACTTAAGAATAGCCTTGATTAAAGAAGAACTAACTGAAATTCGTGATAAATATGGAGATGAACGCCGTTCTGTAATTGAATATTCAGGAGGAGATGTAAGTATTGAAGATTTAATTGCCGATGAAAATGTAGTTATCACGATTTCACATGCAGGATATATTAAACGTACAAATCTTACGGAATACAAAACTCAAAACAGAGGCGGAGTTGGACAAAAAAGTGCAGGAACACGGGATCAGGATTTCTTAGAGCACATGTTTGTGGCTACGAATCACCAATATATGATGTTCTTTACCCAAAAAGGGAAATGTTTCTGGATGCGTGTTTACGAAATACCAGAAGGAAGTAAAACGGCCAAAGGAAGAGCAATCCAAAACTTGGTAAATATAGAAAGCGACGATAAAGTAAAAGCATTTATTTGTACTCAGGATTTAAAAGATCAAGATTACATCAAAAGTCACAACCTTATTATGGTGACTAAAAAAGGGCAGGTTAAGAAAACATCGTTAGAGAAATATTCTAAACCCAGAGTGAATGGAGTTGCTGCAATTACCATTAAAGAAGGGGATGAGTTACTAGAAGCAAAATTAACGAACGGGCAAAGCCAAATTATTTTAGCTGTGAAATCTGGTAAATTAGTTCGTTTTGAAGAAACTAAAACCCGTCCAATGGGAAGAACAGCTTCAGGAGTTCGCGGAATTACACTTAAGGATGATACGGATGAAGTAATTGGCATGGTCACTGTAAACGATATGAGCAGCGAAATATTAGTAGTTGCTGAAAACGGTTATGGAAAACGGTCAAGCCTTGACGAATACAGAATTACAAATCGTGGAGGTAAAGGAGTAAAAACCTTGAATATTACGGAGAAAACTGGGAAGCTGATTTCTATTAATGCCGTTACTGATGCGGATGATTTAATGATTATTAATAAATCTGGATTGACTATCAGAATGGCTGTAGAGGATTTGAGAGTAATGGGACGTGCTACGCAAGGTGTAAAACTGATCAATATAAAAGGAAACGATTCCATAGCTGCAGTCACTAAAGTAATGAAAGACGACGTGGCGGAAGTAGTTGTTGATGAAGACGGAAATATTATTGAGTCGGAAGCTATCGAAAGAGTAAAACCTGTTCTTGAAGTTCTTGAAGAGGATGGTGTAGTTGAAGAGGAGGATGAAGAGGACGATTCTGAAAGTGAAGACGAAGACACTGAAGACGAAGACGATTCAGATGACGAAGCTTAATATGAATAAGTGTAGATTAATAAAGAACTATTATAAAAGAACTATTAAACAAAATCGAATACCATGAAAAGTAAATATGTAGTACTAGCATCAGCGTTAGTGATTTCAGTAGCCACTTTTGCTCAAAAAGATCAAATTAAAGCCGCTGAAAAAGCATTAAAAGGGGGTAAATCTCAAGAAGCAGTTGCCATTTTGATGGAAGCCGAATCTCTCATCGCTAATGCTAAAGAGGCGGAGAAAGCACAATTTTTCTTTGTAAAAGGAAAAGCTTTATTGGATTTAGCCAATAAAAAAGTAGATGTAGATGCTAATCTTTCGCTTGCGGCAAAAGCATATCAAGATTTAATTGATGCTGAAAAAGTTTCCGGTAAATTGAAATTTTCTACAGAAGCTGCAGCTTCAATTACAGAAATTAAATATAAATTGATTAATGCTGCCATAGCGGATTCAAAAATCAATAAGCATTCAAATAGCGCAAAAAAACTGTATGATGCATATTTATTAGATAAAAAAGACACTCTCAATTTGTATTATGCGGCGTCTACTTATGTGAATGCGGCAGAATATGACACAGCACTTAAGTTGTATGATGATTTGAAAAACTTAAATTATTCTGGAAAAGGAACCAGTTTTTTTGCGGTGAATAAAATCACTAATGAAGAAGATCTTTTTACAACGGCTCCGGAAAGAGACAGAGTAGTGAAAATAGGGACTCACGAAAAACCAAGAACAGAAGCTATTCCTTCTAAAAGAGGAGAGATCTATAAAAACATAGCTTTAATTTTAGTGCAAAACGGAAAAATTGAAGAGGCTAAAAAAGCAATATCGGATGCAAGACAAGCAAATCCGGAAGATACTTCATTGGTTTTGACAGAAGCAAATCTTTATTTAGAAACAAAAGATTTTGAAATGTATAAAAAGCTGATCGCTCAAGTATTAGAGAAAAATCCTAATGATGCTGATTTAGTTTTTAATTTAGGAGTTCTTAGTGCTAATGCAAAAAATCAGGTAGACGCTGAAAAGTACTATTTAAAAGTTATTGAAATTAATCCTAAATACATTAATGCTTACATCAATTTAGCGGCCATGAAGTTAGAGGATGAAAAGGTAATTATCGATGAAATGAATAAATTAGGAACTTCTACTAAGGATATGAAGCGCTATGATGAATTGAAAAAGAAAAGAGAAAATTTATTCAAAGCTACAATTCCTTTTCTTGCAAAAGCAGTTGAACTAGATCCTAAAAATGAGGATGTTTCAAAAACACTTTTAGGCGTATATAGCGCTTTAGAAATGACAGCTGAATACAAGGCATTGAAGGCAAAGAATTAATGCTAGATTTTTAAATTTAAAAATAACCTCTCTCGAATTACTATTGTGAGAGAGGTTTTTTTATATGATTTTTTTAATTACTCTTAATTTGTGTGTATGCTTATTGGTTTCGGCATTAAATATTCCTAAATGATCAAGCCTGTCAATTCGTACTTTTCCACTGGCATGAATGATGTAATTATCATCCATAATTATTCCTACATGGATTATGTTGCCTTCTTCGTTATCAAAAAAAGCGAGATCTCCTGGTTCACTTTCTTCTATAAAACTTAAAGCTTCCCCTTGTTTTGATTGTTGAGAGGCATCACGAAGCAATTTATATCCGTTCAGTTTATACACCATTTGAGTAAATCCTGAACAATCAATTCCAAAAGGAGTTTTCCCTCCCCAAAGATAAGGAGCGTTTAAATACATAAAGGCAGTTTTTATCAAATGCTCTTTTGTTTTTTTGCCACTCGTTTTTGTTCCATCAAACTCAAAATTCGAAATGTTTATCTCACTGTTATTTATAAATGAAACCGAGGATCCGAGCGGAATAGGAATTAATTGATTATTTGGAGTAGTGATATATTCAATTAAATCGGAATTCAATATGATCGTTTCTGCGGATAATTGATTAAAATTTGATTCTGAAATCAACTGTAATTGTTTAGAATCGATCCAGCCTTCATACTCGTCGTACTGTACTTTGATGCGAGACCATTGTTTCATTTGCTCTAAAATTTCAAAATGTTCTCCAAATAAAATTTGAGAAACAATTTCGCTTTTATCACTGGGTTTAAACCGAAGTGGTATCATTGCTAGATTACAAATTCCGAACATTTAGGGTAATTTATGAGTTTAGAATTAGGAGTTATATGTTTTTAATATACGACTCCTAATTTATAATTATTTTAAGCTCTTTCAATAACAATTGCTGAAGCACCACCACCACCATTACAGATTGCAGCAGCTCCAATTTTACCATTATTTTGTTCTAATACGTTGATCAAAGTAACAATAATTCTTACTCCGGAGCAACCTAAAGGATGTCCTAATGATACAGCACCACCATTCACATTAATCGTGCTGCTCTCTAGTCCTAAAATTTTGGCATTGGCTAGGCCAACTACAGCAAAAGCTTCATTGAATTCAAAATAATCAACATCAGTAATGGCTATTCCTGCTTTTTCTAATGCTTTAGGAATTGCTTTTGATGGACTTGTTGTAAACCATTTTGGTTCTTGTGCGGCATCTGCATACCCTTTTATATACGCCAGAGGTTTCAATCCTAAAGAGATTGCTTTTTCTTCGCTCATTAATATCACAGCTGCTGCTCCATCGTTTATTGTAGAAGCGTTTGCTGCGGTAACTGTACCGTCTTTTGTGAAAACAGGATTTAATGAAGGTATTTTGTCTAATTTTACATTAGAAAACTCTTCGTCTTTAGAAATTATAATAGGATCTCCTTTTCTTTGAGGAACGGCTACAGAGACAATTTCATTATCAAATTTTCCGGTCTCCCAAGCTTTTGCACTTCGCTCGTAGGATTGAATTGCGGCGTTGTCTTGGTCTTCTCGGGTAAAATTATATTCAGCGGCACATAAGTCCGCACAAACGCCCATTGCGTTGTTGTCGTAAGCATCAACAAGTCCATCTTTTTGTAAACCATCAATAAATGTTGCTGGTCCAAATTTAGTTCCTGTTCTCAAATTCAGATAGTGAGGAATTAAACTCATGTTTTCCATTCCGCCCGCAACAACAATTTCAGCATCACCACATAAAATGGCTTGAGCACCTAGCATAACAGCTTTCATTCCAGAGGCACATACTTTGTTGACTGTAGTACAAGCAACAGAATTAGGTAAACCAGCATATAGCGCAGCTTGGCGAGCAGGAGCTTGTCCTGCACCAGCTTGAACTACATTACCCATAAATACTTCATCAATTAAATTTGGATCCAATTTTATTTTGTCCAAAGCACCTTTTATAGCCACAGCACCTAATCTAGGAGCGGTAACTGTAGATAATCCTCCCATAAAACTACCGATAGGTGTTCTAACGGCAGAAACGATAACAACTCTTTTGTTCATGATTTATATAATGTTGGTTTATGTAGCAAATTTAATCTTTTTTAAACAATTTCGTATTTTGATGTTGGGATAATCTCTTTTAAAAATTTATTTATATTCTATATGTTTGATTGTGAAGTCTTTTTAGAATTAGGACAAAAAATATTTAAAAAAAAGGTCTAAATAGTTGTGAGGAACGTAAAGATGTGTTAAATTTGCAACCGCAAAACAGGACACGTTTCTTTGAGCTTGGAGGGGTGCCAGAGTGGTAATGGAGCAGTTTGCTAAACTGTCATCGAGCAATCGGTGCCAGGGTTCGAGTCCCTGTCCCTCCGCTTTATTTTTTTTCGGGGTGTAGCGTAGCTCGGTTATCGCGCCTGCTTTGGGAGCAGGAGGCCGCAGGTTCGAATCCTGCCACCCCGACTAGTTTTTTACATGAGCAATGGAGGCATAGCTCAGCTGGATAGAGCACCTGCCTTCTAAGCAGGCGGTCGAAGGTTCGAATCCTTCTGCCTTCACAAAAACCCTTATAAACGTTTGATTTATAAGGGTTTTTTATTTCTAGTTGCCAGTTTAGTTGCCTTTTGTACATGTTGATAACTTTTTACTAGACAAAAAGCCCCGATAATATTTTAGTTTATCGGGCTTTTTTGATTAATCTGTAAAATCAATTATTATTGCGTCGGGCGGTGTATCTTCTCGGCTGTTGTTTCTGATTACGCTCATTCCGCTATAATGTTTTTTTGATTTGGTAACCAAAAGATATGAAAAAAAGGGCTTACTGTTAAAAGTGGCCCTTTGTCTTGAATTTATTTAGTCGGTTAGTAGTGAAAAAAAATGGAAACTCAAAAAACGTACAGCTGCCCAATGCATTCAGAAGTTACGTTGGATAAACCCGGAAAATGTCCCAAATGCGGAATGAATTTAGTGGAGAAAAAAGAGTAAAAATTCTATTAGCAACTAACGGTTCAAAATAAAGTAGTACCCACAAAAGTAGTTACAGGTTCACCAAAAAACATAATACTTTATGGAACTTAAGAATCCAAAAATGATGTGATGTTACTCCTGGTGTTCCATCATTTCGCTTGAGTTTTTAATACCACATTAAACAGTATCTGTTGATTGGTTGACAGAAAACATCACAATCTAAAAATCCGAAAAATTGATGCGACATCATCAAAATTGGCTTAGAAGTTTTGGTGAGTTAAGATTTACTTACAATTTTAAATTTTTGGCAATCAATAAAATTTAGTACTTTTACAATCTTGAAAAAAATAGTTGTCATATCATTCCTTTTTGCTTTTTTGTGTGCTAACACAGAGATGGGGCAATTATTTAAATTGCCGAACTTACTACAACACTTTTCAGATCACCAAGAAGATAACATTGGTCAGAATATTTCATTACTTGATTTTATAGCTATTCATTACAATGATAGTCATCAACATTCAAGTAAAGAAAAAGATAGTCATCAAAATTTACCTTTCAAGACAATTAATACAAATGTAAATACGGTTCTTGCTTTTATGAACCAAACAGCGTTTTCTTTTCGCAAGCCTACTATTATTTATCTAAACCGCACTGTAGCTTTCAGTCAGGATTTTTACATTTCCAGCGTTTTTACCTCTATCTGGCTTCCCCCTAAGTTGAGTTAATTAATTTTATTTTAAACCGTAATTAGTTATATTTTTAATATTTCTGATTGCTATTTTAAAATATACTTTGTTATTTACGTATAGCGAACGATACGTTGTATGAATTACATTAGCATTCATCACTAACTAGACGTTTAAGAGTTTTAGGTTCTCCATAACTAAAATCTTTTTAGACTTCACAAAACTCTCCTAGCGTTTTTAGTGTCGATCTGTAAGACAATCAATATTATTTAATTCGAAAAACATCTATAATGAAAACAATTAAATCCATTGCAGTTGCGATACTGATAACTATTGCAGGCACAACAATTTCTAATGCACAAGTAAACGAAAATCAATCCAAAACGCCGCACGGTGGAATAATACAAAATTCAGGCGACTACAAAATTGAAAGGGTCGAAAGAGAAAATAATATTAGTTTTTACGTACTGAATGCGAAAGGAAAAAGGATTTCAAATAAAAAAATTACTGGCTTGGCTGTTTTTGAATTTTTTAATAAAACAAAAGCAACGAATCCAGTTTTTTTAGACACCAACAATGCTTTATTTGTACAAGTTCCTAAAGCAAGCATATATGCTTATTGTACCATCACATTACTTGTCAATGGAAAAACAATCTCTTCCAAATTTAAAAATAGCCAAGTTTCTGAACAAGATATTAATCATGGACACCAACATTAATTTTATTATTCTTTATAAACCCAATTAAAATTACAATTATGAAAAATTTTTTAATCGTAGCGACTATCGCAATCGGAATGTTAACTTCTTGCAACAACAAAGCAAATAACGAAACTGAAAACACTGAAAGTCAATCTACTGAAACAGTAGAACAAGTTCAAGTGGTCACAGATTCTACGGATCAAGTAGGTACGGACAGTATTAATCAAGTGGAGCAAGATAAAGTTGATGCGGCTCATGGTCACACGCATTAGTATAATTTAACAGGCTGCTTCTCTTGCGAAAATTTCAGGAGAGAAGTAGTTTTTTAAAGAAAAATAAAATTATGAATTCAAAAAAAATAATATTTCTTGTTATACTTTTTTTTGTCGGCATCACATGCGTTTTTGCTCATGGTGTAGATGAAAATACGCAAACTTTTTTGTCAGGAAATGATGGCGTTGCTTTTGGCCCATTTCTCTATATTGGAGCAAAACACATGCTTACGGGTTACGATCATCTGCTTTTTTTAGTTGGTGTTATCTTTTTCCTTTATCGTCCGAAAGAAGTGCTACTTTATGTAAGTTTCTTTACAATTGGTCATAGCGCAACATTATTGTTTGGAGTTATGAGTACTATATCAATTAATTCGTATTTAATTGATGCCATTATCGCACTGTCAATAGTGTATAAAGGTTTTGATAATTTAGGTGGTTTCAAGAAATTTTTCGGAAGGCAACCCAATACAAAAGCTGCTGTTTTGATTTTTGGATTATTTCATGGTTTCGGGCTTGCCAGCAAATTGCAAGATTTCAAATTTGAAAAAGAAGGATTGTTTACCAATCTGCTTGGATTCAATATTGGTGTCGAAATAGGTCAGTTCATAGCATTGACTTTTGTGCTAATCTTGATTACTTTATGGCGCAGACATTCCAGCTTTATGAAATTTTCAACAATAACAAATACGCTGCTTATGGCTGCTGGATTTGTATTAATAGGATATCAATTAACGGGTTATTTTACATCTTAAAAATTAAAAAATGTCAGAAATAAATCATCAAATAGTAAATAAAAAACAAATTATCAAAGCAGTTATCTTCGCGTTACTACTTTCTGTACTAATTTTAGTAAGCGCAGTTTTACCTGCCGAATATGGAATGGATCCAATAGGAACAGGCAAACTGTTCGGGTTTAGTAAGCTTTATGTACCAGCGGATGCTGATGATGGATTAGCTACAATAACAGGAAAAACATTCCCATTAATTAAAATGGAAAAAGCAGGTTCTGGACCTGAAGTAAAAAGACCAATCGAAGCAAATAATCCTGCACCTGAAAAACAATATGCAGAAAGAGAAGACACGGTTGAAGTAATCGTACCGGCAGGAAAAGGAATTGAATATAAAATTTATATGCTGAAATATGGCAAAATGAAATACGAATGGACGACTAATAAAGGAATTGTTTATTTTGATTTTCACGGGGAAGTAAAACAAGCTAAAGAAACTAATGACGTTTATTTTGAAAGTTACACGCTTGCCTATTCCAATAATATGGTTGGGACTTTTTATGCTCCGTATGAAGGAAAACACGGTTGGTTTTTCAGAAATAATGAAAAGACAGCCATTACAGTTACAATAAAATTAAAAGGTCAGTATTCAATATAAGTAGTGAACATTCCTAAATATAACAAATTATGCTAAATAAAATTATTGAGTTTTCAATCAAAAACAAACTCATTATTGGACTGTTTATTTTAGCTCTCATCGGATATGGGAGTTATCAATTTACCAAATTACCAATTGATGCCGTTCCTGATATTACAGATAATCAAGTCCAGGTAATTACTTCAGCGCCATCACTGGGTGCGACCGATATTGAAAGACTGATTACTTTTCCAATAGAACAAGCCAATAGTAATATTCCTGGACTGAAAGAAATTCGTAGTTTTTCTCGTTTTGGTTTATCAGTGGTTACCATTGTTTTTAATGATGCAACTGATGTGTACTGGGCAAGACAGCAAGTAACCGAACGATTAAGTGCTGTTAAAGACCAAATTCCCACCGGTATTGGAAATCCAGTTCTTGCACCGGTGACAACAGGTCTAGGCGAAATTTATCAATATGTTGTACGAACCAAACCCGGTTATGAAAAAAAATACGATATCACGGAGTTAAGAACCATTCAAGATTGGATTGTTCGCCGGCAGTTATTGAGCGTTGAAGGTGTGGCGGAAGTGAGCAGTTTTGGTGGAAAATTGAAACAATTTGAAATAGCCGTTGACCCAAATAAATTGCAATCCTATAATATCACTATTACAGATGTTTTTACGGCTTTAGAAAAAAACAATCAAAATACGGGTGGTGCTTACATTGAAAAAGGACCTAAAGTTTTATACATCCGCAGTGAGGGATTAATTAATACTATCGAAAACATAAAAGATATTGCTATTAAAAACACGAATAACGGTAGTCCTTTGTTTATTCGTGATGTAGCTGAAGTTCGCATTGGTAGTGCTATCCGTTACGGAGCAATGACATTTCACAAAAAAGAGGTTCAATCTGGGGAAGTTTCAGGTGCAGTAGTAATGATGTTAAAAGGAGCCAACAGTAATGTGGTTATTAAAAACATTAAGGATCGTATTGCACAAATTGAAAAAACATTACCCGAAGGTGTTATACTGGAACCTTTTCTAGACCGCACCAAAATGGTAAATAATTCTATTTCGACGGTCGAAAAAAATTTATTAGAAGGTGCATTAATAGTTCTCTTTGTTCTTATTTTCTTTTTAGGAAACATACGAGCAGGATTAATTGTGGCGTCAGTTATTCCTTTGGCAATGTTGATAGCGGTCATATTGATGAACATATTTGGGGTGAGCGGTAATTTAATGAGTTTAGGGGCATTAGATTTTGGATTGATTGTAGATGGTGCTGTTATTATTGTTGAAGCGTGTTTGTTTAGTTTGCACAGCAGGAAAACTGCTCAAATTTCACAACAAGAAATGGACAGCACCGTACTAAAAACGTCAATAAAAATGCGTAATGTTTCCGTTTTTGGGGAATTGATTATATTGATCGTGTACATTCCCATTTTTACGTTGCGCGGTATTGAAGGGAAAATGTTTTTACCAATGGCACAAACCATTGCATTTGCTCTGTTTGGTGCTTTTATATTGTCGTTGACTTATGTTCCGATGATGACCGCTCTATTTTTAAATAAAAAAATATCCCACAAAAAAACTTTTTCAGATATAATGATGGAAAAATTAGAAAATTTCTATCAACCCATTTTGAACAAAGCATTGGGAATTCCAAGAACAATTATTGCTGTAACATTAGGATTGTTTGTTTTAGCGCTGATTACACTTTCGTTTATGGGTGGTGAATTTATGCCCTCGTTAGAAGAAGGAGATTTTGCAGTAGAAACTAGGGTTTTGCCGGGAAGTAATTTGCAAACTTCAATGACAGCTATTTCACAAGGTGCAAAAATATTAATAGAAAAATTTCCCGAAGTGGAGAAAATTGTAGGCAAAACAGGAAGTAGCGAAGTGCCTACCGATCCAATGCCAATTGATGCAAGCGATATGATGATCATTTTAAAGAACAAAAGCGAATGGACTTCTGCCACAACTTTTGACGAATTATCAGCAAAAATGGCCAAGGAATTGGAAGCTGTTCCTGGAGTTTCCTTTGGTTTTCAATATCCGGTTCAAATGCGTTTTAATGAATTGATGACTGGTGCTAGGCAAGATGTGGTCTGTAAAATATTTGGAGAAAACTTAGATACGTTGGCGTTATACGCCAATAAGTTAGGTAAAATTGTAAGTACCGTAGAGGGAACTTCCGATCTTTATGTAGAAACCGTTACCGGAATGCTACAAGTAGTAATTGACTACAACAGAGCTTCCATTGCACAATACGGATTAAACATTCAGGATATTAATCGAATTGTAAATACCGCATTTGCAGGACAAAGCACAGGGGTTGTTTACGAAGGTGAAAAACGATTTGATTTAGTAGTTCGCTTAGAAGGTGAAAAACGTCAGGATTTGGCGGATGTTCAAAATTTATTAATTCCAACGGCAACTGGTTTGCAAATTCCTTTATCTCAATTAGCTAAAGTTGAAATTATCGAAGGACCGAATCAAATACAAAGGGAAGATGCCAAACGTAGAATTGTAGTTGGTTTTAATGTACGAGGCCGTGATGTACAAAGTATTGTAAAAGAACTGCAAGGTAAAGTCGAAGCTCAAATAAAATTTCCTGCGGGATACTATCCTACGTATGGTGGTGCTTTTGAAAACTTAAACGAAGCCAAAAATCGTTTGATGATTGCAGTTCCTGTTTCATTACTATTAATATTTATTTTGCTCTATTTTGCGTTCAATTCCGTAAGACAAGGACTGTTGATTTATTCGGCAATTCCACTATCGGCAATTGGAGGTATTTTCTTTTTAGCATTGCGTGGAATGCCGTTTAGCATCAGTGCCGGAGTTGGTTTTATTGCTTTATTTGGTGTAGCGGTTCTGAATGGATTGGTGTTAATTGCAGAATTCAACAGCATTCGAAAATCGGGGGAAACCGATTTAAAAGCGATTGTTTTGCAAGGAACTAGAATACGATTACGCCCCGTTTTAATGACTGCATTTGTAGCATCATTAGGGTTTTTACCCATGGCATTAAGCAATGGTTCTGGTGCAGAAGTACAAAAACCATTGGCAACTGTTGTCATCGGAGGTCTGTTGGTTGCAACATTTTTAACTCTATTTGTTTTACCAATTTTATATATCATGTTTGAAAAAGGAATTAAATTAAAACCAAAAAAGATAAAATCAATTACGACTATCCTGGTATTGGGATTGTTCTTTTCTTTTCAAAGTACCAATGCTCAGGAAAAAATTTCAATAGAGCGCGCGATTGAAACAGCTCTTTTAAACAATATCAAAATTAAAAATGAAAAACTGAATTCAGAGTACTTGCAAATAATGGAAAACACAGGTTATGATATTTCCAATACGGGAATTATAAGCGAATATGGTCAGTTTAACAGCACTGTAAATGATGTGAAAATTGGTGTTTCGCAAAGCATAAAATTCCCAACCGTTTATAAAAGACAGAAACAACTTTTAATAGAAGAAGCCAAAAAAGGACAATGGAACGAAGCTTTGCAAAGAAAGCAATTGACCAGACAGGTAACAATCGTGTTTTACGAAATGATGTATCTAAAAGAAAAGGAAAAGCTGTTGCTAAAAAGCGATAGTATATATTCTGATTTTTTAAGGACCTCAACGCTTCGGTTTGATAAAGGCGAAAGCAATATATTAGAAAAAGCAACCGCTGAAAACCAATCCGGACAAATAAAAATTCAACTTTTGGAATTACAAAGTGATTACAAAATAATTCAATCACAATTCAAGTATTTACTTAATACAGATAAAGACTTTGTCCCAGTTTCAAATAAATTTAAAATGGATTTCATCAAAAATTCAGATACAAATGCTATTAGCAATCAACCCAGTGTGAAATTATTTGAGCAAGAAGTGAATAGCAGTAAAGCAGAAGTTTCACTTGAAAAATCTAAAAAATTACCGGAATTAATTGGTGGTGTTTATTACCAGACTTTCAAAACAAATACTGTATTTCAAGACAGTAATAATGGTGTTTACGGACAATTAGGAGTGGCGCTTCCATTATTTAATACAGCAATAAATAACAGGAAAAAGGCTTTAGAGATAAATACGCAAATAGCCGAAAATAATTTAAATAATGAAAAACTAAAACTGGAAAGCAAGAATCAGGAATTAGTCCAGGAATATAAAAAACACAAAGAAACTATCGCCTATTACGAGAGTCAAGCTTTAAAAAATGTTGATTTAGTAACTAAAGCTGCTAATGATAAATTTATCAATGGTGACATTAATTATATGGAATGGGTAATGCTTATTAATCAAGGTACCGAAATTCAAAGCAGATACATCGAAGCAGTTAAAAAATTAAACACCGCTGTAATTGAAATCAATGCTTTAACTAATTAAAATAGTTTAATTATGAAAGGAGCATGATCGTAATTAGGGTCGCCAGCGCCAATGATGATATGCGAATTACATATGACTGGACTTGCTAACTTTACCCGCATAAAAAGTTAAGAATAAAAACCTTAATTTTAAATTATGAAAAAGAATCGAAAATTCACAAATACCAAAATAAAAATACTATCATGATTAAAAATACAATTATTACAATATTGGCAATAGTATTCCTTTCTTCCTGTAGAGATAAGAAAACGGAAAGCGAAACAGAAGCTAATCCAACTATCGAAAACACGACAACTCTTACCGATGCACAAATAAAAAATGCAGGTATTGAAACTGGAAAAATCACACAAAAACAAATTTCATCTACCTTAAAATTAAATGGTAAAATAGATGTGCCGCCTCAAAGCTTAGTTTCCATTAGTGTTCCTATGGGCGGTTATTTAAAATACACCAAATTGTTAGAAGGAATGCATGTTACCAAAGGGCAGGTTTTGTGCGTTGTAGAAGACCAACAATACATTCAACTGCAGGAAGATTACCTTTTGGCGAAAGCAAAAATTGGGTATGCAAAAGCCGAATTTGAAAGACAAAAAGAACTCAACCAAAGCAAAGCCAGCAGCGATAAAGTGTATCAACAAGCACAATCAGAATACAACTCACTATTTGTAATGGTGCAATCGTATGGCGAGAAATTAAAATTTGCGGGGATAAATCCGAATAATGTTTCAACAAAAAACATTTCAAAAAGCATCAATGTATACTCGCCAATAAGTGGTTATGTAGCTAAGGTAAATGTAAATATTGGCAAGTATGTAAACCCGAGCGATGTTTTATTCGAGATTGTAAATCCATCGGATATTCATTTGGCCTTAACCGTATTTGAAAAAGACATCAATAAATTGGATATTGGTCAATCGGTATTGGCTTATACTAATACCAATCCCGAGAAAAAATATCCTTGCCAAATTATTTTGATAGGTAAAGATTTTTCAGAAAACCGCAGCACTGAAATACACTGCCATTTTATAAATTATGATAAAACACTTTTACCGGGCATGTATATGAATGCCGAAATAGAATTAAAAAGTCAGCAATCAAATGTACTGCCATCTGATGCTATTGTAAATTATGAAAATAAGAATTATATCTTTATTGCCAAACAAAATAAACAATTTGAAATGAAAGAAGTCACAATAGGAGCGACAGAAAATGAATTCACTGAAATTCTTTCAGACGATTTAAAAGAGGCAACTATTGTGATTAAAGGTTCTTATTCCCTTTTGATGAAAATGAAAAATGTAGAAGAATAAAAAACATAAATTTACAGTAATGACAGAAAATAATTTTTAAAATCAATCACGCTGTCATATTTAGGTAGTTGCATTAGTTGTCAGAATTTTATAAGTGAATAACTCAGTTAAATTTATAAAAAACAATTTAATACCTAAATTCAAATTTCATTCAAAATTGAATTGTTAATTTGCAATATGAAAATTCTAATCATCGAAGACGAAATCGATATTGCTAATAGCATAAAAAGTTATCTAAAAACAAATGATATTCATTGCGAAACCGCAAGCACGTATCAAACGGCTTTAGACAAAATTATTATGTATGATTATGATTGTATTTTAGTAGATCTAATGCTTCCGGGTGGTGATGGATTTGGCATTTTGAAGAAATTGAAAATACTAAACAAATCAGAGGGGATTATTATAATTTCGGCTAAAGAAACGTTAGAGACCAAAATCGAGGGATTCAATCTTGGAGCAGATGATTATTTGACGAAACCCTTTCATCTTTCAGAGTTGTTGGTCAGAATTCAGGCCTTGGTTAGAAGAAAAAAATACGACGGAAACAATAAAATTGAATTCAATGAAATAGAAATTGATACTTTAGCAAAATCGGTAAAAATTGGAGAGAAGAAAATAGAATGCACCAAGAAAGAAATTGATTTATTATTGTTTTTAATTGGAAATAAAAACAAGGTTTTGTCTAAAAGCGCCATAGCTGAACACCTTTCGGGTGATATGGCGGACATGCTGGACAATCATGATTTTGTTTATGCCCACATCAAGAATTTGAAAAAAAAGCTAAACGATGCCGGAAGCAATGATTACATAAAATCAGTTTACGGAATTGGTTACAAATGGAACAATGAATAAAAAATTATTACATACTACTCTAAAATATTATGTTTTATTTTCTTTAATAGTGATGCTTTCAGCAGCTCCATTATTCTTTTATATAACTCAATTACTGTATCTACATGAAACAGATGAAGCCTTGCTACTTCAAAAAGAGGAATTCGAGTTATTGTATGCGCCGCAATTACAAGACAAGGATGTTGCAGTTTGGAATAAATGGAATAGGGATATAAAAGTAGAGAAAGTTCAGAAAATAATTCCTAGAGACACACTATTCAGCAATAGTTATTATAATAATTTGGAGAAAGAAAAGGAACCCTATCGGGTGCTAAATGCTCCAGTTACAATTAATAATAAACACTACCTTTTTACTGCCAGAATAAACCTAGTTGACAATAAGGATTTTATTGTCAGTATTTTAATGGTGTTTACCATCATTATTTTAATTCTTTTATTTGGATTATTTATCATTACTAAAAGGCTATCTCTTAGGCTTTGGAAACCATTTTATGACACTCTCGAGCAAATTGAGAAATTTGAAATCGATAAAAGTTCCCATCCAAAATTAGTTGTAAATACAATTGAGGAATTCAATCGACTCAATCAGGCAATAAATAAATTGATTGAAAAAAACACACGCATTTATAAAAGCCAAAAAGAATTTATTGAGAACGCAGCACACGAATTGCAAACACCAATTGCTATTTTTAAAGGAAAATTGGAAACATTATTGCAAAGAGACGATGTGTCGGAAGAACAATTTGAAATACTGGATAAATTAAATGATACAACAACAAGGCTAAACCGATTAAATAAAAACCTGTTGCTTTTATCAAAAATAGAAAATAAACAATATAACATTCCTGAAGAGGTTCTTTTAAATGAGGTTATCACAAATCAATTAGATTTTTTTAAAGAACAGGCATTAGCAAAAAATATTAAGATAAATACTGCTTTAGAATCGAATACATTTGTTAAAACGAATCTGTTTTTGTCTGAAATTTTGATCAGTAATTTGTTTCTGAATGCAATTAATCATAATGTGGCTAATGGAAGCATAAATGTTGTTTTGCATAAGAATGCTTTAGTTTTTTCCAATACGGGTATATTAAAATCGCTTGAAACAGATAAATTATTTGAACGTTTTTCTAAAGTAAATCCATCCTCGAAAGGGAACGGTCTGGGTTTATCAATAATTAATAAAATTGTAGAGAACAACAATTGGGAAGTTATTTATAGTTACAAAGATAAGTTACACATTTTCGAAATTCAATTCTAAAATTCAATATTTCTTCAAACTCCAATCGCAACTTTGTCGTTTAAATAAAGAATAAAAATTAAGATATGCCAATAAAAACAATATTATTAGTATCATTTCTAATACTATCAATTTCAGATTTATTAGGACAAAACAAAGCGGTCACACTATCCGGAATTACAAAAGATAAAACCTCAAAAGAGACTTTGCTGGATGTAAATGTACTCTTGAAAAACACAAAGGATAACGTTTTGATTACGGGAACTGTTACCAACGAAGAGGGTAGGTTTTCATTTTCGAATGTAGTTCCTGGAAATTACTTTCTAGAGTTTACACTTGATGGATACAAAACAAAAAACCAACCTATTTATGTAGGTTCACTTTCTGAATTTCTAGATGAGGGAAGCATTGAATTGGAAGACAATGCTACTATTTTAAATGAAGTTGTGGTCGTTTCAAAGGAAGAACTTATTAATCAGAAAATGGACAAAAAAACCTTCTCTGTGGCAGATAATATCAGTCAGAGTGGTGGTTCTGTTTTACAAACAATGCAAAATTTGCCTGGTGTTTCTGTGCAAGACGGGAAAGTACAAATTAGAGGCAATGATAAAGTCACCGTTTTAATTGATGGAAAACAAACTGCATTAACAGGATTTGGAAACCAATCGGGCTTAGATAATATACCCGCATCTGCGATAGAAAAAATTGAAATCATTAACAATCCTTCTGCAAAATACGATGCCAACGGAAACGCTGGAATTATCAATATTATTTACAAGAAAAACAAAAAAGAGGGATTCAACGGAAAAGTGGGTTTTACCTCTGGATTGGGTGCGCTGTGGGAAAGAAAAGAAAATTTACCAACTATTCGTCCGCAATACTCATTAACACCAAAAATTAATCCGACGTTATCACTTAATTATCGTAAAAACAAAATCAATGCTTTTTTTCAGGGTGATTATCTTTATACAGAAACGCTCAATAAAAACGAGTTTGTAACGCGAACCTACACTGATGGAACTATTATTAATCAACAAACCAAAAGAAATCGGAATACGCACTTTACTACTTTAAAAACTGGAATTGACTGGAATATTAATGACCGAAATTCATTAACCGTTTCTGGTCTGTTTGGAACCGAAAAAATCATTGACAATGGAGATCAGCCCTTTTTCAATGAAAATTATTCGGAACGATTGCGACTGTGGCAATTTTTGGAAGATGAATTAAAAACCACCGCTATGGCTACTGCGGCATACCAGCACAAGTTTAAAGAAGCAGGACGGTTATTAAATATTGGTTTAAATTATACTTTTCACAGAGAGGATGAAAAATATTTTTTTGACAATATTTTGCCAACCTACACCGGAAAAGATGCTTTCAAATTGTTATCAGAGGAGAAAGTAGCCGACTTTAATATTGATTATATCAAACCCTTAAAATACGGAAGATTTGAAACCGGTTTTAAATTCAGAAAAAGGGATATTCCAACTAATATGCAGTTCTTCCCCGGCGCAAATTCTCCCATAGATAGCGGTGCTGGCGGTCAAGCAACTTACAAAGAAATTATTCCGGCCGTGTACGGAAATTATATTTTTGAAAACAATAAAATTGAGGCAGAACTGGGTTTGCGAGTAGAATATGTCGATTTGCAATACAATATCAATCCAGATCATAATACCTATAAAAGTGACGGGTACAACTATACCCAACCTTTTCCAAATGTGCGATTGGCATACAAAATTGATGACAGCAATAAAATATCATTATTTTACAATCGTAGAGTAGACAGGCCAAATGAAGTCGATATTAGAATATTTCCAAAATACGATGATGCAGAAATAATAAAGGTTGGGAATCCTGCACTTCGTCCGCAGTTCACCAATTTGTTAGAACTGGGTTATAAAACGAACTTAAAAAAAGGATATTTCTATTCGGCAGTGTACCACCGTTTTGCAAATGCTACCATTACTCGAATAGCATCGACAGTTCCAGATAGCAATTTAATCTATGCTATTTTCCAAAATGCAAATAAAAGTTTCAATACAGGGATTGAAATGATCTTTTCACAAGAGATTGCAAAATGGTACTCGTTTAACTTCAACTTAATTGCGTATCACAATCAAATTAATGCTTTTGCTGTTGAAAATAAATATCCAATTCCCAATACTTTTTCGGCAGAGAAGCAAGACATTTTTTCTGGAAATATTAAATGGAACAATATCTTGCACTTATCCAAAAAAGTGGATGCTCAAGTAACCGCTATATATTTGGCGCCAGATATTATTCCGCAAGGAAAAATTGCTTCTCGATTTTCAATTGATTTAGGGATTAAAAAATCAGTCCAAAATGGCAAAGGAGAATTCTTTCTAAATGCAACCGACATTTTAAATACATTAGTAATCAGGAAACAAATTCAAGGTCTGAATTTTAATTACAGTAGCACCGATTATTACGAAACACAGGTAGTTCGATTAGGTTATAATTATAAATTTTAACTCAAATGGAAAAAGTACCGGGAATCACAATCGCATTTTGGATAATGAAAATGTGTGCAATTACTCTGGGTGAAACGGCTGGAGACTTATTTTTAATGATATTGAATATTGATTATACACTTAGCTCATTAATCTTAATTGGGTTTTTATTGTTACACTTCAAATGCAATAGTAATGAAAAAGTCACTTTTATTTGTTTTTCAATGTATTTTCAAAATTATTTTTTAAAATAGTATGCTCAAAAAAATCAAAATGTCAGGCAGATTTTCTTTGTTACTTTATTTTACACTTTGGTTTCTTATCGTCTCTCAAATAGCACGAATAATTTTTTTTATTTGGCAATTCGGCAAAGTTTCATTTAATATTTTTACCGTTAAAGGAATATTATTTACCGAATTATTGATTGATATCGGAACTATCAGTTTTATTGTACTTGTGGCTGTTGCCCTAAAAAGCATATTCCATAATAATTTGTCCGACACAGAGACAAGGAACGATCGAAGTTTGGAATCAATGATCCTCTGCATTCCGCCAACACCAGAACATTACATACAATAATTCATATGTTAAAAATAATTATATTTTCATTCTTTAGTATCGTAGCTATAAATGCGCAGGAAGTAAAAACAGATACTATTTCAAAAGCAGCTATTCCTCAAAATATTAAATTCAATTACAAACAACTTATTATTCCGGCTGTATTAACGGGGTATGGTTTTATAGGTATTGAAAGTGATCAGTTAAAAAGTTTCAATTCTCAAATCCGAGAGGAAGTACAAGAAGATATTGATACCAAGACAACTATTGACGATTTTTCGCAATATGCACCTGCACTTTCAGTTTATGCATTGAATGCCGCAGGAATTGAAGGAAAAAATAATTTTAAGGATCGTTCTTTAATATTGGTCACTTCCTACATCATTATGTCTGCAACAGTTTTGGGATTAAAATCGTTAACCAGAGTTGAAAGACCAGACGGAAGTTCCAATAATTCTTTTCCATCAGGGCATACTGCAACAGCTTTTTCCGGAGCTGAATTTTTATGGCAAGAATACAAAGACAAATCGATTTGGTACGGAATTTCAGGATATATTGTTGCAACAGGAACAGGAGTTTTTAGAATTGTCAACAATAAACATTGGCTGACAGATGTTGCCACTGGTGCAGGAATTGGAATTTTAAGCACTAAAATTGCCTACTGGATGCATCCTTACTTAAATAGGAAATTATTCAGATCCGAAAGAAATAATACAACATCAGTTATTGCGCCTTTTTACAATGGAAAACAATTAGGATTGTGCTTGGTGAAAACTTTTTAAAAACGGAACCTCTATTTCACTAGTCAATTATTGCAATTACTTATCTTTTGATTACAAAAATACAGTTTATAAAAACCTGTGTTTAATCGTATTTTTTTCCTTAAGTAGTACAAATACTCAAAACGTAGATAATAATATTTGTAGAGCTATTAATCTTAATAGCTATAGATATTTATTCGGGTAAAGTTAACAGTTTCAGATTGCGTTATTATTTTAAAATAGTTTTGAATTTGAATTTAAGGGGATTGCTCAAGTTGATTAAACATAAGTGATAACCATTGACAATGGTTTTTAAAATTAGACAAAATAACGCATCAGAGTGATTTTAAACTACCGTTTATAATATTGCTCCTTTTGACCTTATGACGTTTAAGCGTCCGACTAACTTACATTTGTGGAAAGAACAAAAAACGAAACTGGAACAAAATGATTAAAAAACAATCCAAGTAGCTGTTGATCGATCAGTATCTGATGAAATCCTGAAAAACGATATTAACATATTTAATTGTCAACTTTATTGTCAATTAAAAATAAAATACTGTAAATCAAACGATTACAGGCTTAAAAGTGGAGTGGCTGGGACTACAATCGAACACCTAATTCCTATATTAACTTTTTTTGACAGCTTAAAATAATGACTTAATGTGTTGATTTTTAATTATTTAACTAAATGATTATTTTCAAGTTTAAAATATTTAGCGAAATGTTTTTAATAATTCTAAGTTTTTAAAAGGTAAAACGGTGTACATAAAGGAAATGTTACAGTTCAACATTCGAACTCTAATTCACGGTCGAACATTTTGTGTAGGTAGAAATTACGATAGATTATTCGAAGCATTCAATTTTATAACATTCAGAGTTTCTAACAACAGAAAGTAAATTTTTAAAATTACCGGTATAACAGTAAAACAACCTTTTATTTCTCTTATTTAAGCCAATTCACTATAACTTGCGTATTAATTACCGTTATAGCGGTAAAAATAATGTTTTTATTTTAAAACACTTGCATTGTAAAGCATATTTTTTTATTTTTACTGTTAAAGCGGTAAAAATGAATGATTTTAATTTAGGTCTCTTCATAAAAGAGCATCGTAAGCAAGCAGGATTAACACAATTAGAATTGGCTAATCTAGCAGGTGTAGGGAAGACTACCCTTTTTGATATTGAAAAAAATAAAGAAACGGTTAGTTGGAATAATCTTTTAGCTGTTCTAAAAGTACTAAACATTGAAGTTCAGTTTAAAAGCCCAATAAATAAATAATTATGAAAAAAGCAATCATATTTGTTCACAACAAAAGAGCAGGAATATTGAGTGAGAATACTACTGGAGGATATGAATTTATCTATGATCACAATTATGAGGGCGAACCTGTATCACTGACAATGCCTTTAAATACTAAAACATATTCATTTGCCAAATTTCCCTCTTTTTTTGAAGGATTGTTGCCAGAAGGAATTATGCTCGAAGGGCTTTTAAAAATTGGTAAAATTGACAAATATGATTATTTCTCACAACTAATTGCAACAGGAAATGATTTGGTAGGAGCAGTAACGGTAAAAGAATGGAAAGATGAATAGATGTCCAATTACTTACGAACTATGTGGCACTGAAAAATATAGCGAAAAAGGACTTCGGATGATTGCTCCTAAACTTACTACATTACATGATTTACCATTTACAGCTGCTGAACAAAGGCAAGAAGCGGCAAATCGTGCTAAGAAATTATCCATTCAAGGAGTTCAACCTAAATTAAGTGCTGTTATTTCAGTAGCAAATCAACAATTTGAAATTGTAGATCAGTTTGGTAATTATATTATAAAACCTCAAAATGATATCTTTCCAGAATTGCCAGAAAATGAAGATGTAACCATGAAGATGGCAAAAGTATATGGGCTTGATGTGCCTCTTCATGGATTGGTTTATTCAAAAGACGGGAGTCTTTCTTATTTTATCAAACGATTTGACAGATACAGTAAAGGAAAAAAATATGCTACGGAAGATTTTGCACAACTGACAGGAAGCTCAAGAGATACCAAGTATGATTATACTATGGAAAACTTAGTCAAAGTGATTGATGAATACTGCACTTTTCCTGCTATAGGGAAAGCAGATTTTTTTAAACGAGTTTTATTCTGTTTTATAACAGGTAACGAAGATATGCATTTAAAGAACTTTTCGGTAATTACAAAAGCGGGAAAAACCACTTTGACCCCAGTTTATGACTTTTTAAATTCCCCCATTTCCGTTAAAAATCCACAGGAAGAATTAGCGCTATCTCTTAAAGGTAAAAAGAGCAATTTCAAATCAACGGAATTAATAGAGTATTACGCAAAAGAACGCTTAGGACTTAATGATAAAACGGTTACCACTATTTTAGCTGATATGAATAAAAGCCTGTCTAAATGGATTGAACTTGTAGAAGTGTCTTTTTTGTCTGACACTATGAAAGAGAAGTATCTGAGTGTATTGGATAATAGGATGAAGAGATTTTAAATAATCAGGTATATCTACGTATAAATAATCGTGTTAAAATCATTTATATTTGGTAGATAACAAATTGTAATACGTATTATTGAGGAACACTTTGCGCAGCGGGATATTAGATTTAAATGGGATTATTACATTTAAATATGCCCACTCTTAACTGTGATAAAAAAAAATCACAGATAATGGAAATGGAGAAGTTAACAGAGACTGAAACATTGTGATTATAACTGAACGGAAGCTTTTATTTGATAATAATAAAAAAAGACTATTGAGAGGCTTTCTTTTCTTATTATTGTAAATCATTGTTGTAGCGGGCGCAAAGTAAGAGACTATTGCGCAGCATTATCGCGGCACACTTTGCGGAGCAGTTGTTTAAAAACCAAAAGCCACTCCGTAATGAAGTGGCTTTTGTTATTGATTTTCTTTGTGGGCACGAGCCAGAGGCGTCGCTCTAGCCATTGCGATTATTTCCGCTAGGACCAGCTGGGGGTAAAAAAAGTATCTTGCTAAAGGTCATTGAAAGCTTTGCTTCTAAAAAACTATTTAAAGTCTATTTAAAAAAAACATAGCTAAGCTCTAAACAAAAAAGGGGCTATCTCACAACTTGTGAAATAGTCTCATTTTCTATTTTTTATTCGGACTCCTATTGAAGCGAAGGTCTCAAATATTCAATTCTCAAGGAGTTGTTTTAGTATTGAGACTTCTTCTTTTTGTTTGATTTTGTATTGTATGCTCATTGCGGGCACGGTTTGCAAAACCGCCTTCTAACCGCTTACATATCCGCACCATCGGGGTTTTCTAAAATCCCGAAGAAAAGGTTTAGATACCAAGTTTTTTGCCGATTATAAAAGCAGTTTGAAAACCTTAAAAACAAACCCTTTTTTTGAAGTTCGATACGACGGTATTCGTTGTTCGGCTTTAGAAAATTTTAAATATATGATACATTTTAGCGTTGACGAAGTCAATAACATCGTAGTAATAGACGC
Source organism: Flavobacterium sp. RSP15 (assembly GCF_003968755.1). Lineage (GTDB taxonomy): Bacteria > Bacteroidota > Bacteroidia > Flavobacteriales > Flavobacteriaceae > Flavobacterium. The sequence continues at coordinate 27,406 of NZ_RYDL01000003.1, read as the reverse complement.
TGTTATTTCTACATATCAAGACCCAGAAGAGTATTGGTTGTAAGATTATCACAAAAAAAAAACATGCAAATTGCCTGTTTTTTTTATGCTTTATTTTGTTTGTGTATACAAAAGGGACACTTGCGCCAGCGCGGGGTTTATGGATTACTAATTCCGATTTTTTTTATATTATTTTTCTTATCTATTTGAATAAATAAAACACCATCAAAATTTGGGATTTTAAAAATTATATAATTTTTAAACTTTCTATTGATCTTTTTATACTTTTTATAAACTTCTTTGATATCCATGCCAACAGTAATATCGTTCAATTTCCAGTCGCTATTATTAATAGTAATATCTGTTATAAAATTACCTGTTAGTTCAATCTTTAAACCACTATAAGTAATATTTGTCCAAGGCTCAGAATCTCCATCTGACTCTTCTGAAGCGGATTCTTTTAAAATTGACATTGGTTTTCCAAATATTAATTCGATTTTTTTAGAAGTAGTTTTATCATTGACATTAAGAAATTTACTTGTTTTGCAAAATTTTAAAATTACTAAATGATTTTCAATAATTTCAGGACTTTTTTTATTATGTTGAAAGTCTAAAATATAGTAAAAAGGAAGTGTGAAAAATAAAATAAAATGTAGTGTTTTCATTTGTATTAAAAATTAGTGTATAGCATAGGATTAACAGATGTTCCATTTATTTTAATATTTAAATGTAAGTGAGGACCAGAACTACCTGGTCTATTTGCATTACCAGTCGATCCAGAAAGTCCAATAATATCTCCTTGACTTATTTTAGCATGTACTTTAACATGAACGGCACTTAAATGCCAATATGAAACTGTTAAACCTCCTTTCGATAAAATAGCTACCCTATTTCCTGCTCCGTTTCTATCTCCAATATTATCTTTGTAGTCGTCAATACCTTGTATTTGGGTGCTTATTGATTTAGTTACTATTCCATCTCTCATAGCATAGACAGGAGTTCCTACACTTGCTCTTAAATCTATTCCATCGTGAAATTTTTTCCCGGAATTCCTTGTATATCCCCAAGTTCCTCCTTTATAACCAGCAGCTGTGGGTAAAATTTCCATTTTACTTAAGGGATTTCCATTTAAACTACTATTAATTGTAGGTGCTTTAAAATTAAATTCTGACGATCTTCTCCAAGCAGATGACCAATCCATTTTAAAATTTGAACTTTTCGGTCTGCCTTGAATTATAACTTCCTTAAGCTTGCCACCCTTTACTGGAGGGTCAATTGTTTGCCCACCATCAGGGTCAATCAACGAAATCGGATTATTTCCCATTCCAAGATATGGACTATCAAACTCTCCATACGGATCAGGCGAGAGCCACCTCCCAATCCTTCCATCCCAAAGCCTCAGCTGAAATGCCTCCATGTTGGTTTCCCCATCGAGCTCTTGCCCCTGGAAAGCATAACGATAATTGTTTAACGAAGTACGCATTGGCAATTGCTCCCCAAAAGGGTAATAATCAGCATAGGACTGTATCGTTCCTGTTTTGGTTATGACTGCGCGTACATTGCCTAAATGATCGGTGATTTCGTAGGTACTGGCATTACTTGCTTTGTTATAAACTCCTAAGCGGCTCAGCCCATAAATAGGCAAATCGGTTTGGGCAATAGCACCGCCGCTTGGCATATTGTAAACGGCCATAGTATTCCCCGATAAATCTAAGCAATAATAGGTCGTGTTTTGTAATACGCCGCTTCCATTGGTTTGATACCCTTCTTTTTTGATACGCTGGCCTCTCTCGTTGTAAAAGAACTTCACGATAGGGGTAGTAGATCCTAGTCTTACCTCGGTTACTAATCCTTGTGTGTTGTAAAAGTAATATAAATTTTCTGAAGTATTTTGTATTAATTGACCAATAGCATCATAAACGTAATTACCCGCTGGCTGGCTATCAATATCAATAGTTGATAAGTTACTCACCACAGCATCGGTGACGCTGTTGAGTTGGTTTTTACCGGTGTTAGCGTAATTATAGGTTAAATTGTCTAGAGCAGTACCTGCTTCATTGGTACGTTGCAAGGTTTTGATATTTCCGTTTGCATCATAAGTAAGTCCAGCTTCTTTGTATTTCGTATCTGGACTAATGGCGGCAGTACTAGCGTTAGTGTTTCCAAAGGTAGCGGCGGTAAGCCAGTTGTTGCGGTCATAGTTGTATAAATATCCTTTTTGGTTAATGGTACTTCCGCTCAAGTCCATCATGTTACTTTTGTTAGCCCAACGCGCTGCTTTGATGTTACCATTATAATCGGCTCCTGCTGTAGGTGAAGTGGTAATGTTTCTGTCGGTACGTAGGTAATCTCCATTATAGTAATCAAGAGTAATACCAAAAATATCGTTGGTATCGCCACCAGGATCTTTCGTGGCCGCCAGACTCGGGTGATTGATACTCTTGAGCTGTCCGCCTAGCGTATACACATAATCCAATCCTTGTGCGCCTTGTGCAATATTAACTCTTTTAAGTTCGCCTATAAGATAATAGGAATAATCAGCATGGGTGATAAAAGGAGTGCCATAAGTAGCCGTTTCTACCTTAGTTAAAACACTATTATTATCATAAGAATAGCGATGTTCAAAACGCTCAGAAGATTTATCCTTTTGAAAAATTACATTGTTTACATTACGGCTAGAGCAAAAGAAGGACGATATATTGGAATTAAGGCTCCCTTCGGCTATGTTAAATCTGGTGAAGGAAAAGCTAGGATGCTAGTAATTGAAGAGTCTCAGGCCAAGACAATTAAATTTATGTACGATTCTTATCTGCATGATATTCCACTTTATATAATTAAAGAACAAGCGTTTAAACTGGGGTTTAAAGCGAGAGGGAATACTGCAGTTGAGAGGATTTTGACAAATCCTGTTTATGTAGGTATGTTGCAGGTACAGGGTTATAAAGAGTATCCTGGAGGAATCTTTCCAGCAATACATGAGGCAATAATTGATAAGACAACTTGGCAATTGGTGCAAAATAAAATGAAGAAGCCTGAAAAAATCAGGACAATATTGGATGAAAACTTACCACTTCGGGGGATTTTAAAATGTCATTGTGGAAACTTACTGACAGGTGCTCTATCAAGAGGAAAATCTGGAAAGTATTTTAACTACTACAAGTGTAAAACGTCTAAACATAATAATATTAGCGCACTCATAGCGCACAATCAGCTTGCTGAAATTTTTGAGCTGATGAGTTTGCCACAAAATATAATATCTGATATTAAAAAGTCATCTGTTACAAAAATGGAAGAGAATTTAAAATCTAACAAACTTGTAATAAACCAAAAGAAAATTCTACTAGATGAAACTCAAGAAAAAATGTTTTCTGTTGAAGAGAAATGGATTAAAAATGAGATATCTAAAGACACATACGATAGATGGTATACTACTTATAATACCGAAGTCACATCTTGCAAAGATTCTATCATTCTTCTAAGCCAAGTAGATAAGCATGCATTTACAATTTTACAAAAAAACTTGGATTTACTTGTTGATTTAAAATCAATATATAATCGAGCTACTATTACCCAAAAGAGAGAATTTGTAAAGCTGGTGTTCGACAGCAATTTATACTATCAGGATGGTATCTATCGAACACCTACAATGATTGATTTATTATCTCGTAATCACCTGTTAATGAAGGAAAAGGGTTTGCTTTTATACAATAAAAAAAGGGATGATTTTTCAATCATCCCATCCAGTGGAGTGGCTGGGACTACAATCGAACACCTAATTCCTATATTAACTTTTTTTGACAGCTTAAAATTGTACTGTAATCATTTGATTTTAAGTGATTTGATTTTTTTTAATTCAATGATTATTTTTTAGGTTTAAAATATTTACCTAACTGTTTTTAACGTTTTTCAATAATTTAAGTTTTTTAAAGATAAAAAGTTGTGTTTAAAAGAACCGTTAGAGTTCGACTGTCGAACTCTTTTTCACAGTCGAACACTTTAGAGATTAGAGTAATAGAAAAAAGTATATATAAAAATATGAAAAAAAATTAGGTTTTTCTTTTGCGGAGACAAAGAGGGATTTGTATTCCATTTCTAACCGGTTGATATTGTTACGTTTTAATAACTTTTATTATCCTTGGGTCTTGCTTTTGCTCCTCAATTTTGACTCGCAAATTTTAGAATCCACCCTTAGCAAATATAATGAAATATTTAGATTTAAAATTATTCAAGAGCATGGCTTAATTTAGAAAACTACAATTTCTCAACCCATTTACCGATTTCAACAAGTAGTTCGTCAAAGTCAGGTTGGCCTTTGTAATACAATTTTGCCGTTTTTTTATAGCGTTCTATAAATCGCTCTCTAAGTTCTAAATTCTTCAATAAAAAAGCTTCATTATCAGCAATGGGTATTTCATAGTCTTTGGGAGGAAAACGAGCTTCTTTGTGTTTCTGATATTCTTTTGTGCCTATGAATGATTTTACTGTATTATCTTGTAACAGACTATAGACATCGTAGTACTGGCGCATCAAATTTTGTCTTTCTATTTTATCTTCCTGCTCCTGCCTAAATTTGGTTGCAATTGTTTGTAATTTTTCGACAAAAGTGTACCCAATGTGATAGCAGGCAATATCTACAGCCCGATTGTCAATTATGTCTACTTTTTGCTGTATTGCTTTTTCGTATGCCCAAGACGATATTGTTAGAGGGTTGTTTGGTGTTACCGTGTCAAATCCAACTTCCAGTAAAATTCCTTCTTTAACTCCTTCAATTGTTTCCATTATACTCTCATAATGTAATCGTATGCCTCCACTGCGGTATTGCTTTAGGTCGTCAAATGTTTCATCTCTTTTTACTGCTATGATTCCGTTTATTTTTATTTCATCTGCCAATCCATCATAAAAATCTTTTCTTTTTTGAATATTCCGGGGCTTATTGTTGTTTGGGTTTTCATTTATTTCCATTTCAGCCGGTGGTTTGATATGGAGGTCGATGTCTTCGGAGAAACGGTGTATGATTCCATACCCTTTAGATAGAGAAGTACCTCCTTTGAGTTCGAATTGAAACCCTTGCTGTTTTAGCCCGAACAACACATGCATAATCCAATAGTCTTTTTCGATAAGTCCAGGTTCGATATTTAATTCTGCTCCTACAATACGGAGCAGATCACGGAAGTTTTTATTGTTGTGTAAGTAATCAGACATATTGTGCTGTTATAACAGATTCCAACAATTTTTTTGCTTTAACGCTGCCGTACTCCTGAAGTGATTTTTTTAGTTTTTTAGCATCCATTGTTTTTGCTTTCAATCTCACTTTTGACACTACTTCTTTTGGGTCTTCAGCTAATTGGTCGAGATTGTTTAACAGGTCTACCAATAAAAATTCTGGGGTGGCTTTTAATGGGAAATGAGGTTTTACCCTAAATGAAAATGTCATACCGCCGAGGTTGAAATCTCCATGACGTTTGTGGTTGTAAACCGTTTTGCTGTTGTATAACTGAGTGGTTCCTACTCCCAGAGAATTATAAGCATTTAAGGAAGTTACCAAAAAACGTTTGTCTTTGAGAAAAGAGCGCACCAATACTTCTTCTTCTGGAGGTGTTTCTCCAAAGACTGTTACTTCGGGATAATAGTATAAGCCTTGTGACAGTTTTTGCAAAGTGCCTTCCTGCACCAACTCATCTAAATGGCGGTCAACGGATTTTGACCATTTGGACAAATCAGCCCTACGGTATACTTTTCCTCGTTTTAAATGTTTTTTTAATTCTTGTAATTTATTCATGTTACAAAGTTAATAAATATTATTTAATTGCATATATTTTTATTGAAAATTCATGCAATATGTTTTACATAACTCTATTTAGTTCTGTCGAATCTAAAATATTTTTTTATCTTTAGGGCTTTTAAATCATTCGATCCATGAATATCAAAGGTCACTGCTATCCACAATCTATTATTCTTCAAGCTGTATATTTCAAACTTTGATTTAAGTTAAGCTATCGTGATGTTGAGGAAATAATGAAAATGAGGGGAGTTCAGGTTGACTATACGACAATTCAGCGTTAAGTGTAGTACTGCAATCACTTCTTGCAAAGATTCTATCATTCGTCTAAGCCAAGTCGATAAGCATGCATTTACAATTTTACAAAAAAACTTGGATTTACTTGTTGATTTAAAATCAATATATAATCGAGCTACTATTACCCAAAAGAGAGAATTTGTAAAGCTGGTGTTCGACAGCAACTTATACTATCAGGATGGTATCTATCGAACACCTACAATGATTGATTTATTATCTCGTAATCACCTGTTAATGAAGGAAAAGGGTTTGCTTTTATACAACAAAAAAAGGGATGATTTTTCAATCATCCCATCCAGTGGAGTCGCCGAGAATCGAACTCGGGTCCAAACAAGCAACTAAAAAGCTTTCTACGCGTTTATTTTCCGATTGAATTTTCGATACTGTGCTAGGCCAGAAACAGCCACACGATACTTATCTTCTTAATTTTGAAATCCACCCGAAGCTCATGGAAATCTAGGTTTATTTTTACGGTTCTCCTAAACTGAACGCCACAAACCAAGGCTTTCAAGGAGAATCCAGCTTTCCTATCTGATAGGAACGTGGCTTAATCGTACTATAATTCGGATTATGCAGCTAAAGCGTAGTTATTTTCGCCGTGTAAAATGGTAAGATCTTATATTTACGAGCAAGGTCTCAATGCTCGACGTGCTTACTTATCAATTCGACTTGCTGTCAAAACCAGTCGACCCCTTTTTTGTTTCAAATTCCAAACCTGGATTTTGAGTTTGCAAATTTACACTTTTTATTGGAAATACTATTGCAAAACTAATATCACTATTCTAAAAATCATACTTTTTTTATTCGTCTCTTAATTTGAACGGATAGTCGCCAAATAAAACAGCTAGTTTTCGTATATTGTACGTTTTTAGTGTAAATTTATTTGAAAGTGCTATAATAGTAACGCCTTCTTTTCTCAAAGTAATGTAGGCTGAAGTATTTCCATGCCACCAGCCGTTGTGGAAATAAAAATTTTGTCCCGTTTCCCAATTGACCATTCGAATCCCCAAGCCATAATTTTTTGTTCCTTTGCGTTCATTACTGTAGCCTTTATATACCTGACTTTGTAGTTCAGGTGTTAAAAAATCAGAACTATTTCTAGCTCTGTCAAACTTTAATAAATCACGTGGTGTAGAATAGATATTTTTATCTCCATAAACGGCATCCAGATAATCTTTTCCTATCTCGACTTTGTTTCCTTTGTAGGATGTAACGGCAGTATCTTTATCTCTTTCATAATCAAAAACATACGTATTTTCCATATTAAGTGGCTTGAAAATAATTTGTTTCATAGCCTCTTTATAGGGAAGTTTTGTGATTTTTTCAATTATTAGTGCTAACATGGCATAATTGGTATTGCAGTAACTAAAACGGGTATCGGTTTTGAATTCTAATCCAATGTCTTTTGTAGCCATGATCGTCAGTATGTCTTGATTGGAAAGTATGTTGTGTCGGTCCCATATCGTTTTGTCTCGATCTGTAAAATAGGCGTAATTACGCATGCCGCTTCTGTGATTCAATAATGTTTTTATCGTAATTTCCGGATACGGAAATTCCTTCAGGATTGTATTTACCTTTTGATCCAATTCGATTCTTTTTGCATTTACTAATTTTAAAATAGCCGTTGCAGTAATAACCTTGCTGACAGATGCAATGTGCAGCGGCGTAGATTTAGTAATGACTGTTTTATCTTTGAAATTCGCATACCCTTCATATTTTTCATAAATAATTTGGCCGTTTTTAGCAACCAGAAAACTTCCATTTGCACTATTATGGGGCCAATTTTTTTTGTAAAAAGAGTCTATTTCTTTTCTTTTAGAATCAACATATTCCGCGGTAAGTGTGGGCTCTGGGTTTGTCAACGGCTTCATTTTAGGCAATGTACTCTTTGGAAGTTGGGCATCACTTAATTCAACTTTCTTTTTCTCCTTGGCGCAGGAGCTCAAAATCAAAAAGAGGAGGTATATATGTAGTATCTTTGTTTTTTTTATAAAATTCATTTCTGTGGTGCTAGAAAGGCAAATATATAGAATCAATGCCTTTTTGTCTGATGTTTTTTCTAAACCTTAACACTATTTTATCAATAGACAAGGTGCTCATTTTTGTATCATTTTGTACTTCAGTGACTAGGAGTGTACCGCTTGCAGAATTTTATTTTAAAATAAATTCAAATTCGCTTAAATTGTTATATTTGTAACAAATAAAGACCATTAAGTTATATTAAACTAAATCTAAAGCATTCAAAACGTATGAAATTTGGAATTTTAAAAGAACGAAAAAATCCACCTGACAGAAGAGTTGTTTTTTCACCTGATGAATTAACAAAGCTGAAACAACAGTATCAAGAGTGTATGGTAAAGGTAGAATACTCTGATATTAGAGTTTTTACCGACTCTCAATATGAAAATCAAGGCATCGAATTGACTGATGATATCAGTGATTGTGATGTTTTGTTTGGGGTAAAAGAAGTACCGATAGAAAATTTGATCCCTAACAAATCCTATTTCTTTTTTTCGCATACCATAAAAGAACAGCCCTATAACAGAAAATTATTGCAGGCTGTTTTAGAAAAAAATATCGATTTGTATGATTATGAAACAATTGTTGATGCTAACAATCGCAGGTTAATTGGTTTTGGTCGTTATGCAGGAATAGTAGGGGCATACAACAGTATTCGTGCTTTTGGAATAAAATTCGAATTGTTCAAATTGCCAAAAGCAGAAACACTGTCCGATAAAGAAGCCTTAATAGCACATATAAAACGATTAGTGTTACCGCCTTTAAAATTTGTTATTACAGGAACTGGAAAAGTGGGAAACGGAGCTAAAGAAATTTTGGATGCTATAAAAATAAAGGAAGTTTCGGTAGAGAATTATTTAACTAAAAACTATTCGCAGCCTGTTTATACTCAAATAGATGTCTTAGAATATAACAAAAGAAAAGACGGGCAGGTTTTAGATTTTACTGATTTTTATCACAGTCCAAAAGAATATGTTTCTGATTTCGAAAGATTTACAAAAGTGTCTGATATCTATATAACAGGACATTTTCATGCCAATGAGGCTCCTGTGATTTTGACTCGAGAAATGCTTAAAGCCAATGATTGTAGGATCAAAGTAGTGGCTGACGTTTCTTGTGATGTGAATGGGCCAATAGCATGCACCCTCAGGTCATCAACAATTGCTGAACCTCTCTATGGGTATGTGCCAAATGAAGATAAAGAAGTGGATGTGTTTCATCCTGCGGCAATTGTGGTTATGGCAGTTGATAATTTGCCCTGTGAATTGCCTAAAGATGCCAGTGAAGGATTTGGAGAAATGTTCATGGAGTATGTAATTCCTGCATTTTTCAATGGAGATAAAGATGGAATTTTGCAAAGAGCCAAAATAACTGAAAACGGAAAACTGACTCCACGATTTAGTTATTTACAAAATTATGTTGATGGGAAATAATTTTTTTTTCTTTTAAATTCAAAATCTACAATACAACGTTGCCGGTTTTTTTATTAAAAGTTTTTAGACATAGTTTTTTTTGGTTTTATAATATTATAAATCAATTAACACCAGACAATTTTTGGCTCGACCGAAAATGATTATTTTTGTATAAAATCAGAAATTTATAATGACTAAAAAGATTCCAATTTCCATATTAGAGTTAGCATTAATTACTCAAGATAGCGATGCGAGCGAAACATTTCAAAAAACAACAGCACTGGCACAACTGGCAGACAGTTTAGAGTACGACCGTTTTTGGTTAGCCGAACATCATAATATGGCTAATGTAGCCAGTACAGCAACGGTAGTCCTGATTGGTTATATTGCCAGTCAGACTCAGAATATCCGGGTAGGTTCCGGCGGAATAATGTTGCCCAATCATGCTCCGTTAATTATAGCGGAACAGTTTGGAAGCTTAGAAATATTGTTCCCCAACAGGATTGATTTAGGATTAGGAAGAGCGCCGGGAACAGATGGATTAACAGCACAAGCGATTCGGAAAGATTTCTTTGAGCAATCGCAGCGATTTCCTCAAAATGTAGCTGCGTTACAGGAATTTTTCTCGGAAGATAATGCTACGGCTAAAGTACGTGCTTTTCCTGCCGAAGGAACGAATGTTCCCATTTGGATTTTAGGTTCCAGTATGGATAGTGCTGCTTTGGCTGCTGCCAATGGATTACCGTATGCCTTTGCAGGACATTTTGCACCCAAACTAATGCATCAGGCATTTGAGTTTTATCGAGAAAATTTCAAACCTTCCCAATATTTAGAAGCACCCAAAACTATGGCTTGTGTAAACGCCATAGCTGCGGATACGGATGAAGAAGCAGAAAAATTATCAACCAGTTTGACTCAAATGTTTTTGAACTTGATTCGGAATGATAGAAAACAATTACAACCGCCTGTTGATTCGCTAGATGGGATTATGCGTGAAGAAGAACATTTTCATGTGAATCAAATGACTGCTTGTTCGTTTGTAGGAAGCAAAAAGAAATTAGAAACAGAATTGAAACAATTTATCGAATATACGCAAATTGATGAATTGATGATTACAAGCCCAATTTTTGATCATGAAGACAAATTGAAAAGCGTTCGAATTATGAAAGAAGTTATGGATACAATTAATAAGAAATAAAAACTATGTAAGTCAAAAGTTTAAAAGTCGTAAAGTCAAAAGAATTAACTTTAAGTAAAAAAACTTTAAATCAGATTGTTATGTAATTTTATCTTGATTTTAAAATACGACATTATACCATGGTTATTACTTATCACCACTTTGTCAAAGCCTAAAGAAACGTATCTGACTTATAGGATAAAAAAATGTATTCAGATAATTAGTCGTGTAATCAAAAATCAATTTTTAAATTTTGCTATCAGAATATAAATAGATACAAAGAAACCCTGCAACGTTACATTGCAGGGTTTCTAATTTATAGCTTAATAATTAAAAATTCAACTTGATAATTAATTATTTAAGGCTTCCCACCATATCTTCGGGTTTAACCCAAGCATCAAAATCTTCTGAAGTTACGTAGCCTAGACGAACAGCTTCTTCTTTGAGAGTTGTTCCGTTTTTATGCGCCGTTTGAGCAATTTCAGCTGATTTGTAATACCCAATTTTAGTATTCAAAGCCGTAACTAACATCAATGAGTTGTCAACTAATTCTTGAATACGTTTGTAGTTAGGTGCAATACCTTGTGCGCAATGTTCGTCAAAAGACATACAGGCATCACCAAGTAATCTGGCTGATTGCAAGAAATTTGCAGCCATCAAAGGTTTGAAAACATTTAGTTCATAGTGACCTTGCATTCCTCCTACAGCGATGGCAACATCATTTCCCATGACTTGTGCGCAAACCATTGTCAATGCTTCACATTGTGTTGGGTTTACTTTTCCTGGCATGATGGAAGATCCCGGCTCATTTTCAGGAATAAGGATTTCTCCAATTCCGGAACGTGGTCCAGAAGCCAGCATACGGACGTCATTGGCAATTTTATTCAATGAAACGGCTAGTTGTTTTAAGGCACCGTGCGTTTCTACAATGGCATCGTGTGCAGCAAGTGCTTCAAATTTATTTTCGGCAGTTACAAATGGATGTCCGGTAAATTCAGCGATATATTCCGCTACTTTTATATCGTATCCATCAGGAGTATTCAATCCTGTCCCTACGGCTGTTCCCCCTAAAGCTACTTCGGATAAGTGTGCCAATGTATTTTTAACCGCTTTCAAACCGTAGTTCAATTGTGCTACATATCCTGAAATTTCCTGTCCTAATGTTAGTGGAGTAGCGTCCATTAAATGTGTCCGACCTATTTTAACTACTGTATTAAATTCAACTGCTTTGGCATGAAGCGTGTCTCTTAATTTTTCAACTCCGGGAATAGTAACTTCAACTACTGCTTTGTAGGCCGCAATGTGCATTCCGGTAGGGAAGGTGTCATTTGAAGATTGGGATTTATTCACATCATCATTGGCTTTGATGAATTGTTCGCCTTCGCCAATGTTGAATCCTTTGAGAACTTGCGCACGATTGGCTACAACTTCGTTCACGTTCATGTTGCTTTGTGTACCAGAACCTGTTTGCCAAATTACCAATGGGAACTCATCATCTAGTTTTCCGGCTAGAATTTCATCACAAACCGCAGCAATGGCATCTCTTTTTTCGACTGGTAAAACTCCTAAATCGCAATTGGCATAAGCCGCTGCTTTTTTAAGATACGCAAAGCCTTCAACAATTTCCTTTGGCATGGAAGCCGAAGGACCTATTTTGAAGTTGTTCCTGGAACGTTCTGTTTGTGCACCCCAGTATTTGTCAGCGGGAACCTGCACTTCACCCATGGTGTCTTTTTCTATTCTGAATTTCATTTTGTTGTTATTTAAAAATAATGATGTCGTTTACTGTGTTTTTAGCCCCGATGGCAACGGAAATCCTTTTCTTTTTATTTTCAAAAAGAAAAGATTGGAGTGTACAGCGGGAAATAGCTCCAAATTCTGAGCTCAAAAATACGGATAATTACTTTTTTATAAAAATTGATTGATAGTTTTTATGGTTTTTTATTGGTACGAAAAGGAAATAAACTTACATTTGTGGCTACATTCAAAAATTCCGGAAAACATGTTTGAATTTTCACAGTATTTAGGCTTTTTACTTTTCTTAACCATTCTTACTATAGGATTTTGGTTAATGTTTTTTCTTGTAGGTTTCGTTCAATATTGGATTGGCGGGGCATTATGGGAAATGTATAAAGAAAGAAAAGCAAAGAAAGAACAATCAGTATAATCTGTTTGTTAAATAAAGGACTTCTGTAGGGGAGTCCTTTTTTTATGCTTTACTTTCTTCTCCATATAATAAGCAACATAAAATTATAAAAGGACCCATTTTCATGAGTCCTTACTTTTTTATCCTTGATAATCGCCTTCGTTATCATTTTGCAATTTTCTAGGTTGTTTTTCTTTTTCGTTTTTTGGTTTGTTAAAACGATATGTGAAAGACAAACTAAACTGTCTCACTCTCCATTGCATTTCACTGTAGGAGTTTGCAAATCCAGGAAGATTACTTTCCATCATTCTTTTTCGGGAGTTGAATACATCACTCACGTTGAATGAAAGTGTTCCTTTATCCTTCAAGATGTCTTTGCTGAACGCTATATTTGCTGCAAAAATACCTAAGCTTCTTCCCTGGGCATTATTTTGCGGACCGTTATAACTTGCATTTGTCTGCCAGTCAATTTTGTACGGTAACGTGATTTTTGAAGTCAGTCTTGTAGACCATGAAGTTGCTACGTTATCAAAATTTTGTACAATTTCATTATTTTTAAAATCAGTATAAGTAAAATCTCCTTGAGTTTCGTTTCTGAAGAAATTGAAGTTACTGTTTAATTTCCACCATTTATATGGAGAATAATTTAACGTGAATTCAAATCCTACTCTATATCCTGTAGCTAAGTTAATAGGTGAGCTAATGATAATTGGAATACGTGTATCTTCACCACCATTAATTTGTGTTACCTCACCATTCAGAACTGTATCTTTATCGTCGATTACGGTTACAATAAAATCTCCTGATTCTCTTCTTGCAAATTGAAAAACATTCGTTGTTTTATTTACATATATGGATGTATTAAAGGTAAGTTTTTCCCATCTTTTGATGTAACCAAAATCAATTGCATCTGAAAAAGCGGGATCTAAATCTGGATTTCCGACAAAAATATTGATGTTACTGGACAAGTTACTGAACGGATTCAAAAATCGTCCTCTTGGTCTTTGCACTCTTCGGCTGTAACTTACAGAAGCGCTACTTTTGTCTGAAATTTCATAAGTAAAGAAGGCACTTGGGAAAAAGTTATTGTATTTTTTAGTATTAAAATCATTAGTTGCCAATTGATTGATATTAATATTAGAATCCTCAAAACGCAATCCTACTAAGACAGAAAATTTATTTATTTTCATTCCATATTGGGTGTAAACAGCATTCACTTTCTCCTTATATTCTAATGTATTGGTGAAGTTTTTATTGATTAGGCCGTCATTTTTAACTTGATAATCCGTGAGTAATTCTGAAAAATCACCACGATATCCAGCCTCAAACTGACCTCCTTCGCCAATAGGCAACACATAATCCATCTGGAGTAAATTTCGACTTTGACTTTGGTTGTTGAGGGTGTTGTCAAATTTTACTTCAGCAGTATTGGTAGCTCTATCCGTAATTACTGCTATTTCGAGGTCTTTACTAGTTGAAAAGGAACCGTCAAGGGTTAATTTATGTCCTTCTTTTTTGAATTTTTTAGTAAAATTAGTTGCAAATTCTACATTTTCACTATCACTGCTTTCTAAATTGATTCGGTTACGAGTGTAATCAAAAGTGTTATCTGCCTCAAAATAATTCTGAAAAACATTGTCCCGATTATCTCCGTTATTTTTTCGGTAATTGAATGTATTGGTCCATGCGGTGGTCTCATTTAAGTACAATTCTATTCCAAAATTCCCATTGTACCCTTTACTAAATCGGTCATTTTCTCGGGTTTCATTTATAATATTGTTGATAGTGTTGTCTGCATTTAAATAATTGGTATTTGTAAGAGCGTTTCCTGGACTGTTCCGCTTGTTGTATCCTTGAGTAGTGAAAAGATTAAAGTTGTCAGATTTATAATTTAATGTACCACTCAAACCATTATTTTCAGGATAACCTGCCGAGCCAATAAATGTTCCGTTTAAACCGCGGTTTTTTCCTTTTTTCAAAATGATATTTAATAACCCACCACCACCTTCAGCATCGTATCGTGCTGATGGGTTGGTGATCACTTCTACTTTTTCAATGGCATCCGCAGGAATCAATCGCAAGGCTTCCGCGATATTAATCGCATTTGACGGTCTGCCATCAATAAGAACGCGTACATTATCATTCCCACGAAGGCTTATATTTCCTTCAATATCTACAGAAACAGAAGGAATGTTGTCTAACACATCACTTACAGTACCACCTTTTACCATCAGGTCATTTCCTACGTTGTATACTTTTTTATCTAATTTGATTTCGACTGTAGTTTTTTCTGATCGAATTATAACCTCATTCAATTGATTCGCATCTTCCTCTAAACTAATCAAACCTAAACTGGTGTTGACCTGAAGTTTTTTTTGCTTAATTTCATTTACTTTGAAAGAAATAAATTCAATACTAATGTCGTAAACACCAGGAATAACATCAATATCAAACTCTCCTTTTGGATTTGTTATTCCTCCGGCAACCGGTTTTGGATTGTTAGGATTCATAAATGTTACAGTAGCATATTCCAAGGGTTGTTTGCTGATTTTTTCTATTACTTTACCGGAAATTTTAATTTTTTGGGTTGGAGCTTGTTGGGCAAAACTAAATAGTGTAGTAAAGAAGAGCACTAGAATTAAAACAGATTTCATTTTTTTCATTTTAAAAAAACTTTGGTTACAGTCGTTAGATTGCAAAAGTAAGAGATGGTTTAATACTACAAATCACAAAAAAATGTTAATTAAAAAACTAAGAATTTTAGGAAATAAAGGCCTCTACTTTTTCTAAATCTCTTCCTATTATTGCTTTATTTCCCATGATAACCAGGGGTCTTTCTATCAGAATTGGGTTTGATAGCATAGCTTGAATGATTTGTTCCTCATTCATCGTTGTTCCTTTGAAATTTTCAATCCAAATTTTTTCTTTTTGGCGAACCAATGCTATCGGTGCTATATTTAGTTTCTTTATAATTGCAGACAATTGTTCAAAAGTAGGCGGACTTATCAGATAATTGATTACTTCAAACTCTTTTTCTGATTTTTCTATCAGTGCGAGGCAATTTCTAGATTTTCCGCAACGTGAATTATGGTATATTTGTATCATATTTAGTCGTTTTTAAATAATTGTTAAAAGCATTAGATTAGTGGTAACAAAAATAACGTTTGTGAAACTAATCAAGTATAAAATTAAATTAAAATAGATGTTTATAGCGCAGGGTTTAAAATCAGAGAATACGTTTTGGAAATATATTAAGGGATCATTTATATTTATTTTTGCTTCAATCTTGGGTCAGTTGCCACTTCTGATCCTCTTAATTTATGAAACAACCGTTAAAGGAAAGCCATATCCTTCAAATAACGAAGCTGTAATGCAGTTTTTTGAACCCAATTTAACCTTGTTTTTAGTCCTGATATCATTTGTGGTTCTCATGGGCAGTATTATTTTGGTTGTTCGTTATTTGCATCATCAAACACTACTTTCGGTAACTACTTCAAGAGCTAAAGTAGACTGGAAACGAATCGTGTTTTCATTTTTGATTTGGGCGGCAATAACAATTGTATCTACCTTGTTATTTTATTTTTACAGTCCAAGTGATTTTGTCATCAATTTTAAGCCTGTTCCATTTGCTATTTTGGTTCTCATAGGTGTTGTTTTAATTCCGATACAAACTAGTTCTGAAGAATATATTTTTAGAGGCTATTTGATGCAGGGATTTGCAAACCTTGCTAAAAACAAGTGGTTTCCGTTACTGATGACTTCTCTTATTTTTGGAGGAATGCATTGGTTTAACCCTGAAGTTGCTAAGATTGGTCCTATTATTTTAGTATATTATATAGGAACCGGATTGTTTCTTGGAATCATTACCTTGATGGATGAGGGTATGGAACTCGCATTGGGATTTCACGCAGCTAATAACTTAGTAGGAGCATTGTTGGTCACATCGGATTGGTCTGCCTTTCAGACGCACTCTATTTTTAAGGATATTTCGGATCCATCTGCTGGATTAGATGTAATAGTTCCCGTTGTTTTCATTTACCCAATACTTTTATTTATCTTTAGTAAAAAATACAATTGGACCAATTGGAAAGAAAAATTAACTGGAAATATTTAAATAGTAAAACTGTACAATAATTTAAAATAAGCTTATCATGATTGATGCAATAGCATATTACAATGTCCACAACCTTTTTAAACTAAATGGGTTTCATCTGAATCGAAATGATTTATGCAGAGTAGCATACAGTTTTATAAAAGAAGGTGAGGAATTCGAAAAATCAGTGGGAGATTTTATTCTCGATTGGTTTGATAACAAATCCTATATTGAAATGAATACTTCTGGGACTACAGGAAGTCCTAAATTGATTCGTGTCGATAAACAAGCTATGGTCAATTCGGCGATTGCAACCGGTGATTTTTTCGATTTAAAACCCGGAGATAGAGCATTGCATTGTTTGCCAACTAAATATATTGCTGGAAAAATGATGTTTGTGAGGAGTTTTATTCTTGGTCTTGATGTTGATTTTGTTGCGCCAAGTTCTCATCCTATGCAATATAACGATAATAAATATGATTTTGTTGCTATGGTTCCTCTACAAGCTCTAAACTCTTTATCTGCATTAAAAAATGTAAAAAAAATGATTGTTGGTGGTGCTAAAATGAGTAATTCTCTTGAAAAAGGGCTTTCTAAATTGAAAACGAAAGTTTATGAGACCTATGGAATGACGGAAACTATTACTCATATTGCCGCAAAAAAGATAGGAGAGGAGACTTTTTCAATTTTACCAAATATTAAAATTAGCCAAGATGAAAGGAATTGTCTGGTGATTGATGCATTAAAAATTTCAAACAATTCGATTATTACAAACGATTTAGTGGAACTGGTAGGCGAAAATCAGTTTGTTTTTTTAGGACGAATAGATAACGTAATAAATAGTGGCGGAATAAAATTAATTCCTGAAAAAATTGAAGATAAGCTATCTGATAAAATTAACTCAAGATTTTTTGTAGCTGGAAAAGAAGATTCAGTTTTAGGAGAAAAACTAGTCATTGTTATAGAAGGGGAACAACAAGTACTGGATGAGAGTATTTTTGATGGTTTAGACAAATATGAAAAACCGAAAGAAGTTTTTTATGTTTCTAAATTTAGTGAAACCGAAAGTGGAAAGATTAAACGCAAAGAAATTTTAGAAAGTATTTAAATTGTTTTTAATAAAAAAGCACTTACCAAAACGAGGGCACTGAAAAAGTCTTTTTACAAACAAATATAGCATAAAAGGAGGGTAAATCTTATGATTTATTCTCCTTTTATGCTATATTTAGCTCTAATTATAAGAGTTTTTTAGATGTTAGTTAACAGCAATCAACACATTTAAGGAAGCATTTTTCGTTATTTGATTTAATTATTCCAAAGAATAATATTTTGAAAAAGATCAATGATTTAATAGATTTTCCTTAATAAATAAATACTGCACCAAGAATGGACGTATGGCAGAAAGTCCCGTTTGTATGTTAGAGTATTTGCTTCTTAAAACAATTTGTAGTGTTTCGGATGTTGATGTAGTGGAAGGTTTGCGTTACAACATGTTTTTTTAAATATAAATCCAGAACCATTCCGGTTTAAACTGTACAGGTGAGATAGCAATTTTCACAGTCAATTTAAAAAGAATATTTAAATTAATATAGAAATGCAACCTACCATTGAGTTACTTAAAATAACTCTAGGTAAGCTTAAGTTGGTTTATTGAAGCTCCATTATAAAATCAATCATAAAAAAAGAAAAACCGCTTGTAACCGATTATGTAAATCCTGTTACAAGCGGTTTTTTATTATCTGAAAAATGATTCTGATCAAAATAACGGTTACTTTTTATTAAATTATTGCTGCATTTTAAAATAATAATCAGCTGAATTTTTTCCGCTTCCATAGAATAAGAAAAATATACAAGCTCCTAATATTAGCAATGCCAAAAGTAAATTTTGGGAATGCATTGCTCCCATAAAATTTACTACTATAGCACCTATCAGTATGGGAAGTTGTGCTATTATAGCCCATCTTGTCAGTAAACCAAAAGCAATCATTATACCACCTACCATGTGTGCTGGAGCAATATAGTGAATAAGGAACATTCCGCCACCAATCCTGTCAATTGGCGATATTAAATCATTTAAATATTGGATGTTCGTTATAAAAGAGATTCCTTTCATAAACAAAAATACACCAAGTGTTATTCGTACCAAATCCACGGTTAAATAAGTGTGCGTATTCGCCCATTTGTTTAAATTTTTTACGCTATTCATAATACTATAGTTTTAAATATTTAGTACTAAGTTACTGAATTTTAATATAATAAATTATAATTGTTAAAGAAAACTAAACTTTGATTGTTTTTTTGTTCAAATAGAATAATCTATTAGCTTTTGCGAATAAACTACTGATAATGCCGTCTCAATTTATAAGTACAGCGTAAGTAAGTATCTTAAATAATTAAAACGAATTTGGTTTAGATTTTCAGCACGTTATTTTGCAAAGGGGCTAATGCTATAACTATCAATCCTTTGAATAAAGGCAATTATATATGTACAAAATAATAAATATAAGTTCCAGTAAATTAGGAGTTAAACTTGAATAATACCTAAGTTAAATTTTTTCTCAATAGGCGAGTGGTTAGCCGCTTCTATTCCCATAGAGATCCAAGTTCGGGTGTCTAGGGGATCAATAATAGCATCTGTCCATAATCGAGATGCGGCATAATAAGGCGAAACTTGCTCGTCATATCTGGCTTTTATTTTATCAAATAATTCTTTTTCTTTTATTTCATCTACGAGTTCTCCTTTTGCTTTAAGCGAAGAAGCTTCAATTTGCGCCAGCACTTTTGCCGCTTGTGTTCCGCCCATAACCGCTAATTCTGCACTTGGCCAGGCAAATATTAATCTTGGATCATACGCTTTTCCGCACATGGCATAATTTCCAGCACCATATGAATTTCCTACAATTACAGTGAATTTTGGAACAACGGAATTGGATACCGCATTTACCATTTTGGCACCGTCTTTTATGATTCCGCCATGTTCTGATTTAGATCCTACCATAAATCCGGTAACATCTTGAACAAAGATCAATGGGATTTTTTTCTGGTTGCAATTGGCAATAAAACGGGTGGCTTTATCTGCACTATCGGAGTAGATTACGCCACCAAACTGCATTTCACCATTTTTAGTTTTTACCACTTTTCGTTGGTTGGCAACAATTCCAACTGCCCAACCATCTATTCTGGCATAACCAGTGATAATAGTTTGGCCATAGCCGTCTTTATAAGCTTCAAATTCTGAATTGTCTACTAAACGATTGATGATTTCCATCATGTCATACTGCTCATTTCTGGCTTTTGGCAAAACACCGTAGATTTCTTTTTCGTCTAATGCTGGTTTTTGGGATTTAATTCGGCTGAAACCAGCTTTATCAAAATCACCTATTTTATCAACTATATTTTTTATTTTATCCAATGCATCTTTATCGTCTTTGGCTTTATAGTCCGTCACACCGGAAATTTCACAATGGGTGGTTGCTCCGCCCAGAGTTTCATTATCAATACTTTCGCCAATAGCAGCTTTGACAAGATAACTTCCTGCCAAGAAAATACTTCCTGTTTTTTCGACAATCAAAGCTTCGTCACTCATGATGGGTAAATAAGCTCCACCGGCGACGCAACTTCCCATTACAGCAGCAATTTGGGTAATTCCCATGCTGCTCATTTGGGCATTATTTCTAAAAATACGTCCAAAATGTTCTTTGTCCGGGAAAATTTCATCTTGCAAAGGCAAATATACTCCGGCGCTATCTACTAAATAAATAATTGGCAGTCGGTTTTCCATAGCAATTTCCTGTGCCCGTAAGTTTTTCTTGGCCGTTATAGGAAACCAGGCTCCCGCTTTTACGGTAGCATCATTGGCTACAACAATACATTGTTTGCCTCTGATGTATCCTATTTTTACCACAACACCACCTGATGGGCATCCACCGTGTTCTGCATACATTCCTTCACCAACAAATGCTCCAATTTCAATGCATTTCGCTTTTGGATCCAATAAATAATCAATACGTTCACGAGCGGTCATTTTGCCTTCACCATGTAATTTTTGAATGCGTTTTTCACCGCCGCCTAATTTAACTATGCTTAATTTTTGTCGCAATGCGGAAATTAAAAGTTTATTGTGGTCTTCGTTTTTGTTGAAGTTTAAATCCATGATGAAAGAATGTTAAAAATAATTTTGGGCTAAAATACAAAATTCAAGTAAATAAATTTTATTGGTTTAGAAAGAAAACGGAATATTTTTTTGATTTAAAAACAAAAAAACAGAAGTTACCTCCTGCTTTTTTATGAATTTAATAAAAAAAAAGGTTATTTATGTTTGGATTCATTTACAAGTCTTTTTAAAATTGCCCATTGTTTGAGTGCATCACGAGCTTCAACGGCCGGATACCCTAGCATGGTTTTTCCTGCAGGGATATCTCCTGTTACACCGGAACCGGCACCTACAATCGCACCATCGCCTATGGTGGTGTGATCCTTTATAGAAGCGCTTCCGCCAATGATTACGCCATTTCCTAATGTTACAGAGCCTGCTAATCCACTGTTTCCAGCCATAATACAAAACTTACCTAGTTTGCTGTTATGCCCAATTTGGACTAGATTATCAATTTTACAGCCGTCACCTAAAATGGTTGAACTGAATTTGCCTCTGTCCACACAGGTATTAGCGCCAATTTCGACACTATTACCAATAATTACATTTCCAATTTGCGGAATTTTGACCAAACCTCTTTGTGGGTCAGGCCGAAAACCAAAACCATCCGCACCTATAGTCGCATTAGGATGTAAAATACAATCATTGCCAATGTGACATCGTTCTCTGATAACCGTTCCTGACCAGATTACTGTGTTTTTACCAATCGTACATTCATCTAGAATGGTCACATTAGGATATACAGTGGAGTTGTCTCCAATTATGACATTAGGTCCTATATAACAGCCAGCACCAATTCGGGCACCAGTGCAAATAGAGGCAGTTGGATCAATCACAGCACTGGGATGAATGTCAATAGTAAATACTGGTGTTGGTGGAGCAAAGAGTTCTAGTACCTGAGACATCGCTAAATCAGCATTTTTAACTTTTATGAAAGCTCTATTTTCTCCGGGTTCTATAGCAATATCTTCATTGACCACTGCCGCACAAGCATTGGAAGTAAACCATAATTTTTCGTATTTTTTGTTTCCAATGAATGAAATTTCGGAAGCGGTAGCCATTTCTAATTGTTCAGGAGCAGTAATGTTTTGGGTAGTATTCCCTATAATTACGCCATTAAGAATCGCATTAATTTCTTGGATTGTATAAGATTTCATTCCGTGTAGATTGGATTTGGTTGTTTAATATTTTTCAAATAAAAGAATTTAGCGTTGAAATTCCTAATCTTACTAATTTCTTTAACAGGAATAAATGGAGTGGTTATATAAATTGTGAATACAATATTGTAATTATTCCTTATCCTTTGGACATGAGGAAATGCTGATTGATTACAATAAATAGCAAACAACAGTTAGCGGTAGAGACTTTGTTGATTGAATGGTTGGGGTTAATTATAAAACAAAAATCCGGTACTTAATTATAAGTACCGGCTATTTTCTATTTATTTGACTCGGATAAATTATCTTTTCACAATCATTTTTCCATTGTTTTCTCCTTTAAATAAACCAAGTAGTGCCGTAGGTAATTGATCAAAACCTTCTACTATAGTTTCTATAAACTTCAATTTTCCTTCATTGACCCATTTTGATAAGTGTGCAATTCCTTCTGGAAAGTCTTTTTGAAAATTATTGATAATAAAACCCTGCATTAATACACTTCGGGTTAATAACATGGGTTGGATTCGGGGTCCCATTGGTATTTCGGTGCTGTTGTAAAGGGAAATTTGTCCACACAAAGCAATTCTGGAATGAAAATTCAGGTTTTCGATAACCGCATCAGAAATACTGCCACCTACATTGTCAAAATAAACATCCACACCGTTTGGACATAATTTAGCAATTGTGGATTTCATATTGGTATTTGTTTTGTAATTGACGACTTCGTCATAGCCAAATTCTTCTTTTAGCATTTTTACTTTTTCATCAGAACCGGCAATTCCTATTACACGAGCACCTTGGATTTTTGCAAGTTGGCCTACTACTATCCCAACGGCTCCTGCTGCTCCTGATACCACAACGGTTTCTCCCGCTTTTGGTTTTCCAATTTGCATTAGACCAAAATAAGCGGTAAGTCCTGTCATTCCTAGTATTCCTAAATAATATGTTAGGGATTCTACTGTTGATTCAATTTTTTGCAGGCCTTTTTCAGAGGCAATCATTTGTTCGCTCCAAGGCAAAGCGCCCAGAACAGTATCTCCTGTTTGGAAAAGATCGGATTTTGATTCTACTACAGTAGCTAAAACTCCGCCCTCTATAGGTTGGTCTAATTCAAATTGAGGTACATACGATTTTCCTTCATTCATTCGACCGCGCATATAGGGATCGACGGAATAATACAATCCTTTTAAAAGGACTTCTCCTTTTTTTAGATCGTCTAATTCTATATTTTCAGATCTAAAATCATCCAATGTTGGAATTCCATTAGGTCTAGATGCTAGTACGATTTGTTTCGTTTTCATTTTTTTTAGTTTAATAAAAACTCCATTAGCCATTCGTTAATGAAGTTTTGTTTCCTGTTTCCTTTTTAAAACTAATTTATAGTTTGGTTCTGAAATCATTTATGATACCTCCTTTTGCAAGTACGTTAATTTGACGATCACTTAAACTGTGTTTGGTTTCAAATTCTAAAGTGCTTCCGTCCCCTTTTTCGATCACTACTTTTATATTATTTCTATTGACAACATCTTCACGGAGGTTTTTAAAACGGATCAAATCTCCCTGTTCCATTTTGTCATAATCAGAAACATTTATAAATTCTAAAGGCACAATTCCAAAATTGACTAAATTTTGCCAAGCAATACGGGCATAACTTTGGGCAATAACAGCCACTTGTCCCAAATATTTAGGAGCAAGAGCGGCATGTTCCCGACTGGAACCTTGGGCATAATTTTCTTTTGCAATAACGATATGTCCACCAAATTCTTTTTTAGATTTCATGGCTCGGTCATAAAAACTAGGATCGATCACACTAAAAGCATATTTACTGATTTCAGGAATATTACTTCTTAAGGGAAGTACATCGGCTCCAGCTTTCAAAATTTCATCTGTAGATACATTATCGCCCATTTTTAATAAAATAGGAATTCGATAGTCTTGTTGTAAAGCTTCAATTTCAGGAATCGATTTGATATTTGGACCTTTGTGTAATTCAACTCCTGATCCATCTTCTAATGGAGCTACTAGCATATCAGTATTGATAATTTCTACTTCAGGATTCTCAAATTTAGGATATTTCATGCCATAGATTTTTTCCATATCTCTAGGATCTGTGATTTTTCCTGTCAGGGCAGATGCAGCAGCCGTTTCGGGACTACACAAATAAACCTGATCATCTTCTGTTCCAGAACGACTTGGGAAATTTCGAGGCATGGTTCTTAAACTGATTGTTCCGGTAGCGGGAGCTTGCCCCATTCCTATACAACCCATACAACCTGATTGATGAAAACGAGCACCAGCAGTAATCAAATTTGCAAAAGTAAAATTTTTTAGCATGTTTTGAATTGTCTGTCTAGATGTAGGATTGACATCAAATGAAACTGCACTGTTAATGGTTTTATCCTTTACAATGGCTCCGGCAATCCAAAAATCTCGTAATCCAGGATTTGCCGAAGAGCCTATAACGACCTGACCAATTGTTTTTCCGGTAACTTCACTCACGGTAACTACATTTCCAGGACTTGTGGGCAGTGCAATTAAAGGAACCAAATCGTTTAAATTAATTCCTGCATATTCATCATAAGTTGCTCCTGAATCGGCAATTAATTCCGTCCAGTCAGATTCCCGATTTTGGGAAATTAAAAACCGTTTGGTTTCATCATCACTGGGGAATACAGTTGTTGTAGCACCTAATTCGGCGCCCATATTGGCAATAACATGACGGTCCATCACACTCAGATTTTTCAATCCTTCACCATAATATTCTATAATTTTTCCCACTCCGCCTTTTACATCATAGCGTCTTAGCATTTCTAGAATAACATCTTTGGCACTAACCCAATCGGGTAGTTTACCGCTGAGTTCTACACCCATTACTTTTGGCATTTTGACAAAATAAGGTTGACCTGCAATTGCAGCTGCAACATCTAAACCACCGGTTCCAATGGCTAACATTCCCAAAGATCCTGCAGCACAAGAATGACTATCGGACCCAACGAGTGTTTTTCCGGGTTTGCCAAAACGTTCCATGTGCACCGGGTGACTTACGCCATTTCCGGGACGACTGTACCAAAGACCAAATCTTTGTGCCGCCGAAAGTAAAAATAAATGGTCATCGGCATTTTTAGAATCTGTTTGCAAAAGATTGTGATCCACATATTGAACCGCAACTTCCGTTTTGGCTTTTTTTAGACCCATGGCTTCTAATTCTAATTGGACCAATGTTCCGGTTGCATCTTGCAATAATGCCTGATCTATCCGGATTCCAATTTCTTGACCCGCAATCATTTCACCATGTAAAAGATGCGATTGGATTAATTTTTGACTAACGTTTAATTTTGACATATTTTGTGCGTTTAGATACTTTTCTTAAATCTAAAAATCGAGATATTGTTTTATTCTAGAACGGATCAGATATTCCACTGACACGAATTAATTTTTTATTTACAAATTCATGAATTCCAATTTCAGAGAGTTCTCTACCGTAACCAGAACCTTTGGTTCCTCCAAAAGGTAAATCGGCTTGTGTCCAAGTTGGGTGATTGATAAATACCATTCCAGAATCAATCTGATCAGCAAGTCGTTTTCCACGTTCGATATCTTTAGTAAATATGGATCCTCCTAAACCAAAATCAGAATCATTCGCCAAGGCAATTGCAGCAGCTTCGTCTTTTACTCTGTAAAAAGAGGAAACTGGTCCGAATAATTCTTCGTGATATGCTGGAATTTCAGGATTTAGATCCGTTAGAATGGTAGGTTCCATAAAGGCTCCCGGACCATCAACTCTTTTTCCTCCGAGTAAAACGGTAGCTCCAGCAGCAACTGATCTTTCCACTTGATCTACTAAGTGTAATAAAGCTTCTTCACTACTCAATGGACCTAATTCTGTATTTGAATCCATTGGATCTCCTACTTTTAATTTAGCTAGTTTGGCTGTGTACTTTTCGATAAATTCATCAGCAATAGCTTCTATAGCAATAATTCTTTTGGAAGCAATACAGCTTTGTCCATTATTGTTCATTCGTCCAACTACGGCCCATTCTACAGTTTTATCAATATCGGCATCTTCTAAAACGATTAAGGCATCATTACCTCCTAATTCTAAAACTGATTTCTTAAGGTTTTTACCAGCTTCTGCAGCTAAACTTGCACCAGCGGCTTCACTACCGGTAAGTGAAACACCTTTGATTCTTTTGTCAGAAACAATGGCTGAAGCTCTCTTTCCTGAGATTAACAAATTAGTGTATAATCCAATTGGCGCTTGCGCTTCTTTAAATAAATCTTGAATTGCAATTGCACATTGAGGAACCATAGAAGCGTGTTTTATCAAGATAGTGTTTCCCACCATAATGTTTGGCGCAATAAAACGCGCTACCTGATAAAAAGGGAAATTCCACGGTTGAACACCCAGTAAAACCCCAATTGGGCTTGATCTGATAATGGCTTCGCCAAGTTCAGGCTCTAATTTTTTATCGGCCAAAAAGGTTTCGCCATTTTTAGCATAATAATCTAATATATTAGCACTTAATTCAACTTCACCTTCTGCCTGAGAAAATAGTTTTCCCATTTCGAGTGTGATCAAAGTAGCCAAAGCTGTTTTTTTCTCTCTCATTAAAGAAGCTACTTTGTTTAAAACAGCCGCTCTTTCAGAATATGATGTTTTTTTCCAATCTTGGAAGGTATTGGCAGCTTGTACAATGGCATCATCTACTTGCTTGTCGGTCATTTCATCAAATGATTTCAAAATTTTGTTTGTTGCGGGATTCGTTGTTTGTATGGCCATAATTCTAATATTTAAAGAAGATTAATTTTTGGCTTCTGCCAAAAATAATTTATAATGTAAAACAGATGGTTTTAGCATGTATAGTTCAATAATTGGTAAGGAAATTTTTACGAAGTAGATTGGTTTTTTGAAAAAAATAAAATTGTTCTAGTTTGTAATAACAATTATTGAATAACAAAGATAAAAATATTATGAGGAATAAGACTTACATAATTCCCACATTAACTTTTTTTTATGCGTAAAGTAAACACATCTAAAGCCTTCTTTTTAAATTTTGTTTCTTTTTGTCTTCCTTTTTCTACATTTGGATGGATGGTGCTAATTTTTACTTTTATAATCATTGTTGTCCGATAAAAAAAGAAGCCAAATTAATGGCTTCTTAGTAAAAATCGTATTTTAGTTTTGCAAAATTAA
>NZ_RYDL01000030.1 GCF_003968755.1 Flavobacterium sp. RSP15 | reverse complement strand
TGTCTTGTCCTGAATAACCGATACAGATTATTAGATAAAAATATTTAATTAAACACTTGCAAAAACGTTTTTGCAAGTGTTTTTTGTTTTATATGTCCTCATTTTAATTTGACTTTGTATATGCATTTTGTTTGGAGTCAGCATGAAATTAGAATAATGAGGTCTTAATTCATTGTATATACTGATTGATTCTTTTACAATTTGTTTCATGATTTTTAAATCTAGGTTGTATTTATCAATCATGAATTCCTGTTTTAATATTCCATTTATTCTTTCCGCTACTGCATTTTCATATGGGTCAGAGTTTTGTGTCATACTTGGTAGTATTCCGTTTTTATTTAGTGTGTTTTGGTAATCATTCGCACAATATTGTAATCCTCTGTCTGAATGATGAATCAATGGTGTTTCTTTACCCTTTCTTTGTTTTATAGCCATATTGAGAGCCTTAACACTGCTCTCTGTATTCATGTTGTCAGCAACGTAATATCCCATAATTTTCTTAGAATATGCATCTGTAACAATGCTTAAATAACATGGTTTTTCTCGTTTTCCGATGTATGTTATGTCTGATACCCAAACTTGATTAGGCCTATTTATTTCTAAATCAAGAATTAGGTTTTTATGTTTTCTAAATCGATGATGAGAATTAGTGGTTACGTGATAACAACGCTTTGGCTGTATCAATAAATGATTAGCTCTGAGTATATCAAATAATTTATCTCTTCCAATTTTCATTGATTTAAGATCATCCATTAATATGTGATATGATTTCTTACCACCAAGTCTAGGCATTGATTGCCTAACTTGATGAATCATTGAAACTACTTCAATTGCTTTGGCTTCCTTATTTATTTTTCTTTTAATCCTTCGATAATAAACCTGTCTGTCTATCCCGAACAAATTACAGGCGAACATTATTGTTTGTTGTTCTTCTTGTGTAAAATGGTCGATTGTTCGGGTGGAGAGTTTTTTCGTATGTCAATTTTATATTCTTCTTCAGCAATATCAATCATCATATCAAAAATGATTGCTTTTTTATCTGCAACAAAGGCCTGTCGTTCCAAAAAAGACTTCTGTTTCTCTAGAAGTTTTACTTTGGCTTCAAGTTCCATTATCTTTTGTTCTGGCGACTTTGACATAGTAAATGGTGTTTGGTTTTCCCAATCAAAGTTACCGAATTTTCTAAGCCATTTAACAACAGTTGATCTATTTTGAATGCCATAAGTCTTTGTGGATTCTGTAACTGTAAGTTGTCCTCGTTCAATTTCTTGAACAATTTGTAATTTAAAAGACATTGAATAATCTTTTTGAGTCCGCTTCACATAGCGTGTTTCTTCATGTTTTTCCATTAGGATACTTTTTGTGTATCGCTATTTCAGGACGGGACA
>NZ_RYDL01000002.1:386768-495672 GCF_003968755.1 Flavobacterium sp. RSP15 | reverse complement strand
ATCCTATTTTGTTGCTCAACTGGTGTGCTCTTTTTAGTGGGTTTGCTTCGCTTTGCTCGCAATGACTGGTTGGGGTCATTGCGAGGAACGTAGCAATCTCACTTTGTGGCTCAACTTGTGTGCTCTTTTTAGTGGGTTTGCTTCGCTTTGCTCGCAATGACATTACCCTCCACAATCCCAATTTCTTCCTCACTCAACCCATACAACTCATACACCATAGCATCAATAGCTTTATCGGTAGCAGCGATTTCATTTTGCAGTTTATTGGCTTTTACTTTGTTTTCTTCAAATAAATCAATCCAGTCAAACTCCTCTTTTTTAGTAAGTGGTGTGCCTTTTTGGGTTTTTATGGCTTTGTTTATTTCCTTTATAAAATCCTCAAACGATAAACCATACCATTTTTCTAGTTTACCACTACGTTTTTCTATTTTAAACTGACCCGAAAAATATTTGCTGAATTTTTGGGTTACTTCTTGTAGCTCTTTATTCAACGATAACATTGAATCCGCTTTTTCTATGAATGGTTGTTGGTTTTTTGAAATTTCAATAGGAATCTGAGATACATATTTCTTTTTAAAACGAAGATAGCCACCAGAAACATGAGCATCATTAAACTTTGATTTAAACCAAAAGCTAATTAAATTACTATTCAATATTGATAATAAATATTTATATTCAATTGATTTATTGTTTATTAATAATGAATATAAAGTGTTTACAGTGTAATATTTTTCATCATCATAATATGCTTGAAGTCTTAGTGAAATATCTCTAATTAGTATTTTTTCATTTTCATAAAGTTTTGAATTTGTTAAATTTGCATACTCACCATTTTCTTTTAAAATTAAATCATTATCAAAATTGACAAACAGATTCAAATCAGGATTTATTGAATATCTATCTAAATCTCTACCCCTTAATAATGGTTTACATTTACTATTTAACTTTTCATCAATTATAAGTTTCTCTCTAACATTTCCAGTGTGTATTGTTTCTGTAATCGAGCAGATGTTTATTAATGATAATGAATTCCTACTCAGCTTTTCTATAAAAGAATAATTGTAATTAGTTTTAGTTTTGAAAGATATAATGTCGTATGTTTTGTCATCAATCTTTTTAAATTCATTTTTCTTCAAGTTAATTATCACAGGATATACTGAAGCATCTATAAATATATTTTCATTTGATATATCTTTAATTTCATTAATTAATGAATTTTCTAATATAAATTTTCTGTTTTTAAGTCCATAATTTGTTGCAATAAATTTATTTGGAATTATGTAAGATAAATAACTTTTTTGTTTTAATATATTTAAACCTAATTCAGTAAAAAGAACATATAAATCATATTGTTGATGTGCGCTCTCATATTTTGTACTAAAATATTCTTTATCAACATTTTTCAACATTGTGTTTCTAACATAAGGCGGATTCCCAATCACCACATCAAAACCCTCATTAGCAAAAACTTTAGGGAATTCGTTTTGCCAGTTAAACGCTTTGTCGCCAGCAATGGCAACATCGTCTATTAAAGAATTACCACATTTTATATTGTTGTTCAGGCTGTTTAATTTTCGGTTGCGTTGTGCGGTACGCAACCATAAGGAGAGTTTGGCAATCTCTACACTTTCTTCGTTGAGATCCACACCAAAAAGGTTATTTTCAAGAATGCTTCCTTCCACATCGCTTAATACTAGTGCATCACCAAACAGTTTGGCTTGCAGTTCATCTACATATTTATGCTCGGCAATTAAAAATTCTAGAGCTTGGCTCAAAAACGCACCACTGCCACATGCTGGGTCAACAATGGTGAGTTGCAACAACCAGTTCCGGTAATTGTCTAAGGTTTCTTTTAATTTCTTTTTGGTAGTAACATTTATTTTTTTGTCGGTAGAATATTTGGTTTCATCCAGCGCAATTTCAACTTTCTTTTCTTCACAGAGTTTGCCAATGGTATTGTCAACGATGTATTTTGTAATGTATTTTGGGGTGTAAAAAACGCCGTCTTTTTTGCGTTTGGTTTTGGTTTTATCCGTTACTTGTCCTGCAATGGCATTGGTTATTTCGTCTATTTCATTTAGCGAATTTTCAAAAATATGACCAAGAATGTTTACGTCAACTTCACTTTCAAAATCGTACTCGCTTAGTTTTCTGGTATGTTTAAAAAGTAAATCATCGTTTACGGCAATGTTATCGAGCAAATCATCTGGCTGAAACAAACCGCCATTGTAGGCATAAATATCATATTGTGCGGTAACAATTTCGTTAGTGTGTTTTCCAAAAGCGGGCAAACTTACTCTGGCGCCCGTATTTAAATCATTAAAATACATTTTGTATCTGTCGTATAACGAAACGGGAATGCGCGCTTCACGGAGTTTTTGCCATTCGAGATTAATACTAAAAATTAAATTGGTGGGTAGCAATTGTCGGTCTTCGGCAAAGAAAATAAACAAAAACCGATCAAGAAGTTTCTGGGTTTTCTTAAACAGTTCCGGTTGGTTGTATTGCGGATTGAGTTGAACAATATCACTAAACAATGCTGTACGAAACGCGGAATAATCCTTGTACAATTCTTTAGTAATCTTGTCTTCACTGGAAACACTTTCATATTTTATTTTCTTAGGTAAATCAGTCTGCATACTTTCTAGCGAAAGGCACAGGAATAGCAAATTGAATTCGTCACGAGAAAGCGTAAACAAATTAAATTCTACAAACTCGGTCGCATTGTCAACATAAAAACGAAGTTTCTCGAAGTTGGAAATGATTACGTAACTACACTGTTTCTGATTGTTTTTATAGCCAAATGCCTGCGTTTCTATTTTGGATAAATCGGTAGTTTCGGTTCCTTTCAGTTCAATTACGGCATGCACATTTTCGTTCAGGATTATGGCGCCATCGGCTTTCTTGCTGTTGGTCTCGTTTTTCTGTTCGGTAATTAAATTGTAATTGGTATTAGGATGTTGCGTGTAACCCAGCACTTGCACAAACAAGTCGTTCAGGAAAATAGCTTGGTATTGTTCTTCCTTGCTGTTACGAATGTTTTGTTGCTTTGCTGCATTATGAAATATGGTGGTAAACAACTGCCATTTTTCATCAAGAACAAGTTTGTTGATTGCGTTAGTATATTTTTTAACGACTGTATTTTGAAATAAAGACATAATTTGAATCGATTGGAGTTTCAAACTTACGATTATTTAACCTAAAAAAAGCGTAGAAATCTAGATTTTTTCTAAGAAAATTACTAAAAAAAACGCCCTTTAAAATCTGTTTAGCCAACAAAAAAAATAAAAATTCACACTGTTGCCCTACGTAAATAATGGCTAAAATTTAATGTTGTATTTTAGCAAAACACTAAATTTCTTTACCACAGATTTCACAGATTAGCACAGATTAATTCACCATCTAATTTTAAAAATCTTTTAATCCTTTTAATCAGTGGCAAAAACTCTTTTTAATAATTGCGACAACATATCTTTCTTGCTACTTATTTCGTTCAATCGGTTTAAATCATTGAGTTGGCTGATCTCTTTTGGTGAATTCCGTTTCATGCATAAATAGCGTTAAAAAATTAAAAAAGTCTTTTGTTTGATTTCGTTTACCAAATATGCTCCTGAAAATCGTACAAGAAATTAAGCACACTGTAAAAAAGTTGCTCTACAACAAGCGTTAAATTTACAGACGCTATTAAAACATCTTTCGCTTAAGGAGCGGCTAAATTTGGAATGCCGTGATCGGCAGCCGACAATAATCTAGAATTATTGAAGTTACTTTTTAGTTTCTAAATGATGCTGCGAGTTACAGCGGAATTTTTGCTATTGCTCTGTTTTTCTAGCTTGGATGGATCTATTTGCAGAAGCAATTAGCGGTTTACTGTTATTGTCCGAATATCAAACTCGTATTGCCTCTTTCCTTATTATGTGTGCGATGTTGGTAGCCACTTTTATCCGACAAATTAATAACGGAGTATGGAATTGTATAGCAACAATGGGATTTCTTCAGATAGCGATGTTCTATCTAATTTTAGGATCTGGACGTTTTGATATTGATTATTTACGAACTAAAAATAACGCAACATCAAGAAAACTATCATAGTAATATCCGCAGTACTTTTATTTTTACTTTTACGGGACTGCCCAAAAACCATTTTCTAAAACTCCGTTTTTATAATAAAAATTGGCTTTTCGGTTGCCGTGAAAGTCGAGGTATAAAAATTCAAGTTCATAAACGGTACAAGCAACTACCGAAAAATTTTCTTGAAATAGATCACTTTCAGTATTTGTGGGTTTTATTAGAGAAAATCGTTCGTTATAACCTAAAGTTGCTATATCTGATTTTGTGTTTGGCGGTTCATTAGTCATATAACCCAATCGAGCTTGAGCGCTAGTTGCCTTCCATCTATCATTTGCTAAAGCATCGTTTGTATGTAGGGTTGCATGCGCTTTCACAGCGATTTGAACGCGTTGACGCGCATCGTAAAATAACAATGAAATTCGATTGTCTTGTTGTAAGTGAGTGAATTTTCTAGAACGATTATCGGTATGAAAGAAGATCGTTTTTTGAGCTTCGTCTACTTTTCTATTTACAACAATTCGCAAAGCTGCAGTATTATTTTCATCAATAGTTCCCACACACATAGTTCGAAAACCGTTTTTTTTCTTAACCGATCCATTGACTAATTTTTTCCAAGCCAATGTTTCTAAATCGGTTAATGCGTAAGGAGTATCATTGATGGTAATGTAATCTTGAAGTGGATTATTCATAAATACAAGGTGTAAAAAGTTCAAATTTATTTCTAGAATGCTATTGCAAATACAACCTAAAATAAAATCATTTTGCAAGCAAAAATACAACAAGAAAGTAACCACCGGAGTACCGATATAAAATTAAATTTCAGTTGCCTTAACATTAGGTGTTGTTCAATCTTCGATAAAAAAACTTTTAGCTTATATTTGCAGATTAATAGTCGCTGTTTGGCGATTGCGTGAGGGATTGCAGTGAAAATCCTTTTCCTTTTTTCTTTAAAAAAGGAAAAGATTGTAGCGGAAAGCCCGACCCTTGTGGTCACGCCCTGAAAAAAAATCAGGGTAAATCCAAATAAATTTGATATCAACAGAAAATGAAACACATACGGAATTTTTGCATTATTGCACATATTGACCACGGGAAAAGCACGCTTGCTGACCGATTACTTGGCGCTACACAAACCGTTACCGCTCGTGAGGAAAAAGCGCAATTGCTGGACAACATGGATCTAGAACGTGAACGTGGGATTACGATTAAGAGTCACGCGATTCAGATGGAATATACGTATAAAGGACAAGAATACATCTTGAACTTGATTGACACTCCTGGACACGTGGATTTTTCGTACGAAGTTTCTCGGTCGATTGCCGCTTGTGAAGGCGCACTTTTGATTGTAGATGCAGCGCAAAGCATTCAGGCACAAACGATTTCGAATTTATATTTGGCTTTAGAAAATGACTTGGAAATTATTCCGGTTTTGAACAAAGTAGATTTACCAAGCGCGAATCCAGAGGAAGTAAGTGACGATATTATTGATTTACTTGGATGTAAATTAGAGGATATTATTCATGCATCGGGTAAAACTGGTTTTGGTGTCGAAAATATCTTGGCAGCGATCATCGATCGAATTCCTCCTCCAAAAGGAAGTGTTGATGAGCCATTACAAGCCTTGATTTTTGACTCGCATTACAATCCATTTCGAGGAATCGAAGTTATTTTTCGGGTAAAAAATGGTCAGATTAAAAAAGGCCAGAAGATTAAATTCATGGCTACCGGAAACGAATATTTTGCAGACGAGATTGGGACTTTAAAATTAAACCAAGTTCCGAAACAAGTGATTTCAGCCGGTGATGTTGGGTATTTAATTTCTGGAATTAAAGAAGCGAAAGAAGTAAAGGTAGGTGATACATTGACAGATGCGAAAACACCAACAACGAATATAATTAAAGGATTTGAAGAGGTGAAACCAATGGTTTTTGCGGGAATTTATCCCGTGGATACGGAGGATTATGAGGAGTTGCGAAACTCTATGGAAAAATTGCAGTTGAATGATGCTTCATTAGTATTTTTACCGGAAAGTTCAGCCGCTTTGGGATTTGGTTTCCGTTGCGGATTCTTGGGAATGTTGCACATGGAAATTATCCAAGAGCGTTTGGAGCGTGAATTCAACATGACAGTGATTACCACGGTTCCCAACGTTTCGTATTTGGCTTACACCAAAAAGGATCCAACAACTCCACTTATCGTAAACAATCCTTCGGACCTGCCCGAGCCCTCCCGTTTAGACCACGTGGAAGAGCCTTTTATTAAGGCAACTATCATCACCAAATCGGATTATGTTGGAAATGTAATGAGTTTGTGTATTGAAAAACGTGGGTTGATTACGAATCAGACCTATTTGACTACGGAACGTGTAGAGTTGACTTTTGATATGCCATTGGCAGAAATTGTATTTGATTTTTACGACCGTTTGAAAACCGTTTCTAAAGGATATGCGTCGTTTGATTATACGCCAATTGGGTTGCGAACTTCTAATTTAGTGAAAGTAGACATCTTATTGAACGCAACGATTGTGGATGCGTTATCCTCCTTGATGCATGCCGACAACGCGTATCAAATAGGAAAAAAAATGTGTGAAAAACTGAAAGAATTGATTCCGCGCCAACAATTTGATATTCCTGTTCAAGCGGCTATTGGGGTAAAAGTGATTTCTCGCGAAACAATAAAAGCATTGCGTAAAGACGTTACCGCTAAGTGTTATGGTGGAGATATTTCCCGTAAACGTAAATTATTGGAAAAACAGAAAAAAGGTAAAAA
Organism: Flavobacterium sp. RSP15; assembly: GCF_003968755.1. Classification (GTDB taxonomy): domain Bacteria; phylum Bacteroidota; class Bacteroidia; order Flavobacteriales; family Flavobacteriaceae; genus Flavobacterium. The sequence continues at coordinate 488,832 of NZ_RYDL01000002.1, read as the reverse complement.
ACGAATGAGATTGGTTGGAAATGTTGAAATTCCGCAAGAAGCATTCATGGCTGTTTTGAAGTTGAATGATTAATGACAGGATGTTTTTTCTCGTCATTAATTACCCCGACTATAGTACCGGTTTTTTTAGAGGAGTGAACTAGTATTTTATGCCACATTTAAATACCAAATTGGTTGTTTGCTTTGGCGTTCAGCTACAAAAGAGACATAGGAACAAAAGCGTATATTTGAATAACAAAAAAATATAACAATTATGAATTTTAATTCTAAAAATCCATTTTTAAATACTAAAACTTTTTCTACTGCAGTTTCAAAAAATGATCAAGTACATCAAACCACAATTCTTGATTATAATGACGAGATGACCTTGTCAGGAACCATAAATAAAAGTTTGATTTTATTTTTACTACTTACAGCTTCGGCTGTGGTAATATGGTGGTTGACCCTTAATGGGATGAACCCAATGGTTCCAGCAATTGGCGGTGCAGTAGTTGGGCTTATTCTAGTCGTAATTTCAGCGTTTAAACCTCAATATTCCCCCTATTTAGCCCCTGGTTACGCACTTTTTGAGGGATTATTTATTGGTGGGATTTCAGCAATATTTGAAGCAATGTATCCTGGAATTGTCATTCAGGCAGTAGGAGCCACATTTGTAACCTTCATGATTTGTCTGGGATTGTATAAATATAAAATTGTGAAGGTAACAGAACAATTCAAATCGGTAGTTGTGGCAGCAACATTGGCAATTGCTACATATTATCTTATATCTTGGGTATTTTCAATGTTCACCAGTTTTGTGCCCGTGCATTATGGCAACTCTTGGATGAGCATTGGAATCAGTGTTTTTGTAATTGTGATTGCTGCTTTAAATCTGTTTTTGGATTTTGACCGCATCGAAAAAGGAGCAGAACAAAAAATGCCAAAATACATGGAATGGTATGGTGCCATGGGGTTAATGATCACCCTTGTTTGGCTGTATATTGAATTTTTAAGATTGCTCTCAAAATTAAACAGTAAAAACTAATTGACAAAACCTGTATAGAAAAGAGTGGTCTTATTGGAGTATAAAAGAGTCACTCTTTTTTATGCTGCTTTCTCAAAAGCAATGTAATGACTTAAAAGCCCTTTATTGTTGAAAATAGGAAATCCTTTTATGAAACAAACATAAATAGCCCCATTTTTTTTATAATTCAACACTGTTTTTTCAAAAGGTTTCTGCTCTACTATTGCCGTACGAATTTCACTAGACGTGCTCTTGCTCGTTGCTTTCCCTTGAAAAATCTTAGGGCTTTTTCCCAAAACTTCGGATTCTGCATAGCCATTCATTTTTTTCATATTGTGTGATGCAAATATAATATTCAATTTTGCATCCGTAACAATTACTACTTCTTCTTTCAGGCTGCTATTGAGATCCCAATCATTCTCTGACCATTTATTTTGCAAAGCAATTGAGTTGAGTTTATTTAAATCCAAAAAAATATTCTTTACTGAACTCAAAAATTCATTATGAAAATCCCAAGAACAAACAGGAACTGTTTTAATGCTTAAAGCACTGTGATACATTGCAATAGCGTCTTCATATTCTTTAAAATTGATCATATTACATAATTTAATAAACCAAATGTAATTTTATTTATAAAGATAAAATAACAAATTTCAGATTTTAACCATTGTTGAACACCTTCATTCTCCATTAAAAATCAAATTTCAGCTGTACCACAACAAATTTTTTCTCCTCTGTATTCAAATTGCTTAGAGAAATCCCCAGCAAACGAACGGAATTTTTCATGCGCTCCTGATACAAAAGTTCTTTCACAACCTCTAGAATCAGTCCTTTGCCAGATATAAAATAAGGCAAGGTTTTACTGCGGGTTTGTTGGGTAAAATCACTGTATTTAATTTTCAAAGTGATTGTTTTTCCAGCTATAGTTTGTTTTTTTAATCTTCTTTCTAAAGTACTAGCAATATGATCCAGTTGCTCCATCATGAAAATTTCTGAAGAAAGGTTGACGTCAAAAGTATGTTCTGCCGCTACTGATTTTGTGATTCGATTGGATTTAACCTCACTATTATGAATTCCCCTGACTACGTTGTAGTAAAAGTGTCCTGATTTTCCAAAATGTCTCTCCAGAAACTCCAATGATTTACTTTTTAATTCTACTCCCGTAAAAATCCCTAATTGGTACATTTTCTCAGTGGTTACTTTTCCAACCCCATGAAATTTGCGAATGGCTAATTCTTCCAAAAATGCAATCATTTCATTTGAATTGACTGTTTTCTGCCCGTTGGGTTTATTATAATCACTTGCGATTTTAGCGACGAATTTATTAACTGAAATCCCTGCTGAAGCGGTCAAACCTACTTCATTAAAAATGCGTTGTCTTATTTCTTGTGCCAATAAAGTGGCGCTTGGATTTCCTTTTTTATTTGTAGTGACATCTAAATACGCCTCATCGAGTGAGAGTGGCTCTACTAGATCCGTATATTCATAAAAAATCTTATGAATTTTTCTTGATATTTCTTTGTACCGATCAAATCTCGGTGTAACAAAAATAAGTTCCGGGCAGTTTTTTTTAGCCATAACGCCACTTATGGCACTCCTTACTCCAAATTTTCTAGCCTCATAACTTGCTGCAGCGACAACTCCTCGATTCTCTGAACCTCCCACTGCAATGGGTTTTCCCCGCAAGAATGGATTGTCCAATTGCTCCACAGAGGCGTAGAAAGCATCCATGTCAACGTGAATAATTTTTCTTTCTGGGAATGAATCCATGCATAATTTTCTAATTGAATACTCCCCTTCGATTTCTTCCAAGTAAACCTAGCATTCTAATTAATTCTTACCGTCTGAACTCAAATAATTGACGACTACTTTTGATTTTTTTTTGTTTTCCGTTGGAAAAAAGAAACTAATGGGTCTGGATTTAAAATGATTCCAGATAGAAGCAGCAATAAATCGCAATTCAAACAAAGAAATAGCCCTGGAGCGGAGCGCCAATCCCAACGAAAGGCTAAAACTGACTGTAAAATTCACTAACCCAATAACTCCAATCCCAAAAATGCCCCAAAACAACATAGTATTGCTTACTTGATAATTTGCTCCATACACTCCTAAGGCAAGATTACCGCTTACAAAAGTGATGTGTCTAATATCCAGATTTAACCCTAAAAACAGGCCAACGGAAGCCGTACTTCCCATAAAAACGCCAAACCAAAAATTAGAAATAATTCCAGCCCCTCTTTTTTCGTACAGCTTGGCTAATTTTAAAGTACGTACTTTTCCTAAGCTTCTTTTCAACATAGGGTGTTCCGTTATTCGGAAAAAAACCTGATTATGCTTATCCCTATTGGCAATACTTCCCGAAATAATTCCAGATAAAAACAGAAAAAATCCTGCTATTGCCGCATGAAAAATAGCTAATGAATGAATGGGACTAATGTCTATAAGTAACGTTTCCCATTTAGTTGCAGCAATATTATAATGGAATAAGTAATCAATAGCCCAAATTCCAAGCAATGAAACTGGAAAAGCCATAATTACATTCCCCAAAAATGCAATAAACTGGGACCTGAAAACACGTGCAAAAAGAATGGCAAAAGCTTCATATTTTTCCGCCTCCTTCCCTTGTTTTGCAACTCCTTTTTCTAGAGCTTTTATCAAGGCCGCGGCGGTCATCGCTGGCTGTTTTGTAGCTAAAGTAAACCCCAGAAGATAAATAGCAATAAATCCAAAAGCATAATTCATACTATAAAGAAAAGCATGCCCAAAAAAACTAGTGTCAGCACTAGCAAGCAAAACCTTAATGACACATAATATACCTACAATAAACCCTCCACCTAGGGCGGTACGGAACATTTTAAAATATTCTTTGCGACTTTCTGTGATATAATGTTCCCCTGTTTTAGCCGTGTGCTGGGTAATTTCATAGGAGATTAATTGCGTACTTTCGGCTATGAATTTCCTAACGTTGTTCTTGTAGCAATTGAATTTTATCAAACGTAAGGCTAAAATAATTCCATTGTTTTTTTTATCACTCTCTTTTTCAACGATCAGCAACGGAATTAAAAATTTAAGCCGCTCTAATTGCTGTCTGATTTTTAGTAAATTCTGGTTTACCCGAAGTGAAATGCCATATTTAGAACTATTATGAAAGGCTCTGTCCACAAATTCTTCGCATTGCTTATGCAAAACCATCAATTGGGAATAAGATAAATCATCTATAGTGATGAAATGATTTTCAGAACTCCGGACTTGATCTTCTATTTGAAACAATTCCTTTTCAAAAGCTGAAAAAGGACTTTCAAAATCATCAAATTCAGGTACCATTTTAATCACATCCGTTTCCATGGCACGACCGCTGATGCGTTGAGTAATAAGATGCATAGCAACAAGTATTTCTGATAAAACGGAGTGAGGTGCTACATTTTCATAAATAGATTTGAATTTTAAAAGGCTGTATAATTCCTCTAATTGCTCCACTGGAATTTTATTTACCCAAATCCCATCATTGGCTAGGTAAAAAACCTGATTGAAAATGTATTCTAAAGTGTCTTTTTGAGGTTGATAAGGCAATATCTTAGCAAAGATTCTTTTTTTGACTTCAAAAAGAAAATCTACATCTTGCAAAATAGCTGCGTCTGTTAGGATTTTATTAAACTTAATGTCTTTGAGAATTTCTTTGAGATACAGGGAAAGTTGTTTTCGACAAGAATAATTTTCTTTCAAAAAAGTAATAATATCCTGCAAATCTACGGTTGCCAATTTTTTTGTTTGCAAAGGCCGAATCAACCGAATTAACTCCACTAAAGGCTCTAGGTTGTCCTCTGTATCGCGCCAAGACTCTGCTTCCCCAAAAAATTCAGTTAGCACTCCCACTGCAGTTGGCTTGTATTTTCTTTTAAAGAATGGTTTTATCAACTTTGTTTAATTTTTGTAAAAATACGAACAGACTGATCATTTTTCATTAACAAATCCCTGAAATTATTGCTCGGGGACACATAAAAAGCCCTATTCACAAAATTCCCTTCCTATTACCGGTAATCGACACACCGAATTGGAACATAAAAAACAGCAAACTAGCGTAACCCCCGCTTTTATCAAAGAGATAAAAACGGAACAAAAGCAAAATATTTAATACCTTTGGTTGCTGGTATTAGCCCAAATAGCAATGAAAAATCATCGATTGAAAAAAACTATTTTTTACAAATTGAAAAAAGATTTATGAGTAACAATTGAAATGAATATCTGGATACAAGCCAAGTAAACTGAAAAAATAAATAACAAAAAATAACAAATTCCGCTTGAAATGATAGAAATAGAAAGGAAATTTTTAGTCAAAGATGATTCCTATAAAGAATCTGCTTTTACTCAAAATCATATTGCGCAGGGCTATTTGAGTTCCGCGCCAGCGCGAACGGTACGGGTACGAATAAAAGGAAAAAAGGGGTTTCTGACGATAAAGGGAATTTCTAATACCTCCGGACTGTCCCGTTTTGAGTGGGAAAAAGAAATTTCCATTCGTGACGCTGAAAAATTACTGCTTTTGTGTGAAAAGGGAGCTATTGATAAAACTCGTTTTGAAATAAAAGTGGGCTCTCATATTTTTGAAGTAGATGAATTTCATGGTGAAAATCAAGGACTGGTTGTGGCAGAAATTGAATTAAACTCTGAAGAAGAATTTTTTAAAAAACCAGCTTGGCTGGACAAGGAAGTCACCGGAGACTCCCGCTATTACAATTCTTATTTGAGCACTTCGCCTTTTAGAAACTGGTAATCTAATTACTCATTACGGCTATCGTTACTTGCAGCCCTCCGCTGTTTTTATTAGCTGCAATATCCATAAATGCTCGTTTAGAAAGATCAATCTCTCTAGACTTGACAAATGGGCCTCTATCTGTAATTTCTACAATTACGAACTTCCCGTTTTTTTCATTGGTCACTTTGACTTTGGTACCAAAGGGCAGTTTTTTGTGGGCGGCGGTATATTTATTATTGTCAAATTTTGTACCGCTGGTCGTTCTTCTGCCATTGAATTTATCTGCGTAATAGGATGCGTGAGCGGCTTTTTTGTAGATTTTAAATTTTCCTAAAGAAGAGATCAATGAGTCTATTTTTTTTTCTTCCAGATCGATTGCTGTTCGGCTTTTTTTGATGCTGTCTTTTTGTATAGTGGCTTTTTGTCTTTCAGAGATGGAACTTTGGCTGCTGGCTAAAGTGATTATTGCCAACAAAAAAAATAATGTTATTAATTTTTTCATTTATGTCTTTTTTAGTTAAATCTATTTTACAAAAACCATACCTAGATAAAAAAAGCTCTATTTCTAGAGCTTTCACGGTTTTTTTTAAAACCATATTTTCCATGGGATTCGGCTTAAAATAAGCAGTAATCCTAAACCATAAAAAATAGAAAATGTTTTAAATTTAGATTCGCTTGTAGTTGCTTTTTTGTGTTTTGACCACCCAATAGTAATCAAGACAATTGCTATTATATTGATTAAAGGATGTTCTAAAGCCAACAATCGGCTTTCCGTTGTCAGCCCACCCATTCCAACGGCTTTTATCATATTCAAACCATTGGGAGACACAAAATACAAAATAACACCTACTACTAATTGAATGTGTATTGCTATTAAGCCAAACAGCGCTATCTTTCTGTCTTTGGAAGTAAATTCTTTTTTAGAAAACATTCCTATCAGAGAATTAACCACAGCCACCACTAAAACTAAAAGTGCCAGATAAGCCCAGCCAGAATGAAATTTTTGAATAAAATCGTACATAAATAATATTTTTGTTTTAACAAATATAGGCAAAAAAGGCATAAAAAAACCACGTTTCTCAACGTGGTTTTAAATATTCAAATACTTAAATTACTCCTATTTACCAAAAATATATCTTAGTGTAAATTGTGCTTGCCAAACATCAAAAGTTGAAGCATTTTTTTGAAAAGTGTCTTTTATTAAAACTCGAGTTCCGTTAGCTTCTACTTGAGTCGCTAATTGATAAAAAGGAACATTCGTAGTCGTTGTTCTGTAGTTCAAAACATTTGTATTTGTAACTCGTTGTGTAACTCCCCAATCTTTATTAATGAAATTAGTAAAGTTCAGGATATCAGCTCTGAATTGAAAATTATTCTTTTTACCCGCAATTGTAATATAAAAATCTTGAGTTGCTGATAAATCTAATCTATGTAGCATAGGTAAAACTCCTCCATTTCTCTCTGCATACTGCCCTCTTCTAGTAGAAAGGTAATCATCTTGATTGATATAGGATTCGTAAGCTTGTTGTTGTTGCGCTTCAGTGTAGACTGTTGTCACAGTCCCATTTGTTACTGAAAGTGATTGAAAACGAATTTCATTTGCATTTTTAGGGACATAAATCAAGTCATTGTTATTTACTTTGTCACCATTCATATCACCCCCGTAAGAATAGGAAAACGGTCCGGATTGTTCTCCAATGTATCCTAAATTGATTGAAGTTGCCGCCCCTACATTTTTACCGTATTCAATTTTGTATCCTAAAATACCAACTAATCTATGTGGTGTATTATTGTTAGATAATGCTAAAGGTAAGTCGTTATTTCCATTTACAGATCTAGCGCCCGTCCACGAACCAGAAGCAATAGAACCCGGAGATAACAAATCATTAGCACTTGAATACGTGTATGCAAACGATCCCCATAGCCCTTTTTTGTATGGATACTCTAATTTAAAGGTTGAAGAATAAAAATATCCTTTGTCCGTGTTTGTTAAAACAACGGCACTGGAAACATTATCATTAACACGAACACCTCCATCGGTACGAGCATATCTTGGTCTGTTATCCGGACCGCTGAAAGTTCCAACTGGCGCATCAAAATTAGCATTATAATAATGTATCGCATTAATATTTCTTTGAAAAATCCCTTCTACTGTACCTACAAAACCAAAAGGAAGCCTTTGATCAACCGCTATATTTGTTTTCCAAACTTGAGGAAATTTGAATTTTTTATCGCTAAAAGCCAATTCAAAAGTAGTAGGAAGCGTTGGGGTATCCGGAATGAAATACTCATTAGGATTTGGAGTAAAACCATACCCACCTGTAGCTAGTGCCGAACCACTTACATCAACAAAACCTGTAAGCACTCCATTATTACCAATTGCATTAGATAAATAAACTGAAGGTGCTCTTCCTGTAAAAACACCACTACCTCCACGAAGTAAAGTACTTGCATCGCCATTTAAGTCTAAGTTGAAACCAACTCTTGGCTCAAACAAATACTGTGTATCAGGCATTTCTCCTGTATTAAATTTTTGGCCTTGCCCAAAAGTTAATGCAGTAACTGCAGGATTCTCAAGAGCTGTATCAGCAAACCAAACTGCTGAAGCACGAATACCTACTGTTAATTTAAATCTATCGCTCAATTTCATTTCATCTTGCGTGTACAAATCTAATTTGTTTGACTTGAAAATTTGTAATGGCTCTTGAGCACCCGGCAATGCAGAATATCTGAATTGAAGACGTGCAGGAAGTGCCGTTGTTGATGGAATGCCACCAGTGTTTGCAGATTGATTAGCTGCTGCATAAAAGTCAGTAAGTGAATTAAAAGTGTAAACACCATTTGAACCAGAGAAAAACAAGTTGCTTGATTTGAAATACTCAAAGTTAGCACCAAACAATAAAGAATGTTTTCCTATGGTTTTAGTCAAATTATTTGTAAAATGTAAAGTAGAATACGAAAGTTTATTTCCTTGAGTGAACGGATCTAAACCTGCCGAGATAGCTGTAGTAGACCCATCCAAAATATCAATTGTTGGAAATAACCCACCACCTTGTAATGCTCTGTCTTCAATTTGCTTATCGTAACCAGCTATAAAATTATTGTACCAAGAATTGCTTAGTTTACTATTCAATTCTAAAACTACTGATCTAGTATTATCTTGAATAACGTATCCACTGTTTTTGAAAGACATAGCAAGAGGACTTGTTCTTCTATTTCCAAAACCTAATGAATTTGAGTTCGATGTTAATTCATCAGAACTTGAATCATGAAATACATAACGAGCAGTTAATTGATGATTATCATTAATATTCCAGTCAAGTCTGGCTAGGAATTTTTTTGAAATCCTTTCTGAATCATAATTCTCCCAAGGACCAGTAGTGTAATTAAATTTATCTTGCAAGAAATTTGAAAGTGTCTGCATTTGTTCGAAAGTAGGTCTAGAAACCTGCGCACTTGCTTGTGGCGAACCTGTAGATGTCCAAGTAGTAGCCGGACTAATGTTCTCTATAGTTTCAACATTCCCAAAGAAAAATAATTTATCTTTAATGATTGGTGCTCCAATTCTGGCACCCCAAATTTTTTCTTCAAATTTTCCAGGTACTACTGTTCTTTCTCCTGCTTTACTTCCTATGAAGTCTTTTTTGTTGCTCCGGAATGAGTTGTATATTGACCCTTCCACCTCATTCGTTCCACTTTTGGTAACCGCATTGATTCCAGAACCTAAAAATCCGGATTGACGTACGTCATAAGGAGCGATATTTACTTGTAATTGCTCAATAGCATCTAATGAAATAGCTGTAGAACCGGTTCTTCCTCCGGCTTGTGAGTCACTACCTAAACCAAAACCATTATTAAAAACAGATCCGTCAATAGTAAAATTGTTCAATCTTGAATCCTGACCACCAAAAGTACCGTTACTACCTGCATTAGCATTGTACTTGGTAATTGCATTTATGGAACGCGCACCTGTTACTGGTACGGCAGTGATTTCTCTGTTAGAAAATTGTTGAGATGCTCCAGTTCTTCCTTTATTGAAATTCCCTTTTGATTTTGTTGAGACTATAACTTCACTCAAAACATTAGACTCTTCCTGAACAACTACATTTACAGTTAAATTATTCCCTAAAGGAGCAGTAATTTCTGTGATTTCAGTTGTTTTGTAACCAATATACGTGACTTTTACAGTGTAAGGTCCACCTGGTCTTATTCCTTGGACAGCATATCCACCATCAGAACCAGTAGTTGAAAAATATTTCGTTCCTGTAGGCTTGTGAACAATTTCTACTGACGCTCCAGGCAAAGTCTCTCCAGTATCTGATTTAACAATACCAGACATAGCAGAACTAGTAACCTGCGAATGACCAACAACTGATAAAAAAATAATTAAAATAAAAATAATTTTTTTCATTTTTGTTTTTTGTTTAGTTTATTAATATTTGGCAAAAATATAACATTTTTACTTAAATAAGTTAACATAACGTTAAGAATAGCATTTCTTTTAAACAGAATTTTTATCTTAAAACAACAATCTCGTTTTTTTTAATTAAAAAAAACGAGATTGTACAATTAAAATCATTTTGTTTTAAACTATTCACACCTAATTACCAATTGCAAATACTAAAAAAATAACACAAATTTAAAAAAAAGTGCTCTAACAGCGTTACTTAAACACTAAAAGCCCTGAATTAGCTAAATTCAGGGCTTTTAGTGTTTTATACCTCCATCAAAAACAGAGCAGTAATCTGCCTTAAATGAAAATTGATAAAATCATAAAAATCAGTGACCTATTTACTCCTGTTTATTTTTCAAAAAATGATTCAATAAAAAAGTGGTAGAGCTGTCATGCGTTTCAACCGTTTTTGTATTAATTTCTGTCAAGATAGAATTAGCCAATTGTTTTCCTAATTCAACTCCCCACTGGTCAAAACTAAAAATATTCCAGATCACTCCTTGTACAAAAATCTTATGCTCGTACAAAGCAATCAAAGAGCCCAAGGATTCGGGGGTCAGCTTTTGGATTAAAATAGTATTCGTTGGCTTGTTGCCTGTAAAAACTTTAAATGGCAAAAGGAATTTTGCTTTATCAGCTGAAATTCCTTGTGTATCAAATTCAGCTTGTACTTGTTCTACTGATTTCCCATGCATTAATGCTTCTGTTTGTGCAAAAAAGTTAGACATTAGTTTATCATGATGATCATAGTCGCCGTATAGCGGAGTTACAAATCCAATAAAATCTGCAGGTATCAGTTTTGTCCCTTGGTGAATTAACTGAAAAAAAGCATGTTGTGCATTAGTCCCCGGCTCCCCCCAAATGATCGTCCCAGTTTGGTAATTGACTGGTTTCCCGTCCCGACCCACACTTTTACCATTGCTTTCCATTGTTCCTTGTTGCAAGTAGGGGGCTAATTTTTGTAAGTATTGCGTGTACGGAATCAAAGCTTCACTTTCGGCACCAAAAAAATTGTTGTACCAAATACTCAATAACGCTAACGTAACCGGCATGTTTTGGTCAAAATCGGCAGTTTTGAAATGGTCATCCATTTCATTGGCTCCTTTTAACAATCCGTCAAAATTATCATATCCTACGGCTAAACTTATCGTAAGTCCAACGGCACTCCATAAAGAAAATCTTCCGCCAACCCAATCCCACATAGGGAATACGTTGTCTGGATTGATTCCAAACGCTGTTACTTTTTGAATATTGGAGGAAACTGCAACAAAATGCTTGGCTACATCCGCTTGAGTAGCGGTTTGTAAGAACCATTTTCTAATGGTCTCAGAGTTGGTCAGTGTTTCCTGAGTTGTAAATGTTTTGGAAACAATCACAAAAAGGGTTGTTTCCGGATTTAGTTTTTTTATGATTTCATTTACATGATCCCCATCCACATTAGAAACAAAATGAACATTTAAATGATTTTTATAAAATTGCAATGCCTCAACAACCATAACAGGCCCTAAATCCGAGCCTCCTATACCTATATTGACCACATCAGTGAACGGCTTCCCTGTAAAACCTGTTCTTTCTCCTGAAGTGACTTCGTTCGTGAATTTCTTTATTTTGTGTTTTACCTGGTATACCTCTGGGACTACATTGACTCCATCCACTTTTATAACTGCTGTTTCTTTGACCCGCAAGGCGGTATGCAGTACGGCTCTGTTCTCCGTTTGATTGATTGGTGCACCCTCAAAATAATCAGCAATAGCTGTTTTAAGTCCAACTTCATCAGCCAGTTCAAGCAAAAGCTGAATCGTTTCTTGATTGATATTGTTTTTAGAATAATCAATTAAAAAATCATTCCATTTTAAATTAAATTTTTCTGTTCTCTCAGTATCCAATTGAAATAATTCTTGCAAAGACGCTTTTTGCATTTTGGCATAATGTTTTTCAAGTTTCTTCCAAGCACTCGTTCCAGTAGGGTTTATAGTATTTAAAGCCATGTGTAAGAATTTCTAGTATTGTTAAAATTTGAGCAAAAATACTCAAATTAGTTTTAATGAAAAATGGTTTTGCATTATATTAAACTATAGTAATATAACAAGATCCCAGTGTTTTTTGGGACTAACACTAAGCAACTCGTCTTTTTTGAAAAAACTGTGATGATTTTACAACTGTTATTTACAGGTTAGCCACACTGTCCAGTTCAAATTTCAAGGGCGTTATTTGTGTCAAAAACCGACTTTTATTAGCGCCATTCATAGGTTCTCCACTCGGTAATTTAAGTCTTAATGCATCCACTTGTCTCCCGTTTTTCCAAAATCGATAACATACATGCGGCCCTGTTGCCAGCCCTGTACTCCCAACTAAACCAATGACTTGTCCCTGACTGACCCGTTGACCGCGTCTTACCAAAATTTTTGACATGTGCAGGTATTGTGTAGAATAGGTTCCATTGTGTTTTACTTTTACATAATTTCCATTTCCGGCAGTAAAACCACTTTGCTCCACAACACCGCCAGCGGTAACGGTAATAGGAGTTCCGCGTGGTGCGGCATAATCCGTTCCTTTATGCGCTTTCCATCTGTGCTGAACCGGATGAAATCTACTGTTTGAAAATCTTGACGAAATTCTACTGAATTTTATTGGAGACTTAAGAAAGAAATTTTTTAGTGTTTTCCCTTCTTCATTATAATATTGAATTTTATCTGAATTGGGGTTCTGCGCAAAGGGAAAGGCATAAATAATTTTTCCTCCGTATTCAAAAAAAGAGGCTTCCAGTTCTTCGACTCCGTCATAAACGGAATCATTTATAAAGCGCTCTGTAAACGTTATCGCAAAACGATCTCCTTTTTTGAGTTTCATAAAATCAATAGAATACGCATAAATTTTAGCTATTTTATTTGCTAGAGCCCCTTCAATCTTGGCATTACCCAATGTTGCAGACAAGGATTCTTTCAAAACGCCACCAATGGTGCGTCGCCTAATTGTAATGGGCTTAGTTTTTTTATAAACAACTACCGCTGTGTCCCGCATATCAATAACGTAATAACTCAGCGCATCGGGTTGATAAATAAAAGCCTGTAAATTATGTTTTTTATCTTTGGATCTCAACAACGTAAAAGGCCTGTTGATTCTTATACTTCTTACATCAAACGAATCTCTCACTTTAGCAATAATATCATATACTTTTCGTTTCCCAATATTCTGATTTTGAATAATGGTTCCAAAAGTATCTCCCCTTTCGATAGTATCATTAACGATATTAAAATCCGCAAGAATAAACCCAAACGCACTCTTTTTAGGAACAATTTTCACTACTTTTTCCGGCACGATTTCCTTTTTTTTATCACAGGATACTAAAGAAAAAAGTACTATTATAATTATAAATATTTGTTTCAAATCTTGTTTTTTTTATTCAATCTACATTTCTACTCCCCAATTTTCTAATTCGTGGCTACTCCATAATTCCGGGAAGAAAATTCTTCTTTGATATTTTGGATGCATGTATTTTTTCCAGTCACTCCCGCCAGTAGCTTCACCATCCCCTTTACCGCTCTGATCTATATATTTTTTTGCTGTATTAAGGTGTTGCATTACCCAAGTAATATTTACCGTATGGTCATAATGACGCATCGCTTGAACTAGTTCTGGATTTTTCTGATCTGTTTCCGGTAATTGTTTGAATTTTTGCCAAATATTAATGGTGTTGTATTCCTCCATATGGGCTAAGAATTCCTTCTTGTATTTTTTTTCAAACTCCTCCAGTAAAAATGATTTTTTACCGCTTTGATGCTCTTTTCCGGCTGCTTGCCAATACAAATGCTCTAGTGCAAACTCATACGTGGTATTCCTGTCGATGGTATCTCTATAACGATGATCTATCAGATTTATTAGGTCAGTTGATGAAAATTCTATCAAGCGGTATTGCGCACTTTGAAAGCCGCTGGCCGGAGTTAGTGTGTTTCTAAATTTCATGTATTGCTCCACTTCCATTCCATTTCCCATAATATCAAAAGATGTGGTTAACATGTCAAAGTAACGGCTGATTCGCATTAATCGCTCTGTGAAAAATACTGTACTAATGTTTTTACAATAGGAAATTTGCTGCATCTCCCAGAGAATCATTTTAAATATCAATTCATTAACCTGGTGGTACATGATAAAAACCATTTCGTCCGGAAGCGTCGTTCTCTGGATTTGAAGATTCAACAGGGCATCTGTCTGAATATAATCCCAATAGGTGATTGGCTTGGACCACAATAATCCTTCGAGCTGTGTTTCTGTTTTTTGATTTATCGCTTCATATTTAAGCTCAATTTCTTTTAAAATAGCCTCTGAATTGTCTTTAATGCTCATTATTTTTTTGTTTTAAAAGGATTTTTCAATCCTCTGTATCCTTCAATATCTGCTTTGATTGACCCTACTGCCAGACTGGCTTTTATCCTCAGCGGCACTTTATTGTCATCGTCCGAAATCCAGACAGTAAGACTTTCTTGCTCTTTGAAAACGCGTCCTGATTGTACCAAAGGTCTAAAAATCATAGCCGAAACAACGCCAAATTTAGTGGTAATATTTTCTCGTCCAATAAACTTTAGCTTGAATTTAGTAGTTTCGTTATCAAAAAACATATCGATTGCCACTGAATCACCAATTTTCAATTTATCGATAGTAGGATAGTTTCTTAAATAATAAAAGGCAGATAAAATATCCTGAGTGTTTTTTGGAATGTAAAGTGTTTTTTCGGTTTTATGCTTATAATCTTTTACAACAACTCTATTTGTAGATTGGTCAAAAAATCCTTCTTGATTTTTAGTATAGCCCCCTTCATCAATTTTTCGAACGAACTGGTACGGATTTCCTGTTTCCTTATCAATGTAGCTTTCGTATAAATCATCTACTTTAAAGAAAAAACGAGACATCCCTGTGGTGTATCCTTTACCAACAACATGAAACGTTTTTTTGTTGTTTAAACTGGCCTCTTTTACTTCCAGCGTAGCATAACCGGCATTGACTATTCCATAGTGTATCCTGAATTTGAACCACTCACCCACTCCGTAAGCATCTTCCTGAGGAGAATCAAAGCTTACTGTTATAATCAACACAAAGAATAAGAATAGTTTTTTCATCACTTAATTTACCCGTTTATTAACTCTATTAGCAAATTTTGTTCCAAATATATCAAAACAAAAAAACTCAGTCAAATAATGACTGAGTTTTTATGCTATTAACTAACCAAAAAACTATAAACTATGAAATTTATATGAAATCAGGAAGGAAACCACCCCTTCCCTTTTTGCGAGTGCAAAGGTAGTTAACAAACCCACTTATTTTTGTTAAAAAAAAAGTTTAACACAACATTTACAAAAAAACATGTTGTTTATTGGTTATTTTTTCACAATATGTAAAAATAATGCTTTTTTACAACGTTCCTCGTAATTCCTGTTCTCGCTCAATTGATTCAAATAGTGCCTTAAAGTTCCCCGCTCCAAAACCTTTGGCACCCATTCTTTGTATAATTTCAAAAAACAAGGTCGGCCGGTCCTGTACTGGTTTTGTGAAAATTTGCAACAAATACCCTTCTTCATCGGCATCTACCATGATGGCCAGTTTCTCGATTTCGTTCAAATCTTCTTTCATCATTTTCATGTGATCGCCCAATCGCTCCGGAATGGCTTCATAATAGGTATGTGGAGGAGCAGACAAAAATTCAATTCCTCTTGCTTTGAGTTGCGATACTGTTTTGATAATATCGTCCGTTGCTATAGCGATATGTTGAATTCCAGGCCCACCATAAAAGTCTAAGTATTCCTCAATTTGTGATTTCTTTTTTCCTTTGGCAGGTTCGTTGATTGGAAATTTGATTCTTCCATTTCCGTTTGACATTACTTTGCTCATCAACGCTGAATATTCCGTATTGATTTGTTTGTCATCAAAAGAAAGGAAATTTACAAATCCCATTACATCTTCATAGAACTTTACCCAAGTATTCATTTCGTTCCAGCCCACATTTCCCACCATGTGGTCGATGTATTTCAAACCTGTTGGTTCCGGATTATACTCGGATTTCCATTCCTTATAACCCGGAAGGAAAACGCCCGTATAATTTTTACGCTCCACAAAAATATGAACCGTTTCGCCGTAGGTATAAATTCCAGAACGTATTACTTCTCCAAATTCATCTTTTTCTACGGTTGGCTCCATAAAAGAACGCGCCCCACGTTTCATGGTTTCTTCGTACGCACTTGTGGCATCTTCTACCCAAAGCGCAGCTACTTTAACACCGTCTCCATGTTTCCTTAAATGGTCATGTATGAGAGAATCTTGTGTTAATGGCGTAGTTAATACAATACGGATTTTATCTTGTTTTAGCACATACGACGTTCTGTCTCGCACTCCGGTTTCTAGTCCGGCATACGCCAAAGACTGATACCCAAAAGCCGTTTTATAATAATGTGCGGATTGTTTTGCATTTCCTACGTAGAATTCTACATAATCGGTTCCTAATAACGGAAGGAAATCTTGTGCTCCTTCAAATATTTTTTCGAGTCCGTATTCTACTGATTTTACTTCTTTGCTCATTGTGATTTATTTTTTGATTCGGCATCTCTAGTTTTGGAACGCGGTTGACGCGGATAAAGCAGATGTACACGAATTTATTAATTTAAAATTATGTTGCTGTTTACTCTAAAGCCCTAGTCCTGATGGTCGAATTGCTCTCGCAACTACCTTTTTCTGGCTTCTTTAGCCAGGAAAAGATAAAGTGTACAGCAGGAAATAGCTTCCTTATTATTATATATACGTGTGATTGCTTCGTTGCTCGCAATGACTTATTCTACCCAAGATTT
This sequence comes from Flavobacterium sp. RSP15, assembly GCF_003968755.1. GTDB lineage: Bacteria > Bacteroidota > Bacteroidia > Flavobacteriales > Flavobacteriaceae > Flavobacterium. The sequence continues at coordinate 471,790 of NZ_RYDL01000002.1, read as the reverse complement.
ATAATATTGGCCGTCGTCCAACCCCATCGCTTCTTCGGTGACCATTAAGGGGCGAAAAGTATCAACCATAACCGCTAATTCGTGGGTTTCTGTATGACCAATGCTGCGTTCCATAGCACCTGGCGCCGGTCCGTGAGGAATACCTTTTGGATGTAGTGTAATGTGACCTTGCTCTATATTGTTGCGACTCATAAAATCCCCATCTACATAATACAAAACCTCATCACTATCTATATTACTGTGATTGTAAGGCGCAGGAATGGATTTTGGATGGTAATCGTACAATCGTGGACAGAACGAACAAACGACAAAAGTTGAAGTTTCGAAAGTTTGATGAACTGGTGGTGGCTGGTGTACCCGACCTGTTATAGGTTCGAAATTATGAATACTAAATCCGTATGGAAAATTATAACCGTCCCAACCTATTACATCAAAGGGATGCGTGGCATAAACGAATTCATGCATCATTCCTTCTTTCTTGATTTTTATTAGAAAATCACCTTTTTCATCATGCGTTTCTAATTCTGTTGGTAAAATAAAGTCGCGCTCGCAAAATGGCGAATGTTCTAAATGTTGACCTGATTCATTTTTATAGCGTTTCGGCGTGTAAAAAGGAGCAAATGATTCGACGTAAAACAATCTGTTTTCCGAAGTTTCAAAATCAATTTGGTAAATCATTCCGCGAGGAATAATCAAGTAATCGCCATATTCGAAAGGAATATTTCCCATCATGGTGCGCAATTTTCCTTTTCCTTTGTGTATGAAAATCATTTCATCAGCATCGGCGTTTTTATAGAAATAACTTCGTAAGGATTGTCTTGGCGCGGCTAGTCCTATAATACAATCTTTATTGATCAACATGGCTTTGCGGCTGTCCAGAAAATCGTCCTCCGGCCTTAACTCAAAACCTTTTAGCAGTAATGATTTGATGTTTTTTCCAATGGCAATTTTTGGCTCAACCGAATACGAACGAAGAATTTCCTTGACTTGCGTAGGCCTGTGAACGTGATATAATAAGGAAGAATGGCCATGAAAACCCTCTGTTCCAAAGAGTTGTTCGTAATACAAACCACCATTTGGTTTTTCGAATTGTGTGTGTCTTTTTTGAGGAAAACTTCCTAATTTGTGGTATAAAGGCATGATTTTTTTGTTTAAAAGTGTAACAGATTAAAGTTGAGATTACTTTATAATGTGCTATGATAAATCAAAAAAGGTGCTTACTCAGGATTTCTCTTGATAAGGAATTGAAGATGCTCTAATAAATCTAGCCATTTTGTTTTCATTATAACAAATATCGGAATTATTATCGAAATAAATTACAATTAAAACAAAAACCCAATGCTGAACCATGTAAATCCTTTTGGTTGTTCCGGGGACCAAGAATATTTTATTTCTATAGGTCCAATGACTGTTTCTAAACCATATCCTACGGCATAGCCAGAATATTTTGGAATTGAAACCCAATCCACGGTCTCAAAAATCTGATCTCCAATATTAGCAAAATTTGCCGAAAAATTGATATGATTTTTTTTATAAAACTCGTAATCTATCGTTCCTGTTGATTTTATATAACTATTAGCGGCCACACTTAAATAATCGTATCCATATAAATATTTGAAATTATTAAGCGGATTATACCCATATCCCCCTAAAATAAAATTAAAGAAAGCAACGCTCTCCTGACCAAAAGAAAACCCGGCATCGGTTTGGAATTTTACTGTAGCGTTCTTAAATAAAGTTGCAGCTACACCAAAATCGGCTTTAGCAATAGAAAACGGTTGAAAATCACCCGTGTAATTAGACGACAGCAAATAGGTTTGAATATCACCAGTAAAATACCATCCTTTTTTAGGGAAATATTTATTATCAAAAGAATCAAATTTCATGTAGCCAAAAAGACTGAAGTAATTACTGTTGTCAATTATTGGATTTACATTGGCGAGTGTTTCTGATTTTATTTTTAAATATTTGAGTTCGACTCCGCCTCCTATAAGAAATTTTTGAACAAATAAAGACTGGAAATATGCTTGATTTGTCAAGTCCGTAAAATTTATATTAATCGAATTTATATCAGGATTATTAAACGTTGTACTGCTTATTTCTTTGGCTACATTCCTATTAAATTGGTTGTAATTAGATTTAAAACCAAAACTCAAATTAAATCCATTTTCAATGTAATAATCTAAATTATATCTAATATTATCTCCTAAAACAATATCCAGAGAGGCTATATCATTTTTAAAAAGTGTTTTTTTACGGGTCAAATTTACCAAAACGCCACTTTTGAATAAATTATCATAATGCAGGCCAAATTTTAAATAGGTTTTTGTTGAATTCTCTTCTAAATTTATGTTCAGGTCTACACCTCCTTTATTAGGTTCCAATGAATATGAGATAGAGCTGAAATTTTTGGTTGCATTGATATTATTAATGCCTCTTAATAAATCATCATAGCACGTTTTTACTCCGGGCTTAAATCTTAGCTTCCCTATGACATACTCTTTCGTGTAATTCTTTAATTCATTGCTGTTTATTGCTCTTATTTGCAGGCTGTCTGACAGTAGTTTTAACTTGGGTTTTGTATAGGGATTGGACACATCAACAAGTTGTTTGAGTTGTTCATAAATGCCTAATGTTGCTTCCTCCCCTTTTCTTATTATTTCCCTTCCCTTGTCAAATGAGATCACACCATATTGTGTAACGTCTGGTCTAATATAAATATCGGTATCCGTTACATTTCTTTTCATTCGCTCTATAGATTGAAGGTTGGTGATTTGAACCAAAATTTTAGTAGCATCCTTGAGTTGTGTTCGGTCTAATAAATCATTTTGAACATCAACTCCTATAATGATGTCCGCACCTAATTTTCGCACCTCTTCAATAGGATAATTATTAACAACGCCGCCATCGACCAGAATTTTTCCACCAATTTCAACCGGAGAAAATAAGGAGGGAAATGCGGAACTGGCAATCATGGCCTGTGCCAGGTTCCCTTTGTTCAATAAGACTTGCTCTCCCGTTTCAATATTAGTTCCAATACATAAAAAAGGAATTGGAAGCTGGTTAAAATCTTTGATGTGTCTAACGTTTCTGGTAATTCTGCTCAATAAATTATAATTGTAGATTCCTTTAGACAAAGCTTCTGGAATTCCTATTTTGAATTTGTCAAACGGTAAAACCAAAGCATACAATTCGTCGTTTCTTTTTTCGTAAAAATTCTTAGAAGACCTGGGGATAAAATCATTTATTAATTCATTGAAATCGGTCGCTTGAAAAATAGAATCGATCTGGTTCGCGTTGTAACCTGAAGCATACAACCCTCCAATAACCGCACCCATACTGGTTCCGCCTATATAATCAATCTTGACACCCGCTTCTTCTAACACCTTAAGGACTCCTATATGAGCAAATCCTTTTGCACCACCACCGCTTAAAACCAAGCCTACTTTGGGTCTTTTTTGCTCCTGCGAAAACACCATCAAACTAGTAAAAACAAGAAATATTAGTGCGATTTTCTTCATAAGCAGCAATTTGGTAGTACTAAAACTGGACGCCATTGGGTATTATTTGTCCAGATTTAGATATTCTAGATTAATCATTGATCTATTGCCTTGTAAAATTCGGTAATTTTTTTGGCTTTAGACACACCTATAACGTCCGAAATTTCTTTTTCTGTTGCTAATTTCAATCTTTTAACACTTTTGAAGTGCTGGATCAAGGTCAGCATCGTTTTTTCGCCAATACCGGGAATGGATTCTATCGAAGAATTCAGTGCTGCTTTACTCCTTTTATCCCGGTGATGCGTTATCCCAAAACGGTGCGCTTCGTTGCGTAATTGCTGGATTATTTTAAGGGTTTCTGATTTTTTATCTAAATATAATGGAATAGAATCACCCGGATAAAAAAGTTCTTCGAGCCTTTTGGCAATGCCAATTATGGCTATTTTTCCCCGAAGACCCAATTCGTCAAGACTCTTCAGCGCTGATGACAATTGCCCTTTTCCACCGTCAATAATTATTAAATTCGGTAACGGTTCCTTTTCGTCCAGCAATCGTTTGTACCTTCTATAAACCACTTCGGTCATTGAAGCAAAATCATCCGGTCCTTCGACTGTTTTAATATTAAAATGGCGGTAGTCTTTTTTGCTGGGTTTTCCATCTTTAAAAACCACACAAGCCGCTACAGGATTTGTTCCTTGAATATTCGAGTTGTCAAAACATTCAATATGTCTTGGCTCTACAGGCAATCGCAAATCTTTTTGCATTTGTGCCATAATCCTTTTTGTATGACGGTCTGGATCTACAATTTGCAGTTGTTTGAGTTGTTCAATTCGGTAAAACTTAGCGTTGCGAATGGATAAATCCAAAATTTGCTTTTTATCTCCTAATTGCGGAACGGTTACTTTTATATTCTCCCCCAAATCAACAGGAAACGGTACGATTATCTCACGCGACAGCAATTGAAAACGTTCCCGCAGTTCAATAATTGCTAATTCCAGTAATTCTTCATCGGTTTCGTCAAGTTTCTTTTTGATTTCCATCGTGTGCGAACGAATAATCGAACCGTGCGAAATTTGAAGGAAATTCACATAAGCCGCACTTTCATCCGAAACTATTGAAAACACATCGATATTAGTGATTTTTGGATTTACAATCGTAGACCGCGATTGGTAATTCTCTAAAATATTTATTTTTTCTTTGATTTTTTGCGCTTCTTCAAAATGCATGTCGGCGGCCAGATTGGTCATCACACGCTTGAAATCTTTCATGCTTTCTTTGAAATTTCCTTTCAGGATTTCGCGAATCGCATCCACTTGTTTTTGGTAATTTTCTAAAGTTTCTAATCCTTCGCAAGGCCCCATACAATTACCAATATGATACTCAAGACACACCTTGAATTTTCCACTTTCAATATTGCTTTTACTCAAATCATAATTGCAAGTTCTAAGCGGATACAACTCTTTGATCAGTTCTAAAATAGTGCTGACGGTTTTGAAACTAGTATACGGCCCAAAATACTCCGACCCGTCTTTGACCATTCTCCGAGTCGCAAATATGCGCGAAAAAGGTTCTTTCTTGATGCACAACCACGGATAACTTTTATCATCCCGCAATAACACATTGTAGCGCGGCTGCAAGGTTTTTATTAGGTTATTTTCAAGTAAAAGGGCATCGGTTTCCGTAGGAACCACAATGTGTCTTATGGTCACGATCTTCTTAACGAGCACATTGGTTTTGGCCGTGTCATGAATTTTATTGAAATACGAAGAAACTCTTTTTTTTAAATTTTTGGCTTTGCCTACATACAAAATTTTCCCTTCCTTGTCGTAATATTGGTATACGCCTGGATTATCAGGTAAGGTTTGGATTTGGAGTTCAAGTGAAGGAAGTAGCATTTTAGATTGATTCTTTTTAATTTAATTTTGCACTTCAAAAATACAAATAACATTTTTCAAAAGCGAAAAATGACGCACTTCTTATTTCTTCCCGAATAATTTTCTAAATTTAGCCTTTAAACTTTCTATGAATATACGAGAACCTAAAAACATAACGATCTTAAAAGAGCCCATCTTACCGGGAGACAGCAAAACCATCAATATGGAAATTGCAAAACTCCATACCATGACCAAACTGAAAATTCCAATAATTGTGGAACGGTCAAAAATCAACGGGCCTACCGTGTTATTCACCGCGGGGCTTCATGGAGATGAAATTAACGGGATCGAAATTGTACGCCAGCTGATTGTACAAAAAATCAATAAACCAAAAACAGGAACCATTATCTGTATTCCCGTGATTAATGTCTTTGGATTCGTGAATCAATCCCGAGAATTTCCAGACAAACGGGACTTAAACCGGGTATTCCCTGGCAGTAAAACGGGCTCACTTGCAAGCCGGTTTGCGTATAATTTACTTAAAGAAATTATTCCACATGTAGATTATGTAATTGATTTTCATTCCGGTGGCGCCAGTCGCTTCAATGCCCCACAAATTCGTATTGTTCCTAATAATCCAGAACTGAAAGCCTTATCGGACATTTTTAACACCTCTTTTACAATGTTTTCAAAAAACATTCCAGGAACTTTTAGAAATTCATGTAACAAATTGGGGGTAAAAATGCTGCTGTTTGAAGGCGGAAAATCCATTGACATAGATGAAGCGGTCACACAGGAAGGAGTTGAAGGTTCTAAACGAATATTGCATCATCTGGGGATGTTAAATGCAAAGAAAAAAACCATAACCCCTGAAAAAGAAACCATTTATATAGAAAAATCCGTTTGGGTCAGAGCCAAATACTCCGGGATGTTTCACGGTCATACTAAAATTGGTAATTACGTAACAAAAGGACAACTCTTGGGCTCGATTTCTGATCCCTACGGAAAGGTTGAACACAAAGTAAAAGCACCCAATTCAGGTTATATTTTTAATGTAAATGATGCGCCCATCGTATACCAGGGTGATGCCATCTACCATCTTTCTCTTTAAATACGAGTATACAATCCATACTTTTGCATCCGGTTCAAAATAATAAAACATGAATAAAACAGCCTTACGGAAAAAATACAAAGCCTTACGGAACTTCCTTTCCGAAAATGAAATCGAGGATAAAAGTTTGGCAGTAGCCAATAAAATACTCGCGATTCCAATTTGGGAGAAAACCTATTTTCATATTTTCCTTCCCATAACAGAACAAAAAGAGGTTAATACAGAATTTATTCTTCACATATTATCTGGAAAAGATAAAGAGATTATTGTTTCCAAAGCTGATTTTGCCACCAGAAAGATGACGCATTTTCTTTTGACTGATAATACCCGAATCAAAAAAAATGAATATAACATTCCCGAACCGGTAGATGGTATTGAAGTTCCTTCTACTAAAATCGATGTGGTTTTTGTTCCGCTTTTGGCTTTCGACAAAAAAGGACATCGGGTGGGTTACGGCAAAGGATTTTACGATACATTTTTATCAGAGTGCAAACCGGATGCAATCAAAATTGGACTTTCCTTTTTTGACTCCGATGAATTGATTACTGACGTTTTTGAAGGCGATGTACAACTGGATTACTGTGTGAATCCGAATCAAGTTTATAAATTTTAATCCGTACTTTTGCAACTGATACAATTCACTTAACTTATGAGAACATTCAAAAATTCAAGATTTGCCGTAAGCGTTATGGTCATTCTTTTTGCAGTTTCCTTTTCAAGCTGCAGCATTCAAACCGGAACCAGCAGATCATCCTACAAAGCTAAAAAACTACCTCCAGGTCAAGCAAAAAAAATATATGGCGGGAAAAGCGCTAAACGATATGCCCCCGGACACAGTAAAAATTAATACAAACAAAAAAGACTTGCTCGAATCAGGAACAGGTCTTTTTGTATGTTATAAAAAAGTTGAATCTAATCGTGATGAAATGCTTTTTTGTTGAAAAAAATCAAGATTCCAACTCCTGTTGAAATCGCCATATCGGCAACATTAAAAATAGCGTTGAAAAACGTAAATTCTTTTCCGCCCCAAATTGGCAACCAACTAGGTAAATTTCCATGCCAAAAAGGAAAGTAAAACATATCTACCACTCTTCCGTGAAACCACGTTCCATAAGGTTGATCTGAGAATAAAGTAGCCACTTCTTGCTGACTGTCATCAAAAATAATTCCGTAAAAAACAGAATCGATGATGTTCCCAAAAGCACCTGCCAAAATCAATGAGATGGCAACAATTAGATAGTTAGAACTATTTTTCCTTTCTATAGAATCCCATAGCCAGTACCCAATTCCGCCTACAGCAACCAATCTAAAAAGGGTTAAAAATAATTTTCCGTAAACCCCCGGAATTACTGTTCCCCATGCCATTCCCTCATTTTCAATGAAAAGGATTTTGAACCATTTGAATACTTCGACTTCTTCCCCTAAGATAAAATTAGTTTTGATGTAGATTTTAGTGACTTGATCAACAAGCAGTAAAATAAAAATAAGGAGATACGCTTTTCGTAATGACATTTTATAAATTTTAATGGCGCAAAAATAGCAATTTAATCAAAAAAAACGCTCCCAACGGAGCGTTAAATATTGTTTAACTAGTAGTTTATCGTTGCAAGTTCTTTGCTTCAATACTCATTGTAGCGTGAGGGACAATTTTCAATCTTTCTTTCCCGATTAATTTGCCAGAGACTTTACACACTCCGTACGTTTTATTTTCGACACGGAAAAGGGCATTTTTCAAATCCCGAATAAACTTTTCCTGACGAATTGCCAGTTGAGAGTTTGCTTCTTTAGACATCGTTTCGCTTCCTTCTTCAAAGGCTTTAAAAGTTGGCGAAGTATCGTCGGTTCCGTTATTTAAATCATTCATGTATGCACTTTTTATCAGATCTAAATCAGCTTGTGCTTTTTTAATTTTCCCGAGGATTATCTCTTTGAATTCTGCTAAATCAGTATCAGAATATCTTGCAATTTCATCTGTCATCTTATATTATTTTGAAATTAATATCATTGTTTTTATTTCATCAAACGCTATTTCCGTACCGTTTGTTATTTCATCTGCAAACACCAATTCACTGGTTAGTGTTTCTGATTTTATATAGGCTTCATTTTCTAAAATTGCCTGTTCTAAAAGTCCGTTTCTCTTCAGTTGCACTTTAATTTTATCCGTAACTTCAAATCCGGAATCTTTACGAATATTCTGAATTCTGTTTACTAATTCTCTGGCAATTCCCTCTTGTTTTAATGCAGGTGAAATTGTAATATCCAGCGCAACCGTTATTCCGTTAGCGTTTGCTACTAACCAGCCTTCAATATCCTGTGAGGTAATTTCGACATCTTCTTGTGTTAAAATTACGGTATTTCCTGCAATAACAATACTTAGACTTCCTTCCTTATCCAATTGACTAATCTGTGCTGCAGAAAACCCCTGTATTTCCTTAGAAATCATCCCCATATCCTTTCCGAAACGGGGTCCAAGCGCCTTAAAATTAGGCTTAATTTGTTTTATCAAAACACCGGAAGCATCATCCAAAAGTACGATTTCCTTCACGTTTACCTCTGCTTTTATCAGGTCAGAAACAGCCTCAATTTCGACTCTTTGGTTGTCGTCAAGCACCGGAATCATTACCTTTTGCAACGGCTGACGCACCTTGATCATTTCCTTTTTTCGGAGTGATAAAACCAATGATGAAATGGTTTGTGCTTTCTGCATTTTGCTCTCTAACATTTTATTAACATAGTTTTCAACCGAAATTGGAAACTCGGCCAAATGTACGCTGTCATATTTTTCCGACTGTGTTGCTACAGTTAAGTCTCTGTAAAGTTTGTCCATGAAGAACGGAGCGATTGGTGCACCAAGTTTACTTATGGTTAACAAACACGTATATAAAGTTTGATATGCCGCGATTTTGTCCTGTGCGTATTCTCCTTTCCAGAAACGTCTTCTGCACAAACGAACGTACCAGTTACTCAAATTTTCCTGAACAAATTCAGAGATTGCTCGAGCCGCTTTCGTTGGCTCATAATCTGCATAATAGCTATCTACATCTTTTATCAAAGTATTCAATTCAGAGATAATCCATTGATCAATTTCAGGTCTTTCGTTTAATGGAATCTCTGCTTCTTCATATTTGAAACCATCAATATTGGCATACAAACTAAAGAACGAATACGTGTTGTACAAGGTTCCAAAGAACTTTCTACGAACTTCCGCAATTCCTTCTAAGTCGAATTTCAAATTATCCCAAGGATTCGCATTCGAAATCATATACCAACGCGTTGCATCTGGACCGTATTCTTTTAATGTTTCAAATGGATCAGCGGCATTGCCTAAACGTTTAGACATTTTTTGTCCGTTTTTGTCTAAAACCAATCCGTTAGAAACTACATTTTTGTACGCTACTTTATCAAAAACTAATGTCCCAATGGCATGTAAAGTATAAAACCAACCACGCGTTTGATCCACTCCTTCAGCAATGAAATCAGCAGGAAAATCCTTGTTTGCGTCTATTTTATCTTTATTTTCAAAAGGATAATGCCATTGCGCATAAGGCATGGAACCAGAATCGAACCAAACATCAATCAAATCCGCTTCACGTGTCATTGCTTTACCGGAAGCAGAAACCAACGTAATTTCATCGACTACATTTTTATGCAAATCAACTAAATCATAATTGGATTCAGCCATATTTCCAATTTCAAAACCTTTAAAAGGATTTTCTTTTTGGAAACCTGCAGCGATAGATTTTTCAATTTCGTTATATAATTCTTCAACAGAGCCAATTAAGATTTCCTCTTGTTTATCTTCAGTTCTCCAAATTGGCAATGGAATTCCCCAGAATCTGGATCGCGATAAATTCCAGTCATTGGCATTTTTTATCCAGTTTCCAAAACGTCCTTCTCCAGTCGATTGTGGCTTCCAGTTAATCGTTTCGTTCAGTTCGAACATTCTGTCTCTAACCTCCGTGATTTTTATGAACCAGGAATCCAATGGATAATATAAAATCGGCTTATCGGTTCTCCAGCAATGCGGATAACTGTGGACATATTTCTCTACTTTGAAGGCTTTGTTTTCTTCTTTTAATCGAATGGCAATTTCAACATCTACGGAACGCTCTGGCGCCTCGCCATCGTTATAATACTCATTTTTCACATATTTACCGGCATATTCGCCCACATGTGAGGTGAATTTTCCTTGTAAATCTACTAAGGGAACCGGAGTTCCATTTTCATCCAGCACCAACATCGGCGGGATTTCTGGCGTAGCTTCTTTTGCTACTCTTGCATCATCAGCACCAAAAGTAGGTGAGGTATGTACAATTCCTGTTCCATCTTCGGTAGTTACAAAATCTCCTGAAATTACTCTAAAAGCATTTTCAGCATTTTGATACGGAAGCACCAATGGCATTAGTTGTTCGTACCGAATATCAACCAAATCAGCTCCTTTGCATTCTGCTAAAACCTGATACGGAATTTTCTTGTCGCCTTCTTTGAAATTTTCAAAATCAGCAGGTTCTGTACTTTCAAAGAACCCTTTCCCGAATTGTTTTGCAACTAATTTTTTAGCCAAAATCAATGTTGCCGGACGAAATGTATATTGATTGAATGTTTTTACTAAAGCATATTCAATTTTTAGACCTACAGTCAAAGCGGTATTACTTGGCAATGTCCAAGGCGTTGTCGTCCAAGCGAGGAAATAAAAATCCCCACCCCAACCCTCCCCAAAGGGGAGGGAGTTGAGTCCGAATGCTTTGTAAATATCATTCTCTTCTCCCTCTCCTTTGGAGAGGGCTGGGGTGAAGAATTGTGCCACAACAGTCGTATCCGTTACATCACGATAACTTCCCGGTTGGTTGACTTCATGAGATGACAATCCTGTCCCTGCTTTTGGGGAATAAGGCTGAATAGTGTAACCTTTGTACATCAAATCCTTGTTGTAGATTTGTTTCAAAATCCACCAAACTGTTTCCATGTATTTGGATTTATAGGTCACATACGGATCTTCCATATCAACCCAATAGCCCATTTTTTCGGTCAAATCGTTCCATACATCCGTATAACGCATTACGGTTTTTTTGCACGCTTCGTTGTATTCTTCGATGGAAATGGTTTTTCCAATATCTTCTTTGGTGATTCCCAATTCTTTTTCGGTTCCTAATTCCACCGGCAAGCCATGCGTATCCCAGCCGGCTTTACGCTTTACTTGAAACCCTTTTTGAGTTTTATATCTGCAAAAAATATCTTTAATCGCGCGTGCCATTACGTGGTGAATTCCCGGTAATCCATTTGCCGAAGGCGGGCCTTCAAAAAACACGAATGGGATGTTTCCTTCACGAGTGGTTACACTTTTCTCGAATATGTTTTCCTTCTTCCAAAAATCAAGTACCTCTGACGCTACAGTTGGTAAGTCAAGTCCTTTGTATTCAGTAAATTTTGTGCTCATTTTATCCTTTTCTTTAATCGAAGTGCGAAAGTAATAAATTAAAGTCGAAAGTTGAAAGTCGTAGGTCGAAAGTTACGCTTTAAGCAAAAATCGATCTATTGGAATTTTGTCAAAGAGACAAAAACACTTTTATTCATTCCCTTCTAATTCAAAAAAATCATTTACTGGTTTATCAAACAATTTTGATAATTTTAGGGCTAAAACTAAATCTCAACTGCGCTCGATTGGACAAAGTTGCTAATTTTTGTGAGCACGGATTGCAAATCCTCGCGATCGAGTCAAATCGTTGAGTGCTTATTTTATCTGCTGGCCCTTTTATTTTTTACTCATTATTGTGAACGTGAAATTTTGTTCTTTCATTCTTTTTTGAACTTCTGTAATTATTGGCGCAATATCTTTGTATGAGTCAACACTTGGAGCTTCTGTGATATATTTTTCATATTCGTCGATTTCTCTGTTGTATTCTTCCCAGATTTCATTTAGTTCTTTAGTGAAACGTTTTTTTAATATTTCATTAATGCATTTGACCGTACTAAATATCATTCTTTCTTCTTCATTAGTGGTTGCAAATCTTTTTCCTTCTAGCTCTTTCCACCAAGGAGCAAATACTTTTTTTTTGTCTCTATTGTGATGAGCCAATAGTTTATTTCTCTTACTCCTTAACGAATCAAATTTTTTAATGTAATCCATTAATGGCGTCAAAGCATATAGTGTATCAGATAAGTAAAAATTATCTTCTTCATTAACAAATTTCTCAAAGACTATTAGTTCATCTATTAATGAACAGATATAAATATCTAATAATCTGTGAACATCTGTATAAACCTGTTTGTGTTTATCAAATTCTATTTTTTTAACTTCAGCTCTCGAGTATGCAATATGAGAACAGAGATGATTTACATTAAATAAAGTATGTTTAAGTTTTTCTATTTCCATTTTTTCTTATCGAATATATATATTTCTCGATTACAACTTTTAGTTTCAAAGTTGATCGTTCGCAATTTTAGCGAGCTTTCAGGTCGTACGTCTTTTATAAAGTTCTCAATTTAAGCCCGTTGGATATTCTTCGGCTATTAGGTCTTCAATTGTTTTAATTCCTTCAGTAGAATTCATTTTTTCTAATAAAGCTAATGTTTCCCTATATTGCATTGCTTCTGGTAAAATTGTAAATTCAGCTTCAAATCCTAATTCGTCTATTTTTTGCTCAATTTCTTCTAAACTAACATTAAAAAATTCTTTTCTGTAGTTTAACATATTTACTTTTTTATTCGAAAATGCTTTATGAAGTTCATTTTCTAAAGTTCTCGCTTCGTCTGAATAAATCATAGCGTGAACATCAAATTGAAATGGAACAGAAGCGTCTCCAAGTTCTTTAACCCTATCAATTGGTTCAAGTCTTCTTGTCATACCTATTTTGTATACGTTTTCACCAAACGAACCAATATTAGAAATTATATAAACGTGTCCACGTTTTGTTTGTTGAGCCATTGACATTGCACGTTCCTTCTTTTCTTGTGCTAATAATAATTCTTGTTCAAGAATTAAAATTTTGGTGTTAAGTTCTTCTTGTAATTCGCCTGTCGCTTTTTCAACTTCTTTTCTTGCTTTGAGTAAAGCTTTTTGGTAAGTTTCCTCTTCTTTTTCCGCTTGTTTTTGAGCTTGCTCAAATTCACGTCTTGCTTTTTCTTCCTCTCGCAATTCTTCTTGAATAGCTCGCATTTCTTCTTTCTCTTCTTGGCGTTTTACTTGGAACTCATATTCAAGAGTGATTTCTTTTAATTTTAGTTCAAGAAATTCATAAGAAATGCTAACTGAATAACCATCAGCAAGTTTATTCAAAGTTTCATATGATTTATGAATTCGTTCCTTCATCTGATTAACGTTATTCCATTTAACTTTAGCAAGTTGAGAATTACATTCACCATTAAAAGCCCGAAGCACTAATTTTATATATTTTTTTGTGGTTGCTCTTCCTTTTGTAACACTTCCATCTATTGTCCATTCTGTTCTGCAAGTTGCAGCCGTTTCCGATTGAATCATCAATTTTTGTTGCTCAATGATCCTATTTTGTTCAGTTCGATAATCTTCTGATTTCTCGAAATCGTAAACAGGTTCATATATACCAAACTCTATTAAATCTAGTTTTGATTCGTATAAACTTACATCTTTTCGAAGTCGAGTGTAAGTTTCGAGAGAAGTTTGATAATTTAGATTTAATTCATCAAAATCTTTTTGTACATAATTTATTGATTGTTTTTTGTTATCAATAGTTGAATTTAATTCAATTTCTTTATCTAAAATAACTTTATTAAGCTCTTTTTCTTTTTCTGAAATTTCACTGGTTTTATTTTGAATTAGAAATTCTAACTCAATTTTTTTTTGTGAGATTAGTAATTCTAATTCATTCTTTTTATTATCAACTTCATTTTGAATATCAGTAATAGATTTATACTTTTCAAGTTTTTCTTGAAGAGTACGTATTTCTTCAAATTCCGTCTTTTTTAGAAAATCGAATAATCCCATAATTAGAAATTTATGATAAGGTTTTTATTTTATTTCGTTTCATTCACAATTTTGGTCGCATTGCCTACAACTCACAAATAAACACAACTCTACTTCATATTCTACGCCCAAAAGAAGGTGCTTTATTTTGTAAACAGCGGCATTAATTTCTGCTAATATATAAATAAATCTTACAAAATTTGCGCTTCTGTATAATTTATCTTGAGTTTTTGCGTGAGGGATGGAAGAGGAAATCCTTTTATGAAGTTTACGAAATAAAAGATTGGGACGAACAGCCCGACCCGGAGTTTTTACGTAGGGTCACGCCCGAATTTCTAGGCAAAAACCTCTTTCAAAACGTCCAATGATTTTGGTTTTTTGAAGCCGTCCAAGTGGAAACTGTAGTAATCGATCAGTATTCTTAAAACGATTTGCCGTTCGATGACATGGAATATCTTTTGACTGTTATCAAATTTTAAATCAATCAGTTTTTTAAACAAATTGCTTTCGTGTTCTGTGAGCGAACTGATGGCATTAAAAGGCGTAAAGACACCTTCGTTCATTTCGAAAAAAGGCATATCCATATCGGAAATATCAGGATAAAAACCCAAATATTTGGTGGTTTCTAATAATAGGATTAGGTGAAAATTGGCAATTTCATCATGATTGTCCAGCCAATGCAAAGCAGCTTCAAGGAAATTAAAAAGAGGCTCATTTTCTTCTTCTTCATGGATCGAATGGTGCAGCATTTCGGAGATAAACATCACGATCGTGCTTTTATAAATATCCGAATGTATCGAATGAAAAGGAGTCCCGATTTTTATTTCCTTGAAATTTTCTAAAGTACCTTTGTTTTTATGAACGGCTTCAATTTCGAGTATCGTCAAAGGTTGAAAATAAGCGATTTTTTGATTCGATTTCCTTCCTGAAAAAGCATCTCGAACAAAGTACGATTTCAAGCCATGTGACAGCGTAAAGCATTTCACAATCAAGCTTTTTTCTTGAAATTTTAAAGAGGAAAGGACGATGGCTTTGGTTTTTACGAGCACAATTTTAATTTAAAGATTGAAAAATTTAAAGATTGAAAAATTCATTCCTTTAGATTATCTAATTATCATTACTTTTTTGACCTTGGTCTCCACTCCGTCTTGTGCCGAAATAAAAATCATATACACCCCGGAAGCCACTTTATATTTCCCAAAGGCGGTGGTATCCCATTCTATTGTTCCGCCTTCGGAAGTGGTTTCATAAACCAGATTTCCTCCAATATCAGTGATTTTAATGTTGGCTTTATCCAGTAATCCGGAAATTTTAACGGTTCCTTGGTATTCTGGTCGAACCGGATTTGGATACACATACGCGTTACTTAAATCATCATTAGCAGCAGTTGCAATTCCTTTGAAAGAAATCAGCCCTTTTGCAGTAGCAATAAAAACTTCGCCCGTAGCGCTATTGATCTCAATGTCATTGATCACATTGCTGGGCAACGGCGAGTTGCTTATTGTAAAATGATATTTGGTTTCCTGACCGTTTGGCGAGACTAAAAACAAACCGGAATCAGCCGTTCCAATCCATTTGTTATTGGCACCATCTACAGCAATATCCGTAATAAACTGTTCGTATAACAATTCTTGGGCCAGATTATCGTCTGTAATAATTATGGGATTGGTCGTCATCTGGTCATCCGATTGAAAACTACTTACATTTGACAAAATTCGCAATCCTTTTGTAGTACCGATCCAGAGCTGGTTTCTGGTATCTATTGCAATAGTTCGAACATCCGAAACTGGTAAATTACCCAAATCAGCGCCTGTTGTTATTTTTTTAAATCTAGTGTTACTTTCGTTAAAACCAATCACACCATCACCATTCGTAGAAAGCCATTTGGTTCCATTTCTATCTATTGCAATTGTTCCAAAATTGTTGTCATTTGGCGAGTCCAAAATAGCATCCATCGCATAACTTTGCCATTGACCCGAAGGCCTCAAGACTTTCAATCCGTTTTTTATTCGGCTATTGGTAACCCAAAGATTTCCTGTTTTGTCAAATGCGGTTCCATTAATCCTGATGTCTTTATAATTAGGCCCTGCAAAGGTTAATGACTCTAAGCCGCTATTGGTTTGATTATACAAAATTTTTGGTATGTCATTTTCTATTTTCAACAGTCCGGAGAAAAAAGAACTGGCATACACTTCGTTTTCATTGCTTGGATTAACTATAATTCTGGTCATTGATTGCGCTCCTAAAACTGCTTCATACGGAATATTCAACCATCCTGTGGCGCTAAATTTACTAATCCCATAACCATCTAACGGATAAGGATTATAATCGGACGTATAATCTCCGTAAACCACCCAAAGCGAGCTGGGCGCCACCTGAAGCGAAAAGATATTGTTTCTTGACGGACCAATGGGTGTTATGTTTTCAAAAGTTACACCCAAAGAAAGCCTAGTGGTAGTCAATCCGTTTTCTTTTGTTCCAATAAAAACAGTGTCTCCTATTACAGTAGCACACGTAAAACTAATATTGGGTTCCGGCAGTTGATTGGTGTTTATTTGACGTACCAATGCCATTTGGTTATTATAAATATATATACTGCTTAAAGTTGTAACTACTAAATAACCATCCGATGTTCTCATATCCAATGCTGGTTGAGACAGCCGGACAGATCCCGCAAACGAATCTGCATCCGAATTAAATTTATGAATGTATCCTGAAGCGTCCACAGCATACAGATTTGAACCTACGGTTGTGATGCCAGACCAGATTCCAGAGGCTATTGTGGTCCATTGGCTAAAATCGACTAGATTCTTATTAGAAACAGCAGCCCTTCTTATTCCATTATTTGTGGCAGCATAAATAAAACCATTGTACAATGCGGTTTGGCTCACACTGATTTCGGCACCGGCATTCCCAATAAAATAAGTGTCTCCAAATTGCATGGTGGCCAAATTAAATTGGACAATACCAAAATCACACGAGAGATAAGCTATTCCTTCAAATTCCATAAAATGGTTGATTTTCTTTATATTCGAAGGAAGTTGTTTGTTGATAATATCGACTATATTGAGCATGCTTCCATCGGCTTCATTAATCACGATTAGCAGTCCGTTTTCATATCCTACAATTGTTTTATTCGAGGCCGTACTATGAAATACCGATGAAATGGTTTGTCCAGAGAGTCCGTCTACTGTATTGGTGGTTTTGATTATATTACTGGTTGTGTTTTTAGAAAACAACGCATTTTCAGAAGCAGCAAAAACGGCTGTTGCAGATACGGACATATCTTTTATTTCATTATAGGAGAAATATCCCTGCCACGACAAATCGTTTTGAGCAAAACCCATTTGCACAAAAAGTAGCAGTAAAAAAAATAAAATACTCTTGTTCATTATATGTATGACTATTGGATTACAAATATAGAACAAACGAAAGTCTTAGCATTTTGTTACACACAAAAAATGCCTTCTGTCCAGAATAAAGACAAAAGGCATTTTATACAATAATTAAAGCTGATTTATACGACGCCTTGTGCCAGCATAGCATCTGCTACTTTTACAAATCCGGCGATGTTTGCTCCTTTTACATAGTTCACATATCCTTCTTCGTCCGTACCATATCTTTTGCATTGATTGTGGATTCCTACCATAATCTCTTTTAGTCTGGTATCTACCTCTTCACTGGTCCAGTTTAAACGAATCGAGTTTTGTGTCATCTCTAATCCGGAGGCTGCAACACCACCTGCATTTGCTGCTTTACCTGGTGCAAAAAGGACTTTTGCGTTTAAGAATTCTTTAATTGCTTCTAACGTACATGGCATGTTTGCTGCTTCGGTTACACAAATAACTCCATTTGCAATTAAGTTTTTTGCATCTTCCTCGTTCAACTCATTTTGAGTTGCGCAAGGAATGGCAATATCTGTTTTTACTTCCCACACACTCTTACCTCTGTGGAAAGCGGCATTTGGATATTTTTCTAAATACGCTTCGCATCGGTTATCGCCTCTTGCTCTCATCTCTAGCATAAAGTCAATTTTTTCTCCTGAAATACCTTCCTCATCATAAATATACCCATCCGGACCTGAAATAGTAACTAATTTCCCGCCAAGGTCATTTACTTTTAAGGCAACTCCCCAAGCTACATTTCCGAATCCAGAAATGGAAACCGTTTTTCCATTGATGCTTTGACCTATGGTTTTAAGCATTTGTTCCGCAAAATAAACCACGCCATATCCAGTTGCCTCCGGTCTGATCAAAGAACCTCCATAAGCCAGGCCTTTACCGGTTAACACTCCAGTAAATTCATTTTTTATTCTTTTGTATTGACCAAATAGATACCCAATTTCTCTGGCTCCAACACCAATATCTCCTGCAGGAACATCTAATTGTGGCCCAATGTGTCTGCACAATTCCGTCATGAAAGACTGACAGAAACGCATCACTTCACCATCTGATTTCCCTTGTGGATCAAAATCTGACCCTCCTTTTCCCCCGCCCATTGGCAAAGTAGTCAGACTATTTTTGAATACTTGTTCAAATGCTAAAAATTTAAGCACTGATAAATTTACCGTATGGTGAAAACGTATTCCACCTTTGTATGGTCCGATTGCTGAATTCATTTGAATTCTAAAGCCCCTGTTAACCTGTATTTCACCAATATCGTTAACCCACGGAACACGAAATATAATCGACCGTTCTGGTTCAGCTATTCTGAGAAGCAAATTTTTTCCGTCGTATTTTTTCTGTTCTGCAATAAATGGGATTACAGTTTCAGCAAATTCCCTAACAGCTTGAATAAATTCCGGTTCATTTGGATTTTTGGCTTCAACTTGAGCCATAAATTCATTTACTTTTAGTAACATAGATTATAAATAATTGATTAAGAAAACGATTTCGTTAAACTATACAAAGATACATTTTATAAAAATATTCAGACTTAATTTTTCTACTTTATCAATAGAATTATTTTTTTATTACCCATTTGCAATCAATTATGTATAAGATCTACCATTTAATCTAAAATCACTATGACTTTCGTAAGTAAAATAAGGATTTGTAAACTTATTTATAATTTTATTTTTATTAGTGAATGATGTTTTTATATATTTGTAAGGATTAGAAAATTTAGCCCCCTAATGATCAAACAAATAACCCTGCTTACCCTTTTGTTTTTTGGGTTCTTACCTCATTCTAATGCACAATTCGGTGGTTTTTCACATGAAATAGGAGTGATTGCTGGGCCTGTTGCTTTTCAATCTGATTATGGGGAACGAAATGACCTTTCAACAAACTCAGGAAATACAGGTATTGGAATAGGGATTATTCATTATTTGAATTTTTCTTATAAAGCAGATTGTAATTGTTACACCCCTGAAACGTATTTTAACGACCACTTTAAATTAAGAAGTGAGCTATCATACAATAAAACCTCCTTAAAACACTTTGGCAAATGGGTCGCTCCAGAGAAAACCTCACTGGATGCAGATCAATTGCGTGCAATGACGGGAAGCACAGCCGTTACTAACATTGGGATGCAACTTGAATATTTTCCCTGGAGTATTCGTGATTTCAGTGCCCGAACAGGAAGTTTAGGACCTTTTATAAGCCTTGGCGGGCAATTTAGTTATTACAATGCAAAAGCTTCGTCCTCACTAGGTCCTTTGGGAACACCATTAACTACATTTCCCAAATATTTGACCCCAACTGATGGACGTCCCTATGGGTTTTCCTCAGAAAGTGGGGCTGTCTGGTCCATAGTATCCAGCGTGGGAACCCGTTATAAATTATCGCCATTATCGGATTTAATGGTCGACTTAAGAATGCAGTATTATTTTTCCAACTGGGTAGATGGTTTAAATCCTAATCCGGAAATCTATAAAGAAAACAAAGCAAACGACTGGCTTGTCTGGTTTAATGTAGGGTATATTTATTATTTGCAATAATAATGGCAATACTTTTACACAACAAACCCCCAACTCTAAATTAGAATTGGGGGTTTGTTTTTATTTTAAAAAAACCTTACGCTAAGGCTTGTTTCAAATCTTCCAGTAGATCTTCGATATCTTCGATTCCTACGCTTAACCGGACTAAATCATCTGTGATACCAACTGCTGCCCGTTTGTCTTCCGGAATTGATGCGTGAGTCATCAAAGCCGGATGATTTGCTAATGATTCTACACCTCCAAGGGATTCTGCAAGGGTAAATACGCTAATTTTTTCTAGAAAAGCAATAGCATCTTCTTTTTTACCAGAAACAAAGGTAAACGAGACCATTCCTCCATAACCGCTCATTTGCTTTTTTGCAATTGCATGAAACGGATGGCTTGGCAATCCTGGATAATACACCGTCTTTACTTTTATATGATTGTCTAAAAAATCCGCTACTTTCTCTCCATTCTGACAATGTCTTTCGACACGCAAATGCAACGTTTTTATTCCTCTAAGCACTAAAAAACTATCCATTGGCCCTAATGTAGCTCCAGTTGCAAATTGTTGAAAATGCAATTGTTCCCCAAGCGCCTCCTCTTTTACAATTAAAGCTCCCGCAATTACATCAGAATGACCGCCAAGATATTTCGTGGCCGAATGCATGACAATATCAGCACCTAAGTCTAATGGTTTTTGTAAATAAGGCGTTGCAAAAGTATTATCAACTGCGAAAAGTATTTTCTTTTCTTTGGTGATTTTAGCAATTTCCTGAATATCTGCTAATTTCATCAAAGGATTTGTTGGCGTTTCTACCCAAACTAATTTTGTGTTTTCAGTTATCAATGACTTGAATTTCTCTATGTCATTCATATCCACAAAATGAAATTTTATTCCGGAATCTTTGTAAATACGGGTAAACATGCGATAGGTTCCTCCATATAAATCATCCATTGCTATAATTTCATCCCCTGCCTTGAAAGAACGCAAAACACAATCTGTAGCCGCTAACCCTGAAGAAAAAGCCAATGCTCGGGTTCCGTTTTCAATACTTGCTAATGCATTTTCCAGTGCGGTTCTGGTAGGATTTGCAGCTCTGCTATATTCATAATCCGGATTTATAGGTTGTCCGGGACTTGTTTGTGCAAATGTAGATGTTTGATATACCGGTGGCATAACGGCGCCTGTGCTTGGGTCATGGTGTTGTCCACCGTGAATCACTTTAGTATTAAATTTCATATGTAGATAATATTTGTTTTTGTAGGAATATGGTATCGCCAGATCTTCATTGGTGTTTGAGACAGCTTCTGTCATGGCGATTTCATATCTTCTAATTTTAAAATGCTCGATTGTTTTACAAATTTACCGTTTAATTCATTCTTACCAAGCCTCAAGTAGGTACCACAGTATTTAATTATCTATTACAAGATGAAATACACTGTCTTATTTTCACTTATCCTTTTTTCTGTCACACGTTGCTCTAATGAATTAGTTTTTGAATACCAGAATTTTGTAACGACAACTACATTACCCTGCAAAAAGCCATGCCCTACAATAAGCTTAAAAATCCCAATAGCTAAAGAACTCCCAATTGTAGCAGACAGCATTAATAAAAAAGTATTTTCTGTACTGAATAAAATTATTTATTTTGGCGAAAAGCCATACACTGCATCAAATTACAAGGGACTAACGACTGTTTTTATTGGTTCCTACGAAAAACTCCAAAACGATTTTCCGAATGATACCTTTGGATGAGAAGCTCAGGTTGAAGAAAGCATAAAATTCAAATCTGAAAATATTTTAAATTATAAAAGCATGTCTGACCAACAGTCTTTCGGTTTAATTTACTCCAACAGAGGTCTTTTGGGAATCTGATTCTAAAAACACGAGGACAACTTGTTTTTAGAATCAAAAATTCAATTAGTCTATAGCTTTAATTCGGGATACCATCAGTGCTATCAAAAATCCAAAAATACCTATAAATGCGAATGAAAATCGCAGACTGGACAACTCAGCGATGTACCCTATAATAGGCGGACCCATCAAAAATCCAAGAAAGCTTACGCTGGAAACTGTGGTTAGGGCTACGCTGGGAGAAACGTTTGGTGTTTTCCCGGCAACACTATATACAGTAGGCACAATAGTAGAAACACCTAGTCCTACAAACATAAAAGCGAGGGTTGCGGGAATAATAAAAGGAAAAAGTACTGCTGTAAAAAGTCCTGCCGAAATCATGATACCACTTATTTGTAAGACTCTTTTTCTTCCAAATTTACGAATCAGTCCATCCCCTAAAAAACGCCCACCTGCCATCATAATCATAAAAGAAGTGTATCCTAAAATCACTAATGGTCCGGGTGCTTTGATAACATCTTTGAAATAAACGCCGCTCCAGTCAAACATAACACCTTCACTGGCCATGCAACAAAAGCCAATGACACCAAGCCAAATTAAACCGCTATCTGGTTTTGAAAACATTTTTTTCTTCTCGACTTGGATCGTTTCTTTGGCTTTGACCAAAAAATTATAATTAAATGCCATCATCAATAGTACTATTCCGGCAACAATCAAAAAATGAACATACGGAGTCAACTCAAATGCCAGCATACCCAATCCTACTAAAGCACCTGTAAATCCGGCAAAACTCCACATCCCATGAAAAGAGGACATAATTGTTTTTTTGAAAAGTACTTCTGTGTAAACACCCTGTGTATTCACGGCTATGTTAGACAAGTTTCCAAAAATTCCAAACACGAATAATCCCAATGACAATTGCCAAGCCGCAACAGCCAAGCCCAAGTTTGTCAAGCTAAAAACATAAAAAAGCAAGGAAAAAATCAAGATCCGATGACTGCCAAAACGAGTGACCAATTTACCGGAAAAAGGCATCACCACCAGTTGTCCTAGTGGCAAAGCAAATAAAATACTCCCTAAATCCCCTTCGCTTAGGTCCAATGCTGTTTTAATATCCGGAATTCGGCTGGCCCAAGTAGCAAAACACAAACCCATACCAAAATAGAACATAGAAACTGCCCAACGAATTCTTTTCAGATACGAAATCTTAGCATCTTTATATGTTTTCTTGAATTTAGCTTTCGTTTTTGACCTTCCTAAAAAGTTTAAATCTATCAAAGTGATTTGTTTTAGAATTTTATTGTGCCAAAATTACAAAAAGCAACGATTGGTTGTGTCAAAACAACACATTTGATGCGAGCTACAACGTTATTGTTCATAAAAAGTAATTCCCGCGAATTCACTAATTTTCACAAAAGTTTAAAAAAATTAGCGAATTCGCGGTAGATTTTATAGGTCAATTGCTTTTTTTTGAGCGCTACTCTCAATCGCCGCTTCAATAATTCGCATAACATGAACACCCTCTTGTGCCGTAACCGGTTCTATAGATTCATTTGTAATCGAATGATATACTCCGTCAAAAAAGTCATAATAATTCCCTTGAAGCGTAGGTGTGATTTCCTGAACCGTTTTGCCTTTTATTTCCGTGTGTAACAATCCTCTTTTTTCAATTGATTCCGTTCCCCAAACATCCAGATTGGGTTTCATTCCTAATTTTAATTCGTCTTCCTGTACATCGCCACGCGGTTTCAGGAATGACCCTTTTTTTCCATGAATAATATAAGCAGGAATCGCTTCCCGGACAAAAAAACCCGCTTTTAATCGGACACGAAAGTTAGAATAATACAGTAAAATATCGATATAATCATCAACCAAAGAATGTTCCCGTGTGATCCGGATGTCAGCAAAAACAGATTGTGGCAATCCAAACAAGCACAAGGCCTGATCGATTAAATGTGGCCCTAAATCCTTGAGAATTCCAGCACCGGAATTGGCGGTTTCTTTGTGTTGTTTTGGACTCAAAAGCGGATTGTACCGATCAAAATGGATTTCTGCTTCTACAAGATCGCCTAAGACTTTCTCTGAAATGATTTTTTGTACGGTTTTGAAATCGCTGTCCCATCGTCTGTTTTGAAAAACAGCAAGCTTCAGTCCTTTTTCTTTGGCGATGGCCGCTAATTCCTGCGCTTGGGCAACGGTTGTGGTAAAGGCTTTCTCGACAATGGCGTGTTTCCCAGCGAGCAACACTTTTTTAGCATATTCGTAATGTGTCTCTACGGGGGTATTGACTACCACCAGATCAAGATCATCCTCTAATAGCTCTTCCATCGTGGCATAACTTTTCACCGAAGGATAATCTTGATGAATCAATTTTTTACTTCGTTCCCAAGAACCAAGCAGCTCAAATCCGGGATGAAATTCTAAAAAAGGAGCATGAAATACTTTTCCGGACATTCCGTAGGAAAGCAAAGCTGTTTTTATTTTTTGCATGGTAGTAATTTTCAAATTATTGGCGTATTGTTTTTAAACATGTAAGTCCTGTACGTTTTTAAAATTTAGAGGAGTACTATAAATTCTTCTCAACTCATTATCTTTTCAAAATAAAGATTCTTGTTTTTTTAAGCATTTAATGAATTTAAGTTCATAGAAGAATTAAAATGCCTTTATACAGTGTCACTTTATACTTTTTAAAAGTAAAACGTATTTGACTTACCTGTTTCAAAATCTTACTTTTTAGCTCTTTCGTATTGTTTTGGCCATTCGATCTCCGCCTTCAAGTCATGGGCAAATGTCAATCCTAAATTTGGATTTCTCAGGGACTCTCTGGCAAATAACACTAAATCCGCTTTACCTGAAGCAACAATCTCCTCGGCTTGGGCGGCAACAGTGATTAAACCTACGGCGCCAGTCCGGATTCCGGTTTCTTTTTTTATGCTTTCTGCAAAAGGGACTTGGTAATTTGGTCCCAACGGAATTTGTTGGTGCGAAACTAATCCTCCCGAAGAAACATCAATCAAGTCCACTCCTTTTTCTTTTAGTATTTTCGAAAGTTGTACAGATTCCGCAGCATTCCACCCGCCTTCTGCCCAGTCTGTTGCTGAGATTCTAACGAATAAAGGCAAGTTTTCCGGCCACTCAGCTTGAACTGCTACAACGACTTCGAGTGTCAATCGAATTCGGTTTTCGAAACTTCCACCGTATTCATCGGTTCTAAAATTAGACAAAGGCGAAAGAAACTGATGCAACAAATACCCGTGTGCGGCATGGATTTCCATCACTTGAAAACCTGCTTGAAGCGCTCTTTTTGTGGCTGATTTAAAGTCGGAAACTACTTTTTGAATTCCTGTTTGGTCTAGTGCAATTGGTATTGCTTCATTGTCATGATAGGCTACAGCACTTGGCGCTACTGGATCCCAACCGTCTTGTATTTTAGCTACTTTTCTACCTCCGTTCCATGGTGATGCGGCGCTGGCTTTTCTTCCGGCATGTGCCAATTGGATTCCGGGAATTGAATTCTGACTGATGATAAATTGATTAATTTGCTGTATTTTTTCGATTTGTTCGTCTTTCCAAAGTCCCAAATCGCCCGGAGAAATCCTGCCTTCTGGAGAAACCGAAGTCGCTTCCTGAATGATTAATCCTGCGCCTCCGCTGGCGCGACTTCCCAGATGCACAAGATGCCAATCATTAGCAAAGCCATCATGAGCAGAATATTGGCACATAGGAGAAATTGCAATTCTATTTTTAAGCGTGATGCTTTTTATTTGGAGTGGCGAAAATAATTGAGATGACATAGTAGTAATTTAAGTATGTAATTAAAATAAAGACAAAGGGAATTTCCTTTTAAAAAAAGTAAAGTTACGGGACAGCAGCGAAACGAGGGACTGAATTTTCATTAATTAACAAACATTTAAAACGGTATGGAACAATTATTGCGAATTAAACAAATAGAAAACCTTACTTTTGTGAGTTGTAAAAATTAAATTAATAAGAGGATTAGATTGCTTCGTTCCTCGCAATGACAAATAAATGGACATAGTTATCAAGCTTTCTCAATTTTTATTGAGCTTATCATTACTGATTATACTTCACGAATTAGGACATTTCATTCCTGCTAAATTGTTTAAAACCAGAGTCGAAAAATTCTACCTATTTTTTGATGTCAAATATTCCCTTATCAAAAAGAAAATTGGCGAAACTGAATACGGTATCGGATGGTTGCCTCTTGGCGGTTATGTGAAAATTTCCGGAATGATTGATGAAAGCATGGACAAGGAACAAATGGCCTTGCCTCCGCAACCCTGGGAATTTCGCTCTAAACCGGCTTGGCAACGTTTGATTATTATGTTGGGAGGCGTTACCGTAAATTTTATTTTGGCTTTCATTATATATATCGGAATGGCATTTGCTTATGGCGATATTTTCATAGCAAATGCGGATTTGAAAGATGGTTTATTGATTGAAAATAAAGCGATGCAAAATGTTGGTTTCAAAACCGGTGATCATATTTTATCTGTTGATGGTGAAAAAATTACCCGATTTGACAATGATCTAACCATGAAGGTTATTATGGCAAAACAGATTCTTATTGAAAGAAATGGTGCGGAACAAGCAATCAAAATGCCAAATGACTTTGTAGACCAATTGTCAAAACAGGAAAAAGTACCATTGGTATCGATCCGAATGCCGTATGCAATAACATCTATCTCCGAAGGATCTTTGAACACTGCCCTGCAACCTAAAGATATTATTACTTCATTAAACGGACAGTCCACAAAATATTTTGACCAAGTAAAATCTGTTTTAGAAAAAAACAAGAATAAAACAATTGCAGCCACTGTTTTAAGAGATGAGAAAGAGATCAAAGTACCTGTTATTGTTTCTAGCAATGGAGAATTAGGGATTACTGTTGGGTCATTAGGAATGGCTTCACTTGAAAAACTGGGCTATTACAAAATTAGCAAACAAGAATTTGGTTTCTTAGAATCTATTCCGGTCGGGATTACTAAAGGAAAAGATCAATTAGTAGGATACGGAAAACAGTTGAAAATGATTTTCAATCCGGAGACTAAAGCCTACAAACAAGTGGGAGGTTTCAAAGCCATATTCGACATTTTTCCTAATACTTGGAGCTGGGAAGTGTTCTGGAACATCACGGCATTGTTATCCATAATGCTAGGTGTAATGAACTTATTGCCTATTCCGGCACTTGATGGAGGTCACGTTATGTTTTTATTATATGAAATCATCAGTGGTAAAAAACCAAGTGACAAATTCCTAGAGAATGCGCAAATGGTTGGTTTCGTATTACTTATAACACTGTTACTATTTGCTAACGGAAACGACATTTACAAGGCAATTGTAGGGAAGTAAAAAAAATTAAAAAAAGTTTTATTTTTGCTTGCAGAAATCAAATTAAGCCCTATATTTGCACCGCTTTACAAGTGAAATAAACTTCATTAATAAGCACACAAAAACGTTCATTTCTTACCAGAATAAAAATATACAGTTTCCTTCTTAGCTCAGTTGGTTAGAGCATCTGACTGTTAATCAGAGGGTCCTTGGTTCGAGCCCAAGAGAGGGAGCTTTTTAAAAAGACTTTACAGCAATGTAAGGTCTTTTTTGTTTTAAAGCAGTAATGAAAGCGGGACTTCATGGGGATTCAGTAGAAAAGAGCAAATTCTAGATTTTGCCAAGTTGCTAGGTTCGTTTATAAAAAAAAGGCACACTATTCGCTACCCATCTAAAATCTCGAGGTACCCATTTTATATTCTGACTTGTCATGCCAATTGTTTAACTCTAAAAAACGGAAACATGAATCAAGAAAAAACTACAATTCTAATGGTGCCTCTTGCCAAAAACCCACCTCCTTTTTTTGAAGAATCCTATCCTGCCTTTACCATAATATTACGCTAATAGTACATTAATTGTATATCTTTGAATTTCGATCACATGACTTATTATTTACAAGTAGGTTCGGGAATAAACAAAGACACTTAATCCTGTTTGAACTTGCAGATTTTAATATCTTTTCTTTCGAATATACATCCAACACCTTTTGTTGATAGTTGCTTCGATTAAGTAAATAGTGTAAAAACGAACTAGAACTGACCTAAAAAAAACCAATACATAACCCTAAATTTAGATTTAATGAAGAAAATTCTTTTCCTCTCTCTCTTTTTTATACTGGCTTGTAAGCCAACTCAAAAAACAGTTATTCCGGCATGGACCCCTTATGACGAAACCGAAGAACTAGCAAAAAATGCTACCAACGCATCAACAAAAATGCAATACAAATTGATCCAGTCAAAAATTCTGGATAAAAACACTATTTGGGAAAATATAGCACAACAGATAGGTGCTTTTTCCGAGGACGATTATCAAAGACTAAAATCTTTAATCTTAGAACAAAACATTCCCACCATTCAATCCCATATTCAATCTGGCAGCCTTAGCTATGAAACACTGACGCAGTGGTATTTATACAGAATTGTCAAATATGAAAATGATAAAGATAAGATGCTAAATGCAATTGTAGCTATTAACCCTGAAGCAGTTAATGAAGCACGAAAGAGAGATAAAAACAAATCCAATCACGACCATCCAATTTACGGTATACCAATACTTGTAAAAGACAATACAAACGTAAAGGGCATGCCTACCACCGCAGGAACGCATTTGCTACGCAACAATACCGCTGCAGATGCATTTATAATTACCCAAATAAAAGATAAAGGTGCTATTGTTTTAGGTAAAACAAACTTAAGCGAATGGGCTAATTTCCTTTTCCTGACTGGTCCTAATGGCTATAGTGCAGTGGGAGGGCAAACGCTTAATCCCTATGGACGGAAAATATTTGACACTGGTGGTTCGAGCTCAGGAAGTGGTGCTGCGGTAGCCGCTAATTATGCAGCGGCAGCAGTGGGAACTGAAACTTCAGGTTCTATTCTTTCTCCTTCGTGGCAAAATTCAATTATTGGTCTAAAACCAACTACTGGTTTATTGAGCCGAACGGGTATTATTCCAATCTCAAGTACATTAGACACGCCTGGGCCAATGACAAAAAATGTTATTGATAGTGGAATCCTTCTTTCGGCTATGAGTGGAGAAGACAATAATGATCCTGCAACCAAGAACAATCCAAAAAACATAAACTACCTCGATGATCTAAAGTCGGGAACGCTGCAAGGATTGCGATTTGGTGCCATTAAAAGCTTTTTAGGAGATTCAATTTATAAGCAGAGTATCAATACCATAATTAAGTTAGGTGGTATAGTCGTTGAATATGATCCAGAACCAATGAACTTCGACGGTTTTGGCACCATACTTAGTGCCGACATGAAAGTTGATCTCCCTAATTATTTGAATAAATACGCATCAAATGAACTTACTATCCGCTCTATTGCTGACATTATAGCGTACAATAAAAATGATTCGATACTAAAAATTCCCTACGGACAAGGGCGTTTTGAACAAATGCTAGCCGAAAACACTACTGAAGCAGAATTACTGCAAATAAAGGCCAAAATCAAAAAAGAAGGTGTCAATTTTTTTGAAAAACCGATGGTAAAATACCAACTCGACGCTATCTTATCCATAAACAATAATAACGCTGGTCATGCCGCTGCGGCCAACTACCCTTGCCTTACTATTCCTATGGGTTACAAAACAACGGGAGAGCCATGGGGCCTTACATTTATAGCCAGACCGTATCAAGAAGACAGCCTTTTAAAAATGGGATTTGCCTTTGAAAAAGCAACAAAACTTAGAAAATTACCGCAAGACTATAAATAGATTTAAAAGATTAAAATTAAAACTACCCGCATCTATTAAATCACTTGTACGTTGGCTACGACTTTAATTTAAAGCAAGAAGATGCAAAGCAAAATTGATCTTGAAAACATATAAAAAGTTAATCATCGAATAAATCACCCGAACTAGCCTCAATAGCTATCGGTAGAACCTTTTTAAAAAAGACTTTACAGTGATGTAAGGTCTTTATTGTTTTAAATTCACAATGAAATTAGGACCTCACCTAGTTCAAAGGTAAAAATAGAAAAATTTGTCGATAACCATTTTAACTTGTTTACAAATCTGTGCTTCCATGCAACGCCGTTTAACAACTACAATTACTACTAAATTAATTCTTATATTTGATAAATAACTAGGGATGTGTTTTTCCAATATGCAGTGTTTAAAACTAAAAATGGCACATCCTTATTGAAGTTTAAAATTTAATAACCACTAACCAATCTATTAAAACCTATGAACCAAACTTATTTTAAAAGAATTCAGTTGAGTATCGTTCTTGTCTTTTTTATAACACTTTCCACTAGCTTAGGTTATGCCCAAAAAAAGAATGTAAAAAACAAAACAACTTCAAATTTTGTCTCAGATAGCATATTTAATGCGCTTAAATGGAGAAATATCGGACCTTTCCGATCGGGAAGATCACTTGCGGTAGCAGGACATGCCAACCATCCTCTGACGTATTATTTTGGTTCAACAGGAGGTGGCGTTTGGAAAACAATTGATGGAGGAAATGAATGGTTTCCTATTTCTGATAGTATTTTTAAATCATCTGCTGTAGGCGCCATTACAGTTGCTCCATCTGATGCAAATGTGGTATATGTAGGAATGGGCGAAGCGGATATGAGATCCAATATCTCTTTTGGTGACGGAATGTACAAATCTGTAAACGGCGGAAAAACTTGGTCAAAATCTGGCCTCGATAAAGCGGATGCAATTGCTAATATCGAAGTACATCCAACTGATGCTAACATCGTTTTTGTTGCAGCAATGGGAAATCCTTTTAAATCTAATCCGGAACGCGGTGTTTACCGCTCACAAGATGGAGGAAAAACATGGCAATTAGTTCTTTCTAAAGATGAAAAAACGGGCGCCATGTGTGTTCGTATCGATCCTACCAATCCTAGAATTGTTTACGCAACGCTTTGGGAAGGGTATCGTAACGGTCATTCTATGTCATCAGGAGGAAAAGGATCTGGAATGTACAAATCTATTGATGGCGGTGATACTTGGAAATCGCTTAACGAAAAACCAGGAATGCCAGTTGGAATTCTCGGAAAAATGGGAATCGCTGTGTCTCCTGTAAATTCGAATCGCTTGTATGCTTTAATCGAAAATACAAAAGGCGGACTGTATCGATCTAACGATGCAGGCGAGCACTGGGAATTGATTAATGAAGATAAAAATCTTTGGCAAAGACCATGGTATTACATGAATTTACAAACCGATCCTAAAAACGAAAATGGATTAATTGTATTAAATGTAGACGCTTGGAAAACCAGTGATGGTGGTAAAAGCTTTAAAAAAATAAATGTCCGACACGGAGATACACATGATGTATGGATAAATCCTTTAAACCCAGATAACTTTATCATAGGCGATGATGGCGGTGGAGAAGTTACCTTTAATGGTGGGGAAACCTTCACGGAACTAGACACACCCACCGCTCAATTTTATCATGTATCAGTAGACAATGAATTCCCGTACAATATCTATGGAGCTCAGCAGGATAATTCTTCTATTCGGATTGCTTCTAGAACTAGTGGCAATAGTATAGGTCCTGAATCTTGGTACGCCGCTGCAGGTGGAGAAGCAGGATATATCGAGGCAGATCCAACGAATGCTGACATTACATACGGTGGCGAGTACGACGGTCAATTGAGTTCTTACAACAAAAAAACAGGCCAAAGAAAAGATATCTCTCCGTATCCAGAATCGAATATTGGGGCTCCTTCTTATGCTAAAAAATACCGTTTTCAATGGACGTACCCAATTGTTTTTTCGCCTCACAACCCAAAAAGAATGTATGTTACCTCTCAGGTTGTACACGTGACGGAAGATCAAGGTCATTCATTTGAAATTATAAGTCCTGATTTATCCCGAAATGATCCAAAAACTACAGGAGAAACGGGCGGACCAATAACTAAGGATCAAACAGGAGCGGAAGTATACGCTACTATATTCACCCTCTCAGAATCACCGCTAGAAAAAGGGGTAATTTGGACCGGATCTGATGACGGTTTAGTACATATCACTAAAAACAATGGGGCAAAATGGGAGAATATCTCATTACCAACAACAGTATTGCCTGACTTTTCTTTGATTAGTATGATTCACACTTCAGAACACGAAAAAGGAAAAGCATATTTAACAGCCAATAAATACATGTACGGCGATCGTACACCGTATATGTTCAAAACGGTTGATTATGGAAAAAGTTGGACTAAAATAACCAATGGGATTCCATCTGATGAATATTGCAGAGTATTGCGTGAAGATCCTAACAAACCTGGATTACTGTTTGCTGGTACTGAGCGAGGCGTTTATGTTTCCTTCAACGATGGGGATTCTTGGCAAAAACTAAACTTGAATCTACCGGTTACTCCTATTAGAGATTTAAGAATTCAAAAAAGAGAAAAGGATTTAATCGTTGCAACGCACGGCCGATCTTTTTGGGTATTAGATGATATTACGCCGCTTTATGAAATAAAAGACAAAACAGTAAAAGGAGACAAACACCTTTTCAAACCACGTCCTGCTTATAGAATGCAAGGCGGACAAAGCGATGACATGAGTTCAGGAACTAATGCCCCAAATGGAGTAATTGTTCGTTACTTTTTCAAGAAGAAACCTTCAACTGAGATAAAATTACAGTTTTTGACACCAAAAGGAGATACGATAAATACCTACTCTTCAACCAAAGACATGAAGGGTGAACCCATGAAAATTTCCAAGGAATTTTATCAAGATCCAAAAAAAGAGCAAGCGGGTTTCATCACCGCAAAAGCAGGTATGAATTCATTTGTATGGAACATGCGCTATCCAAATGCAACTGCAGTTGACGGAACTAATGTAATGTGGGCAGGGTCAGGTGTAGGTGCAAAAGTAGTACCGGGATCTTATATTGTTCGGTTAATTGAAGACAAAACTATTATTGCAGAAGCAGCTGTTGAAATCAAACTTGATCCTCGAATGACCACAAGTGATGCTGATTTAAAAGAGCAATTTGACTTGCACCAAAAAGTAAATAAAAAAGTCAATGAAGCTCATCTTGCGATTAACCAATTGCGAAAAATACGCACGCAAATTAATGGATACATAGCTACTGTAAAAGATACTGTGGCAGTCAATCAAATGAAAAAAATGACGAAATCGACTCTGGAAAATTTGGATAAAATTGAGTCATCATTAATGCAGCCAAAAGCTAAAGCACCACAAGATGTGTTAGCTTTCCCAATTCAATTGAACGATAAAATGGCTGGATTAGGATCCAATATTTCGTCATCGGAATCAAAACCAACCCGAAATGCTTATGTTGTTTATGAAGATTTAGCTATGAAAATAGATGCCGAACTCCAGAAAATAAAAGATATCGTGGATAACGATGTCAAGAAATTTAATGCTTTTGTAATGAAACAGCAAATTCCTGCCATTATTTTAGATAAGGAAATAAAATAATTAGATCGTATCAATCTTGTCAAATGGAGCGCAGTCGAGATTTAACTGCTAATCTGTCCCGAGGGGCGAGCCCAAGAGAGGAGCTTTTTAAAAAGACTTTACAGCAATGTAAGGTCTTTTTTGTTTTAAGGCTTTAGTGAAAGCCGGGCTTCATGGTGATTAATGAGAAAAACTATCTTGTTTTTGCAAAAACCGTTCTGTTTCAAAAACAGCAGTCATTCTCCTTTTAAAATTTGAGATAAATAGTGATCCTATTCTATTTTTAATTTAGATATTTACATTTAAAATTAATCAGATGATACGAAGACAGTTTATTGGTTCGGCAGCTTTAGTAGGTATTGCAGGTGTTTTTGGATTCACAAAACACTCCAATGAAAAAAATTTAATACACCATGTGTTTTTTTGGTTAAAGAACCCCCAATCGGAAGAAGATAAACAGCAATTGATTTCCGGCTTGAAAACTTTAGCAGCAATTCCAACGGTTCGCCAATTTCATTTGGGTATATTAGCTTCTACGGAAAAACGGGAAGTAGTAGACACTTCTTGGGACGTTTCAGAGCTGTTATTTTTTGATGATGAAGCGGGTCAAAAAATATATCAGGACCACCCTATTCATCAGGATTTTGTAAAAAACTGTTCCCATCTTTGGGAGAAAGTTTTGGTTTATGATGCAATAGACTTATAGGCCTTGAATCTTGAGATATTAGATCAAATACTTTTACCATAATTAAGAGATTCTAAACAAAAATTAATGAATTCTTATTTTTTTCAGCCATTACAATTTTCTACTTTACCATTTTTGCAATAATCTTTTTTGCTTGATTTGAATTACCCCAGCTTGCGATTTCGTGCAAAACAGGCATTAAGCTTTTCCCTTTAGCAAATGAAAATGTAATTCCAGATTTAGATATTGGAAATTATTTGAATAACATTCGTCGGGAAAAATTATTTATTGTTGAGCAAAAACTTGTTGATGGCAAAATTTTTGAAATAGAAAGATCATATTATTTAGCAGAAGTAGAAATTGGAAATAAAGTATCTATAAACAATGAGGTTATTAAAGACGGCTCATATCAAATAAGCAACGAAAAAAAATATATGAAGTCAAAAACAATACAATAATACAGATTTTTACAGTTAACATTTACAAAACTTCTTCTGAAACAGAAATTACAGTACATCAAAAAAATTACTGGGAGATATCAAAAGGTGATAGCGTTTTTATAAACTCTGAAATTGCAGAAAGTCAATCATTAAAACTTACGAAAGGGACAGTTTTATTAGTTCATGATGGTAAAATTAACCAAATAAAATGGAAAACAATTTTTCATAATTTACTGTATTTATTTCTGCATTAAATTCTTACTAAGCTTCAGAGTAAATTGGGCATTTAATCACAATAATACTTATGTCATGGGGTGATTATGTTTTTAAAGTTTCAATATAAAAACATGAGACAAATATTAAATGCCAACTGTAGAATTTGCAATTTTGAAATTGATTTTAAATATGGTGGCGGTCAGTTTAATTACCATGAAAACCACCCTGTTCCTGCTATAAATAAAGAAACTGGATAATTTGAAACCGGGAACTATTATTTCACTTCCTTAATTGCACTGCTCTCTATCCAGCCTTCGGTTCCATCCGTTAGTTGCACTTTTTTCCATTTTTCGATGACTTCCTTCACATAAACTTTAGTCCCTTCATGCAGCACAAAAATAGATTTACCGCCATTTCTGGGTTCGCTTTTCACATTCGCCATTTCGGCAAAAACAATGGCTGGTTTTTCGGTATCAAAATGACTTTTCTCAATAATAGCTGCGACCAGCGTCATTAGTAAAAGAAAAACAGCCAGAAACATTCCAAAAAAGAAAATCCGTTTAGGAAGTGTTCTTTGTAAAAAATAGTACCCGATAAAAAACAACAAAAAAGCGGCAGCCAATCCTACAGAAACCCATCCCCAGGTATTATAATGATAAATTCCCGTGAAATCACGAACTAATTTTGCAAAACCTACTTTTGGGATTACTTTAATTTCATCAATTGTTCTTTTTTGAGCGAATTTCAGGTTGTTAATACTTCCTTGATCGTTTGGATTGAGCACTAATGCTTTTTCATAATTGTAGATCGAAGGCGCAACCTGATTCAATTTATAATAGGCATTTCCTAAATTAAAATACAATTCCGAAGAGTGCTGCTGGGTTTTCAAAACACTTTCATAGGCAGCCACGGCTTCAGTGTACTTTGCCTTTTCATAATACGCATTCCCTTTTTCAAAGCCGTTTTGGGCAAAGAAAAACTGAGTTGAAAGTAAAAGTATGTATAGTATATTTTTCATCATTATCTTTTTTTGCAACGAGGGCACAAAGGCTCATAGTGTATTTACTCAAAAATTAATTTTAGTGCTTTTATTAAGTAATCTGTTTTTCCAACGCAGCGATGATATAAACTGCTTTATCAAAATCCTGTTGTATTGTAACACTGGATGAAGGTGCATAACGGGCCACTTCACAATTTTCAGTAAGCGCAATAAAATCGTTTACAGCTTCTGGTTTTGCATTTCGGGACAACAATAATTCCTGAATATTATTCTTGCTCATTTCAGAGGTTTCAATGTGTAATTTTGCCTTCAGGAAATTATGCATCGCTTTCTCCAGTGCAATGTAAAACAGTTCTTTGTTATTGATTTGTTTCTTGGCCACTGATAAATATTTCTTGGCCAGTCTATTATTCATTCGGATTCTGTTTCCGGAAATATCGCCATCCATAGCTTCCTTTTTCTTTTTGAATAACACAATTATTGGAACCAATAAAAAAGGCAGTACTAACAATCCAATAAACAAATTCGATCCAAAGAAATCCTCTTTATCAATGGTAACCAGATTGGTTTTTGACTTGATCGTTTTAAATTCTTCAACCGCTGCAATTTTATTTTTATTTCCAGCTGTAGCGGAAGAATCTGCCGGAGAAGGGCCATCAAGAATATGGATCATGATCTCTGGAGAACGGAGTGTTTTATACGTACGGGAATCCAAATCAAAATAAGAAAACAGCATTGGTTTTACTGGATAATTCCCTCTGTATTGCGGAATTATAGTATAACTGTCTGACATTTTTCCGCTCATACCGGAAAGTGGTGTACTGATGTCTTCGCTGTGAACGGCATCATACATTTCCAGCGCATTTGGCACAACTGGTTTTGGCAAACTGAACAATTTTAGATTCCCTTTTCCGGTTACGCTGACAACAAGATCCAGACTTTCTCCGTTTTTTAAATCGGTTTTAGACGGTGTGACTTTGAAGTCGAAACTTCCAACCGCTCCGGTAAAATTTTCTGGTTTTCCAGACTCGGGTAGTGGTTTAACAGTAATGGTTTTGGCCCCGGCCGAAACTCTTTGGGTCGTTTCCGTTAGTACCATTCGACCAAACATATCCCTTTGGTTCGTTGGTAACTGCACATCAACTGCTAATGATAGGGGCTCGATCTTAAGTTTTCCTGATTTTTGCGGATATAGCACTACTTTTTTCAGCACGATATAGCGATAATTTTGGCCTTTAAACATCCCCTCTTCGGCAGCAAGCTGTTTTATTTCAATATTTTGACTCCAAAAATCATTGTATTTTGGCTTGGTCAGTTCTCCTAAATTTGAGATGCCAATATTTGCAAAATACAATTTGTACACGACCGTAATGGGTTCGTTGATGTACGGATTTGTTTTAGACACATCGGCAACAAGATATAAGTTTTCATCCGCAGGCACTTGTGAATCGTTTGGATCTATGGGTTGTTGCGTAGCCTCAGTAACATTTATTTTTACTGGTGCTGTCTTATAAATTTGACCATTAAACTCTATGGCTGCCTGCTTGATAACCAAGGTTCCTTTTTGATTTGGCAAAAGAATATATGAATAGACTTTCTCAAAAGAACTTCTACCGTTTACCCAGGACTGACTTACTTGCTGGCTGGGCCCGGCAACAATTCTAAATCCTTCAAATGAAGGCTTCACAAAATTATCCCCATCTACATTCATCATAAAATCAATACGCAACCTCTCATTTAAGCCCAACGTACTTTTGCTGACTTTGGCCTCAAACTGAACCTGAGCATTAAGGGAGCTGCACACCAATAAAACGATTGCTGCTATATATTTTTTCATTTTCAAACTGTCTAATTGAATTACCAATCCTTCTCCGTTTTAACTGGTTTTCCTTTTACTTTCTGGGCATTCACCTTATCCTGAACCTTCTTTTCTTCTCTATTTACAGCATCTAGTAAATTTTCCAGACGCTGCTTGGAGATACCTCCAGGTGCTGGTTTTGGCTCCCCATTTTCATTGGGTTTTGGCTCATTTTTATCTTTGTCCTGATCGCCTTTATCGTCTTTTTTATCTTCCTCTTTTTTGTCTTTCTTCTCGTCCTTTTTATCGTCTTTCTTGTCTTTATCTTTCTTGTCGTCTTTTTTCTTGTCATCCTTTGGCGGATTGTCTTTCAGCATTTTTTTGGCCAAAGCAAAATTATAACGGGTTTCCTCATCGGTTGGGTCATTTCGCAAGGCGTTTTTATACGCTTCTACCGCCTGAGTATAATCCTTTTCATTCATGAATACATTTCCCAAATTATGCAGGGCTCTGTGTTTTTGAGGTCTCGTTTTTGAATTTTTAAATGCTTTGGCGTACGCAAATTTGGCTTCTCCAGACTGCTTTTGCTTGTAAATACTATTTCCAAGATTGAAGGACGCAGCGGTACTATTAGGGAATTTTGAATCCGAAATTCTGTAATTAGCCTCTGCCTCTGCGAATTTGTTTTCCGCATATTCTGCATTTGCTTTAGGCAAAATTCGGTCTTTTTGTTGTGCGTACAAACCGGCCGTTCCGCAGAAAGCAATCATTAAAAAAGCAATTATGATAATTTTAAATCTTTTCATTTATTGTATCTATAAATCCAGAAGGTTAAGAACCTTTAGGAAATAATTATTTATTTTCGTTAAATAAATTCAATTTCTTAACCCAGCTTGTTTTTCTCTCCAACAGAAAGACATCCACAAATAACAGCAAGAAGGCAAACCCCAAAAACCATTGAAATTGCGATTGAAAATCCGCCATTTCCGTCGCTTCAAATTCGGTTTTTTGAATATTATCCAAAGCATTCTTGATGTGCTCCAGCACTTCTTTGGTATTATTTCCGTTTACATAGCCTCCTTTTGTGGCTTTTGCAATGGCTTCTAAACTGGTCTGATTAAGTTTAGTGATCACGACTTCATTGTTATTGTCTTTTTGAAAACCTGTTACAACACCGTTTCTTTTCAATGGGATTGTAGCTCCTTTTTCGGTTCCAATTCCTACTGTAATGATTTTCATTCCCAATTTATTGGCTTCTTCAGCAGCACTTTCGGCTCCTTCAGAATGATCTTCCCCATCAGAAATCAGAATCAATAATTTGCTGGTCTTACTTTTATCGTCAAAATAAGTGGATGATAATTTTATGGCTTCATCCAGCGATGTTCCCTGCGAAGAAACCATTTCGGTATTCATGCTTTGCAAAAACATCTTGGCCACTCCATAATCCGTAGTGATTGGCAAAACCGGAAAAGCACTTCCGGCATACGCCACAATACCTATCCTATCGCTTCCTAGCTGGTTGATGATTTGTGAGACAATTTGCTTGCTTTTGTCCAATCGATTGGGCGCAACATCTTCAGCTAGCATACTTTTAGAAACATCCATTGCAAAAACAATGTCAATCCCTTCCCGTTTTACGGTTTCCATCTTGGTGCCAATCTTTGGGTTTACCAAAGCAAAAATCAGTCCAAGAAAAGCTAAAATCAGCACGACTATTTTTAATACTGGCTTAAAAACGGAACTTTCCGGACTTAATTTTTTTACCATTTCTAAATCTCCAAACTCGCGCTGTTTCTTTCTTTTCCAATATAAATTGGCCAGAAAAACCAACACTAAAAGAGGCAGTATAAAAAGAAGGTATAAATATTTTTTTTCGTCTAATTCCATTTTTAATTTTAGATTTATGAATTTTGATCTTAGATTTTACCCTAAATCAAAATTCTAAACTTGGTAATTCTAATTCCAATATTCCAGTTCGTGCTCCCTTCCCTTCGGGGAGGGCTGGGGTGGGGATTTTATATAAAGCTTTTAAAAACTGTATTCCTTAGTCCCACTTCCAGCAACAACAAAAAACCGGCGAACCATATAAAAGGCCTGAATTTTTCATCGTAATCATAGAATTTTAATTCTTCTATTTCTGTAGTTTCCAGTTTATTGATGGAGGCATAAATTTCGGCAAGCTTGCTATTGCTGGTGGCTCTAAAATATTTTCCGTCCGTTTTTCTGGCAATACTTTTCATTAATTGTTCGTCAATTTCCACTTTCATCATTTGGAATAAAAACGTTCCATTAGGTGCTATTTTATAGGGAAACATGGCCATTCCGTTAGTTCCAATTCCTACTGTGTATACTTTTATTCCATATTGCTTGGCGATGTCTGAGGCTGTTTCCGGCTCAATGAATCCGGCATTATTCACACCATCTGTCAAAAGAATAATTACTTTACTTTTGGCTTTACTGTCTTTTAATCGGTTTACGGCAGTGGCTAATCCCATCCCAATTCCGGTTCCGTCCTGCAAAACAGTATCGTATTTTATACTGCTAATCGCATTCAGGATTACTGCTTTATCGCTGGTCACCGGTGTTTTTGTGTACGCTTCCGAGGCATACACCACTAATCCTATTCTGTCATTTGGTCGTTCTTTAACAAAATCAGCTGCGACTCTTTTCAATGCTTCCATTCGGTTTGGTTTCAAATCTTTGGCCAGCATACTCCCAGAAACATCCATTGCCATAACAATATCAATTCCTTTAGTTGTTTTTGTTCTACTGCTTACATCCACCGTTCTTGGCCTGGCCATGGCAACAATTAAAGAACACAATGCCAAAACCCGTAATACATTCAACAGTGGCTTTAACTTTGTCAAATACGACTCTGCGCCTTTAAATCCTGCTATAGAACTAATTTTTAATGTTGCGATCTGTTCGTTTTTTGTCCAAAGCAACCAAACAATCACAACTGGAATCAGTAGAAACAGCCAAAAAAATTCTGGGTTCAAAAAAGTTATTTTATCCATTATTTACTTGCTTGTTTTAATTCGACCGAGTTCAAAACTCGTTCTGATATTTCATTGCCATAGGTATCTCCTTCTTCATGAAAAAGTAAAATTTGTTGTAATCCACCTTCCTGACTGAACAGTACTGCTTCATAGTACATTTTTACACCTGTCGTATCACCGCCATCAACTTGGGAAAAAGTGCCGTAGGCTTTAATCCCTTTGACCCCTTCTTTGGTTTCAAATTCTTCTTGTTTAACAATCATATTTTGAGCTCCTTGGGATTCTAATGATTGCAATATCCCGTCCATCGATTTAGCCAAATCAATTTGCGTTTCTGCTTTGAATTTTAACGTAGAAACCATCACATAAAAACGATCTAAAACACTACCATACACAAACGATTGCATCTCTTTAATCAATGCCATTCCATTTTTAGGAAGCGTTTTAGTCAGATCTATTCTCTTGAGTACTTTTGGTGTTTCTATGATAATTCCTGGATTTCCATATTCACTTTTTACCCATTCGCCTTCTAACAATTCTTTTGTAGGATGACCAATGATATTGTCTTTCACATAACTAAACCCTTTGGTAACAATAAAAAAAGTGGTGGTCGCTGCCAATAAAAATAGTACAATAGCGCTGGCCGTAAGAATCCGTTTATTTCTTTGTTTGCGCAACTGAATTTGAATTTGTTTTTGTCTTTGTGCTTCATTCAACAGTGTCTCTTCTGCTTCTGGAACTTCCAGCGGAATGGAGCTGTCCAGGGTTAAAATTGCTTTTTGAATTTTATTTCGGTCTTCGGTTATTTCAAAATCCAATGGTTTCGATTTGGCAAATTTCACTAAATCGGCTTGTTTCAAAACACGCTCCAGATTTTCGATAATTTCCTTCGAAAGCGTCATTTTCTTTTTGACAGAAGCCGCTCTAAGTCCAAGAATCAGCTCTGATGTAGTACTTTCCATGGCTGGAATTTCTATGGCTTCTTCAATATAATTTCGGGCAATATCAGTCAATTCGCTGTAATAGGCTTTGACTTCTCCTTTTTGCCAAAGTTCTTTTTTCTCCAAAGAATCTAGCAAACTAGTCGCTCTTTCTATAGGCGTTTTATAAATTTCTTTGTGTAGTTTTTTCTCTTGTCGTTTTTTAATAAACCAATAAATACAAGCTCCTATACCACCAATCAAAGCAACAATCAGCAGGTATTTCCACCAATCTCCAATTGAATTATCCGCAGGAGCAATGTCCTTGATGTCGTACATTTTTTGTTTCAAAGTATCCACTTGAACGTTCGCTACCTCAACCAAAAGCGAATCCGTAAAAAACGGTTTGCTGTTGATAAAAATCTTAATACTT
Source organism: Flavobacterium sp. RSP15 (assembly GCF_003968755.1). Taxonomy (GTDB): domain Bacteria; phylum Bacteroidota; class Bacteroidia; order Flavobacteriales; family Flavobacteriaceae; genus Flavobacterium. The sequence goes on along the minus strand of NZ_RYDL01000002.1, from coordinate 429,631 downwards.
GGAACCACATATCTGCCAGAATCAAATTGGGTCAACCCGTATTTCTTGATTAATTCATAACGGCCATCCATTTTGACCGTATCAATAGGATACGACTGAATCACCTCTAAAGCGCCAAGGTTTTTTAAGTTTGGAAAAATGACCTTAGACGAAGTATCAACAGTAGTTTTTATAGATAATTTAAATTCGGCACCAATTTTATTTTTAATTGTATCAATACTTGTGACTACTTGCTTTTGTTGTGCAAAAACAGCCGTAGAAAGCAGCAATAGTAGGTATAATTGTTTTTTCATCTTTTATTATTGAACCCTTATCTCGATTTAAAATAACTCAGCAATTTAGTCACATAACTTTCATCAACTCTTGTGTTTACCACACCTGAACCTGATTTACTGAATGTTTCTTTAAAATAGGTTACTTTATTATGGTACTGTTTTTCATAATTCATTCGCACTGCTTTCGAGCTGGTATTTATCAATTCAATTGCTCCGGTTTCGGCATCAAGCATAGAAACCATCCCTAAATTTGGCATTTTTTCTTCCCGAATGTCGTACACTCGAATCCCAGTTATATCGTGTTTTTTAGAGGCTATTTTTAATGTATGTTCATACTCTTCCGACATGAAATCAGAAATTACAAACACAATAGCTTTCTTTTTCTGGGTTCCCGATAAAAATTTTAAGGCTTGGGCAAGATCTGTTTTACGGCTTTTGGGCTGAAATTCGATCAATTCCCTGATGATGCGCAATACATGCGACCTTCCCTTTTTTGGGGGAATATACAATTCGATTGCGTCAGAAAACAAAATTAAACCTATTTTATCATTGTTTTGTGTGGCTGAAAAAGCCATTGTTGCCGCAATCTCCGTAACAATATCTTTCTTGAATTGATTTTTCGAACCAAAACTTTCTGATCCTGATATATCCACCATCAACATCATGGTCAATTCCCGTTCTTCCTCAAACACTTTTACGTGCGCTTCATTGTATCGCGCCGTAACATTCCAATCAATAGCACGAATATCATCTCCAAACTGGTATTGACGCACCTCGCTGAACGTCATTCCGCGCCCTTTAAAAGATGTGTGGTATTCCCCTGAAAAGATGTGATCGCTCAATCTTCGGGTTTTGATTTCTATTTTGCGTACTTTTTTTAAGAGGTCTTTTGTATCCATTTCTTTGGTAATTAGTGAGAAGTGAGTGGTGAGTAGCAACCAAAAAAGGCTAATTACTATTCACTTTTTACTATTCACTTTTATGGTACTTCTATTTCGTTTACAATTTTGTTAATAATATCAACCGAAGTAATGTTTTCGGCTTCTGCTTCGTAGGTAACACCAATTCTGTGACGCAATACATCATGCACTACCGCCCGAACATCTTCTGGAATTACATAACCGCGACGTTTGATAAAAGCGTAACATTTTGCAGCATTTGCTAAATTGATGCTTCCTCGAGGAGATGCTCCAAAACTGATTAACGGTTTCAAATCAGCCAATTTGTATTTCTCCGGGTACCGTGTGGCAAAAACGATATCCAGAATGTATTTCTCTATTTTTTCATCCATGTATACTTCCCGAACGGCTTCCTGTGCGCGCAAGATTTGCTCTACTGAAACTACTGGATTAACTTTTTCATAACTCCCTTTCAGGTTCTGGCGAACAATCAAACGTTCGTCTTCCATTTTTGGGTAATCAATAACCGTTTTCAACATAAAACGATCCACCTGAGCTTCAGGCAATTGGTACGTTCCTTCTTGTTCAATAGGATTTTGAGTAGCCAAAACCAAGAATGGACGGTCTAGTTTGAAAGTAGTGTCTCCAATAGTTACTTGCTTTTCCTGCATGGCTTCCAGTAAGGCGGATTGTACTTTGGCAGGTGCACGATTTATCTCATCCGCAAGGACGAAATTAGCAAAAATTGGTCCTTTTTTTATCGAAAACTCATTTTGCTTAATATTGTAAATCATTGTTCCCACAACATCCGCAGGCAATAAATCCGGCGTAAATTGTATTCTGCTGAAAGAGCCATGTACCGCTTGTGAAAGCGTATTGATCGCTAATGTTTTTGCTAATCCGGGAACTCCTTCTAATAAAATATGACCCTGACCCAAAAGTCCAATCAACAAACGCTCCACCATGTGCTTTTGACCTACAATAACCTTGTTCATTTCCATTGTGAGAAGGTCTATAAAAGCACTCTCTCTTTCAATTTTTTCATTGATTGCTCTGATGTCTAAAGCCGCTGTATTTTCTTCCATTTTATTATTTTTAAAACCTTGAATTTAATGCCGTCGTTTTGAAGGTGCAAATTGAATTTTTTTTTAGAAGTAAGATGTTAAAAAATGGTTAAAACTTCGACAAAAGACTTAATTTTAAGGCCGAATTATGATACAATTTTTATATTTTTAAGAACTTTGAAAAATATATTTCGAATTTGAAGATTTACGCATTTTAATAAAAAATAAAAAACATGAATAAAACTAAATTATCACCCATTGTAGCAGGCGTCATGAACTGGGGGATTTGGGATAAAAATCTCAATACCAAAGAAATGGAAAACATGATTAATGTGTGTTTAGAAAATAAAATCACAACTTTTGACCATGCTGATATCTACGGGGATTACACCACCGAGTCTGATTTTGGAAAAGCATTTGCAGCCAGCAGTATTGACCGGGAAAAAATGCAATTGATATCCAAATGCGGAATCCAAATGGTGACCGAAAACCGGAACAATACGATCAAACATTATGAATATTCAAAAGAGTACATTATCTGGTCCGTTGAAAACTCCTTAAAAAACCTGCATACCGATTATTTAGACGTGCTTTTACTACACAGACCCAGTCCTTTGATGCAGCCGGATGAAATTGCCGAAGCCGTTTTGAAGCTAAAATCAGAAGGGAAGATCATCGATTTTGGAGTTTCTAATTTCACTTCTACACAAACCGAATTAATTGGTCAAAAAACAGAAGTCTTATACAATCAAGTCCAATTTTCGGCCACTAATTTCGAACCGATGGTGGATGGAAGTTTTGATTATATGCAGGCCAATAACATTCGGCCTATGTCTTGGAATCCACTTGGATCTGTTTTCAGAAAAGATATTCCGCAAACCCATCGCTTAAAAAAATTATTGGCGACCTTAGTTTCAAAATACCATTTGGGCTCCGACTCGATTTTGCTGTCCTGGATTTTAAAACACCCTGCTCAAGTAATTCCTATTGCCGGAACGGTAAATGTAGCCCGAATCCAATCCTTGATGAAAGCCGTCGAGTTAGAATTAGACAAAGAAGATTGGTTTGCCATTTGGGCAGCAAGTATGGGAACAAATGTAGCCTAGAATCCCTATTCAACTCAACAACTTTAGAATCAAAAAAGAAAAAAATTTCATGACTAAAACAGCCTTAGTGACCGGAGCCACCAGCGGAATTGGTAAAGCAACAGCACAAATATTAGCTAAAAATAACTATCAGATTATTCTTTGCGGACGCCGTGAGGACCGATTGACTGAACTCAAAAAGGAGCTTTCAGCATTTACCAAAGTGCATACGTTGTCTTTTGACGTTCGAGATAAAAAAGCGGTTTTCGAAAGCATCAATTCTATTCCGGAAGTCTTTGCTACAATTGATGTTTTGATTAATAATGCCGGAAATGCACATGGTTTAGACCCCATTCAAAAAGGAGATTTAGACGACTGGGATGCCATGATTGACATCAATGTAAAAGGACTTTTGTATGTCTCAAAAGCCATAATCCCACAAATGATCGAACGAAAATCAGGTCATATTATCAACATTGGGTCCATAGCCGGAAAAGAAGTATACCCTAACGCAAACGTCTATTGTGCTTCCAAACATGCTGTTGATGCCTTAAACCAAGCTATGCGAATGGACTTGAATCCTTATGGAATCCGGGTGGGAGCCATTCATCCCGGTGCCGTGGAAACAGAATTCAGTGAAGTGCGTTTCAAAGGCGATACAGACAGAGCCGCCAATGTATACAAAGGTTTTGAGCCATTACATCCTGAAGACATTGCTGACATTATTCACTTTGTAGTTTCCAGACCGTACCATGTAAATATTGCCGATTTGATGGTGTTGCCAACCGCACACGCCGCTGCCACTATTTTAAAAAGGAATTGATTATCTCCATTATTTAGTATAAAAAACTACAATATATCGAGTTATCATTATATTTATAAAAGGGAATAAACAAAAAATGCAACAGTTAAAAATGCAACCGCTAATTCGCAGATTTTCTAATTAATTTTAAAATCTGCGAATTAGCGGTAGTTTATTAAAATATTCTGATAGAAAAGGATCAAAATAGGATCAACAAATATGTCTTTAACAACACTGAAAAATAAAAATACATAATAAACAGTACCAATGATCAACAAACGCATTCTTATTAAAAACCTGCTTGCTCACAATGATGAAAGTAGTTTTTATGACAAAAAGCGCCAGTTAAATTTGCATACACGGGAAGGAAAAGCCAAGTTTCTCAAACACATTTGCGCGCTGTCCAATTCAAACCCTATGAATAACTCCTATATTGTAGTGGGGGTTGAAGACCAAGACAATACTATTGTGGGGGATGATTTTTTTGATGACAGTCGGATTCAGAATTTAGTGAATGCCTATCTGGAGAATCCACCCAAAATTCAATATGAAAATATACCTTTTCCAAATCTACCAAAGGACAAGGTTATCGGACTGGTAACAATCAAGCCAAAAAGCAACACCTCCTATTTCAAAAAAGGAATTCACACGATTCCTGCCAACAGTATTTTTATCCGAAGAGGCAGCAACACGACGCCGGTTGAAGGCGAAATTGAAAAGAATTATCAGAATACGGAAACCGTAATTGGCATTGAAAACAACTCCCGAAACAGCATTGAATACACACTTGATGGCGTGATTGATTTTATGAATTTACGCCACAAAGACATGTCACCAAAGTATAAAGTATTCAAGGAGTTATTTGTGATTTGCTGGGCAGGAATTGCAAAAAAATCCCGTGATAAAACGTATTTATCCCGCGTGGATATTGAATTGATCAACGAACAAATCAAGCTGTTCTATTCGGCTCAGGATGTGGTCGAAATTACTTTTGACGAAGATACTTTTACCATTATTGAATATGTTCCTTTGGGTCTGAATGATAAAACGAGTTATTATCCTTTAGAAAAACAAACGATTCATTTTCATGACAATGGTTATTATAAAATTGAGAGAGAGATGCTTTTTCAACCACCGGAATTCAACAAGAAAATGCTGTTCCATATTTATAATGCCAATATTGCTTTGCTGAACAAACTCCAAAAAGGACTTTCGTTAGGCAAACGAGAAGAAAAAGATTTAGAGAATTTACCCTCAACATTCATGATTTGCTACCTCAACGGTTTTGAAGAAGCCAAACAAAAGCTAATAGATGCCAAAGTACTGTTGAAACCTTTCAACCACGTGTATTTATCGTTCAAGGAAGCGTTGCGAATTTTGAGAAAGATGAAATATGATGTGCAGTAATTTTTTGTTGATTTATTTATTTTTAAAATGTCCTGAAAAGTAAAATAAGCCCCTAAAGTAGTGATATTTTAAGTTTTACTTTAAAATGAGATTTGAGGAATTTAGCCCTGTTATTTGCAATAAAAATCAGAATTTTTAAAAAAGAGCTCCTTTAACTTTAGTTAAAAAAATAAGTTAAAAAGTAGTACTTCACCACTCTTTTACTTAATTTTATACCTTGAAAGACAGCTCGTATTTCTTGCTGTTTTTAGACTAATAAATGAACAACCCGTACATGAGAACACTTGTTATAGGCGATATCCACGGTGGTTTGCGAGCATTGCACCAAATTATGGAAAGAGCCAACGTTACTAAAAACGACACCCTGATTTTTCTGGGAGATTACGTCGATGGCTGGAGTCAATCTCCTCAAGTACTAGATTTTATCATTGCTCTGAAAACCAAACAAAACTGCATCTGCATACGTGGGAACCATGATGATTTATTGCTGGAATGGCTCGGCGAAAGCAAAGACAATCTGCTTTGGCACAAACATGGTGGAGAAGCAACTGTTTTAGCCTACGAAACGGTTGGCTTAGAAACCAAGAAAAAACACATTGAATTCCTGAAATCATTAGAAAATTTTCATCTGGACGAGCAACAACGGCTTTTTGTCCATGCCGGTTTTACGAATATGAATGGTGTTGACTTTGAATATTTTCCCGGGCTTTTCTATTGGGACAGAACCTTATGGGAAACGGCCTTGGCATTAGACACGACAATGAAAACCGACCATGCGTTTTACCCAAAACGCTTTACTTTATATAATGAAATCTATATTGGTCACACGCCTGTCACCCGAATAGGTGAAACGACTCCCGTTCAAAAGGCAAATGTTTGGAATGTGGATACCGGAGCAGCCTTCAAAGGACCATTGACTATTATGGATGTTGACACCAAGGAGTTTTGGCAAAGTGAACCTTTGAACCAATTGTATTTTGACGAAAAAGGAAGAAATTAGATATCCTATTTTTTTAAACCTGTGTTTAAAAGTGATCTATTACTGCCACATTAACACTTGTACGAACTATAAAAAATAAAAAAAGATCGTCTAAGTCAAATATATTTTTCTGGGCACTTTGGATTTTATTATTGCTTTAGAAAAGGTTTTGTTTTTTCCGATGTGTTGACAGGTTAGATTACATCACAAAGATTATTGCAGGTTTTTTAATAAGTTTGCAAGGAATTTGTAATACTAAAAAAGGCAATTTGAAATATTCAAATTACCTTTTTTAGTTAATTCTATTTTGGGGTTACAAGTCAAATTTTATTCCTTGTGCCAATGGCAATTGGGTTCCGTAATTGATAGTATTAGTTTGTCTTCTCATGTAGGCTTTCCATGCATCAGAACCCGATTCACGTCCGCCGCCAGTTTCTTTTTCCCCCCCAAAAGCACCACCAATTTCAGCTCCTGAAGTACCAATATTTACGTTGGCAATTCCACAATCAGAACCCGATTGAGAAAGGAACAATTCCATTTCTCTCATGCTGTTTGTAAAAATAGAAGAAGAAAGTCCTTGTGGAACTCCGTTTTGCAACGCAATCGCTTCTTCAATCGTGCTGTATTTCATTACATATAAAATAGGAGCAAAAGTTTCTGTTTGCACAATGTTAAAATGGTTTTCAGCTTCAATGATACATGGTCTTACATAACAACCACTTTCATATCCTTCGCCTTCAACCAAACCACCTTCAACAATAATTTTTCCACCTTCTTTTTTAGCGCTTTCAATCGCATTCAAATATTCCTGAACAGCACCTTTATCGATCAGCGGTCCTACGTGATTATTCTCATCCAATGGATTTCCTATTTGCAATTGTCCGTACGCATTTTTCAACACGCTGATCGTTTTGTCATATACACTTTCGTGAATGATTAAACGTCTGGTTGAGGTACAACGCTGTCCTGCTGTTCCTACCGCTCCAAAAACCGCTCCGACTAATACCATACTGATATCCGCGTGTTCCGAAACGATAATGGCATTGTTCCCTCCTAATTCAAGGATAGTATTTCCAAAACGTTCGGCCACAGTTTTTGATACGTGACGACCTATTCTAGTTGATCCTGTAAAAGAAACCAGCGAAATTCTCTTATCATTATTGATTAAGTCTCCGGATTCATTTCCTGTTACTAAACAACTAACGCCTTCAGGAACGTTATTTCTTTTTAACACTGTTTTAATGATATTTTGACAAGCAATTCCACATAAAGGTACTTTTGAACTTGGCTTCCAGATGGCAACATCACCGCAAACCCAAGCAATCATAGCGTTCCAACTCCAAACTGCTACCGGAAAGTTAAACGCTGAAATGATTCCAACCGTTCCTATTGGATGGTATTGCTCATACATCCGGTGCAAAGGTCTTTCAGAGTGCATGGTTAATCCGTACAATTGACGTGATAATCCCACCGCAAAATCACAGATATCTATCATTTCCTGCACTTCGCCATATCCTTCTTGAAGGCTTTTTCCCATCTCATAAGAAACTAGTTTTCCAAGTGGCTCTTTGAATTTTCTTAATTCATCTCCCATCTGGCGAACGATATCTCCTCTTTTAGGAGCGGGTACCATACGCCATTCTAAAAATGCTTCCGAAGCTTTTTGCATTGCTTTTTCATAGTCTTCCTTAGAAGACGTTTTTACTTTTCCAATTAAAGTCCCATCTGCTGGTGAATAACTTTCGATGATTTTTCCATTGGCAAAATTAGCTGCTCCTGTTGATGTTCCTTCATTTACCTCCTCAATCCCTAATTGCTTAAGGGCATCTTTGATTCCGAATTGATCTGCTATTGTTATCATTGTAACTTTTTTATTAAAAATTGTTATATTATTTACAAATATATTGATTTAACGTCAAATACTAAACATTGCTACTTTTATTTTGTTCTTTGGATCCAAAATCTGTTTTTTATAGAACAAATCCGTTTATAGATCTCAGAATTCTATCCAAATGATCTTCTTTTGAGGTTCTTTTGAGGTTCCTTGTTATTGGTAGGCAAAATAAAATCGAATACACACTATGGTTTTAATCCCGGATAGTTGTAAATCTATTCTATTTTATCTTAAAAACAGAACAATTACTTATCTTAACTTTTATTTCCTGCGAAGTTCCGTGAATATATTTGCAAGGGATAGTGGGAAATAGCTCCAAATAAAAATTGGATTGCCTATTTTTGTGCTCTATAAAATAGAATCATGATACAGAATCCAAAAAGATATACAATTACAGCGGCATTGCCTTATACGAACGGCCCAATTCACATTGGCCATTTGGCGGGTGTCTACGTACCTTCGGACATATATTCCAGATATTTAAGATTGCAGGGAAGAGACGTTTTGTTTGTTTGCGGAAGTGACGAGCACGGCGTGGCGATTTCGATGAAAGCTAAAAAAGAAGGTATTACACCACAGGAAGTAATCGATAAATATGACGGAATTATACGTAAATCATTCTCTGATTTTGGAATTTCATTTGATAATTATTCCAGAACTTCGGCTAAAATCCATCATGATACGGCTTCCGAATTTTTTAAAAAGCTGTATGATAAAGGTGATTTTATTGAGGAAGTGACCGAGCAATTGTATGATGCAAAAGCGGATCAATTTTTGGCAGACCGGTTTGTGGTGGGAACGTGTCCAAAATGTGGCAACGAAGAAGCCTACGGCGATCAATGCGAAAAATGTGGCTCTACGTTGAATGCTACGGATTTGATACATCCAAAATCGACCATTACAGGCGAAACGCCAATTATGAAAGCAACGAAACACTGGTTTTTGCCTTTGGATCGTTATGAAGATTTCCTGAAAGAATGGATTCTTGTTGGACATAAAAACGACTGGAAACCGAATGTTTACGGACAAGTAAAATCATGGATTGACGGTGGACTCGAGCCTCGTGCAGTGACTCGTGACTTGGACTGGGGAATTGACGTTCCTGTTGAAGGTGCCGAAGGAAAAAAATTATACGTGTGGTTTGATGCGCCTATTGGCTACATTTCTTCTACAAAAGAATGGGCTTTGCGCGAAGGAAAAGATTGGGAACCGTACTGGAAAGATAAAGACACGAAACTAGTTCATTTTATAGGGAAAGACAATATTGTTTTCCATTGCATTATTTTCCCAGCGATGTTGAAAGCCGAAGGAAGTTATATTTTGCCGGACAATGTGCCTGCAAATGAGTTCTTGAATTTGGAAGGAAATAAATTATCGACTTCAAAAAACTGGGCGGTTTGGCTGCACGAATATTTGGAAGAATTCCCGAATCAGCAAGACGTGTTGCGTTATGCGTTGACCTCAAATGCACCAGAAACGAAGGATAATGATTTTACCTGGAAAGATTTTCAGGCGAGAAACAATAATGAATTGGTAGCGATTTACGGAAATTTCATTAATCGCGTGGTAGTTTTAACCAATAAATATTACAACGGAATTGTACCTACTCCAAATGAACTTTCGGAAGTGGACGAAGCTACTTTGACGGAATTGAAAGCGTATCCAGCGGTGATTTCAAGTTCTCTGGAGCGTTACAGATTCCGGGAAGCGTTGAGCGAGTTGATGAATGTGGCTCGTTTAGGAAATAAATATTTAGCCGACGAAGAACCCTGGAAAGTAATCAAAGAGAATCCGGAGCGCGTGCAGACACAAATGTACGTTGCGTTGCAAATTGCGGCTGCGTTGAGTTCACTTTGCGAACCCTTCTTGCCGTTTACAGCTACAAAATTATCAAGAATCCTAAAAATAGAAAGCCCGTTAAACTGGAATACTGTTGCTCAAAACTCTGATTTGATTCCAGCTGGACACCAAATTGGAGAAGCGGAATTATTGTTTGCCAAAATTGAAGACGAGGAAATCCAGAAACAAATTGACAAATTAGAGGCGACTAAAACGGCTAATAAGGAAGAGATTGCTTCGTCCCTCGCAATGACAGAGACACAAAAAGAAGCGATTCAATTTGAGGATTTTGCCAAAATGGATATCCGTGTTGGAACAATCTTGGAAGCCGAAAAAATGCCAAAAGCGAACAAGCTTTTGATTTTGAAAATAGATACTGGAATTGACGTGCGCACCATTGTTTCAGGAATTGCGGAGAGTTTTAAGCCCGAAGATATAATAGGAAAAAAAGTTACTGTTTTAGTGAATTTGGCTCCAAGAAACCTTCGTGGCGTAGAAAGTCAGGGCATGATCTTAATGACCACCAATGCCAAAGGGAAACTGGTTTTTGTAAATCCGGATACCGATGACGTTGCCAATGGAGAGACTATAAATTAAGAAAAAACAACCGCAAATTTGCTAATTAATATGTAATCTTAAATATATTAAGTAATAACCATGGTATAATGTCGTATTTTAAAATCAGGGCGAAATTATGTAACAATCTGATTTAAAGCTGTTTTACTTAAAGTTAATTCTTTTGACTTTACGACTTTTAAACTTTCGACTTACTTAATTAGCGAATTCACGGTAAATAAAAAAATATGAGCTTAAAAGTAATTGCCTTCGATGCCGATGATACCTTATGGATCAACGAAACCTACTTTGATGAAACGGAGAAAAAATTCTGCGGTTTGATGGAAGATTATTTATCGCATCAGGGAATTTCTAAAGAACTTTTCAAGGTCGAAATTGACAATCTGAAATTATACGGCTACGGAATCAAAGGCTATATTCTTTCGATGATTGAAGCCGCGATGACTATTTCGAATAATACCATTCCTATTGAAATAATCGAAAAAATTATTCAATATGGAAAAGAACTGCTGGAGAAACCTATCGTTTTATTGGATGGTGTTCAAGAAACTTTAGACGCATTGAACGGAAAATACAAATTGGTTGTAGCTACCAAAGGCGATTTATTAGACCAACGCCGAAAATTGCACAATTCTGGTTTGGGACATTATTTTCACCATATAGAAGTGATGTCAGACAAACAGGAAAAAGATTATTCCGATCTCATCAAACGATTGGAAATACAACCTTCGGAATTTTTTATGATTGGCAATTCCTTAAAATCAGATATACTTCCGGTTTTAGCCATTGGCGGACATGCCGTTCACATTCCGTTTCATACCACTTGGGCACATGAAAAAATTGACCATAAAATAGAACACGAAAATTTCATTGCTTTCAAAAAAATAACAGACGTTTTAAAACGATTGGAATTACGATAAATCCACCAATCCAATTGGCTAAAATTAGAGTATGCGAGTGCATTTGTCGGATCTGTTCTGTCTTAAATTTAGCCCCTTTAAACCTCTTTTTTAAGTAAAAAAGACACAAATTCAGCATATAAATACCTATTTTGAGGTATCAAAAACGCTTTAAAACATTTAAAAAATGCCAATTTTAGTACATTGTTTATTACAATTGGAACGAATCCTTATATAATTTACTCTTTACCGGCTATCCTCCATTTTTGTACTGTAATTTTGTAATAACTTTAAATTTTAACATGATGAAAAAAATCATACTTACGTTAGTTTTTGCTTCAGCGATTACAACTTTAAGCGCTCAAACAGAAACTGTAAAAAATACTGAAATTGACTTTAATAAATGGTCTATCGAAATTGCAGGTGGTTTTAACAAACCACAACAGCCTCTGACTGCCGGTTATTTTACCTCTACACCCAGTCCTTTTGTTGCTGATCTAGGAGTTCGATATATGTTCAACAACAAATTTGGTCTAAAGGCTGACGTTGGATACAACAGTTTTCAGGCAAAAAAGGAATCTATTAATTTCGATACTCAGTACTACAGAGCAAATTTACAAGCTGTAGCTAACTTAGGAAGGGTTATGAATTTTGAAACTTGGACCAATACAATTGGTTTATTAGGTCATACTGGTTTTGGTTATGCGCAGTTGAGAAATGACAATAATCACATCCAAGACAAAATGGGTAACTTTATTGCCGGTGTAACTGCACAAGTGAAACTAACAAACAGACTTGCCTTGACAGGAGATTTCACGACAATAATGAATTTTGGTCAAAATACTGCTTTTGATAATGCCAGCCTTACGCCTGAAGCCAGAGGTTTCTCGGGGACTCTTTTTAATGGTACAGTAGGTTTAACAGTTTACTTAGGTAAAAACGAAAAACATGCGGACTGGGTTATCGATCATGAAAGTAAATTTGATGCAATTGACGCAAGATTTATGGCTATCGAAAATAAAATGCTAGATACGGATGGAGATGGCGTAGCTAATTATTTAGATCAAGAAGAAAACACCCCTGCAGGAGCTTTGGTTGACACCAAAGGAAGATCAATTGATAAAAATAACAACAATGTTCCTGATGCTACAGAAGCTTACGTCCTAGAGAATTATGCTAGCAAAACCCCTGATAGTAACGTTGTATATGATAACGAACTAATTAAAAGTTTAATTAATGGTGGTTATGTTGCTGTTTATTTTAACTTTGATCAATCAAGACCAACTGACGTATCTACAGAAGCTACTAGTTTTATTTTAACATACTTGAGAGACAATCCTTCTGCTTCAGTAGACATTATTGGTCATGCTGATGAATTAGGAGGATCTGCTTACAATGATAAATTATCTACAGCAAGAGCTAACCATGTTAAAACTACGCTGGTAAAAGCTAACATTGATGCATCAAGATTGAATGTTGTTGCAAACGGTGAAGATACCTCGGTAGATAAAAATTCAGTAAATGCAAGAAAACTAGTTAGAAGAGTTACGTTCTCCGTAAAATAAGCTTCATACTTACTTATAAAAAAGCCCTAAAGGAAAATTCCTTTAGGGCTTTTTTTAGAACTAAACCTTTTCTAACTGTTCCATTTTAGAATAGAGAATCAACTACCTCCTAAACTATTCACAAAGAATAGCTGTACTTTTGAACTTTAAATAAAATCCCGCCATTTTGAGAACCCTTTTAGATATAGAAAATTGGCCTAGAAAAGAACATTTTCATTTTTTCAGACAATTTGAAGAACCTTTTTTTGGAGCTACTGTCGAAATTGATTGTACAAAAGCTTATGCAGCTGCAAAAGCACTAAATTCTTCTTTTTTTAATTATTATTTACACCAAACATTAGTAGCGGTAAATACCATTGAATCTTTTAAATATCGAGTTTCAGAGGACCAAATATATATTTGTGACCAAATTAATGCTTCGGCTACAATCGGTAGGGAGGACGGCACTTTCGGATTTTCTTTAATCGAATACAATGCTGATTTTGCAGTTTTCAAAACGACCGCCGCTACAGAGATTGCCCGCATTCAAACCACAACAGGACTTTTTACCCGAACTTTTGAGGAGGATAACGTGATCCATTTTTCAGCAATTCCGTGGCTGGATTTTTTCTCTTTATCCCATGCTAGAAGTTTTTCCTTTCCGGACAGCTGTCCAAAAATATCTTTTGGCAAAATGAAAGTATCCCCTAGTGGCAAAAGAACCATGCCCATGTCTGTTCATGTACATCATGGATTAATGGACGGTTTTCATCTGGGACAATTTGTGGATTGTTTTCAGGAATTGATGAATCAGTAGTCACTTATTTTATTTAACTTTACTAAAAAGAAAATTATGCTATCTAAAAATATTGAAATTGCCCTAAACAAACAGATTCGCATTGAAGCAGAATCCTCGCAAACCTACCTTTCTATGGCGTGTTGGGCTGAAGTGAGCGGACTGGAAGGAATTGCTCAATTCATGTTTACCCAATCTGACGAAGAGCGCCTTCACATGCTCAAATTAATCAAGTATGTTAATGAGCGTGGTGGGCATGCAAAAATAACAGATTTAAAAGCCCCGAAAATCACTTATGAAACCTTCAAAGATATGTTTGAGGAACTTTATAAACATGAAATTTTTGTTTCGGATTCGATAAATGAGTTGGTACACATCACTTTCTCTGAAAAAGATTATGCCACACATAACTTTCTGCAATGGTATGTTGCCGAACAAATTGAGGAAGAAGCGACCGCAAAATCTATTTTGGACAAAATCAACTTAATAGGAGATGACAAAGGCGGTTTATACTTATTTGACAGAGACTTACAACAAGTGGTGCTTGTCAAACCTGCTATTTAAATGTTAAAATTTATTTAGAACAGATAAAAATAATATACATTTGCCCTAGTTTTTAATTCTTTATAAAAATTGGAAAAGAAAAAAAAGGGAAAGAAAAAGAATCAAAAAGAAATCCTTAAAACCATTAAGATTGCAGAAAACTGCAAATCTAAATGTTGCAAAAAATTCAAAAAAGGGGAAGACAATCGCTGTAAGCGGTGTCCGTTGTTTGATTTATTAAAAAAAGTATCTTGATTCAAAACATAAATGCCCTCTGAGACAGAGGGCATTATTTTATTGCTTCGCCTTGAAAGGCCTATTTCCCTAAAAGCAAAACATCATCAACGACAACTTCAGTGATGTAACGTTTTTCTCCATTTTTATCGTCATAACTTCTATGGGTTAATTTTCCTTCAATGGCAATTTCTTTTCCTTTGGTAACATATTTCTCTATGATTTCAGCCGTTTTTCCCCAAGCAACGAGTTTGTGCCATTGGGTTTCTTCTACTTTTTCTCCTTTGTCGTTTTTGTAGCTTTCATTTGTAGCTAACGAAAAATTAGCTAGTTTTTTTCCTCCGTCAAATGATTTAATTTCCGGATCATTTCCTACATGTCCAATTAACTGTACTTTGTTTCTTAATGTGCTCATGGCGTATACTATTTAAATGTTAGTGTATGTTTGTTGAATTGGTCTTTCAAATCAACAGGGCAAAGATGCGATCATTGCTAAAAGGTAATCGGTTGTTAACTATTTACTTTCGGTTGTAACTATTTGTAACCGTTTGTAATTGGTAAATTTTAGCTATATTTGATAAAATCATCATTTCATGCAAGCCAAAATAAACAAAGTAGAGTTACGAAATCTAGCGATTGAAGACTATAAAGAGCTCAAAAAATCAATGGTAGAATCGTATCCGGAAATGGTAGGTTCCTATTGGAGAGAACATCATATTGAAAAATTATTGAGCATTTTTCCGGAAGGCCAACTCGTAATCTTAGTAGACGGCGAAGTTGTAGGCTCTGCATTATCGCTAATTGTGGATGAAAGCTTAGTAGACAAAAACCATAATTATTCTGATATAACAGGAAAATATACCTTTTCGACCCACAATCCACAAGGGGATGTCTTGTATGGAATAGATGTGTTTATTCATCCAAGCTACAGAGGACTGCGCCTGGGAAGACGTTTGTATGACGCCCGTAAAGAACTATGTGAACAATTGAATTTGAAAGCAATTGTTTTTGCCGGCAGGATTCCAAATTATGGGCAACACGCCAAAACCCTCACTCCTAAAAATTATATCGAAAAAGTAAAAAGAAAAGAGCTACACGACCCTGTGCTTTCTTTTCAGCTGAGCAATGATTTTCACGTAATCCGGGTCATGAAAAACTATCTGGAAGGCGATACCGATTCTAAAGAATTTGCCGTTTTACTAGAATGGAATAATATTTATTACGACGAAAGCCCTAAATTAATAAACCTCAAGAAAAGTGTCATCCGCCTGGGACTCGTTCAGTGGCATATGCGCCAACTGAACAATCTGGAAGCTTTATTTGAACAATGTGAATTTTTTGTTGATGTCGTTTCCGGGTATGGCAGTGATTTTGCATTATTTCCAGAACTCTTTACCGCTCCGTTGATGGCGGATTACAATCATTTGTCCGAGGCAGAAGCCATACGGGAATTAGCCAAACATTCAGAGCCTGTTCGCAAACGCTTTCAGGAGCTAGCCATTTCGTACAACATCAACATTATTACAGGAAGTATGCCTCATTTAGAAAACGGCACGCTTTACAATGTGGGTTTTTTATGCAAGAGAGACGGAACTTCAGAAATGTATGCCAAAATTCATGTTACTCCAAACGAAGTACAACACTGGGGGATGACTGGAGGATCACAAATTAAGACCTTTGATACCGATTGTGGTAAAATAGGCATCATGATTTGTTATGATGTTGAATTTCCGGAACTCTCTAGATTAATGGCAGATGAAGGCATGAATATTTTATTTGTACCGTTCTTGACAGATACTCAAAACGCCTATACCAGAGTCAAACATTGCGCACAAGCCAGAGCGATTGAAAACGAATGTTATGTAGCCATAGCAGGATGTGTAGGAAATCTTCCTAAAGTAAACAACATGGATATTCAATATGCGCAATCAGCAGTATTTACACCTTCTGATTTTGCTTTTCCAAGTAATGGAATCAAAGCCGAAGCAACCCCAAATACCGAGATGACACTCATTGTAGACGTAGATTTAGATTTACTGAAAGAGCTTCACGAGCACGGTAGCGTACGCATTCTAAAAGACCGTAGAACTGATCTATACGATATCAAAAAAATAAATCCATGACAAAAACCTGCTTAGAATGTGAAGAGAAAATTGTAGGCCGTGAAGATAAAAAGTTTTGCAGTGACGGTTGTCGCAACGCCTACAACAATAAAATGAACAAAGACAGCACTAATTTTATGCGCAACATCAACAATAAGTTACGCAAAAATTACCGCATTCTAATTGAACTTAATCCCGATGGAAAATCAAAAACCACCCGCGCAAAATTATTAAGCAAAGGTTTTGATTTTGAATTTTTTACTAATATTCTGCGAACCAAAACAGGAAATACTTACTATTTCCTGTACGATCAGGGGTATTTAGTTTTAGACAATGAGTATTACATGCTAGTCAAAAAAGACATTTAACACCGCATCCAAATCCACTTACTTACCATGAAAAAAGATTATTTCTCCATTTTTGCCGGTTTGTTTATTTCAGTAACCCTAGCGTTAATCTACTTTACGATGATGCCGCAATGGACTTCCAATGATCAAGGGTCCCTTACTGAGTTTTCGACCCAAAGGGCTTTGAATCACATCAAATCCATTTCAAAAAAACCTCATTATGTAGGCTCCGACAATCATGAAGTGGTCGCAAATTACCTCCTGAAAGAGCTAAAAAAGTTAGGACTGCAGACTTCTGTTCAAACCGGCTATACGCTAAGTGACTGGGGAAATCTGGTACAATCAAAAAACATCTTGGCTCGTATCAAAGGTTCTAATAGTTCCAAAGCCTTGTTGTTGCTTTCACACTATGACAGCGCACCCCATTCCTACTCGCCTGGAGCTAGTGATGCGGGTTCCGGTGTAGCTACAATTCTGGAAAGTGTTCGGGCTTTTTTATACAATAAAACCCCGCATAAAAACGATATTATTATTTTGTTTTCGGATGCAGAAGAGTTAGGACTTAATGGTGCTACACTTTTTGTAACCCAACATAAATGGGCAAAACAAGTGGGACTGGCACTCAATTTTGAAGCCCGTGGTTCTTCCGGCCCCAGCTACATGCTGATGGAAACTAACAATGGAAATGCAGGATTAGTAAAAGAGTTTGCTGCTGCAAAAGCGACTTTTCCAGTATCTAATTCCTTGATGTACAGCATTTATAAAATGTTACCCAACGACACTGATTTGACCGTTTTTAGGGAACAAGGCGATATTCAGGGCTATAACTTTGCATTTATTGATGACCATTTTAACTACCATACCGCTCAGGATGACATCCAGCATTTAAACAAAAATACGCTGGCTCATCAGGGTTCATATTTAATGCCGTTGTTAAATTATTTTTCCAATACGGATTTAAATGCGGTGCAATCCAGTGAAGAGTATGTCTATTTTACCATTCCATACACTTTTATAAGCTATCCTTTCAGTTGGGTTTTGCCTATGGTTCTACTCGCCTTAGCGTTGTTTCTTTCGCTATTATTTATAGGAAGAGCCAAACGCCTTATATCAGCCCGAGAAATTGTAAAAGGATTCATTCCGCTGTTTGGTTCCCTGACGGCAACGGGAATAATTACCTTTTTTGGATGGAAAGGATTGCTGCTCGTCTATCCTCAATACACGGATTTGCTGAACGGATTTACCTATAACGGACATGCTTACATAGCTGCTTTCGTACTGCTGGCTTTAGCAATAAGCATGGTGTTTTATCATTTATTTTCATGTCGTAAAGTCAACATCAATCATTATGTAGCGCCATTATTTATTTGGATTGTGATTAATGCCATCATAGCTTTTATGTTACCGGGAGCTGGATTCTTGATTATTCCGGTGTACTTTGGTCTATTCCTTTTTGGGGTTTTCATTGTGACTCAAAAATCAAGCGAAACATTAAATCTTATTTTTAGCATTCCTGCTTTGATCATTATAGCTCCTTTTATCCAAATGTTTCCTATCGGTTTGGGACTAAAGGTATTGTTTGGAAGTGCCCTTCTTACGGTATTGCTATTCGGATTATTGCTGCCTATTTTTGGGGCTTTCGCCAAAAAGGGAATCTGGTCTATACTCCTGCTTTTGCTTTCCATTGGCTTTTTTGCGAAAGCGCATTTAGAGTCGGGATACAAACCCGGAAAAGCGAAGTCAAATAGTTTATTATACCTTTATAATGCTGACACAGATCAAGCCAATTGGGCCACGTATGACACCAATCTCGATTCCTGGACCACAGGCTATTTGGGTGTAAACCCGAAAAAGGCAACCAATTTGAACGAAATTCCGTTGTTCAGCAAATACAATTCTGGTTTTACCTATGCTGCCAAAGCACCTAAAAAAGCGATTCCGAAACCAACTATCGCATTTCTGGAAGACCGAATTATAGGAAATCAAAGACATGTCAAAATAAAAATTTCCCCGAACAGAAACGTTAATCGCTATGACATTTTTGCCAATGAAAAAATGATACTTCATAATTTCAAAGCCAATGGCGTGACTACACTAGGTCGGAAAAATTCAATTTACCAGCGCAAAGGAAAAAAAATCCTGAGCTATTATGTGGTAGGAAATGCCCCTTTAGAATTGCAGTTTAGTTTTAATGCTGCAACTGCGTTCAACATGGAACTGTTAGAAAGTTCTTTTGATCTACTTTCCAATCCTTTATTTGAAATCACAAAAAGAGAAAACTGGATGATGCCAACCCCTTTTGTTTTGAACGATGCGGTTGTCATTAGGCAAAAAATAAAAGCGAGTCCGGTTGTTGTGAATATTTTGGAGACTACTGTAACAAATCCTGTTGTAAAAGATAGTTTAACAGTAGTGAAAGACAGTTTGAAAAAATTATGATGGAATTTCTTTAAGGTCACATTTTATGACCTTGAAGAAATTTAAATTTATGAGAATGCACGGCCACCAATTGTAACCGCGCATAAATTTGAAAATTACGATTGATTACAAAAAACGAAAATGATAAAAATTAGTGTTCTGGGTTGCGGATGGCTGGGTTTGCCTTTGGCGAAAGCCTTACTTTCGAAAGGATTTTCCGTGAAGGGCTCGACGACTTCTACAGCGAAATTAGACGTATTGAAAAATACCGGAATCGCTCCTTTCTTAATTGCGCTTTCAGAAAATAAAACCACAGGAAACCTTTCTGATTTTCTGGAAAATTCTAAAATTTTAATCATTGATGTCCCACCAAAACTTCGTGGTTTAGCGCAAGAAAACTTTGTTGCCAAGATTAGAAATATGATTCCATCTATCGAAAAATCTTCTGTTGAAAACGTACTTTTCATCAGTTCGACATCTGTTTATAATGATGAAGCTATTTTTGTTACTGAAGAAACTATCCCAAAACCGGATACGGAAAGCGGCAAACAATTACTGGAAACAGAACAGCTTTTGCAAAACAACAGTCATTTTAAAACGACGGTATTGCGTTTTGGCGGATTAATTGGCCAGGACCGCCATCCTGTAAAATTCTTGGCAGGCAGAGAAAATCTTGACAACCCTAATGCAACCATTAACTTAATTCATCAAGACGATTGTATTGGAATCATTGAAAAAATTATTGAAACGGATTCATGGAATGAAACCTTCAATGCAGTGGCTCCATTTCATCCTTCTCGAGAACAGTACTACACCCAAAAAGCGAAGGATCTGGATTTAGCTTTGCCAAAATTTAATTCAGAAGAAAATTCAACTGGAAAAATAATTTTGAGTGCTCGCATAGAAACGGTTTTAAAGTATACTTTTACGAAACCAAATTTGTAATGTGAGAACTAAAATTAAGAATGCCGTTTCGTCCAAAATAGACACTATTGGACTGCCAATTTTGGCTTTGTGTTGGGTCAGTTTTTTTTGGGGAACTACCTGGATTGCTTCTAAAGAGGGCGTGAAACACATGCCCGCCTTACAACTTGTCGCCATCAGACAATTTTTAGGAGGATTCCTGTATATTTCCTATTTTTTATTTAAAAAGGCGCCTTGGCCAAAGGGAAAACAATGGAAAACGATCATCATTCTAAGCATTCTTAATTTTGTTTTAAGCAACGGATTAAGCACTTGGGGCGTCAAGTATATCAGTAGTGGTCTAGGCGCAATTATTGGTGCTTGTGTCCCTTTATGGATTGTGATCATTACTTTTTTTAGAGGCGAACGATTATCCAGAGTATCAGTTGTGGGTTTGATTATCAGTTTCAGTGGGGTTTGTGTGATTTTTTACGACCACCTGAGTGATTTTTTGATACCTAGTTTCAGATTTGGAATAATCATTTCCATAATTTCTACTTTAACTTGGGCATTTGGCACCTTGTACACAAGGAAAAAAGCAGCCACTTTTAATCCGTATTTTAGTTTGGGACTGCAAATGTTTATTTCTAGTATTTTAGTTTTTGCCTACACTGGCGCAACTGGAATTTCCGTCAAATTAAGCGAAATTCCTGCTGCTTCCTGGTGGTCTATCGCTTATTTAGTTGTTTTTGGTTCCATACTTACCTTCATTGCCTTTATCTATGCGCTTCAAAATCTTCCTGCTGAAATTAGCACTGTTTATTCCTATATTAATCCTATTATTGCTGTGCTTCTGGGTGCTTTTATCTTTGGCGAAACCCTTAACGCCGCAATAGCCATAGGTGGAAGCGTTACGTTGTTTGGGTTGTATCTGGTGAATTATTCGTTGAGAAGAACCCGAAAAAACAGTGTCAAAACAGAATAAAAAAAGTCCAATTTGCTTGAGCAAATTGGACTTTTTTATACTACAAGATAATTTTTATACCTGTATTTTTTTCTGGACTGAAGCTACGTCTCTGTGTCATTCGACTAAGGAGAAATCACATCAAGATCATACTCTGGTGAATAATTTCTACCAGATTTTTACTCTCTTTTCTGGAGCAATGTACATGCCATCATTTTCTTTAATATCAAAGGCTTGATAAAACGTATCAATATTTTGCAAAGGCACATACGCACGGTACATTCCTGGAGAATGCGGATCTGTTTTCACTTGGTTTTTCAAGGCTTCATCACGCATTTTTGAACGCCAGATCGTTGACCAGGAAATAAAGAAACGTTGTTCCGGAGTATATCCATCGATTAATCCCGGGTTTCCGTTTGCTTTCAGGTACAATTGCAAACCATCATAAGCGGCATTTACGCCTCCTAAATCTCCAATGTTTTCACCAAGCGTGAATTTACCATCTACAAAAGTTCCTGGAATAGGTTGCAAAGCGCTGTATTGAGCTGCAAGCGCTCCTGTTAAAGCAGAGAATTGTTTCAAATCTTCAGCGGTCCACCAATCTACTAAGTTTCCGTCAGCATTGTAACGCGATCCCGAATCATCAAACCCATGTGAAATTTCATGCCCGATAACGGCTCCAATTCCACCATAATTTACGGCTTCATCTGCTTGATAATTATAAAAAGGCGGTTGCAAAATAGCTGCTGGAAATACAATCTCATTATTTGATGGGTTGAAATAGGCGTTCACAGTTTGTGGAGACATGCCCCATTTTTCTTTATCGACTGGCTTGTTCAATTCAGCTATGTTTTCTTCAAAACGCCATTTTGCCAAGTTTTTAACATTATCAAAATACGTTCCGCTTTCTTTTGGACTTTTAATGGTCAAGGCTGAATAATCTTTCCATTTGTCTGGATATCCAATTTTTATTCTTGATTTATGCAGTTTAGCAAGTGCACTTACCTTAGTTTCTGTAGACATCCAAGGCAAATTATTGATTCGGTTTTCGAAAGCAAGAAATATATTTTTGATCATTTTTTCCGCTTTGGCTTTGGCTTCAGCCGGAAACATTTTCTCTACATATAATTTTCCTAACGCTTCTCCAACCGTTCCGTTGATGGTTTGAAGTGCTCTTTCGTCACGTGGTCTTTGACTTACGGCGCCCGTCAGGGTTTTTCCGTAAAACTCCCAGTTTGCGTCTTCAATAGTAGTTGACAATTGACTTGATGCTCTGTTTAATAAAGTCCAACGCATGTATGCTTTCCAGTCTTCTACTTTATTTTCTTTGAAAATTGTTTCTAAAGCAGTCATATATTTAGGCTGCGACACTATCAAGGAATCCACTTTAGGCAATCCTATTTTTGTGAAATAATTATCCCAGTTGATTGAAGGCGTCAGTTTTTGTAAATCTTTAACCGTCATTGGGTTGTATGATTTACGACGGTCTCTTCTTTCTACTCTATCCAATCTTGGTTTAGACATGGCGATTTCAAGTGCTAGGATTTTTTCGGCATTCGCTTTAGCAACTACCGGAGTATCACCAAGGTACTGTAACATTTTAGCAACGTGAAGCACGTATTTAGCTCGTTTTTCTTTAGAGTCGGCATCTTCAGAAACATAATAATCTCTGTCTGGCAAACCTACGCTACCCAATCCTACATTAATTACATTTCTATTGCTGTTCTTTGCATCAGTGCCTACACTGGCTCCCACAAATCCAATACCGCCAATTGGCTCCATTTCAATTAATAATGCCTCTAGGTCTTTCGCATTTTTAACTGCGTTTATTTTTGTCAAATACGGCTTTAAAGGCGCTATCCCAAGCTTATTTCTTCCTATGGTATCTAATATCGACTGGTATAAATTAACGGCTTTCCCTTGATCAGTATTTGATTTATAACTCGGATTCTTAGTGGCTTCCTTCAAGATTGCCAAAGCATCGGCATCTGTTTTTTGACGCAATTCATCAAAACTTCCCCAACGGGTTCTATCAGCTGGAATTTCTGTATTATCCAACCATGTTCCATTCACATAGCGAAAAAAATCATTGTTGGGTTGTACATTCTTGTCCATGTGGTTCACATTGATTCCTGGCTCTTTCGCCACGGCTGTGTTCTGGGCTTGACTTACCGTAAAACCCATGATTACAGGAATCACAAAAAGCAACTGCTTATTGATGTTCTTTTTCATTTTTAATATATATTTAGTTAGTTTTACAAAGCTATCAATAAAACTTTTAACTTCTTGTTAAATTTTATCCCAATAAGATTGTGTTAATTTGAATTAAAAACAAATTTCGTTTTCGTATTTTTGTATTAAAATAACATTATGTTACGAATTTTAAAAAAATACCGAATCTTTTTAGGCGTCTTCCTGGTTTTTTCTGCAGTCGTTTTATCCTTATTTTATTCGGCCTTAAAGCCAAAAAAAACACTTCCTATTTTTAATCCTTCTGATGTAAATCCGGAATTAGTAGACAGTACGATTCAGTATAAAAGTAAATACCATACCATTGCTGATTTTTCGTTTGTCAACCAAAACGGAAAAACCATCACCCAAAAAGACTATGAAGGAAAAATATATGTGGCTGATTTTTTCTTTACCACTTGCGGCTCCATTTGTCCAAAAATGACCACCAATTTATCGGATATCCAGAAAGTTTTTGCCAATGATCCCAAGGTGAAGTTATTGTCGCATACTGTTTTTCCGGAGACGGACAGCGTTCCGGTTTTGAAGGCTTACGCCAAAAAATATAAGGTAGATGCTTCAAAATGGAATTTAGTCACCGGTGATAAAAAAGAAATTTATACCATGGCCAGAAAATCGTATTTGGCCGTTAAACTGGGAGAACCAAGCGAATTATACGACATGGTACACACAGAAAATTTTGTATTGGTAGATACTAAAAAAAGAGTTCGTGGGTTTTATGACGGTACTAACAAAGAAGACATGAAACGATTAATCGACGACATTCGTTTTTTGAGTGCCGAATAAGATTAATTGACCTTTAATTTCTTCGCCTTTTCTGATAAATCCCATCCCAATCCATGCATTTGTTTTGTCTTAATTAAGGTTTAAATGTGATATTTATCATTTTTATTTGTATTAAAATGTGTATTTTTGCAATCTTAATTCAATCTAAATAAGATTTGCAAACAACGATAAATTCTCTCAAAAAAGGCGAAAAGGCCATTATAAAAGACTTTGACATTGATATAGTTCCATTAAAATTATTGGAAATGGGTTGCTTGCCGGGCAATCTGGTAGAATTACTTCAAATTGCTCCTTTTGGCGATCCTTTATATTTAAACATCAATGGTTCACACGTTGCTATCCGATTGGAAACTGCCCGTGAGATTGAAGTTGAAATACTAAAAACTAATTTATAATGACCAATCAAAATATCAATGTTGCTTTAATTGGAAATCCTAACACCGGAAAAACCTCTGTTTTTAATCAATTGACCGGTTTGAATCAACAAGTAGGGAATTACCCTGGAATTACCGTTGAAAAAAAGATGGGTTTTTGCAAATTACCCAATAACATCAAGGCTAATATCTTGGATTTACCGGGAACCTACAGCCTAAATGCCAGTTCGATTGATGAAAACGTTGTCATTGAATTATTACTGAATAAAAACGATAAATTATACCCTGATGTAGCCCTTGTAGTTACGGATGTGGAGAATCTAAAACGAAATTTATTACTTTTTACCCAAATAAAAGACCTTGAAATTCCAACCATATTAGTCATCAACATGGCCGACAGAATGAAATTCAAAGGTATTACATTGGACGTTCCGTATCTTGAAGCGCACTTAAAAACAAAAATTGCACTGATCAGTTCGAGAAAAGGTTTTGGAATTGATGAACTAAAAAAATTGATCGTCAACTACAAATCTCTTTCAAATGAACCCTGCTTGAATGCCTCAAGCATTGATCCGGAATATTTTAATACGTTAAGAAAAACATTCCCCAACCAGCTCTTGTATAAATTATGGCTGGTCATTACTCAAGACGTCAATTTCCTGAATTTAGACCGAAATGAAATCCGAAATTCATTTACTAAATCGCATTCGGATCTAAAGCGTTTGCAACAAAAAGAAACCATAAAACGCTACCAATTCATCAATGACGTTTTGAAAACAGGATTAAAAGTCGATGAGACAATTGCTAAAGATTTTCGCAGCAAACTGGATCGCGTCCTGACTCACAAGATTTGGGGTTATGTGATTTTCTTCATGATTTTGTTTGTTATTTTTCAATCTATTTTCGAATGGTCTAAAATTCCAATGGATTTCATTGACGGTACCTTTGCTACAATAAGCGCTCTTGCTGCCGAGCAATTACCGGCCGGCGTTTTAACCAATCTAATTTCGCAGGGAATAATTCCTGGAATTGGAGGTATTTTGATCTTCATCCCTCAAATTGCTTTCCTATTTATGTTTATTTCAATTCTTGAAGAAAGCGGTTACATGAGCCGAGTTGTTTTCCTGATGGATAAAATTATGCGTAAATTTGGATTATCAGGCAAAAGTGTAGTCCCGCTCATTTCCGGTACGGCCTGTGCGATTCCGGCAATTATGGCAACCCGAAACATTGAAAACTGGAAAGAACGATTGATCACCATCCTGGTCACCCCATTCACGACCTGCTCCGCCAGATTACCTGTTTATGCCATAATCATTGCTCTGGTAATTCCGGATACTCGTGTTCTGGGTTTTCTGAACATGCAAGGAATGACCTTGATGCTGTTGTATCTTTTGGGTTTTGGAACGGCTATTTTTTCAGCGTACATTTTGAATAAAATCCTTAAAATAAAAGGAAAAACATACTTTGTGGTAGAAATGCCCAATTATAAATTACCGCTTTTCAAAAACGTAGGTATTAATGTGATCGAAAAAACAAAAGCCTTTGTTTTTGGTGCCGGAAAAATCATACTGGCTATTTCTATAGTTTTATGGTTCTTAGCTTCGTACGGACCAGGAGAAAAATTTAATGATGCGGAAACCATTGTCACTGAAAACACCAAAAACAATCCGTTGCCTGAAGCAGAATTTGAAAATGCAGTGGCCTCCCAGAAACTGGAAAACTCTTATATCGGAATCATGGGAAAAGCCATTGAGCCTGCTATTTCTCCTTTGGGTTACGACTGGAAAATAGGAATTGCCATCATCAGTTCCTTTGCTGCCAGGGAGGTTTTTGTGGGAACATTAGCCACTATTTACAGTGTGGGTGGTAGCGATAATGAAGGTACTATTAAGAATAAAATGGCTGCCGAGATTAATCCGGTTACCGGAGAAAAGGTTTTTAATTTTGCTTCCGGAATATCACTATTACTTTTTTATGCTTTTGCTTTGCAATGTGCAAGCACACTCGCCGTTACAAAAAAAGAAACCAATTCCTGGAAATGGCCGGCAGGACAATTGATCTTTATGTCCGGATTCGCCTATGTTGTGGCTTTAATTGCGTACCAAATTCTCAAATAAGCCATTACTGATTAGCTCAAATTTCATCGCTTTGGTGAGTCATACTAAAGGCGTGAAAGGTTAATAAAAACCTAAACAAAAATTGAATCGCAGGATGCTTCTTTTAATCGCCTGCACTCAGATGCGTATAAGACACCTCTAAGAAAAATAAATAAGTTATAAATTCGAAGTAAAAAATTATAAAAGATACAGTATAATGCAAAAAACGTTCGAATTAAAACCTATTTGTATACCTAGAAATTAAATTCCTTCTCAATAGCGATACGTCAACAAAAGTTAAAGTTAAAAATTATTATTATTTTTAATTTGTCTAAATAAGATTTAGGCTTTACATTTGCAATGTAGAATTAATCTAAATAAAAAAAATGAGAAATATTATAATTATTGGCTCGCTATTAATTACGTCCGTTTTGTTTGCACAAGAAAAACAACTTACAAAAACTCAAAAAGATAGTATTGAAAGTTTAAACGAAGTAATTATTACCACCGATGCGATCATTGGAAGTAAATTTAAAGCCAAAAACAAAGCCGGATCAACTTATTTTATCTCTCCAAAAGAATTAAAAACCTTTAATTATGATGATGTTTCCAGGGTTCTAAGAACAGTTCCAGGCATCAATATTCAGGAAGAAGATGGCTTTGGCCTGAGACCAAACATTGGTATGAGAGGAACAAGCCCAGACCGTTCTGGTAATATTACCCTTATGGAAGATGGGGTTCTAATTGCTCCTGCACCTTATGCCGCTCCTGCCGCTTATTACTTTCCAACAGTAAACAGAATGCAGTCTTTCGAAATTGTAAAAGGCGGAAGTCAAATACAATACGGTCCTTATACTACCGGCGGCGCCATCAATATGGTTTCTACTCAAATCCCAAATCGTTTCACAGCCCGAGTTGTAGCCAGCATTGGTAGTTTCAATACCAAAAAAACATACGTAAATCTTGGGGATGAACGCGAAAATTTTGGTTATGTTTTAGAATACAACAATCGAAATTCAGACGGGTTTAAAAAAATTGACAACAGTACTAAAAATACCGGTTTTCAGGGAAATGATTATGTAGCTAAATTTAGAATTAATACAGATCTTGATGCCAAAGTCTTTCAGTCCTTGACTGCTAAAGTTCAATTTAGCGAAGATTTTGCTAATGAAACCTACCTTGGTTTAACCGAAGACGATTTCAACAATAGTCCTTACAGAAGGTATGCCGGATCAAATGAAGATTATATTGATACCGAGCACAAACAAATTATGTTTACGCATTTTATTCAACCTTCTAAAAATTTCAACATCACCACAAAAGCGTACAAAAATGATTTTGCCAGAAACTGGTACAAACTGGATGCTTTAAAAGTAGGAACAACAAAAGTGGGAATTAATTCTATATTAATTGACCCAACAAGGTATAATGCAGAATATTTAGCTTTAACTGGAGCTGCTAACACTGCTGATAATGCTTTATTAGTCAAAGCCAATAACAGGATGTATGAGTCTAAAGGAATCCAATCAGTAGCGAATTATAATTTTGCAACAGGAACGCTGAAACACGATCTTGATTTTGGATTTCGCTACCACGAAGATTATGAAGATCGCTTTCAATGGGTTGATGGGTACGCCATACAAAATGGAGTGATGAATAGAACTTCGAATGGAACTCCGGGCACAGATGCAAATAGGATTACAAACGCTGAAGCAATTGCCGCTCATGTGCTTTATACGATTACGTATGACAAATTTACGTTCTCGCCGGGAATCCGATATGAAAATATTAATTTAGAATCGATTAATTACGGGAGCAACGATATTATAAGAACCGGTACAAATATCGTAAATGCAAATAACCGTTCTGATGTTTGGATACCGGGAATGGGAATTCTATATAAAATAAATGAAGATTACAATGTGTTTACGAGTGTTCACAAAGGATTTTCACCTCCGGGCGCTAAAGTTGGAGAAGATGCTGAAAACAGTATCAACTCAGAACTGGGTTTTCGCTTTCAAAAAAATGCCTTTTACGGAGAATTGATTGGCTATTACAATGATTTTTCTAATTTACAAGGTTCGGATAA
Organism: Flavobacterium sp. RSP15; assembly: GCF_003968755.1. Taxonomy (GTDB): domain Bacteria; phylum Bacteroidota; class Bacteroidia; order Flavobacteriales; family Flavobacteriaceae; genus Flavobacterium. The sequence continues at coordinate 400,463 of NZ_RYDL01000002.1, read as the reverse complement.
CATGTCCGGTGGCGGAACTGGAACTGGAGATTTATTCAATGCAGGTGCCGCAATCGTAAAGGGAATTGAATTTTTGGCCACATATGAAATCCTGAACAATTCAGAAAAAGGATATAAACTGCCGCTTAGCTTTTCCTATACTCTGACGGATACGAAATTAAATAGTGACTTTAACAGCCCAATATGGGGAAATGTAACACGTGGAGATGAGATTCCGTACATCGCCAAAAATCAATTTGCTCTGACTGCCGCTTTCGAAACAGAAAAATTCAATTTGGCCATCAGTGGGAAATATGTAGATGCGTTTAGAACATTGGCAGGAACGGGAACTATTCCGTCCCAAAACAAAGTAAATAGCAATTTTATTGTAGATTTTTCAGCAAGATACCACCTCAGCCAAAAAGTGAGCCTGATGTCTAATATCATTAATTTAATGAATGAAAAGTATGCCGTTTCAAGAGTTCCTGCAGGTTTAAGACCAGGAATGCCTTTTAGTATCAATTTTGGAATTATGGCACAGTTGTAAAAAACTTTCTCATTAGTTTAACTCAAAAAGCAACCTCTTTTGGTTGCTTTTTCTTATTTTTACAATATGGATATTCAAGAAATTTTAGCTTTTTTTGCCCTTGGAATAGCACTTGCTTTTTTGATTAAAAAATTCTTCCTCAAAAAGAAAAAATCAGATAAAAATTGTGGCAGTGGTGATGATTGCGGCTGCCATTAAAATTTTATTTCGTGTTTAAACGTTAAAAAAGAGCCCATGTAAAATGTTTGGTAGTAGTCTGAACTATCTTAAAATAACAATAAGTCTGCACTTTCTTTAAAATATAAAGAAAGTGCAGTAATTTAATAAAATTACTTTTTTAGACTCAATACCAACTGTTTACGTTTGTATGTTTTAGAAAATGTTTTCAAATTTGAACTTGTTTCTGGTTTGACTTTGAACATTATTTCAGCTTTATCCCTACAAAAATTGAAATTATGATACTATTATGAATTAGTAATCCGCATGCGATTAGACCATCATAATTTTAACAAAAATCTGATCTATAGGTTATATATATTTAATCCCAATGAAAATATTTTTCATTTTGTTATAGTGATATGCAGTCATTCAGTAGTGATATAAAAAGTTATTTTAAATACCCAATTTTTACATAGTATTCGCTGGGGTTGATTTTGACACCTTCTTTTGGATATGGAAGAACACTATAGTTTTTAATGTTTTTTTGCTTTTTAGGTAAATATTTAGAAAACCATTCTTTATTTTCTTTTTCGTTTTCCATCGAAAAAACCAATATCCTGTTTTCAATTAATTTTAAATCTTTGTAAACAGAAACAACTCCCGAAACTTCCCCTTCCCAAATACATGTAACCCCTTCCGGACAACGGGAATCTGAAGAAATCGATTTTAGAACCAACTGAAAACCTTTTTTATTGAGGCATATTTTCTGATGTATCGTGCTGTATTTGACCTTCTGGGATTTAGGACTTTGCGCCAAAACTACACTGCTGATAATTATACAAAGGAATACTACTGACTTTTTCATAAACGCAATTTAAAAGATAAAGCTACGCTTCTTTTTAATAACAAATGGCAAAAATTAAAAATCCTATCCCAAAGCCACATCCAGAACCATCATCACTATAAATCCGCCAACAAATCCCAGTGTGGCAATATCCGTATTTTTATCCTGTTGTGTTTCTGGAATCACTTCCTCTACCACAACAAAAATCATAGCACCTGCAGCGAAGGCCAAAGCGTACGGTAAAATTGGGGTAAAAAATGTGACAGCAAAAGCGCCTAAAACAGCAGCAACTGGTTCTACCAAAGCTGATGATTGTCCATACATAAAGCTTTTCCTTCTACTCATTCCCATACGACGCAACGGCATGGCCACGGCAATACCTTCGGGGAAATTCTGAATTCCAATACCAATGGCCAAGGTAACAGCACCCGCAATGGAAGCCTCCGGAATCCCGGCAGCCACTCCGCCAAAAAGAACCCCTACGGCCAATCCTTCTGGTATATTATGCAGTGTAATTGCTGACACCAGTAATGTAGTACGTTGCCAAGGCGATTTAATTCCCTCCGTAACTTTAAAATTAATGTGAAGATGTGGCAATACTTTATCAATCCCAAAAATGAACAAGGCACCAAGAAAAAAACCAAAAGCTGCGGGAATCACTTTTTGAAAACCTTCGCCGCCAGTCATTTCTATAGCAGGAGCCAATAAACTCCAAAAACTTGCAGCAACCATTACGCCCCCTGTAAATCCGAGCATTCCGTCCAGTACCGTCCGGTTCATGGTTTTAAACAAAAAAACGAACGAGGCTCCTAAAGCCGTAAGAAACCAAGTGAATAAACTCGCGTACAAAGCGGCTAATATTGGGTCGATACTCGTGAAATAATCTACTATAGATTGAAACATAATTATTTAATGTATAAATTACTGGCAATTTTATTTGAAATGGTTATTTCTTTGGTACCAATGCGTATTCGGAAAGAGGAATCAAAAAATTCTTTCTCGACAATTTCAATCTGAGAACCCAAAGCAATTTCCTGTTTGTCTAAATATTTTAAAAATTCCGAAGAGGTATCCTTTACGCCTACACAAATCCCGATTTGGTTTTTCTCGAATTCAGAAAGCAGTTGTTTTTCTACTTTTATAATTCTTCCCTTGGCATCCGGAATAGGATCTCCATGAGGATCTTTAGTAGGATTTCCCAGAAAATCATCCAGTTTATTGATGAGTTTTTCAGATTTTATGTGTTCTAATTGTTCCGCAAGATCATGCACTTCATCCCATGAAAAGTCTAATTTCTCCACTAAAAAAGTTTCCCAAAGCCGGTGCTTTCGAACAATCATTTTAGCGGCTAATTGTCCTTGATCAGTAAGGGAAACGCCTTGGTATTTGATGTAGTTGACTAACTCTTTTTCGGCGAGTTTCTTGAGCATATCGGTAACGGATGATGCTTTGGTTTCTATTTTTTCGGCAATCGCATTGGTGCTGATATCCACCTCTGAAACGGCCGTAAGGTGGTAAATGGTCTTAAGATAATTTTCTTCTGAAAAGGTCATGCTGTTTTTTTTTGATGTTTTCTCTCCCTACATTTGTACAGCTGTAAAGAATAAAGAATTGCAACAATCTTAATAAATTAGAACTGTAAAACAATTACAACAACAAAGATACACAAAAAAGCACACCAAAAATATTTTTTTAGTCAAGTCTAAAATATAAGAACAAATTATAAACAGTTAGGACACAATCCAGAAAGTGTAAAATTAGCCTCCTTCATTACGTAGTTCGGCGGTAATTTAAAGGTGGGCGATACATTCTCCAAGCAGGTTACCAATTGGCATTTCTCGCAACTAAAATGAATGTGATTGTGGCTATGCGGAACACCATTGTCCAAGTCATGGCAACTTGCATATTTTATGGTTCCGTCTAAAGTAACCATTTTATGAATCACATCTTCGGTCATAAGGCGATTCAAAACCCTGTAAATGGTAACGCGGTCACAAAAATTTTGGCTTAAAGCCTGAATTTCTGTATGCGATAACGCCACATCCGAATTTCTTATTATTTCTAAAATAGCAGTTTTAGCGGTTGTGTTCCGAGTTATTTTCATTTTTGGATAAATTACTTATCGCAACAATGTTGCTTTATTGAATATATTTCTATATTTGCAACACAATTGCATTAAGCAAATATACAAGAAATGAAGAAACTATCAATATCTAGCATCGATCTTTTAGGGATTTCGAGTGCCGGTTTGTGCCTGATCCATTGTTTAGTTTTGCCTTTACTAACCATCCTGCCTTTTGGCGTGTCGCACAATCCGTATATCGATTTACTGTTTGCATTAACAGGTCTTTGGGCCGTATTGCGCCTTATAAAAACGGCCACTTTTAGGATAATTGTTATATTCCTGCTCTCCATATCTCTAATTCTGTTGAGTGTGTTAATTGACATTTTTCTCGATTTACACACTAATTTGTTAATTATAGGCGGAATAGGAATGATACTCGGACATCTCTTGAATTATAAAAATCACAAAAAAAAGCACCTATGAAAAAATTGCCCGTAACTGTATTATCTGGTTTCTTGGGAGCCGGAAAAACCTCCTTACTCAATTATATCCTGCATAATAAAGAGGGTTTGAAAGTAGCCGTTATCGTAAATGACATGAGTGAGGTCAATATTGATGCGCAATTAGTCAAAAAAGAAAACACGCTTTCCCGTACCGAGGAGCGATTAGTCGAAATGAGCAACGGCTGTATTTGTTGTACGCTACGCGAAGATTTAATGCTAGAAGTCGAGAAATTAGCCAAAGAAGACCGTTTTGACTACCTGTTAATTGAGAGTTCCGGGATAAGCGAACCAATTCCTGTCGCACAGACTTTTTCCTTTGTAAATGAAGAAGAAAACATCGATTTATCCCGATTTAGTTTCATTGATACGATGGTGACCGTGGTCGATGCCTTTAATTTCTTTAAAGATTTTGGCTCAGCCCAAACTCTTCAGGACCGGAAAGTGTCTGATATTGAAAATGATACTCGCACAATTGTAAACCTGCTGGTCGATCAAGTAGAGTTTGCCAACGTCATCATCCTGAACAAAACTGATTTGGTTACCCAAAAAGAATTGGAAGTTCTCAAAGCATCCATCCAGAAACTGAATCCCATAGCTAAAATAATCCCTTCTATTCTTGGAAGAGTTAATATCAACGAAGTCCTAAACACCGGATTATTTAACTACGAAGAAGCCGAAGCCTCCGCTGGGTGGATGCAGGAGCTCGAAGGAATTCATATGCCTGAAACTGAAGAATACGGAATTTCTTCCTTTGTTTTTAGAGACGAACGTCCGTTTCACCCCTGTCGCTTTTGGCACTACCTAACAAAGGATTTTCCGCAGCATATCATTCGGAGCAAGGGATTATGCTGGATTGCTTCCCGACCACAACAAGCCATCAACTGGAGTCAGGCCGGCGGATCCATGAAAGCCGAGGGAGCTGGTGTCTGGTGGGCCAGTATGCCTCTGGGGGAACGGATGACTTTTCGTAATTTTGTCGAATATCAAGACATTATCGAAGAGCGATGGACGACCAATTTTGGAGATCGCCTAAATGAAATCGTATTTATAGGGCTGCAAATGGACGAAAATTTAATTCGAGAACAACTCGAAAACTGCCTTTGCACCAGTGATGAAATTATGGATTTACAAGGCGGTTTTTTTCCTAGTACCGATGCTTTTCCTATTCCTAGAGCCTATCACGAGGACCAAGGAAAAGCGGTTCTAAATAAAATATAATGGTTATAAATCCTACTCATTTTAGTTAAATATTCGGTAATCAACGGTTCATTGTTATGATGAATCCTTTTTTTATCCATTGAACAATATAATTTTTATATATCAAATATTATTTTTAGATTTGTCTAAAATTTAATTTATAATAATGAAAAATATATTTTATTTACTACTTGCCTTTTCGTTCCAAATGATAGTTGGCCAAGAAAAAAGTAGTGTTTCGGGCTTCATTTCTTCGGAAAAAAAGAAAATTCAAGCAGCGCAAGTCCTTTTACTAAAAACTAATTACACAACTCAAACCGATAGTTTAGGCCACTATAGAATAGATGCTGTTCCTGAGGGAAATTATAAAATACAAATTACCGCAGCCGGTTTTCAAACGGTCAACAAAACTATAAGTATAAAAAAAAACGATTCAATTCTTGTTAACTTTGAACTATACAACACGGACAATCAACTCAACGAGGTCGTGGTTTCCGGAACTTTAAAACCCGTAAAAAGACTGGAAAGTCCCGTTCCTGTTGAAGTATATTCTCCCACATTTTTCAAAAAAAACCCTACAGCCAGTATTTACGAAGCTTTACAAAATGTAAATGGCGTGCGTCCGCAACTCAATTGTGGCGTATGCAATACAGGCGACATTCATATTAACGGACTCGAAGGCCCGTATACTCTGGTCTTAATAGACGGAATGCCCATCGTGAGCAGTTTATCTACGGTGTATGGATTATCTGGAATTCCAAATTCACTGGTCGAACGAATCGAAATCGTAAAAGGTCCCGCTTCGTCTCTATACGGTAGTGAGGCTGTTGGAGGTTTGATCAATATTATTACCAAAAATCCAACAAACGCTCCCTTGTTTTCGGCTGATATTTTCTCAACTTCTTGGTTAGAGACCAATGTTGATTTAGGAGTAAAACTCAATGTTGGGCAGAAAGCTACGGCACTTCTAGGTTTAAATTATTTTAGCTACAATCAAAAAATAGACAACGACAATGACGGATTTACAGATGTTACACTTTCGGACCGAATCTCCCTTTTTCAAAAATGGACTTTCAACAGAAAAGAAAACCGTTTGTTCACTATTGCGGCGCGTGGGGTATATGAAGACCGTTTTGGCGGCGATGTGCGTTGGGAGAAAAAACACCGTGGCGGAGACGAAATCTATGGCGAAAGCATTTATACCAAACGAGCAGAATTAATAGGAAGTTACCAATTGCCTTTTCAGGAAAAACTAATGCTGTCTTTTTCAGGAAATGTACATTATCAGGATAGCAGATACGGTACAACGAGCTATATTGCGAATCAAAAAATTGGTTTTCTACAGTTAACTTGGGATAAGAAAATAGGAAAAAACGACCTGCTTGCAGGAATTGCCACCCGATACAATTATTACGATGACAATACACCGGCAACATTAAAACAGGGAAATAACAACCCAGAGAAAACCTGGCTACCGGGGATTTTTGTTCAGGACGAAATTACATTTACCGAAAAACACAAACTTTTACTGGGAATGCGCTACGATTACAACTCATTTCACGGAAATATTTTCACACCACGATTAGCCTATAAATGGAAATTGAACGATAATAATATCATTCGTTTAAATACCGGGACAGGGTTTAGAGTCGTGAATTTATTCACCGAAGATCATGCTGCCTTGACTGGTGCTCGCGAAGTTATAATTGCAAACAACCTAAAGCCCGAGCAATCCGTAAATGCAAATTTGAATTATATTAAGAAAATAAATTTTGATAACGGAACCTTTATTGGCATTGAAACTTCCTTATTTCATACCCGCTTCAGCAATAAGATAATATCGGATTATGTTACTGATCCCAACCAAATCATCTATGACAACATCAACGGTTATGCGATAAGTCAAGGAATCAGTGCGAATATCGATTTCAATTTTCCTAATGGATTAAAAATTATCACCGGTGCTTCCCTGCTTGACAATAAAAACGTTCAAAATGGCCGAAAAGAAAACCCTATTCTAACTGAAAAATTTACAGCAACTTGGAGTGTTTCCTATAAAATTCAAGCTATCGATTTAAATATTGATTACACCGGAAATCTATACAGCCCTATGCGACTCCCACTTTTAAGCGCTTTAGATCCCCGTGCTCCAGAATCACCTTGGTACAGTTTACAAAACATTCAATTCACGTATTCTGGTTTACCTGATTTTGAAATTTATGTCGGAATTAAAAACCTGTTGAACTTTTTACCCAAACAAAACAACCCTTTTTTGATTGCAAGAACTGATGATCCTTTTGATAAAAATGTAACCTACGACACAAACGGACAAGCGCAGGCCACTCCCCAAAATCCCTATGGACTAACCTTTGACACTACCTATGTATATGGGCCCAACCAGGGAATCAGAAGCTTTTTCGGACTCCGATATACCTTGAGATAATGAGAAAAAAACTGTATTTACTGGTACTCCTATGCTTTGCAATTCCTTCTGGATTCGCGCAGTTGCATTCGGTTTCGTTTGAACAAATTGACAGTTTGCAAAATAACAAAAAGAGAAAAACGATAGTTTTTATTCAAACCGATTGGTGCCAATTTTGTCATGCCATGAAAAACACCACTTTTAAAAACAAGGAAATTATTACCCAGCTCAATTCTAATTTCTATTTTATTGATTTTAATGCCGAGGAAAAGCGAACGGTTATTTTTAACAAAACCAGTTTTCAATTCCGACCCACGGGAAACAACTCCGGAACACATGAACTGGCCCTCGCATTAGGAACAGTCAACAAGCAACTGAACTTTCCTGTTTTGTGTGTTTTGAACAGTGAAAATGAGATTATTTTTCAGCACAACGGCTACTTAAACACAAAAGAATTTAAGCTGATTTTAGCCAAACTAAAAGAATAAAATTGTCTATTTTTGAGGAAATGTCAAATTCTCAAATGAAACACTTCGATTACATCTTTACCGGCGCAGGATTATCGGCTTTAATGACCGTGTATAAAATGGTCCAATCTGGTAAATTCCGAGATAAAAGTATTTTGTTATTGGATGAAAATACCAAAAAAACCAACGACAGAACCTGGTGTTTTTGGAAAACTAGTGATTCGGTTTGGGAACAATCCATTTCCAAGAAATGGGATTCGGCTTTGTTTGCCAATTCAGATTTTCGACGAGATTTAGACTTGAAACCCTACCGCTACAATATGGTTAAAGGGCTGGATTTCTATAATCAGGTATTTGATCTGCTTTCAAAACAAGAAAACATCACGTTCATCAACCAGAAAGTTTTGGAAATCGAAGAATCTGAAACTATCATTCTGGTACAAACCGAAAGCGAATCCTTTTCCTGCTCGAAATTGTTTAATAGTATTTACAACAACAAAAAAGCAGAAAACCAGACAAAATATCCTGTTTTACAACAGCATTTTATAGGTTGGTTTATCAAAAGTGAGCAAGCTGTATTCAATCCCGAACAAGCTACTTTCATGGATTTTTCAGTGGAACAAAAAGGAAATACCCGTTTTATGTATGTGTTGCCTACTTCCAAAACTGAAGCTTTGCTGGAATACACGTTGTTTTCGCACAAACATTTAAAAACTGAGGAGTACGAAAACGAAATCCAGCAATACATCGAAAAACTTGGGATTACAAACTATGAAATCGTTGAAAAAGAACAAGGTAGTATTCCCATGACGTGTTATCCTTTTTGGAAAGCCAATACGAAAAACGCAATCAACATAGGAACTTCTGGCGGCTGGACGAAAGCCAGTACGGGCTATACTTTCAAAAATTCGGATAAAAAATCAACAGAATTGGTTGCCTTTCTACAAAGGGAAACCGACTTTACTAAGTTTCATAAAAGAACCAAATTCTGGTTGTACGATTTGCTTTTGCTAGACATCTTAGACCGAAAAAATGAATTGGGTTCTTCTATCTTTTCTTCGATGTTCAAAAAAGGAAATCCAACATTAATTTTTAAATTTCTGGATGAGGAAACTTCTTTTATTGAGGACATTACCGTTATTCTAAAATGTCCCAAAATCCTATTTATTAAAGCTATTTTTCATGTAGCTTTCAAAGCAATGAAATAGAAATCAAACTATAACAAAACTTTATAATTCAACTCCTATACTTGATTGTAAACTTTGTAACTTTGCAATTCAAAATTAGTATTGATTTAAAATAAAAAAGATATGTATCCAGAAGAAATGGTAAAACCAATGCAAGCCGAATTAACCGCTGCAGGTTTTCAAGATTTACATAGTGCTGAAGCAGTAGAAAACGCAATAAAATTAGAAGGAACAACACTTGTAGTTGTAAATTCGGTTTGTGGTTGTGCTGCCAGAAACGCACGTCCGGGGGCAAAAATGAGTTTGGATGGCGCTAAGAAACCAGACCATTTAATCACCGTTTTTGCAGGAGTTGACAAAGATGCAGTTGATGCCGCAAGACAACACATGTTCCCTTTTCCTCCATCATCGCCAAGTATGGCTTTGTTCAAAAACGGAGAATTAGTGCACATGTTAGAGCGTCATCACATTGAAGGTCGCCCAGCAGAATTAATTGCTGAAAACTTGAAAGACGCATTTAACGAGTATTGTTAAAATTTACATTTTAGAATATATTAACCCTTTCAGAGTTCTAAACTCTGAAAGGGTTTTTTATTTATAAACAACGTAAACTTTGTATAATTTTTTTATTTGGAGCTATTTCCAGCTATTCGCTACAATCTTTTTTTCCGCTAAAAAGCGGATAAAAAAGGATTTCCACTGCTATCTGGGCTAAAAGATATTTGGTGCTAGAAAAAGAGGTGTATATTTGATGACGGTAAATAGTTAGGCCAATGTTAATCAATAATATTAAAAAACGACAAAAAATAAATTATGAAATATTACAAACAGCTATTCTCAATTTTCACTATTCTCTTACTTTTGACAAATAATGCATTTTCTCAAAAAAGAAAAATAGTTAAAATTGACTCTCTAATGAAATGGTCAAACCAAATTGGAGTTTTTAATGGAAATGTACTTGTTTCAAAAAATAATAAAATATTATACAACGCTTCATTCGGATTTACTGATGCAACAAAAACAAATAAATTAACTACCAATTATAGATTCAATATTGGCTCTATCACAAAAGAATTTAGTGCAGTTGCTTTACTGCAGTTACAACAACAAGGCAAATTAAAATTGACCGATAAGATTTCTAAATTCATTCCGGAATTACAAAAATGGGCAAATGAAGTTTCAATTATAGATTTATTGCAATATACAAGTGGGATACCTAATGTCAAATGGGCGGGGATTAAAAATGATAAAGACATTTTTGATGGTTTAAAATTAATCAACTCACTTGACTTTAAACCAGGAACAAATTACGATTATAACAACAATAATGTTTTTTTAAGACACTTTATTGTTGAACGATTAACTGGAATGTCTTATAAAACTTATGTAGAAAAATTCATCTTCAAACCTTGTAAAATGAATTTTTCTATTATGACACCTTTTGAAAATGTAGAAAACATAGCTAAAGGATTTAATAATAATTTAGTTTCGGACAAAACCGACTTACCAATAACCGGTGGTATTTACTTAACAACCTTTGATTTACTGAAATGGGCAAATTGTCTTCATTCAAAAAAAATAATCAATAAAAAATCACTTTACGAAATAGGTCAACAATTTGATTTGCATGAAACTCAATCCGCTTTGGGACAAGCAAAATTTAAAGGCGGAAATTTAATTGAGCATTTACATGATGGAAGATCTGGAAATTATGAAGCAATTTTAGTTTCTGATATTGATGAGAAATTTACAATAATTCTATTAAACAACAATTTTAACGGAAAAGTTTCTGAAATATCATATGCTATTACAGCAATATTAAAAGACCAAAGATATAGCCTTCCAAAAAATTAATTAAAAAACAATCGATTCCCCTCTCCCGCACCATTCCTTTCATCCGGCTCGGCGTAATAATTACGATCCTAAACAACTAATCATCCTATTTACCACAACTACCCTAGCCCAGATTAAAGCGGTATCCTCTTGTTGTAGCGATAGCGGAAACAAGAGATTTAGCGAAAAGCTGGAAATAGCTCCAAGAAAATTAAACCATTAAGACATTAAGATAAATTAAAAATGCCTTGTTATTGATTATGAACCTTAGTCCCTTGAAAACTTTGCCTCTCTGAACCTTTTTTCATACTTTTGCTAAAAATATATTTCTCAACTTAAAACTGTTTATAGCATGCAACTGTATAACACATTAAGCGCAGAGGAAAGAGCCATCATGATTGATGATGCCGGAAAACAACGTCTTACGCTGTCTTTCTATGCTTATGCGCAAATCTCAAATCCAACACAATTTCGTAACGAATTATTTCTGGCGTGGAACTCACTTGAAGTTCTGGGCCGAATTTATGTTGCCAGTGAGGGAATCAACGCCCAATTATCATTGCCTGCCGATAATTTTTACGCGTTCAAAGATTCAATTGAAGTTTATGATTTCATGAAAGGAATCCGATTGAATATTGCCGTAGAACAAGACGATCACTCGTTCTTGAAACTCACCGTAAAAGTGCGTGACAAAATTGTGGCTGATGGTTTGGTTGATGAAACTTTTGATGTAACGAATATTGGAATTCATTTAAAAGCGGCGGAATTCAATGCTCTTCTAGAAGATCCAAACACGATTGTAGTCGATATGCGAAATCATTACGAAAGTGAAATTGGACATTTCACCAAAGCTATAAAACCAGATGTGGATACTTTTCGGGAATCATTACCCATTATCGAAGAGCACCTCGCGGAACACAAACAAGACAAAAAACTATTGATGTACTGCACCGGAGGAATTCGCTGCGAAAAAGCCAGTGCTTATTTCAAACACAAAGGTTTTGAAAACGTGTACCAACTGGAAGGCGGAATTATTGAATACACCCGCCAGGTAAAAGCAGAAGGTTTAGAAAGTAAATTTATTGGGAAAAACTTCGTGTTTGATCATCGCTTGGGCGAAAGAATCACAGACGATATTGTTTCGCAATGTCATCAATGTGGTGCGCCTTGCGATGTGCATACCAATTGCGTGAACGAAGGTTGTCATTTGCTTTTTATTCAATGTGATTCTTGTAAGGAAAAAATGGAAGGTTGCTGTTCTACGGAATGTGTAACTGTGATTCATTTGCCGGAAGAAGAACAAAAAGCCATCCGCAGAGGAATTAAAAACGGAAATAAGATTTTCAAAAAAGGGAAATCAGACGTTTTGACTTTCAAAAATAATCAAGATCCATTAGCAGGAGTTCCGAATCTTAGTGAATTGGCTGAGTCAAAAATTGCTCGCAGAGTAGCTACCGTTCTCAAAAAAGAAATAAAGATCAAAAAACAATACATTGGAAAAGGAACTCACTTTTATCCAAAACCAAGTATTGGTCAGTTTCTAATTGAAGAAAACGAAATCAAAATTGGTGATACGATTCTGATTAAAGGCCTTACAACAGGCGAGCAAAAACTGGTAATCGAAGAAATGCTGGTGAACGATTTTGCACAAGAAAAAGCAGTTTCTGGAGACACTTGTACTTTTAAATTGCCATTCCGGATTCGATTGTCAGATAAATTATATAAAGTTGTAGATTAGTGGAAATTTAAAACTAATTGTATGCCACATTCCTTTAATAAATTATGGATTCATGCTGTTTGGGCAACCAAAAACAGAGGTGAATTAATTGACTTTTCAATAGAGAAACAAGTATACGACTATATCAGACAAGAATTAATTGAATTGGGATGTCCCGTACGAATCATTAATGGAATGCCCGATCATATTCACGCCTTATTTTTATTAAATCCACAAAAATCAATTGCAGATGTAATAAAACAAATTAAAGGGAGCTCGTCACATTCTATAAATGGAGAAAATTTAATGATTGAAAAATTTGCTTGGCAAACAGGTTATGCCGCTTATTCCGTTAGTGAATCTCAATTAGAAGCCGTTTATAATTACATAAAGAATCAAAAGCAACATCATTTAAAGAAAAATTCTCAAGATGAATTTGACGAATTTATAAAATTACATGGGTTAAGCCAAATTTGAAACCGTGGCTATGTTCAAAAAACACACAGCCATTAAACTATAGCCAACCGTTTCAACGGTTGGAGACATTCATGGGTCAATGTATTGTTCTTTACTTTACGTTGCCAACGGTTGAAACCGTGGGCTATGTTCTAAACAAACACATCTATTAAACCATCGCCAACCGTTTCAACGGTTGGAAAAATTCATGGGTCAATCTTTGAAAAATAATGTGTTGTTCTTTACGTTGCCAACGGTTGAAACCGTGGGCTATGTTCTAAACAAACACATCTATTAAACCATAGCCAACCGTTTCAAC
>NZ_RYDL01000002.1:0-386671 GCF_003968755.1 Flavobacterium sp. RSP15 | reverse complement strand
TCTTTACGTTGCCAACGGTTGAAACCGTGGGCTATGTTCTAAACAAACACATCTATTAAACCATAGCCAACCGTTTCAACGGTTGGAAAAATTCATGGGACAATCTTTGAAAAATAATGTATTGTTCTTTACTTTACGTTGCCAACGGTTGAAACCGTGGGCTATGTTCTAAACAAACACATCTATTAAACCATAGCCAACCGTTTCAACGGTTGGAAAAATTCATGGGTCAATCTTTAAAAAACAATGTATTGTTCTTTACGTTGCCTACGGTTGAAACCGCGGCTATCTTCAAAACACACACAACCATTAAACTATAGCCAACCGTTTCAACGGTTGGAAAAATTCATGGGTCAATCTTTGAAAAATAATGTATTGTTCTTTACTTTACGTTGCCAAAGGTTGAAACCGTAGGCTATGTTCAAAAAACACACAACCATTAAACTACAACCAACCGTTTCAACGGTTGGAGAAATTCATAGGACAAGCTTTGAAAAACAATGTATTGTTCTTTACGTTGCCAACGGTTGAAACCGTGGGCTATGTTCAAAAAACAAACAACCATTAAATTATAGCCAAACGTTTCAACGGTTGGAGAGATTCATGGGACAACCTTTGAAAAACAATGTATTGTTCTTTACGTTGCCAACGGTTGAAACCGTGGGCTATGTTCTAAACACACACATCATTAAACCATAACCAACCGTTTCAACGGCTGGAGAGATTCATGGGACAACCTTTGAAGTCAAAATAGATATAAAATGCATCGTATCTTTATATGAAAGAATTCAAAACTAACCCATTACAAACTAATTTGTAATGGGTTTTTTTATTGAAAATTTATAAGGCATTCGTGCTTTTATGCGTTGTGACGTAAAATTAAAAAATACTATCTTTACACATTAAACGTTTTAAAAACATAAGTTGTGCTCGTCGCAACACTATATATAAAATTATGGCATGTACAAGTTGTTCAACTTCTGATGGTGGATCACCTAAAGGTTGTAAAAATAATGGGACTTGCGGCACCGACAGCTGCAATAAATTGACGGTTTTTGATTGGCTTTCTAATATGAGTCTGCCTAATGGTGACGCCCCTTTTGACTGTGTGGAAGTACGCTTCAAAAACGGCAGAAAAGAATTTTACCGCAATACAGAGAAATTGACGTTAAGCATGGGCGATATCGTGGCTACTGTTGCTTCTCCGGGACACGACATAGGAATTGTTACTTTGACAGGAGAATTAGTTAAAATTCAAATGAAGAAAAAAGGAGCCAATCACCTGGGCAACGAAATTCCGAAAATTTATAGAAAAGCATCCCAAAAAGATATTGATATTTGGTCTGCCGCACGGGAAAAAGAAGAGCCAATGAAGGTGCGCGCACGGGAACTGGCGATTGCGCAAAAACTGGAAATGAAGATTTCAGATATTGAATTTCAAGGGGACGGATCAAAAGCTACGTTTTATTACACAGCAAATGACCGAATTGATTTTCGAGCATTAATTAAAGATTTTGCTAAAGAATTCAGTACCCGAATAGAAATGAAACAAGTAGGTTTCCGTCAGGAAGCAGCTCGTTTAGGCGGAATAGGTTCTTGCGGAAGAGAATTGTGTTGTTCGACTTGGCTGACGGATTTTAGAAGTGTAAATACCTCAGCGGCAAGATACCAACAACTGTCTTTGAATCCACAAAAACTAGCCGGACAATGCGGAAAATTGAAATGCTGTTTGAATTATGAACTGGATACGTACATGGATGCTTTGAAAGACTTCCCGGATTTTGAAACAAAATTGGTGACGGAAAAAGGAGATGCCATTTGCCAGAAACAAGATATTTTCAAAGGATTAATGTGGTTTGCCTACACCAATAATTTTGCAAATTGGCACGTATTGAAAATTGATCAAGTCCGAGAAATCATCGCTGAAAACAAACTGAAAAATAAAGTTTCTTCACTAGAAGATTTTGCAATAGAAATCATCGCAGAACCAGAGAAAAACTTCAATAATGCAATGGGACAAGAAAGTTTGACTCGTTTTGACCAACCCAAAACGAAGAAAAAACCAAATAAAAAACGAAAACCGGGCGGTGAAAATGCAATTGTAGCAAACAGCAACAAACCTGTAAACAATACCCGTCAGACTCCAAATGACAAAAAGCCTGCGGAGCCAAGAAAACCTATAATTATTACTAAAAATGTGGATAAAAAATAGCGCTTTACTTCTTTTGGTAGTAATTCTATTCTGGTCGTGTGATAAAAAAAGGGTTTTTGATGACTATCAATCTGTGGGTAGTGCGTGGAATAAAGACAGCATTGTAACGTTCCATTTACCGGAACTAGATTCCACAAAACGCTATAATTTGTTTGTGAATTTGAGAGCGAATAATGCGTATCAATACAACAATTTGTTTTTAATTGTAGCTTTAGAACTGCCTAATGGTTTTACAAAAGTAGACACGCTTGAATACCAAATGGCTGATCCGGAGGGATTACTATTAGGGAATGGATTTTCAGACATAAAAGAAAGCAAACTTTTTTACAAGGAAAATGTACGGTTTCGATCCAAATACACCGTTCATATTAAGCAAGCAGTCAGAGAAAACGGCAAAGTTCCCGGCGTGACGGCTTTAGACGGAATTACAGAGGTAGGTTTTAGAATAGAAAAAAAAGAATAAAATAGTATTATGGCTATCAAAAAAAACAACAGTTCCGCTAAAGATAATGACAAAGACATGGCTCATTACAAAAATATTTTTTGGAAAATATTCTTTGTAGGGTTAGGAAGTCTTGCTTTATTTTTCCTGTTTGCTTCCTGGGGAATCTTCGGTTCGATGCCGTCTTTTGAAGATTTAGAAAATCCCGATTCTAATTTAGCAACTGAGATCATATCCGCTGACGGAGTGGTTTTAGGGAAGTATTTCGAAAAAAACAGATCTCAATTAAAGTATTCTGACTTGCCAAAAAATTTGGTTCAAGCACTAATCGCAACGGAAGATGCTCGTTTTTACGAGCATTCCGGCATTGACGGAAGAGGTACTTTGAGAGCCATCTCGAGCTTAGGGACCAGCGGAGGAGCCAGTACCTTGACGCAGCAATTAGCCAAACAATTATTTCACGGCGAAGGATCTAAATTCTTGCCTTTTAGAATTGTACAAAAAATAAAAGAATGGATTATTGCCATCCGATTAGAAAGACAATACACTAAAAATGAAATTATTGCAATGTATTGTAATGTATACGATTTTGGAAACAATTCTGTCGGAGTTAGTTCAGCCGCAAAAACGTATTTTTCGAAAGAACCAAAGGATTTAACCATCAGTGAGTCGGCAATATTAGTGGGAATGTTTAAAAATTCTGGCCTTTACAATCCTGTGAGAAATCCACAAGGAGTCATAAACCGAAGAAATGTAGTGCTTCTGCAATTAGAAAAAGGAAAAATAATTTCAAAAGAAGAAAAAGAAAGACTGCAGGCTTTACCAATCACATTAAAGTTCAAATTACAAACGCACAAAGACGGAACAGCAACCTATTTCAGGGAATATTTAAGAGACTACCTGAAAAAATGGGCGGAGGAAAATAAAAAACCGGATGGTTCAGATTATGACATATACAAAGATGGTCTAAAAATCTATACTACCATTGATTCCAGAATGCAACTGCACGCTGAAAAAGCAGTAACGGAGCACATGGCCAATCTTCAAGAAGAATTTTTCGAGCAATCCAAAACAAATAAAAATGCGCCATTTGTCAACATCTCTTCTGTAGAAACACAACGCATTTTAAGCCAAGCCATGAAATCATCGAACAGATGGGCGGTATTAAAATCACTGGAAAAAACGGACGAAGAAATTATAGCATCCTTTAGCATAAAAACTAAAATGAGAGTCTTCTCTTGGAAGGGAGAAAAAGACACTATTATGACGCCATTGGATTCCATTCGGTATTACAAACATTTTTTACAATCCGGACTCATGGCGATGGAACCTCAAACGGGAAATATAAAAGCGTGGGTTGGAGGTATCGATTATAAATATTTTCAATACGATCACGTAGGGCAAGGTGCCAGACAAGTTGGTTCCACTTTCAAGCCTTTTGTTTATGCTACAGCCATAGAACAATTGAATATGTCGCCTTGTGATTCCATTATTGATTCCCCTTTTATGATTAGAAAAGGACGTCATAATGTTACCGAAGATTGGGAACCAAAAAACTCCAACAACAGATACAGCGGAATGGTAACCCTAAAACGAGGATTGGCAAATTCCATCAATATTATATCCGCAAAATTAATAGACCGAGTAGGTCCGGCAGCTGTAGTCGATTTAGCCCATAAATTAGGCATCAAATCGGAGATTCCGCTTCAGCCTTCCATTGCTTTGGGAGCCGTTGAAATAACCGTCGAAGATATGGTTGCTGCTTACAGCACCTTTGCCAATCAAGGCGTGTATATGAAACCCCAATTTATATCTCGAATCGAAGATAAAGGTGGCGTAATTATTTACGAACCCATCCCTGAATCACATGATGTTTTAAACAAAGACATCGCGTATGCCGTCATCAAATTATTAGAAGGCGTTACGGAAGGCGGGTCCGGAGATCGTTTGCGCACCACCGGCGGCGGAAACGGAGACAAACGCTGGACAGGATATCCCTATCAATTTAAAAATCCTATTGCAGGTAAAACAGGAACTACACAAAACCAATCTGACGGATGGTTTATGGGAATGGTTCCTAATCTTGTAACTGGAGTCTGGGTGGGTTGCGAGGACCGTTCTGCCCGTTTCAAAAGCATAACTTACGGACAAGGTGCCACAGCAGCACTGCCGGTTTGGGGTTATTTTATGAAACTTTGTTACGAAGATCCCGCTCTAAAAGTATCCAAAGCATCCTTTGAAAGACCCGCAAATCTATCCATAAAAGTAGACTGCTACACCGCCCCAAAAGTAATAGACACCACTAATATTGAACAAAATACCGATGAATTTGAATTGTAAAATTTTCATCTGGAGCTAATCCAGCCATCCGCTGTATCTTTTAGTCTCCTTAAAAAAGGAGACTAAAAGGATGTCGCTTCTATCTGGGCTAGGCAATTCGTTCTTAAAATTAAATCTTGTTGTTATTAATACTACAAACAGATCGGGTTCTTCTTTAAATTAAAATTCGTCAACTAGCATTCAATTTTATGATTAACAAAAAAGTAAATAACGTACATGAAGCCCTTCAAGGAATTGAAAACGGGATGACCATCATGCTGGGCGGTTTCGGATTATGCGGTATTCCAGAAAATTCCATCGCCGAATTAGTAAAAAAAGAAACTATGGATTTAACCTGTATCTCAAACAATGCAGGAGTAGATAATTTTGGCCTTGGATTGCTTTTGCAAAAACGCCAAATCAAAAAAATGATTTCTTCTTACGTAGGTGAAAATGCCGAATTTGAGAGTCAAATGCTATCTGGAGAACTCGATGTAGAATTAATCCCGCAAGGAACTCTTGCAGAACGATGTCGTGCGGCACAAGCAGGAATTCCAGCTTTTTTTACCCCTGCCGGTTATGGAACTGAAGTAGCCGAAGGGAAGGAAGCACGGGAATTCAACGGAAAAATGCATCTTATGGAATACGCTTTCAAAGCTGATTTTGCCATCGTAAAAGCATGGAAAGGTGATGAAGCCGGTAACCTAGTTTTCAAAGGAACCGCACGAAACTTTAATCCTTGTATGGCCGGAGCAGCAAAAATAACCATCGCCGAAGTAGAAGAATTGTTGCCTGTAGGTAGTTTAGATCCAAACGAAATTCATATTCCAGGAATACTTGTAAATAGAATTTTTCAAGGTGTGAAATATGAAAAAAGAATTGAACAAAGAACCGTGATAAAAATTTTCTGTTTATGGCTTTAGATAAAAATCAAATTGCAAAACGCATTGCAAAAGAATTAAAACACAACTACTATGTGAATCTCGGAATCGGGATTCCAACATTAGTTGCTAATTATGTCCCAGAAGGAATTGACGTTGAATTTCAAAGTGAAAACGGAATTCTCGGTATGGGTCCATTCCCTTTTGAAGGCGATGAAGACGCTGATTTAATCAACGCCGGAAAACAAACCATAACTACTTTGCCTGGAGCCAGTTTCTTCGACTCCGCATTCAGTTTTGGAATGATTCGGGGACAACATGTTGACTTAACAATCCTTGGTGCAAT
The DNA here is from genome assembly GCF_003968755.1 of Flavobacterium sp. RSP15. GTDB lineage: Bacteria > Bacteroidota > Bacteroidia > Flavobacteriales > Flavobacteriaceae > Flavobacterium. The sequence goes on along the minus strand of NZ_RYDL01000002.1, from coordinate 380,471 downwards.
GGAAGTTTCCGAAAATGGTGATATTGCCAACTGGAAAATTCCTGGTAAAATGGTCAAAGGAATGGGTGGCGCAATGGATTTAGTGGCTTCTGCCGAGAATATTATTGTAGCCATGATGCACGTTAACAAAGCTGGCGAATCTAAAATACTAAAAAAATGTACCTTGCCTTTAACAGGTGTTGGCTGTGTTAAAAAAATAGTTACTGAACTAGCCGTTTTAGAAGTAACCCCTCAAGGATTTAAATTACTGGAACGCGCACCGGGTGTAACCGTAGCCCATATCATCGCTTCTACGGAAGCTGATTTAATTATTGAAGCTAATGTTCCGGAGATGGTTATTGATTAACAACTGCTCTTAAAATACACAAAAACCGCAATCTCAATACTATTTGAGATTGTGGTTTTTTTTATACTTCGATTTGCGATTACATCCATGAATCAAATCGCTTCAAAATTCTTATTTTTAAAAGAACCAAGTCGCCACAAAAATAGCCGTAATCACACAAATCAAATCGACTATAAGCATCGTTCCTAATGCATAACGCGTATTTTTAATATTTACGGAACCAAAATAAACGGCTATCACATAAAACGTACTTTCGGCACTACATTGAAAAATACTACTCAATCTTGCCGTTAAGGAATCAGCACCAAAAGTATTCATTGAGTCAATCAAAAAGCCTCTTGATCCTGCAGAACTAAAGGGACGAAGCAACGCTACGGGTAAAGCATCCGTGATTTGCTTGCTAACACCCATATTTGAGAAAATGAAAGCAATCCAATTACTAATAATTTCAAATAAACCACTGTTTCTAAATAGTGAAATAGCTACCAACATTCCCAATACATAAGGAAAAATAGTTACTCCAGTTTTCACACCATTGTTTGCTCCTACTACAAAAGAATCAAAAACTGTAGTACTTGCGACCGTAAATTTCTTCTCATTTAGAAAGGAGAAAATCAGGGTAAAAGCAATAATTCCAATTAATATTAAAGCAGAAAGATTAGCCGTAAAATAGTTTTTCCCGATTAAATCTAAATGGTTTACATACATCAACAAACCAACAATTGCAGCTATTAAAACCATCAATACAATCACTAGAGAAGCACTTTTGAAATTGATTTTTTGCTTCACCCCAACAATTAGAAATGCTGCAATAGTTCCTATAAAAGAAGTGATAATACAAGGTAACATCACATCCGCCGGATTGCTGGCATTAGCCGCAGCACGATACCCTATAATAGAGGTTGCAATCAAAGTAAGACCCGAAGCATGCAAACACATAAACATAATTTGTGCATCACTGGCCTTGTCTTTATCAGGATTTATCTCTTGTAAACTCTCCATGGCTTTTAGACCAAAAGGAGTGGCCGCAGAATCTAATCCTAAGAAATTAGCAGCAAAATTTAAGGTCATATAGGAAATGGAAGGATGATTTTTAGGAATACTAGGAAACACTTTTACAAAAACTGGACTCAATGCTTTCGCTAACTTTCCAGAAGCTCCGGAAATGATTAAAAGCTCCATTAATCCACAGAAAAAGGCCAAGTAAGCCATCAGCGGAAGGACTAAATCTAGCAAAGTACTTTTGCACGTTGGCAGTAAACCATCTGATTTTTGAACGCCACTGTATATTTTTACGGTTTTGTTTTTATAAACATAAGTCGTATCAGCATTTAGCGTATCACGATTAATTATCATGGTTTGTTCTGGTGCTTTTTTGATGCTGTCTTTAATAAAAGCAGGTAATTCTTCGAGAAATTTCTCCGAAACCAGAATTGGATCATCTTTCTTTCCATTCAAAACGTGGTCAATAGTATAACTATCTCCAGAAAACAAACTAAACACTACAAATACAATCGCTGAAATAAAAATGACCAACCAAAATCTACTCAATACCATAATCTATAATTTTTGTAAATGTAATAAATCAATTGCAATGACAATAGCAAAAAGACAAGGTCAATATCAAACATAAATCTAGATGTGGAGCACTAGGATTGAATTTTGAAATTAAAATTACCATTGAATTTTTTATACATGAATAATCTCGTCTTCTATCAATAAATCTTCCCGTCTTAATCTCAAGAAAATCTGCGCCACGGCAATGGTGTCTTTCTCACAATAGGTTACAATACGATCAATATCTTTGTCTACATAAAATACATGTCCTACCTGGCTACCGTCGATATCGCCTTTTGGCGAAGGAATTCCAAGGACTTTACACATCAATTTCAAAGAAGTATAGTGTTTATAATCCCCGAATTTCCACAATTCCAAGGTATCCAAATGTGGGATTTCCCATGGTTTTTTTCCAAATAAATTAAGCTTGTTCGGAATAGCAATTTGATTGATAATCATGCGTCGGGCAAGGAACGGAATATCGAATTCCTTAGCATTGTGCCCACACAAAACATGTTGCGGCTGGTTGAAATGAGTATTCAGCAAAGTATTAAAATCTAACAATAGTTTCTTTTCTTCACCAAAAAAAGAAGTCACCCTAAAATTCCGAATATCGCCTTTGATAGTAAAATAACCCACGGAGATACAAACGATTTTCCCAAACTCGGCCCAAATTCCCGCACGATCGTAGAAATCCTCGGGAGTATATTCGTCTTTACGCTGGTATTGGGTTTTATGTTCCCAAAGATCTTGCATTTCAGAATCTAATGCATTGAAATCTTCGGCTTCCGGAACGGTTTCGATGTCCAGAAACAGAATGTTATTGAGGTTTATTTTTTCTATCATTTGATGGCACGCAGCTTACGTGGATTTTACAGATTTATTCAGATTTTCTTAAACGAATATACCAAATTTATTCATCAACAACTAAAACAAACTTTGTTGCGCCGTTGGATTCTCATGTTCCAATAACCATTTTTTTCGCCATAATCCGCCTGCATATCCTGTTAGTGAACCATCTGTTCCAATGACTCTGTGACAGGGCACGACAATCCAAAGCGGATTTTTCCCGTTAGCAGATGCAACGGCTCTAATGGCTTTGACATCACCCAAAATTTTGGATTGTTCGAGATATGTTCTCGTTTTCCCATAAGGAATATCCAATAAAGATTTCCAGACTTTTTGTTGGAATTCAGTCCCTTTTGGATTTAATTTAAAATCGAAATCGGTTCTCTTGCCTTCAAAATATTCGTTGAGTTGTACAACGGCTTGTTGTAAAACAGCCTGAATTGTATTTGAACACAACCCTTCTTCGGTGACTGAAATTCGTGATATTCCACTTTCATCGCCTATGATTTTGGCAATTCCCAATGGCGTTTTGATGTATGCGGTTTCCATATTTTAAAGATAAAAAAATTACCCACATTGTTCCTAAAGAAGTAATAAAGTTCAGAAATAAATGCACTTAAAGTGTTTTGAGCATAAAAAAACCATTCGCAGAGACGAATGGTTCTTGTATTTTAGCCCCGATAGCAGCGGCATCTCGCGATTTAGAAAAACAAGGCTTTTTATCCGTAGTTTTTATTTATCGGGAATACAGCGGATAGCGGGAGTAGCTCCTGAAAAACGCCAGGATTATTTCAAATTGGAAAATACGTATGCTTCCAAGGCTTTCAATTCGTCATCCGACATGGCTTTTGTCACGACAAAATTAGTTTTCATAACTTCGTACTGGCTTGGATCAACAATAGGCTCGCCTTCTCCTTTCAGAAACACTACCATATCTGCATTTTTATCCTTGTAAATCTTAGCAATATCCTGCAAGCTTGGCCCTATCACCTTTTTATCAACCTGATGGCAGGCCACACAATTTCCTTTCCCTTTGAAAATTTCTTCTCCCAATTGCTCTGGTGTTTGAGCAATTTCTTCGGTAGTGGTTGGGTATAAAGGTTCTTTTTTGGCTTCTTCTTTTTTACAAGAAGTTAAGGCTAAAACGGCTAATAAAAACAATGTCTTTCTCATGTTAATTTCTTTAATTATAGGTGGCTCAGTGGCTAGAATTACCATCCAATATATTTGGGTGGCTGAATTTGATTCAGATTCAAATATACTAAAATTTGTGCTCTGTGATGGGTAACATGGTCTTGCATCAAATTAAGTATTTGCAATTTTGATTTTTGACCCGCAAAAAAAGTAACTTTTTGGGATAATTCAGCATCATTGGTTTTTTGGACAACTCTTTTTGCTGTATCAAAAGAGGTTTTTATCTCTTGGATTATTTGTGCTTTTGAAAGCCCTTTTACGGCTTCTTTTTTCACATATTTCTCTTCCGAAAAATAAGTTGTGCCCAACCAATTCATGTTATCTTGTATGTGAAATAATTGTTCTTTAAAGGACATTTCACGTTCAGCGGGTTTATAATCATATTTATCTTCCGGCATAGCTTCTGCAACGGCCACTAAATAATCTTTGGAATTATCCCATTTCTCTATGAAAGTAGAAACTACTTCCGCTTGTGCAAAAATGCTATTGGAAAGCAATAAAACCACTATTATTAAACATTTTTTCATTTCTATTTGTTAAGGAGTATTGCAGCCTCTTTCGCAAAATAGGTCGAAATCAAACTGGCTCCCGCTCGTTTGATACACATTAATTGCTCCATCATAATTTTATCGTGATCGAGCCAACCTCTTTCGGCAGCGGCTTTGATCATCGCGTATTCCCCTGAAACGTGGTAGACTGTTACCGGCACATTTACCGCATTTTTGACTTCGCGAACAATGTCTAAATAGGCAATTCCAGGTTTTACCATGACCATATCAGCGCCTTCTTCAACGTCCCATAACGCTTCTTTGATAGCTTCTATGCGATTGGCATAATCCATTTGGTATGTTTTTTTATCTTTTGGAATTTCAGTGGCGTCAACAGGAGCACTGTCTAACGCGTCACGGAACGGCCCGTAAAAAGCAGATGCGTATTTTGCCGAATAACTCATAATACCTACGTTATGAAAACCGGCAGTATCCAGACCCTCGCGCAAACGCAATACACGTCCGTCCATCATGTCTGATGGCGCTACAAAATCGGCTCCGGCCTGCGCATGAGAAACAGCCATTTTGACCAAGGCTGCGTTCGTTGCATCATTTGCTACATCTCCATTTGCAATGATTCCGTCATGTCCATAAATAGAATAAGGATCCAAAGCCACATCAGGCATTACAATCATTTCCGGACAAGCAGCTTTGATGGCACGAATGGCATTTTGCATCAATCCGTTTGGATTCCACGCTTCCAGTCCCGTATTGTCTTTTAAATTTTCACTGACTTTTACATAAATATTTACCGCACGAATGCCTAAAGCAAATAATTCATGTATTTCTTTTACCGTTAAATCGATGGATCGACGAAATATTCCTGGCATGGAAGCAATTTCCACCTGAACATTCTCGCCCTCAGCTATAAACATAGGAAACATAAAATCTGATGGACTTAAACTCGTTTCACGAACTAAACTCCTTATGGATTCGTTTGTTCTTAATCTTCTGCCTCTGTGTAATGGGAACATATATTTTCGTTTAAAGTTTCAGGTTTAAAAGTTTAAAGTTAAACCCATTTAAAATTTAAAATAAATCTAAAGCCAATCTCTTGGGTTTTCTAATACGTTTACTAATTTTTCTTCTTCGCTTCCCGCTTCCGGATGATGATCGTACACCCATTGTACATTTGGTGGTAAACTCATCAGGATACTTTCAATTCTTCCGTTGGTTTTTAGACCAAATAAGGTGCCTTTATCGTGAACCAAATTAAACTCTACATAACGACCGCGGCGTATTTCTTGCCACGTTCTATTTTCTGGCGTATAGGGTAAATCTTTTCTTTTTTCTACAATTGGAACATACGCTTCAAGGAAACTATTGCCGACTTCCGAAACGTAATTGAACCAGTTCTCCATAGTCATGGTCTCCGTTTCTTTGCAATAATCGAAAAACAAGCCGCCAATTCCTCGTGCTTCGTTGCGATGCGCGTTCCAAAAATAGGCATCACATTGTTTCTTGTATTTTGGATAAAACTCTGGATTGTGTTTGTCACAAGCGGTTTTACAGGTTTGATGAAAATGAATTGCATCTTCTTCAAACAGATAATACGGTGTTAAATCTTGTCCGCCACCAAACCATTGCTGAATCACGTTTCCGTTATCATCGTACATTTCGAAATAACGCCAATTGGCATGAACCGTAGGAACCATTGGATTTTTTGGGTGCAATACCAAACTTAGTCCACAGGCAAAAAAATCAGCTTCGCCCACATTGAACATTTTTTGCATGGCTTCTGGTAATTTCCCATGAACGGCTGAGATATTCACTCCGCCTTTTTCGAAAACTTTTCCATTTTCGATAACACGAGTTCTTCCTCCTCCGCCTTCCGGACGCTCCCAAAGATCTTCACGAAATTTGGCTTGGCCTTCAACTGCTTCCAATCCTTTACAGATTTGGTCTTGAAGGTTTTGTATGTAGGAGTAAAATTGTTGTTTCATCTTGTTAGTTCATATAATTCCATATCTAACGGGAGTCCATTTGTTGGAGTAAACTCATTCTTTAATGTTTCGCTCCATACAAATCCGCATTTTTGAGCTACTTTAACACTTCCAAGGTTCGTTTTATGAGAAATAATATGAAGAGTTTTTAACTCTAATTCATCAAAAGAATACTTTGAAATTCCTTTTACAGCAAATGACACCATGCCTCTTCCTTCATATTCTGAACCAATACAATATGCTAACTCTGCTATTCTTTTCTCCCAATCAATTTTTTTAATAATAATTAATCCTGCAATATTTTGAGAATCTTTCTCTCGAATTGCTAAAGTGAAATTTGATTTTTCCTGAATCTCCTTTTCCTTTATTGAAATATATTCTTTTGTCTTTTCAATACTTGAATTGCTTGAAAGTGTAAGTGGGAAAAATAGGAGTAATCTTTGATAATTGTCAATCATAAATTGATACAACTGATTTGCATCTGTTAGTTTTAATTTGTCTATGGTGAAGTTTTCTGTTATATGCATTCGTTTTATTTTTTCTTTCCTGAAAGGTTTTTTTAACCTTGTAGGTATTCTTTATTTTGTTATCTGACTTTATTATTTAATAGTTAAATCTTTCGCACTTCTTTTCAGCCTTCCCATTCCTGTTCGACTTAAGTTGCATTCTTTTCTTATTACTCTTAAATTAGCTTTATCTTTATGATAATTGATGAATTCAGTAGTTAAGTCTTGATTTTTAAATACAATAAAATTATTCTCTCCAAGTGTGTATTCAACTGTTTCTAGGTCGATATTTTTCACTTCTTTAAACCTATCAAGTATTACAGAGAAAGTATTCGGCTGTCTATGGTCAACCGCTAAATCTTCCCATTTTGACAATTCATTTGTTTCTTGACATTTTACATATCCTTTTACGGAATTGGCATTGAAAAAATCTTGTTTTACTAAAAGCATATCTTTTTGAATAGCATTTCTACAAGCTTTGTAAAACAAAGTTTCTGGATTATATTTTGTCTTGTTTAAAATCATTAAATATGAAATGTAATGGCTTGACAAATCATCATAAAATATTTCAAAACATTTTGTGCCATATTGAACTTGGCTAACTTTAATATCAGTTATTTCTATTTCCTTTTCAAAATACTCATCAAAACTTGCTCTTTCATCTAAAATTATATTTTCTCTAACTTCGTCAGAATCGACGTCCCTTAAATGATTTATAGTTTTAAACTTTTCTATTATTTCATCAAAGACAATTTTATTGAAATCAAATAATTCTTCATTTTCTTCTATAGAAAATTGTTCTATACAATTAGAACTATTCAAATTAGCAGAACCTTGAATAAGGTATTTTCTTCCTCCATTATCATCACTTTGAATTAATACTATCTTTGATTGATTATTGCAAACGGATAATTGAAACTTTTTTTCTACATCTAAAGTTTCATAAATATATTCTATGAGGTTATCTCTTTCATAAGTAAAAAAACGGTCGGATACAATTAAATTTAATTTTTCAATGAACCCCTCTTCCAATAAACTATAAAGGCTGTCAACATTATGTTGAGACATAGATGAAGTAGAAATAGTTAACTCTTTAGCTTTCATATTCCTACATACCAAAAAAGTTTCGATAAAGTCTCCAAAAATAAAGTCTCCATCGATAATACAAAAATACCTTTCATTTTTAAAAATCTGTATATCTCTACTTAATTGTTCAACATTTTCATAGTTAATGATTTTAGTTTTACTTGTCGGACACTTAATATATCTTTTATCTTCATTTTCTAAAACTGCTATTTGATAATTAGAAAAATGATTTTTATCAAAAGTAAAAGTTTCTTTTATATTAATAGTTTCTGAATCTGTTTCTGAATTATTATCATCCTCCAATAAAAACAAATCAACTATATCGTTGAAATCCTCCTCATTCAAAGATTGTCCAAAGTCATAAGAATTTAAAATCGTTCGATAATGACTAATTGCATCTTTTTTGAATTGGTATGTTTTATCTCCAATAATTAAGGGCTTTCTCATCTTCCACGTTTTTTAAAATTTCATATAATTAAACACCCCTACAAGGTTAAAAAAACCTTGCAGTAAAGACTGCAAACTGAACACTAATTACTGTATACTATTTCCCGTACTCCTTCACCGCATCAATAAACGCTTTTGCGTGATCCACAGGAATATTTGGTAAAATTCCGTGACCTAAATTCACGATGTATTTGTCTTTTCCGAATTCGTCAATCATTTCATGTACCATTTTCTTAATAACCGGAATTGGAGATAACAATCTGGAAGGATCAAAATTTCCTTGTAATGTGATGTTTCCGCCAGACAAGTATCTTGCATTTCTTGGAGAACACGTCCAATCTACACCAAGTGCCGAAGCCCTACTTTTTCCCATTTCATTCAATGCAAACCAACATCCTTTTCCGAAAACGATAACCGGTGCATCATCAGCCAAAGCTTCAATGATTTGATTGATATATTTCCAAGAGAATTCCTGATAATCAACTGGAGATAACATTCCGCCCCAAGAGTCAAAAATTTGAACAGCATCCACTCCTGATTTCACTTTTTCTTTCAAATATAAGATCGTGGTATCAGTGATTTTTTGCAATAAAACATGAGCAGCTTCTGGATGTTCGAAACAAAATCCTTTGGCCATATCAAAGCTTTTAGAACCTTTCCCTTCCACCGCGTAACACATAATTGTCCAAGGTGAACCTGCAAAACCAATTAATGGCACCTCATCATTCAACATTTCTTTGGTCAATTTAATAGCATCAAAAACGTACCCTAATGTTTCATGTACATCTGGAACAATTACTTTCTCCACATCTTGAATCGTACGAATTGGATTTGGTAAAAACGGCCCGAAATTTTCTTTCATCAACACTTCAATTCCCATGGCTTGTGGAATTACCAAGATATCTGAAAACAAAATGGCAGCATCCGGAGCAATTCTGCGAATTGGCATCATCGTTATTTCGGCTGCTAATTCCGGAGTCTGACAACGGGTAAAAAAATCATATTTATCACGCAATGCGATAAATTCCGGCAAAAACCGTCCGGCTTGACGCATCATCCAAACTGGCGGACGTTGTACTGTTTCTCCTTTTAGTGCTCTTAAAAATAGGTCGTTTTTGATCATGTATTTAAATTTTAGCGGATTGCTAGATGCTTTCCGGTGTATAATATTCAATAACTTCCAAAATCACGGCTTCGATAGTTGGTGTTTCGGGAATTACTATGTTTTTAATTTTCTTTGTTTCTAATGCTGCTGCTGTAGTAGTGCCTACGCAAAAACAAACTTCATTCTTGATTTTATTATTTGTCAAATAACTTTCAACGGCAGATGGGCTAAAAAACAGAATTCCGTCAAAATTTTCTTGGTCTGATATTTTAAAAGGCGCTAGTGTTGTTTGATACACTTCGATTTCATTAAAAATTATTCCGGCACTTTTTAATGCTTCAGGCAACGTTTCTTTACGCAAATTTCCGCTCAAAAAAGTATAGCTTTCTTTATTGTAAATTAAAGTGATTATTTCGGCTAATTCAGAGGCATAATCTAAATACACATCAACTGTAAAGCCATGCAATTCCAGTAATTCTTTGGTTTTAATCCCTACACAAAAAACAGGTTTAGTCTTTAAAACTTCCCAACCGTTTTGTTCTATCAAACTTAAAACAGCATTTTGGCTGCTAAAAATTAAGTTGTTGTTGATGGTACTGAGTTCGAAAAGGTTGTTTTTTATTTCGATGAAATCTTGTTCCAAAAGATCAAAATTAGCATCAATAAATACTTGCCTTTGTTCTGCCGATAATGTTTTGGTGGATAAAATGCTTGTTTGGCTCATTATTTCTTCAAATTAATTTTAATTGCTGTCATCAATTCTGCTCCGCCATTTTCTAAAATTTCTTTGGCACAATAAAAGCCTAATTTCTTCCATTCCTGCATCGGAACGGTTTTTTCTATTTCGATTTTTTGTTTCCCATCAATTGAAAACAAAACGCCTTTGAATACTATTTCCTCATCTGTAAATACTGCCAAAGCGCCAATTGGTGCCGTACAACCGCCTTCGAGTGTTTTCAGAAACTGTCTTTCAATGTGTGTACATACCTCGGCATCAATATCATTTAACTCAGAAACGGCCTCTCTGCAAAATTCATCTTTTGCCATCGCAACAACCACCATTGCGCCTTGAGCTGGCGCCGGAATCATCCAATCCAAGTCGATATAATTAGAAGGTTTCAAGTTGATTCTTTCCAAACCTGCTGCCGCAAAAACGGCTCCGTTCCAATCGCTTTCCTGCAATTTCTGCATTCTCGTATTGACGTTTCCACGTAAATCAACTACTTTATGGTTGGGGTATTTATTGAGCCATTGTGCCTGACGACGCAAACTGCCTGTGGCAATTGTTCCTGCTCCATTACGAAAATCAAGGGTTCCTTTGTACACTAGGATATCTAACGTATTGGCTCTTTCCAAAACTGCCGCCTGTACAATTCCTATTGGCAAAGCCGTAGGAACATCTTTCATGGAATGCACTGCAATATCAACCTGACCGTTGATCATGGCAATATCAAGTGTTTTAGTAAAAATGCCTGTGATTCCTAATTCGTAAAGTGGTTTGTCAAGGATAATATCTCCTTGCGATTTTACCGCTATAATTTCGGTTTTATAGCCTAAATCATTTAGTTTTTTTTCGACGGTATGGGCTTGCCAGAGTGCGAGTTCACTGTCTCGGGTTCCTATGCGTATTGTTTTGTTTGCCATTTTTATTTTTTCAAACCAAGAGGAATTAAAGGTTTATTTTAATGAAATTTAATTCCTTAATGGTGTAAATTTTATTTTGTAGTCGCTCCTATTTTGAAAACTTTCTCAATCCAATCGATGCTTTCATCCACCATCGTATCATCATCTTTCAAATGGTTGGCAAAATGTGTAGTTATTTTTTGGATAATTCTGTTGCTGATAATCTCTGCTTGTTCTTCGTTGAAATTTGAAATTTTCTTGCTTTGAAAATCCAATTCGGATGTTTTTATCGCATTCAATTTTGCTTTCAAAGCATTGATAGTAGGGGCAAATTTTCTGCCTTTGGTCCACGTAGTAAATTCTTCTTTGATTTCTTCAATGATGGCTTCAGCAGCGGGAATGTGTTTTTTTCTATTTTCTAAAGTTTCATCTGTTAATTGTGACAAATAATCCATGTGAATCAGCGTAACACCTTCTAATTCCTCGACATTTTCATTTACATTTTTAGGAATTGATAGATCCAAAATCAATATTGGTTTTTTCAAATTCAGAATCGCTTTGTCAATAGTAGGATTCTGTGCGCCGGTAGCTACCACAACAACATCTGCTTTTTGTAGTTCCAAATGCAGTTCCGAATAATCTTTCACAATTAGATTCAGTTTTCCGGCTAGTTTCTCTGCTTTTTCTTTGGTTCTATTGATAAGTGTAATGTGTTCGTTTTTAGTATGTTTTACTAAATTTTCACACGTATTTCTACCAATTTTTCCAGTACCAAACAATAGAATATTTTTGTTCCCAATGTCTTGCACATTGTTAATAATATAACGAACCGCAGCAAAAGAAACCGAAGTAGCTCCAGAACTAATTTCGGTATCGGTTTTTATTTTTTTACTGGCTTGAATCACCGCATTCACCAATCGTTCCATAAAAGCATTGGCTAAGCCCAATGATTTTGATTGTGAAAATGAGTTTCTTATTTGGGCAATAATTTCAAAATCACCCAGAATCTGACTGTCTAAACCCGTTCCCACACGAAACATGTGGCTGACGGCTTCTTGATTTTTATAGACAAAACCCACTTTTTGAAAAGCTTCAACTGAGCCTTGACTGTTCTCGCAGATTAATTTGATCAATTGAAACGGATGTTCCGCATAACCGTAAATCTCTGTACGGTTGCAGGTAGAAGTAACTATTAAACTCTCTATTCCTTCATTCTTAGCTTGTTCCAAAACCCGCGTTTTTGCTGCGGCATCTAAACTAAACTTTCCTCTAATCTCAGCATCTGCTTTTTTATAGCTTAATCCTACGGAGTAAAAATAATGATGCTTTGATGTGTTATTGTTTTCCATATTTGCACTTTTCCTAAAAGTGAGGCAAAATTATCACTATAGTATTTATAAAAGTAACGCTAGAAGTTCTTTTTGTATCGCTCAGTGATTTTTTAATTCCAAATGGTCAGAATACTGCAAAAAAGGCTACTTTTGTAATGAATTCAAGTTGTTTGAATTCCTTTATTTAAAGTGGTTCTAAATAAAATAACTTGATGAATATCATTTTCATTTAAAAAAAATATCGCTATGGGTTCTCAGGAAATTATAAAAATTGAGGATGATTTCACACTCATTCGCTTTCAGAATGACAGCAACGATTCTTTTAATGCGCAACGGGAAGTGGGCAGCGGTTTGATTCAGTTTCATTTTGGAATCAAAGGAAAAGCGAAATTCATTTTCAACCAAGGCAATTATGCTTTGGAACTGAAAGAGGAAAAATCATTGTTGCTGTACAACCCACAAAAAGAACTGCCTTTAAATCTGGAGTTAGCACCTAATTCTTGGGTAATCTCTGTGATTATTTCTATCAAAAAATTCCATGCTTTATTTTCGACCGAAGCCGATTATATTACTTTTTTAAGCGCAGATAATAAGGACAAAAAATATTATAACGAAGGTAATATCAGTCCCTCGATGGCGATTGTTTTATCGCAATTGTTTCATTATAACTTGCATCCCTCCATAAAAAACTTGTATTACAAAGGCAAAGGATACGAATTATTGAGTTTGTATTTCAATAGAACTGAAGATCCAAACGCAGAACAATGTCCGTTTCTAATTGATGAGGACAATGTCATGAAAATTAAAAAAGCCAAAGAAATCATCATAGCCAATATGGCTGAACCACCCGGATTACAGGAATTGGCGGATGAAATAGGGCTGAATCTAAAGAAACTAAAAATGGGTTTCAAACAAATTTATGGCGATACCGTTTATGGTTTTCTGTTTGACTACAAAATGGATTTTGCTCGAAAATTACTCGATAGCGGCTCCTATAATGTAAACGAAGTAGGATTGAAAATTGGCTACAGCACCGGAAGCCATTTCATAGCGGCATTTAAGAAAAAATTTGCCACTACGCCCAAAAAATACTTGATGTCGATCAATCCAAATATGTCATAAACAATTGATTTCATATATTAAACAATAAATAAAAAATAGTTAATCGCAATTTATAAAAAAGTAAGTTTATTTACTTTTGTACCAACAAAAAAAGATAACATGAAAGGTGTATTATTAGTTAATTTAGGTTCTCCGGAAAGTCCAACTCCAAAGGATGTAAAATCGTATTTAGATGAATTTTTAATGGACAAATACGTAATTGACGTTCCGTTTTTGTTACGAGCATTATTAGTTCGTGGTATAATTTTGCAAACAAGACCTAAAAAATCTGCTGCCGCTTACGCAAAAATATGGTGGGACGAAGGGTCTCCACTTGTGGTTATTTCCAAAAGAATGCACGAAAAAGTACAAAAATTAGTTGATGTACCCGTTTCCCTAGCAATGCGTTACGGAAATCCATCCTTATTGTCCGGCTTACAAGAGTTACATGATAAAGGCGTGACCGAGGTGTTGTTTTTTCCTTTGTACCCGCAACATGCAATGGCATCTACCACCACAATAATAGAACTGGCCGAAGAGTACCGTAAAAAGTATTTTCCGGGTATGAAATTCACGATAGTTCCTGCGTTTTACAACAAACCAGATTATCTCAAAAACTTGGCTGATTCCATTAAAGGTCATCTAGAAGGTTTTGACTATGATCATTTATTATTCTCCTACCATGGAATTCCGGAGCGTCATATTCGCAAAACGGATATCACAAAATCACATTGTAAAATTGACGGTTCATGCTGCAACACCCCGTCGCCGGCACATGAGTTTTGTTACCGCCATCAATGTTATGAAACGACCAAACAAGTTGTAAAATTGCTGGGAATTCCAGAAGGAAAATACAGCCAGACTTTTCAATCGCGCTTAGCCGGAGACAAATGGTTGACACCATATACAGACGTTGAAGTAAACAAAATGCCCGAGAAAGGAATCAAAAACCTGGCTGTTGTAACGCCTGCTTTTGTATCGGATTGCTTGGAAACTTTGGAAGAAATTGCCATGGAAGCCAATCATGAATTTAAGGCTCACGGAGGAGAAAATTTTAAAGCAATTCCTTGTTTAAATGATGGTGACGACTGGTGTAAAACCGTAAGTAATTGGATTTCAAACTGGTCCAATGCTTCATCATCACTTAAACTTGACTCCGAAAAAATTAACTCTTAAATGACTGTTACCGCCGATGAACTAGGAACACAAGACATTAAAAAACTCTTGATAAAACAGGCAGTTCCGTCTTCTATTGGGATTTTATTCATGTCGGTTAATATCTTGATTGATACCATATTTGTTGGACAATGGATTGGTTCTTTGGCCATTGCTGCGGTAACCGTAGTTCTGCCCATCACCTTTTTGATTTCTTCTCTGGGAATGACGATTGGTGTGGGCGGAGGATCTGTACTTTCCAGAGCATTGGGAGCCAGTCACAAGGAAAAAGCACTTCAAACATTTGGCAACCAAATCATGATGACTTTTTTATTGGCTTCTGTTTTTGTGGTATTTGGTCTTTTTTTTAGTGACGAAATGCTAATGCTTTTTGGCGCGAAAGGAGCCATAATGGAACCCGCAAAAGAATTTTTTATTCCCATAATTATAAGCGTTCCGTTTTTGGCACTTTGCATGATGGGAAACAACGTGATTCGCGCCGAAGGCAAGGCCAAGTTTGCGATGGTCTCCATGATTATTCCTGCATTTGTCAATATTGCATTGGATATTATTTTTATCAAATACTTAGATTTAGGTATGTTTGGCGCTGCTTTGGCTACTGCCATATCCTATTTTACCTGTTTCTTGTTTGTACTTTGGTTTTTTGTTTTCAAAAGTGAACTTCAACTGAAAATGAAGCATTTTAAATTTAAAATGCCCATTGTCAAAGAAATCGCTGAGTTGAGTTTTGTGACTTTTTCAAGACAAGGAGTTGTGAGCATTTTAGCCATCATCCTGAATCATACTTTATATACGTATGGCGGCGAACATTCTGTTGCTATTTATGGAATTATCAGTCGAATGCTGATGTTTTCCTTGTTTCCTATCCTGGGAATTACGCAAGGATTTCTGCCAATTGCCGGTTTCAATTACGGTGCAGGAAATTATGAAAGAGTGAAAGAAAGTGTGCAACTATCCATAAAATATGCCGCATTTCTCGCCTCGCTAATTTTTGTGGTTATTCTAATCTTTGCAAAGCCTATCGTTGCTATTTTTACTACAGACCCACTCGTGATTGACCAAACTCCGGAAGCGTTGCGTTGGGTTTTTGCGGCTTCGCCAATTATTGCTGTACAGCTCATTGGTGCGGCTTATTTTCAAGCTGCAGGAAAGGCAAAAAAAGCACTGCTTTTGACGTTAAGTAAACAAGGATTTTTCCTGATTCCTTTAGTGCTCATTCTACCAAATTTTTTAGGTATTTTTGGAGTGTGGTTTGCATTCCCAATTGCAGATATCTTATCAACAATACTAACTGGCTATTTTCTAAAAAAAGAAATGAATACAAAACTGATTCAAACTAACGATGGAATACTATAATTACCTTAAATCTCTGCACCTCATCTTTGTAATTACATGGTTTGCAGGATTGTTTTATATTGTACGCTTGTTCGTGTACCAAATTGAAGCGGCAGATAAACTCTCGCCAGAGAAAGAAATTCTTCAAAAACAATACAAAATAATGACCTATCGATTGTGGTATATTATCACATGGCCGTCCGCGGTTTTAGCGAGTATTTTTGCTTTTTGGATGTTGTTTTTTACAGATTTAGGAAAGGCGTGGTTGCAAATGCCTTGGATGCATGTAAAACTTGGCTTCGTATTTGTGTTGTATTTATACCATGCAAAATGCCAGCAAATATTCAAGCAATTGCAAAATGACGATGTGAAATACTCCACGAATTTCATGCGCTTATGGAACGAAGGCGCAACGATAATCCTTTTTGCAGTCGTTTTTTTAGTTATTTTAAAAAATGCTTTCAACTGGATTTATGGTGTAATTGGAAT
This sequence comes from Flavobacterium sp. RSP15, assembly GCF_003968755.1. Taxonomy (GTDB): domain Bacteria; phylum Bacteroidota; class Bacteroidia; order Flavobacteriales; family Flavobacteriaceae; genus Flavobacterium. Next base: position 363,835 of record NZ_RYDL01000002.1, on the reverse strand, counting down.
CTTTCTCTTTGGTGTCTTAATTATGCTTGGCTTTAAATTTTATAAAAAAATAAGAGAAAGAAATCAATCTTAATTATGTTCAAAAGCTTCAAAATAGCAATGCTCTCGTTACGAATCAGAATCTTCCTTTCGATGATTGTGTTGATATTAATAGCGTCTGTTTTATTAGCTTCTATATCCATCATTCAATTTAAAAACGAAGCCAAAGAATACCACCAAGAACGCTTAGAACGCAATGAGAATTCTGTAAAAGAGCACATCAATTATGTACTCTCTACCACTACATATCCTTTAAATTCTGCCAATTTAAGTTTGATTTTTAAAGATAAAATCCATGAATTAGCCCACATTCATAATGCGGAAATAAACATCTATGGTCTGGACGGAAAATTACTAAAGTCTTCTAAAGAGTCTTTTTCTGTGGATATAGTGGCGCCTCCTATTCCAAAATACATTTTAAAACTAGTTCGTTCTTCTATCGAAAAAAGATACGTTGATATTAAAACTATAGATGGCAAAAAGAACCGTTCCGCTTTCAGCCAAATCAAAGATCATAAATTCAAACCACTGGGAATATTGAACTTACCTTATGTAGAAGATGATGGATATTATGAAAACGAATTAAAAAGTTTCCTAATTCGTCTGGGACAGGTGTATGCTTTTATGCTTATTATTGCTTTTGCTGTCGCTTATTTCCTTTCCTCTTACATTACAAAATCATTAAAAACAATATCAGATAAGTTAAGTGGAACGAGTTTAAATCAAAAAAATGAAAAAATTGTTCTGGAAGCAAACAGTAAGGAAATCAACTTATTGATCAATGCCTACAACGGAATGGTGGACAAACTGGAGAAAAGCGCCATTAAACTGGCCCAAAGCGAACGAGAAGAAGCGTGGCGCGAAATGGCCAAACAGGTCGCCCATGAAATCAAAAATCCGCTTACGCCAATGCGATTAACAGTACAGAGTTTTCAACGAAAATTTGATCCAAACGATGCCAATGTAAAACAAAAAATGAACGATTACTCCGAAACTTTAATTCAACAAATTGACACCATGAGTGCCGTTGCCTCTGCGTTTTCAAATTTTGCATCAATGCCGGCACAGCAAAACGAAACCTTGAATGTTGTTGCCGTAGTAGAACTTGCGATGGACATTTTCAATGAAGACTACATTGAATTTCAAAGCGATTCTCCTGAAATTATTTCGAAAATTGACCGTACCCAACTGATCCGGATTATCACGAACCTGGCTAAAAATGCTATTCAGTCTATTCCGGAACAACAAGAAAAAAAATCAGTAGTTCTCCGTATCCATAAAGCAGCAAACAACGTATTAATTACTGTTACCGATAATGGAATTGGGATTCAACTCAAAGATATTGACCGTATATTCGAACCAAAATTTACCACTAAAAGTAGCGGAATGGGTCTTGGTCTTGGAATTATAAAAAACATTATCGAAAATTATAAAGGAACGATTACCTTTGAAACTGAATATGGAAAAGGAACTACTTTTACGGTTTCGCTTCCAATAATTAACACCTAAAAATACAATTATGAACTACGAAAATCTTTTAATTGCAACCGAAAATAACATTGCAACGATTACCATTAATCGTGCTACAAAACTAAATGCGTTGAATGTTGCCACGATTTCTGATTTGAATAAAGCTTTCAAAACATTAGGGAAAAATGATGAAATTCGTGTTATTATTTTAACGGGAAGCGGTGAAAAAGCTTTTGTGGCGGGAGCGGATATCTCTGAATTTGCTGCTTTTTCAGTTGAAGAAGGAACGCAATTGGCCGCTGAAGGACAAGAAAAATTATTTGATTTCATAGAAAATTTAAAAAAACCCGTAATCGCAGCCGTTAATGGTTTTGCATTGGGCGGCGGATTAGAATTAGCCATGGCGTGTCATTTCAGAGTAGCTTCAGAAAATGCAAAAATGGGATTACCTGAAGTTTCGCTGGGTGTAATTCCGGGTTACGGAGGAACGCAACGTTTGCCACAATTGATAGGAAAAGGACGCGCAATGGAAATGATTATGACCGCAGGAATGGTAACAGCGCAAGATGCTTACAGAACGGGACTGGTGAATCACGTAGTCCCTGAAGCTGAACTTTTAGATTACTGTGTGAGTGTAGCCCATAAAATAATAAAAAATTCTCCGTATGCTATTGGCAAAGCCATAAAAGCCGTCAATGCTAATTTTAAAGAAGGAAAAAATGGCTATGAAACCGAAATAAAAGCTTTTGGAAAATGTTTTGGAACCGAAGATTTTAAAGAAGGAACAGCTGCATTTTTAGAGAAAAGAAAAGCAGTGTTTACGGGGAAATAATAACAAAAGAGAACCACGTTGGTTCTCTTTTTAGTTTATAAATGATGTTCCTTTAAAATAATCTTTGCTCAAAAAACAGATTATCTGCTTGACAAGACTTAATTTTGCAATCCTCTTTCGGAATATAACCATCTAAAATTAAACCAATGTCCTTCCAACCTGTATTTGCACTTTTCTGGGAAAATGTAAAAGAAAGCATCCAAAATGGCACTTACGCCAAACTAACACTTGCCAAAACCATTGGTGACACCGAACTGAAAAATATCTACGTTCGTCCCGTTTTGTCAGAAAGTGACGTGTTCAGCCTTTCCGTTACGGCGCGTTATAAAACCGAAGAAATAGAAAGTTTTCATACTCTTGACGAAACTTTTATGGTATTAGCGCCTTTTATGAACAATCCATTTTTAACTGCCTTACTGTTTACAACGGAGAACGACATCACTTTTAAACTCAATAAAAAAAGAGTAGGAACTATTATTGAGCAAGCGCCCACTTTTAAAAATGCTTCGGATGTGATTTTGGAAATGAAAGCAAAAGGGATTTCGATTTAAGATTTTTGATTAATCCCGATAACTATCGGGACTGATTTTTGATTTAAAAAACCAGCAATCCAAAAAATATCTGAAATTTAAAAATAGTGGTTAGGGACCAGAATTTAGTAATCAGTTCATGGCTTGGGTGTAAAGCAAGACTGAAATCGATCTTTTTTAATTAAAGTTGCAGTATTTGGACGTCAACAAACTGAATACTAAAAACTGAACACTGTTTACTTACTTCTCCCCTTCCCATTCCGCATAAAACTGCGCTAGAAATCCTTCCATATACTGGTGTCTTTCTTGTGCAATTTGTTTTCCCGTCTCGGTATTCATCTTATCTTTCAAAAGCAATAATTTTTCGTAAAAATGATTGAGCGTTGGAGAATCGTTCTTCTTGTATTCTTCCTTGGTCATGTTGAAATTTGGAGCAATTTTAGGGTCGTAGATCGCTCTGTTTTTAAATCCGCCATAATTGAATGTTCTGGCAATTCCAATGGCGCCAATCGCATCTAATCGGTCCGCATCCTGAACCACATCTAATTCTATGGAGGAGAATTTCTTTTCGAAATTACCGCCTTTGTATGAGATGTTTTCAATGATCTTGACCACATGTATAATGGTATCTGCGTCAACATTTTCTGATTCTAAAAATGATCTCGCTAGTTTTGGCCCTACAGTTTCGTCACCGTCATGAAACTTACTATCGGCAATATCATGCAGCAAAGCACCCAATTGAACCACCGTGGGATCACAAGCTTCTTTTCTAGCAATCAAAACGGAATTTTTAAACACTCTTTCAATATGAAACCAATCGTGTCCGCCTTCGGCATTTTTTAGTTTTTCCTTTACAAAAAGAATCGTTTTTCGAATTAAATCTGCATTTATCATTCTTTATATACTTTTAAAAAAAAAGTTGAATTTCAAAGTTCTGTAACTTCAAAATTCAACTTTTTTATTCTTTATTTTTGCATTCAAAAAGCTATCGTACTAAAGCGGGTTCTACCCATTTGAAAATATGGGATTCTTTCGGAATGACCAATCGCTCAGAAATTCGTGCCATTCTTCCGGGTAATTTCATCAAATAATCCCGGGCTTTTTCTGCTTCGTCAGTTAAGCCTGTAATTTTATCAATTTCCCATTTGTCAATTAATTTTTGCATAATGTCTACATAATCCGCTGCAGTGTACACCCCGATTCGTTGTGCCGAATCAGAAAACTGTTCGAAAGCAGTACTTATTTTTTCACCGGATTCTCTCAAGAAATGTGCTGGCATAACGATTTTTGCTTTCATCATATATTGAAAAGCAAGCATCATTTCGCTAGGATCCACCTGAAAAATACGAGTTACAAATTCACTGTAAGCATGATGGTGGCGCATCTCGTCACCCGCAATCATTTTGCACATTTTAGACAATTTGTTATCCCCATATTTCTTAGCCATTTGCGCTACTCGGTTATGGGAAACATAGGTTGCCAACTCTTGAAAACTAGTATAAACAAAGTTTTTATAAGGGTCTCTTCCGGTTCCTATGTCAAAACCATCGTTGATGAGATGCTGAGTAGTCGTTTCTACTTCACGCATATTCACGCGACCTGACAAGTACAGATATTTGTTGAGCATGTCGCCGTGACGATTTTCCTCACCAGTCCATTGTCGGATCCACTTGGACCAACCGTTTCGCTCTACATTATCTATTCCATCTACGTCCATTAACCAAGATTCGTAGGTCGGTAGGGCTTCTTCAGTAATGGTGTCACCTACTAAAGTTACCCAAAAATCATAGGGTAACTCTTTTGCAATTTCACGCAATTCTTTGACCTCATCAAAAAAAGTATCACTTTGAGAATTAGGCAAGAAATCCGTTGGCTGCCATATTTTTTCTACTGGTATCAGATACTGATCGACAAAACTATCTACGTTTTTTTCCAAAAACTGCATTACTTCTAATCGAATGTTTTTTATTGACATTATTATATAAATTAAATTTTTATTCCTTGAACTACTGCCGCTTCTGTTTTATGCATCAATTCAGCAAAATCATAGTTTTTCACTTCTAAGGGTGTATGTACCACAAAGGTAAGGTGATTTCCTATACCTAAAGGGAAAAATCCATATTTAACAATTTTCCAAGAATTGTTTATGCTTATCGGAACTATATAAGCCGAAGGCGCGTATTTGCATAAAATTTTGAATCCACTTTGCGCAAATTCCTTTGGCATGCCAGTCTTGCTTCGTGTTCCTTCCGGAAAAATAACTGCAGAACGATTGTGTTTTTCAATATATTCAGACAAATTTTTGATCGCAGGAATGGCTTGCTTGGGATCACTACGATCAATAAGAGCCGAACCGCCATGTCGTAAATTAAACGACACGCTGGGAATCCCGCTTCCCAATTCTTTCTTACTGACAAATTTACAATGAAATCGGCGAAAAAACCAAATCATAGCAATAATATCGTACATACTTTGATGATTGGAAACGAAAATTAACGGAACATTTTTTGGAATGCTTTCCACATTATCAAACTGATACGATGTTCCTAACAGTCTTGTGCACAAAACCAGAAAAAAATTCAAATAATCGACACTTATTTTATGAGCTTGATACCCAAAAACATGAAAGCAAACCCATTGAATTGGGTGAAAAATAACCAAGGTAAGACCAAAACATAAATAATAGATTACGGATATGGGATACGAAATTAGTTTTTTCATGCTTTAAAAATTTGCCGTAAAAGTAAGAAATATATTTTTAGCCCGATTTTAAATCCCAAACAATATATGAACTCAACCTTTAATCGTAACTTTGCCAGTCAAAATCCATGTCCTTTTTTCTATTAAAATGAATTTTACCTACTCAAAAAACGAAAAACTAAAAAGCAAGACCACTATTGGATTATTGTTTACCGAAGGGAAATCAGTATCAAAATATCCGTTGCGATTGGTGTATAAAGCCAGCTCTTTTGGCGATCCCGAGTCCCGAAACTTTGGGACGGGAGAAAAAATAAAAATGGGCGTTTCGGTTTCCAAAAAGAATTTCAAGAAAGCCGTAGACCGCAATTATTTCAAACGCGTCCTGCGCGAAACCTACCGGCTGAACAAACACCTTTTGATTGACCATCTGGACCAACCCTATTCCTTTATGTTTTTTTATCAAACTAAAGACAGATTGACGTACGCCGAAATTAATACCAAAACCATTCAATTGTTTGAGAAATTTGTTGCTCAAAATATTAAAAAACCAGTATCCGAAAGCGATTCTATTTCTGAAATATAAACAATTAACCTATCCCAATTAAACAAAATCGCCTTTAGATTCAGTCCTGCATAATTATTTCGTGATTTATTGTTATTTTAGTGGTCTTAAATTTAGTTAATTAAACCCATGAGCTTCTTCAAAAAAAAAATTTTAATTCCCGTTGTCGCTTCGGCATTTCTGTTTATTGGAACCAGCTTCAAAGATGATTTTTTTGAAATCGCCAAGCAAATCGAGATATTCACGACCCTTTTCAAGGAATTAAATCGAAATTATGTCGATGAAACGAATCCTGGGGAATTAATGGACAAGGCCATCAAAGGAATGCTGGTTAATTTAGACCCATACACCGTATATTTCAACGAGCAGGATGTAGTGCGATTCAAGATAAACAACACTGGAGAATATACCGGAATAGGCGCTTTACTGACTCGAAAAGAAGATAAATTGATCGTTAAAGAGCCCTATAAAAATTTTCCCGCCGACAAAGCTGGCCTGAAAGCCGGTGACGAAATTATTCAAGTGGGCGATGTCCTTTTGTCTGATTTTAAGGACGAGGCCTCTCAGCTTTTCAAAGGTACCAAAAACACCAAAATAGACATCAAATACATCCGACAAGGAAAAGTACAAAGTACCCAGATTATCCTGGACGAAGTCGAAATCAAATCGGTGCCCTTTTTTGCAAAAATAGACGACAAGACCGGCTATATCGTATTATCGCATTTTAATAAAAAAGCATACCTGGAAACCAAAGAAGCCTTAGAACAACTCAAAAAAGAAGGTGCCGAACGCATTATACTGGATGTCCGAGACAATCCTGGCGGACTCTTGAATGAAGCTGTGAATATTTGTAATTTATTTGTTCCAAAAAACGAGATTATTGTTACTACAAAATCAAAAATAGAGCAACACAACAGCACATACAAAACAACCAAAGATCCTGTAGATACTGTCATTCCTTTGATAATTCTTGTTAACGGTCGCAGCGCCTCAGCATCCGAAATCGTGGCTGGGGCACTTCAGGATTTAGATCGCGCTATAGTGGTGGGTAGTCGCAGTTTTGGGAAAGGACTCGTGCAAAGACCGGTAGATTTAACGTATGGAACGCAACTAAAAGTAACCATTTCCCGTTATTACACGCCATCCGGAAGATGCATTCAAGCTTTAGATTATTCACGAAAAGACAAAAACGGAATGGTTCTAAAAACAGAAGAGAAAAACTACAATGTCTTTAAAACCAGAAAAGGCAGAACCGTTTATGACGGCGGAGGAATTCAGCCGGATGTAGAACTGGAAGAAACTAAATTAAGTCCAATAGCAAATGCTTTGCTTCGCAACGACGGGATTTTTAACTATGCCACGACGTATTATTATAAAAATCCAAATTTAGGAAATCGTGTTCCTGTTATTTCTGATGTGGAGTATCTAGAGTTCAAACAGTTCCTAAAAGTACAGAAATTCTCCTTTGACACGGAAACGGAATTGGCCTTAAAAAACACTTTGGCTATGGCCAAAAAAGAAAAACTAGAGGAATCTATTCTGGTAGAATACCAACAATTACGTGTTGCGCTTCAAAAAAGCGAAAATGCTTTATTGGACAAAAACCAAAAAGAAATCAAAAACCTGATGGTCGATGAAATCATTAAACGCTATCAATATCAGGAAGGGCTGTATCAGTATTACATCAAAAATAATTACGAAATCAAACGAGCCATTACTATTTTGAATTCCAATATGGAGTATCAGTCTATCTTAAAATGAAAAAATCGTTCTCCATAGTACTATTACTTTTTTCGAGCTACGTAGTGGCTCAGGGACAACCTATAGAAACGGTTTATTTTGAATTTGACAAATTCACACTTTATAACGACCAAATACAAACGATAGTTGATTTTATAAAAAACACAGACACTTCAAAAGTAGAGTCGATACAAATTTATGGATACTGTGACGATCGGGGTGCTAACGATTATAATTATGAATTATCACAAAACAGAGTAATTACGGTACAAAGTATACTGATCCAAAATGGTTTCAGTAAAAACAAAATTGTCATTATTGAAGGCAAAGGGCGTGTGATTCTGAAAAAAAATATGCTGGAAAACCTATCGGAAACCCGTTCTAAAAATAGGCGTGTCGACTTGTTTCTTGTCAAAAAAAACAGTTTTGGAAACGGCATTTACAATTCGTTTCAGAAAAAGCATAAAGTAGGCGACCGTATTTATCTGGAAAACCTCCTTTTTCCGCTTGGTAGCAGCATATTAACGGAGAAATCTAAGAAAGAATTAGATAAGATTGTGATTCTTTTGCAGCAACAAAAAACGTTGGAATTCGAAATCCGAGGCCACGTTTGTTGCACACCCAGCTATTACCGGGACGCCATAGATAAGAGAACCCGAGAACGCAAGCTTTCCTTGAACCGTGCAAAAAACGTTTATAAATACTTGATAAATAAAGGCGTAAACAGCCTTAGGATGCATTACATAGGAAGAGGAAACAAATTTCCGTTAGGCAAAGGAGAAGCATTAGACCGCAGAGTTGAATTTCTGATTCTAAAAATTTAGTTCCTCTCTTTTCATCTCAATATGCGGAATATCGTCTTCTAGATACATTTCACTGGTTTGCTCAAAACCATGGCTCTCATAGAATTTCTTTAGGTACAATTGTGCTCCAATAGTGATGTGGCTCTCGCCAAAATGATGCGCTATTCCTGCAATAGATTCCCGCATTAGATCGTGCCCCCATTTTTTGTCGCGGTAATTTGAATCAACTGTTACTCGGCCAATTGAGGCATTGTCAAAACTGATTCCTGGTTTGAAAAGTCTGGAATGCGCTACAATTTTACCTTCAAATTCTCCAATAAGATGCAAAGCCACTTTATCCTTTCCGTCAAGATCAAGATATACACAGTTTTGCTCCACCACGAAAATCTCGCTTCTCAATCTCAGCAGATCGTATAACTCATCCACAGAAAGGTCCTTAAACGACTTTATACTCCATTTTAACATTTTATTTTTTTTAGTTTTTATTAGACTGCAAATAAAAGAAAATAAAACTATTTTTTCAAAACCTCAACTGATTTTATGATGGCTGCTAACTCATGCATTAAATCTCTTTTTTCTTTGGAGGGCGCATAACAAAAACCTTCCAAAACTAAAATCCTGTTGTGTTCTGTATCCAAAATAGCATAATTGATAAAAGGGCCTGACATAAAATCATTTTTCAATTCCCATGTTCCTTTTGTTTCATACGTTTCCTTTCCGTCCAGGCTGATCTTAAAAAAATAAGGTGAATAGCTTTCTCCGGTAATCATTGCAGTGTTATTCTCTTTTCCGCTAATGTAGAGATTGCCAATAGAATCCCTCATTTTAATAATATTCGTAATCAGATCTGTATCCTTTTTAGTGAGAGCATTTATGGGAACTTGATAAATCAACAAACTCGTGTTACCGCTGATAATTTCGTTTTTTAACCATATAAAATGTGGTTTGTGCAGAACGTATTGATATGAAGAAGGAATATTAATCGAAATTTGAAATTTATTCTTGATGATTTTTGGATTAAGAATAGACTGTTTTATAATGCGTTGGTTTTCGGAAATTTCAGTTTCCTTAATAATTTCAATTATTTTTGGCGAATTTCGCTCTATTATTTCTAGAATATCTGCGCTTGTTTTTCCAGAAATATGAAACACATTTTGGGGAGATGCGTATTGATTTTTTTTAATTTCAAATTTATTTTGCTCCTCTTTTTTGACTACGATAATCGTACGGCTATCCGTCATAAATCCTTCTAAAATTTTAGTAGGATACTGATTTATCGTAAAAAGCGGTTCTTCCTCAGGTAATCCTATAACGGCGGAGGCAAATTTATTTCGAATGCTGTCGCCAATCTCACCATTCCACAACTGGTCGTCTATGATAACTGAAATAGTATTAATTTTTCCTGTTGTAGCGCGTGGTTGGGGATCTTTTTTTTCGTTACAAGAACCCAGAAAAATGGCAGTAAAAAGCAATAAAAGAAGGGCTTTATTCATTGTATTTCAATTATAAAATAAAACCCAAATTTAGATAAGATAATTCTATTATCCGTTAATTTTAAGTTTCATTCCTGGTTTGAGTTCTTCTCCGCGAATACCGTTCCATTTTTTCAGATCAGAAATAGTTACGCCTGGGTATTTTTTTGAAATACTATACAACGAATCTCCTTTTTTTACGTAGTAATCAACGGTTTCTTTTTGGGATAACCCAGAACCATTTGTTTTTTTCTTAAAATAACTTATCGTTGGTCTATTTGTATTTATTACAGGCTCCCCTTTGGCAACAATCAAAGAACTTCCTAAAACGATGGTCTGTCCGGAAATTTTATTCCATTGTTTCAGAGTAGACGCAGAGGTGCCAAATTTCTTAGCAATACGCTCTAAATTGTCTCCTTTTTGGACTTCGTATTCAATATTCTTTACAACCGGAGTAACTGTCAAATCATTTGTAAGCGCAGCATTGCTACTGCCCATATTTAATGATGTTCCTAATAGCACATTAGCGTCCGAAAGGTTGTTCCATTGTTGAATTTCAGCGACAGTAACCTTGTTTTTTTTGGCAATGGTATTTAAATTATCTCCTTTTTGAACTATGTAATACGCCTTGCTTTCAGTAGATGCTACAGCTGCGTTTGCCTCTAATGACGCGGCAATTTGCTTCTCCGAAAGGGCTTGTATTGGATCTGAATTCTTTTTTACTTCATCAGAAACAGTCCCTTCGTTGCTGCTAATTTTTAGGTTTTTACCATACACGATAACATTGCTGCTTAGCGCATTCCATTGTCTTAAATCAGCAATACTAACATCGTATTTACTGGCAATAGCTCCCAGATTATCTCCTTTTTTCACTTTGTAATACTGGGTTGTATGGGATTGCGCTATTCTTTGACTACCAGTATCTTCGCGTTCTTTTTTGGTTGTTGTTTTTGTAGCAAAATAGGGCTTCTCTCGTTTGCCGGATTCGTATTCTGTATAGGCATAAATCGGACTTTCATTAGAGGCAAAAACAGCAATTTTTTCTTGGGGCAATCTCAAATAATGATTTTGATCATGATAAAAAGGAATTATATCAAGCTTGTAAGAGGGATTTAAAACCTGCAATTGAACCACAGGAACATCAAGTAAATCTGATATTTGCTTGAATGTAATTTGCTTCTTGATCAGGATAGTATCCGTAGTAAAATGCTTTATGGTAGCCCGCTGGGGCACGATTCCGTGTTCCTTATGGTATTCATAAAGATACATGGTTGCTAAGAAAGCAGGTACATATCCTTGGGTTTCTCTGGGAAGATTTTTCCTGATATTCCAATAATTTTGCTGACCACCGGAACGTCTGATCGCTTTGGAAACATTTCCCGGACCAGAATTATAAGAGGCCAAAACCAAATCCCAATCTCCAAATATTTTGTACATATTGGTCATATATTGCGCTGCTGCCTCGGAAGCCTTTAAGGGATCGCTGCGTTCATCCACATACGAATCAATTTTCAACCCATACTGTTTTCCGGTTTGATACATAAATTGCCACAGTCCAGTTGCTCCCATTTTTGAAACTGCTTTTGGATTTAAAGCAGATTCCACAACGGCTAAATATTTTATCTCCAAAGGAACATTTTGTTTGGCCAAAGCCTCCTCAAACATGGGGAAATAATATTCCGAAGTGGCCATTAATCGTTCAAAAGATTTTTTGCGGTATTTTAAAAATGATTTAATAATATTTTCCAAACCTTGATTGTACTCAATATTAAACGGCGATTTTGCATTCATTGCCGCCAGTCTTTCTTTCAGCAGTGCTGTTGGTAACTCATAATCTACTTTTTCATCTATATTTATGTTTTCGATGTCTTCTGTAAGATTATTATATAAATCTAAGTTGGTCATTTCGTTCATCCACAAACTGTCTACACAAGATGCCAGATCATATTCAACAAAGGAATTTTTAATAGAATCTAAATAGGATAATTTGGTGTCAATTTTTTCAATCGCTTTATTTTCAGTTGCTTCCTGCGAAAACAAATGAATTGATAACAACAGAAAAAGCGATAATGTGGTATTTTTTATAGTCATATTTTAAAGATCAAAGACCTATATTTCAAATGATTAGAAGTCTTATTTTTACAAACTTAGTAGGTTAAAACTAAAATTTCCTTTAAATATTGTTAAAAATATAATTTTTAGGTCCTTAGTGCTGAATTTATACTTGTTTGTGGGTAAAATTGCTTTAAAGATCCAATTGTGAAACTTAAAAAAAACCTCAGTGATACATAAGGTGTCGCTGAGGTTTTTACTCATGTGATAAAATAGCTGCTGGATTTGAATTCTATTTAAATATCAAAACGGCTTTTATTTTTACTGTATTTATTAGTCTAAAATAGCTGCAATTCCGGGTAATACTCTGCCTTCGAGCATCTCCAGCATTGCTCCTCCGCCTGTAGAAACGTAACTCACTTTATCCTCCAGCCCAAATTGTTTTACAGCTGCCACTGAATCCCCTCCACCTACAAGAGAGAATGCCCCGTTTGCAGTAGATTCTGCAATAAAGTTACCCAATGTAATTGTTCCGTTAGCAAAATTTTCCATTTCAAAAACACCCAATGGACCGTTCCAAAGAATCGTTTTAGAATCCATGATTACTTTTTTGAAGTTTTCCAATGATTTTGGTCCAGCATCCAATCCTTGCCACCCGTCAGGAATTGCTTTGACATCCACAATCTGGGTTTGAGCATCATTTGAAAAAGCATTTGCCGCTACGACATCAACTGGAATGTGGATTTGAACTCCTTTTTCTTTAGCTAATCTCAAGATTTCCAAAGCCAATTCTTGTTTGTCATCTTCACAAATCGAATCGCCAATTTTACCGCCTAATGCTTTCGCAAAAGTAAAAGTCATTCCGCCACCAATAATCATGTGGTCTACTTTATCAAGAATATTCTCGATTACGGTAATTTTAGAAGATACTTTTGATCCACCAAGGACTGCTGTTACTGGTTTTTCGCTGTTTTTTAAAACTTTGTTCAAGCTTTCTATTTCTTTGGCCAATAATAATCCAAAACATTTTTCGCTAGGAAAAAACTGCGCAATGATTGTAGTCGATGCGTGCGCTCTATGCGCTGTACCAAAAGCGTCGTTTACAAAAATATCACCAAGTGACGCCAGTTCTTTTGCAAAAGCAACATCACCCGCTTCTTCTTGGCTGTGAAAACGTAAATTTTCTAACAATAAAACTTCTCCAGCCTGCAATTTTTCAGCTGCAGCTTTCGCCTCTGAACCAATACAGTTTGAAGCGAACTGAACCGAAACTCCAAGAATTTCAGCAGTTGTTTTCAAAATGTGTTTTAAAGAGTATTTTTCTTCCACTCCTTTTGGCCGGCCTAAATGCGACATCAAAATCACGCTTCCGCCTTGCGCAAGAATCGCGTCAATAGTAGGTTTTGCAGCTTCAATACGCGTGGCATCCGTTACATTGAACTTTTCGTCCAAAGGCACATTAAAATCAACCCGAATTATGGCTTTTTTATTTGCAAAATTGAAATCACTTATGGTTTTCATCAGTCTGTTTTTTAGTTTATTTTTTTTGAAAGAGTAACAAATATAGAACTTTTAAATTATTAATAAATTAGGGAAAATCATATAAAATCAATTTTTAGCAACGAAATCGATGTAAATTAATAAATAATGCTTTTATTTATTAATTTATCTAGATATTATTTTAGATAAAGGCCTGTTAAATTTTAAAAATAAAACATAAATTTACACTTCTATAAACTAGCTTCTGCTGAAACTTTGCCTGCTAAAATTTTAGACTACACCATTTTCTGCTATCTTTGCTTCATGCAATTTTCAGAAATTTTAGGACAAGAACACATCAAAAGTCATTTGACAAAAAGTGCTGATTTGGGCAGAGTTCCCCACGCACAACTGTTCGTAGGTCCGGAAGGCAGTGGTACTTTACCCATGGCGATTGCGTATGCACAATACATCATTTGCAGCAATCAAAACGGAGAGAATTCCGGTTCAAATGAAGCGTGCAACCTGAAATTTCAGAAAACTTCCCATCCTGATTTGCATTTTATTTACCCGACTGTCAGTACTGAAGAAGTAAAAGCAAAACCCAAAAGCATTGATTTCATAACGGAATGGCGACAGTTTATAGAACAAAATCCGTACGGAAGTTTGTTTGATTGGTACCAAATGCTAGGTGTTAAAAACAAGCAAGGAGAAATTAGGGTCGATGATGCGCAGGAAATCTTGAAATCGCTGGCTTTAAAATCTTATGAAGGCGGATACAAAATAATGATTATTTGGATGGCTGATAAATTGAATATCGCTGCTTCTAATAAATTACTGAAATTATTGGAAGAACCTACAGACAGAACGGTTTTTATCCTGATTTCAGAAAATGAAGAAGATATTATTCAAACGATTCGTTCCCGTTGCCAAGTACTACATTTTAATGGTTTGAGTGAAACTGTCATTGCGGAGGCCTTGGTTTCAAAAGAAAATACGGATTCTAAAATAGCTTTAAAAATAGCGCATCAGGCACAAGGAAATTTCAATAAAGCATTGCAATTAATACAACCGGACAGCGAATCTGTTTTTTTTGAAAAATGGTTTGTCGATTGGGTTCGTGCGGCTTTTAGAGCAAAAGGAAACGCCGCTGCCATTCAGGATTTGATCCAGTGGAGCGAGCAAATTGCTGGTTTGGGAAGAGAAACCCAAAAAAAGTTTTTACATTTTTGTATTGATATGTTTCGTCAGGCCTTGTTGCTCAATTACCAAACGCCAAGTTTAGTCTACATGGAACCACAAGTGGAAAAATTCAAACTGGAGAATTTTGCACCTTTTGTAAATGGCAACAACATAAATGATATTTTTAAAGAACTTTCAGAGGCGATGTATCACATTGAACGCAACGGAAACGCTAAAATTATTTTAACCGATTTATCAATAAAACTTACTCGTTTAATTCACAAAAAATAAAAAAATGAACAATATTACTTCTATTTTGATTTTAATTTTCCTGGCCATCACTTTCCTACAGTCCGGATACGACAAATTGTTTTATTGGAAAGATAATGTCGAATGGTTAAAAGGTCATTTCGCTAAAACACCATTAAAAAACCATGTACCTTTAGCATTACTAAATATCTTGATTTTAGAATTAATTTCCGGTATTTTATGTGTAGTCGGCTGTGTGGAACTGTTCGTGAATAACGGAAGGATTTTTGGTTTTTACGGAGCCGTTTTCTCTTGTATCACGTTGTTGATGTTGCTTTTCGGACAGCGATTGGCCAAAGATTATGATGGAGCCAGAACAATTGTTATTTATTTTATCCCTGCAATATTGGCCGTTTATTGGTTAAACTAGACTTTACAACTTATTATTTTGAACAATAATTCCTTTTTAAATAAAAAAATGACACCAAAACACCCTTCAGAATCCCTGACGATATTAACTGATTTGGTTTTACCAAGCGAGACCAATCCTTTGAACAATCTTTTTGGTGGCGAATTATTAGCCCGTATGGATCGCGCAGCAAGTATAGCGGCACGCAGACATTCCCGAAGAATTGTAGTTACAGCATCCGTAAATCATGTTGCGTTCAACAGAGCCATTCCGTTGGGAAGTGTCGTTACTGTTGAAGCTAAAGTTTCCAGAGCTTTCAAAAGTTCAATGGAAATATTCATTGACATTTGGGTTGAAGACAGAGAATCCGGTAATAAAACCAAAGCAAATGAAGCGATCTACACTTTTGTAGCAGTAGACGATACGGGAAGACCCGTTGAAGTACCCCAAATTGTTCCGGAAACCGAAATAGAAAAACAACGTTTTGAAGCTGCATTGCGACGCAAACAGCTGAGTTTAGTTTTAGCCGGAAAAATGAACCCCCATGATGCAACCGAATTAAAAGCGTTGTTCGTGTAAGAAGCAAAATACAACTGACTATTTTTAATTGATAAATAGATTTAAAATATTCTTGAAAGAGAAAATTTTAAATCAAAAAAGAAGTATTTTTACAAAACATATATTCAATATACAAATGAAATTATGGGATAAGTAATCATCCTGTCAGTTTCTTACCGTTATAAACCAATACAAATAGATGAAAGAAAAGGTAAAAGAAAAGATGAGTTCAGAGAAAGAATCTAAATTAAAAGCGCTACAACTTACGCTTGACAAATTAGACAAAACCTACGGAAAAGGGACAGTAATGAAAATGGGCGACAAAGCCATTGAAGAAGTAGAAACTATTTCTTCCGGGTCTTTAGGAATCGATTTGGCATTAGGAGTTGGAGGCTATCCAAGAGGTAGAATTATTGAAATATACGGTCCGGAATCTTCTGGAAAAACCACATTGACGCTTCATGCTATTGCTGAAGCTCAAAAAGCAGGTGGAATTGCAGCTTTTATTGATGCAGAACATGCTTTCGACAGAAACTATGCGGAGAAATTAGGCGTAGATATTGAAAACTTAATCATATCACAACCTGATAATGGAGAACAAGCGTTAGAAATTGCGGAGAACTTGATTCGTTCCGGAGCAATTGACATTGTTGTCATTGACTCGGTTGCAGCTTTGACTCCAAAAAGTGAAATTGAAGGCGAAATGGGAGATTCTAAAATGGGATTACACGCCCGTTTAATGTCTCAAGCATTGCGTAAATTAACAGGAACCATCAGTAAAACAAATTGTACAGTTTTCTTTATTAATCAATTAAGAGAGAAAATTGGTGTGATGTTTGGAAATCCAGAAACTACAACGGGAGGAAATGCATTGAAGTTTTATGCTTCGATTCGTTTGGATATTCGTCGTTCTACTCAAATTAAAGATGGAGATAACGTCCTTGGGAACAGAACCAAAGTAAAAGTGGTGAAAAACAAAGTCGCTCCGCCATTTAAAATCGCGGAATTTGACATCATGTATGGGGAAGGAATTTCAAAAACAGGAGAGATTCTTGATCTTGCTGTTGAGTTTGAAATCATCAAAAAAGCAGGATCTTGGTTCAGTTACGGTGAAACTAAATTAGGACAAGGTCGGGATGCTGTTAAGTCTTTGATTAAAGACAATCCGGAATTAGCGGATGAATTAGAAGAAAAGATTAAAGCCAGAATAAAAGAATTGGCAGAAGCATAAAAAGTAAAACCCGTCTCGTACCTAAAAAACGAGACGGATTTTTTTATTTTTACACGCAACCTTTTGTTGAAATTTTGATCTTTTGCAAAACAGCTTAGAATTCAATTAAGAAACTGAATTGTATAAATTTAAAAAATTAAGAAATGAAAAAAATTGTGCTTTTTATTCTGTTCATTACAACCTTAACCGGATGTTCCATTGATAATGATAATCAAGATTCTTATAGCTTTGAAGTGCTGCCTATAGATAGCTATACATTACCCGAAAAATTCATATTGGGAAATACCTATGAGATAAAATTAAAATATACAAGACCAACCGAATGTCATTTATTTCAAGGGATTTATTATGACAAAAATTTGAATGTAAGAACCATAGGCATTCAAACGGCAGTGAATACTAGTCAAGTTTGTACGCAACAAATACCTTCACCATCAGAGGTTTCTTTTAATTTTTATGTAACCAATACCGGTTCTTATATTTTTAAATTTTATAAAGGAGAGGATGCTAATGGAGAAAATATCTTTGAAGAAGTAGAAGTTCCAGTCGTTATGAATTAATTCTTGAATAAAATTGTTGCGGTTAGACCAATAAATTATTGACTGTAAAAAGCTATTAGGAGTTTACTTGATACATTCGAGTAGTTATCCGGATGCCGAAGAAAATTTACAGATTTGAAGCAAATCCATTTTAGCACTAATGTGAGTACCGGCTTTAAATACCGAATTGTAAAATCATTTCAGATTAATTTTGAACCTATGGTAAAGTATCAAATAAATACTTTTTCAAACAACTCTAGAGACTTTAAACCGCTATTTATTGAGTTGTATTCCAGGATCAGTTACAGTTTTTAAAATTTATTTAGAGTCGAAAGCAACTAATTGTTCGTAAATGATTTCGCGTACTTCTTCTCGAATTTGTTTCCTGTCTGCCCCTGTTTTTCCCAAAGTTTCCACATGAGAATGTATTTTTACCCGCATAAATCCTGGACTTCCTCCCCAAAAAGCATATGGAAATCTTTTTTTATTGTCTCCAAAAGTAATGGGAACAATGGGTATTTGATGCTCAATTGCCAATCGGAAAGCACCATCTTTGAAAGTGTCCAGCAAGACTGATTCATCACATGGAACGCCACCTTCTGGAAAAATACAGATACTCAGTCCTTGATTAATTCTTTTTTGAGCGCGATTAAAGACTTCCATTTTACTTTTTGAAGAATTTCTATCCACCAAAATACAGGTTCTTTTATAGAAAAAGCCAAACAACGGAATTTTTGAAAGTTCTTTTTTACCTACAAAAACAAACGGATTTCTTGTCAGGACAAGCATCAGCATAATATCAGCCATGGAGGTATGATTCGCAACAATCATGTAACTTTTTTGGTACTCCATTGCTTGTGTTCTATCTATTTTATAATGAAAACCCATGCCAAAAAGAATGAATTTTGCCCAAATACGAGCCATCTTAAAAAAATAAGGATACCCGTTTTCAGTCAAAATAGACAGCACCAGAAAAGGAAACATCACCAATATAGGAATGGTCATCAAAATATAAAACCATATACGCCATAGCGCCCAGAAAATAATTTTTAATGCTCTCATAAGTTCAAAAGTAAGAAATCGGATGTTATGATACTCAAAAAATATTCTTGCGTTTTTCAACATATAAGTATTATAAGTTCTAATTTACTGCTCAATTATAATATCTTCGTTTAACCATCAAGGTTTTATTGACTTAAATGTCTGATATGGTTAAAAGAAATTACTAACACGATTTAAAGTAACTTGATTTTTATAATTTGCAAATTTGCGGTAAAAAATAAAAAACTTTGCGAACTTTGCGGTAATAGTTAAAAATCATAATGGCAAAAATACTTACAGGCGTTCAAAGTACCGGAACTCCGCATTTAGGAAACTTACTTGGTGCAATCATTCCCGCAATAGCACTATCAAATAAACCGGAAAACGAATCGTTTCTTTTCATTGCTGATTTACATTCAATCACGCAAATAAAAAACGGCGAAACTTTAAGAACAAATACTTACAGTACTGCTGCTGCTTGGCTTGCCTGTGGTTTGAATGTAGATAAAGTCGTTTTCTACAGACAATCAGATGTGCCACAAACAGCAGAATTATCCTGGTATTTAAGCTGTTTTTTTCCTTTTCAACGCTTGACATTAGCGCATTCTTTCAAAGATAAAGCGGATAGACTGGAAGATGTCAACGCTGGTTTATTTTCGTATCCAATGCTGATGGCGGCAGATATTTTATTATACGACGCCGAGTTTGTACCCGTAGGAAAAGACCAATTGCAGCACGTTGAAATCACGCGTGATGTAGCGTCCCGTTTCAACCACCAAATGGGAGAGACTTTTGTACTTCCCGTAGCAAAAATTCAGGAAGACAGCATGCTGATTCCCGGAACTAACGGCGGAAAAATGAGTAAATCAGCTAATAATATTATCAATATATTCTTGGATGATAAGTCCTTACGCAAACAAGTTATGAGCATTGAAACCGACAGCACGCCGCTGGAAGATCCTAAAAATCCAGAAACTTGTAATGCATTTGCCATTTATAAATTATTGGCAAATGAAGAACAAATAGCCACTATGACTGCCAATTACTTAAATGGAAATTACGGTTACGGTCACGCCAAACAAGCGTTGTTTGAGTTGATTATAGAAACTTTCAAAACCGAAAGAGAAAAATACAATTACTATATGAATAACCTTCCTGAAGTAGATGCTTTACTTAAGAAAGGAGCCGAAAAAGCAGGAGTTGTTGCTAATGAGGTTTTGGCAAAAGTGAGAGAGAAATTAGGATTTGAGGTTTAAACAATCCATTTTTAAAACATATAAGTCATATAAGTTTCTTTAAGTTTAATACTATTTTATTAAAGCTTTCATGACTTATATGTTAAAATCAAATCGCCTCAAACAATTTCCCTGGCAAAGGTCGAATCACCCCTTTTAATTCCATATTCAAGAGCATTCCTGAGATTTTATAAATAGGGAAATCACAACGCAAAGCAATAATATCCATCAGTTCTTTTCCCGTTTTAAGGAGGTAATCGTATACTTTTTGCTCGTCATCATCTAGGCTTACAAACAATTGTTTCTGTACGGGTTTAGATTCCTTCTGAATGTCCCAATTCAAAATATAAACCAAATCAGCGGCACTAGTCAATACATTTGCTTTTTGAGTCTTTATGAGGTTGTTGCAGCCTTGGCTATACTTATCTGTAACACGACCCGGAACCGCAAAAACATCACGATTGTAATCATTCGCCATGTTTGCAGTGATTAACGATCCACCTCTATCGGCAGATTCAATTACAATGGTCGCTTCAGACATTCCTGCAACGATCCTGTTTCTTCGCACGAAATTTTCTTTATCCGGATTGGAGGAACTCCAAAACTCAGTCATAAAACCACCGTTTTGCTCGACTTTAGCAACATATTTTTTATGGGTTTTCGGGTAAATTTGGTTTAAACCATGAGCAACAACACCAATGGTTTGTAGGTTATTTTCCATTGCCAATTGATGCGCCACAATATCGACACCGTAGGCAAATCCACTTACGATTATAGGATCGAGTGGAGCCAAATCTTCGATCAGTTTTCTACAAAATTCAGTACCGTACGAGGTAATTTGGCGCGTTCCTACAATGCTGATTATTCTTCTGTTTTTTAAATTGATATTTCCAGATGTGAATAATAAAAGTGGTCCGTCAATACAATGTTTCAACCGATCTGGATATTCTTCGTCCTGAAAATAAACCGCATTGATTTCATTTGCTTTTATAAACTCCAGTTCCTGAGTCGCTTTTTCGAAAACTGATTTATCTTTTAAATTTTTCAGCAAAACAGATCCTACTCCATCAATAGCAGCGAGTTGCGATGCTTTTGTATTAAAAACCGCTTCTGCTGTTCCAAAATGGGTAAGCAGTTTTTTGGCTATGATGTCGCCCACGCCCTCTATTCTTTGCAATGCCAATAAATAAAATAAATCCTGCTCTTTCATGCTAATTATTTGAAGGTGAAATGTATAAATTTTTATGCGGATTGTTAATAAAAATTGTAAATAAAATTTTGATACCTATTTTCGTTGTATAACTTTGTGAGTATGAAAATCGAACTATACATCGCGCAGCTTTTATACCGTTATCAATGTGTAACCGTTCCGGGTTTCGGAGCTTTTTTGACCGAAATTCAATCGGCTAAACTAAACGAAAGTACAAATTCATTTTCTCCTCCCAAAAAAAAGATCGCTTTCAATGCTAATTTGAAAAACAATGATGGTTTATTAGCCAATCATATCGCTTTAGCAGAGAAAACGTCTTATGAATATGCCGTTAGTGCCATTCAATATGAAGTTTTTACTTGGAAAAAAACATTAGAAGAAAATGAGCTTTTTTCTATCAAAAATGTAGGTGATCTTCATTTGAACGCGGATAAAAATATAGTTTTCACTCCATACGACCAAACGAATTACTTAACCAGCTCTTTTGGGTTGGCTCCCTTTGTTTCACCACTTGTAAAAAGAGCAATCTTCGAAAAAGAAGTAGAAACAATTGAAGAAAAAGCAACCATCACTATGGTTCCTGAAACCAGAACAGCAAATCCATATTTAAAATACGCCGCTATTTTTGTGTTAGGATTAGGACTTGCGGGAAGTGTTGGTTATCCAATGTATCAAAATCAAATTGCCTCAGAAACGATTCTTGTTGAAACTGCCGTTCAAAAACAAGTTCAAAATAAAATTCAGCAAGCCACATTCTTCATCGAAAGTCCGGTTCCTGCTGTTACACTATCCGTAAAATCGACTATCGAAGCAAAAATGCCGTATCACATTATGGCCGGAGTGTACAGGGAAGAAAAAAATGCGGATAAAACACTGCGGATTTTAAATCGCTTAGGATATGATGCCAAGCGAATCGCTCCTAACCGAAACGGTTATTTTCCGGTTTTGTATGGCAGTTACGCCACATTTTCTGAAGCAGAAAAAGCAAAAAAAGAAATCAATGAAAAGCACAATCCAGAAGCTTGGATATTGATTCAATCACTATAACTAAAAAACCCTATTCTTACCGAATAGGGTTTTTTAGTTTTAAGGCTATTCGTTTTTAATTCAAACTTGCTTTGTACATCCTCGCTTCTTCCCAGGAGAATTTATGACCGTATTTTTCCATCAAAGCATTCAGTGATTCTTCTTTATATCCTGCAAAAGCAGCTGCTAAATACTGCATTTTATCCTCCGATAAAACCTCTGTAATTGAAACTGCTTTGGTTTGTATCAGCTTTATAAAATGGGTGTAAATCGTTTGTTTGGTCAGCACTCTGATAGTTGCAATATCCGCAATTGATTTCTTTTCGACCCACAATTCATAGGTTTCCTGCACCGTTGTTTTTTTAGGTACCGTTGTTTTTGCTTTTTTCGAAGTATAACGCTCTATGTCTTTATCATCGGCAATCAAGGTTATATTTAATTCCTTAAATTGATTTTGTATGGCTTCGGTCTTGCGGATGATGTAATTTTTTATTTCTGAAGAGGTCAATTTTTCTTTCGAAATGGCTTCTCCTGCCACAACGGTTTCTATCAATAATTTGGCCTTCATTAAGCGTAAAACGGCTTTGGTTTGCAATTCTTCCAGCACGATTAATTCATCATAAAACGTTTTTACTTTTTTGATGCGCTTTACTTCTTCAATTTTCCAAAGAATCTCAAAAACCAGCTCGTCCATTGGTTTTAGGAAATAACTGAAAGCGGCTTGAATGCGTTCCGATACATGATTCAAATCGACCGTTTCCTGACCAAAAAGGGTATTCAACTGCGAAATGAATTTTTTGGATGGATCTAAAAGCTGTTCAATGATTTCTGTTTGCTTTTTGGCCCAAACGGCGTGTTTGGATTTCTCTGAAATTTCTGATTTTTCGTTATAACTGAATTTATGATTGCGCCATTCCTGAGCCAAATCGTTCCAATCAAAGGTGTTTGTCAGATAGTTATGGATGAAATTTTTGGTTTCAAAATGCAAGGCATTCTCTAAAAACGAATCCGAAGCTTTATTCAATGAGTAATCCATGACATCCTGATCGTTTGAAATGCCATTCATACGCAACGGAGATAGTAAAATAAGCCCTTCTAGTGAGCGCAAACGAGATAATGCCACATAAGCCTGTCCGGGTAGAAAAACTTGCGAAACATCAAGTGCTGCTTTATCAAAGGTTAGTCCCTGGCTTTTATGCACCGTAATCGCCCATGCTAATTTGATGGGATAGTGCACAAAAGTTCCCAAAACCTCTTCATCAATTTCTTTAGTGGTTTCGTCTACTTTGTATCGAATGTTTTGCCATTCATATCTTTCAACTTCTATAGTTTTATTTTCTTCCGGAAAATGAACCAGAATTTCTTTACTCGAAAGGGATTTGATAACGCCCATTTTTCCGTTGAAATAATGTTTATCAAAGGATAAATCATTTTTTACAAACATGATTTGCGCGCCCACTTTTAACTGCAATTGTTGTTCCACGGGAAATATCTTATCCGGAAAATCTCCGGTAATCTCCGGCTTATAAACCACCAGCTTTCCCTCCAGATCTTGTAAAGCCTGCGCGTTCATCGTATCGGCTTTGTTGTTGTGCGTGGTTAATGTGATGTATCCTTTATTTGCTTTTAAATCGAAATCGGGTTTTACATATTGGTTTAGGGTTTGAATGTCCTGCTGTGAAATCTCATTGTTGCGCAGGTTATTCAAAACTGAAATAAATGTATCGTCAGTCTGGCGAAAAATCTTGGACAATTCAATGTATAAAGGCGGATTTTGTTGCACGACGTGCGAATGAAAAAAAAATTTTCCTTTGTAATAGGTTTTCAGCGTACGCCATTCTTCGTCCCGAATGACCGGCGGTAACTGCAATAAATCACCAATATATAAGACTTGAACACCTCCAAAAGCGGTGTTGCGCTTACGTACTGTTTGCATCATATAATCCATCGCATCCAGCAAATCCGCACGAAGCATACTGACTTCATCGATAATCAATAATTCCATATTGCGAATCACCGATTTCTTCAAACCACTCATTTTGAAATGCCTGCGCAAGGTAGCTTTGGTTTCAAATTTAGTACTTTCGGAAAATTGAGGTGATGAATTATCTGGAATAAATCCTCCAAACGGCAACTGAAACATGGAGTGAATCGTAACACCTCCTGCATTTAGCGCGGCAATTCCTGTTGGTGCCACCACAACGGTGTTTTTGTGCGTGGTTTGGATAATTTCCCGTAAAAGGGTGGTTTTTCCCGTTCCTGCTTTACCGGTCAGGAAAATGGATCGATGGGTTTGATTGATGAATCGTAAGGTATAAGCGGCGGCTTCTGAAATGGTTTGCATTGGGCGTGTGTATATAAAGCTAAAGTATTGAAAATTAAGAACACTATTGGAATAATTGGAAAACAATTACGATTATAACTCGACTGCTTTTTAGCCCGGATAGCAGCGAAAATCGGAGAAATCTAGAAAAAACACTTGCTACACGAGAGATTACTTCACTATACTTTATTTCAATTGGAGTTCAGTGAACTACGTTTATCGCGGATAGCCGGATATGGTTTCAAAAAAAAAGCCTTCAATCTAACTATAGACGAAGGCAATCTTTTGAATTAATAATAAAAAAATTTATTTTTTATCCGCTGCTGTTTCTTCCGTTTTTGCAGGAGCTTTATATTTATCGTTCAAGGCTTTGATAATTTCTTTTGTGATATCAAATTTATCTTCTGCGTATAAAATTGAGGCTGCGTCACCGGTTCCATAGATGTAGGCATATCCTTTTTCTTTACCGTAGGATTTAATAAATTTTTTCACACCACTTACCAGAGAATCCATTTCTTTCCCGCTTTCTTGCTGCAATTCCTGAGACAACGCTTGTTGTGCGTAGCTCAATTGTTGTTCTTTTTTTTGCAGTTCAGCTCCTTTTTGTTGTGCCCAAGCCTGCCCGTTAGCTTGTGCCTGAGCTTGGAAACCTGCTGCTTCTTGCTTGAATCGATTAATTTCAGCCTCTAGCTGTCTTCCTTTTTCTTCTGCTTTTGTCTTGTATTTTGCTTCAAGATCTTTGGCCTCTGTATATTCCTTCATTAATTCAGAAGTATCTACGTAAGCAGTTTTCACTTCCTTAATTTCTGCTGGTTTGTTACAAGCAACAATTGAAATTGATAATGCGATAATTATTAATGCTTTTTTACTCATGTTTTTAATATTTATTTTTTGGTATTGCGTTGCCAGTTCGCTAACGCTCGTGTCGTGAATCTTCGATTTCATTTTGATGGATTTCTAGTTTTGAGTATTGGTGACAAAAATATAAAAAAATAGATAGTATTGACATAAAGTTTGAAAAATGCTGCTTTTTTATGATATAAGATTTTATTATTGTGATTCACAAATGCATAATCTATGACTATTAAAAACGAGCTTCATATCTTTTAAATAAACGAATTAGTTTAAAAATCTGATATCATCTTCGATTTCATTAAAAAACACGCTTAAATACACTTAAAATGATTTTTAGGTATTTTTTAGGATGTAAATGTGTGAAGAATACTCAGAATTCTTCTTCGCTTCCCAATTTGATTGCAATCCAACAAAAAAGGCTTTTATATAATTCATTTTTCCGGTTTTGTATTTTTCCGAAAGCAAAGCAACATAAAACGAATCAAATTTCATGGGAAGCACTTGTACCAATTTCATTTCTTCTTTCTCGAAAAGCATTTTTATAGCCGTTTTAGAAAAATGCCAAAAATGAATTGGCACATCATAAGCGGCCCAAAACGTTCCGTAATGTTTTGCATCGAAGGATTTAAAATTTGGAACAGCAATAATTAAAGTTCCATTAGGTTTTAATAATCGTTTGAGTTCTTTGATTTGGTTTTCCAAATTAGGAACGTGTTCCAAAACATGCCACATCGAAATCACATCCAAAGAATGATTATCTAACTCACTGGTTTCGCCAACAAATGAAACGCCTTTCTTTTTGGCAATTGCTTTTGCTTTTTCACTTGGCTCTACTCCTATGGCATGCCAACCGTTTTCTTTGGCCACAGATAAAAAATCCCCTGTTCCGGCACCTATATCTAAAATACTCCCTTTGTTGGATTGTAATGAATTAATTAAATTCAATTTATTTTTAAGTGCAATAGTTTTTATAAAATGATATGCTTTTTCAAACAGAGATCGTTTGCTATCGGTGTGCGAAATATAATCCACGCTTTCGTAATACTTGCCTAAATTTTCTAAACTGGGTTGTGGAGACGTAATCAGCATATCTAATTTGGCGTCATGATACAAGTCAAAAACCTCCTGAGAAACAGAATAATCTTTAACGGTTAAAAAAGGCTGTTGGTTTGAAATGTTCATTTTAGTTTTCAGTGGTCAGTTTTCAGTATCCAGTTTAATATGATTTCTGAAAATGACAATTATAAATTTAATAATAGTTTAATGCTGGGAAATTAATTTTAGATTTTTCCTTAACGCTTCCAATTTATTTTTACAGCAGATATTTTTTTATTCTCAATTCTTGTTCCGTTGCATATACTAAAGCCATTTTTTATATAAAACAATAAAGGAGATTTATAAGGTTCTTTATTTTTCTTAATATCGTTTTCATGATCAACAACCCAGCCGTTCAAATTATTTTTTCTTTTTTTTAATTCTTTAAGCAACAATGAACCTTTACCCTTTCCCTGAATTTGATCATCTATAATTATTGCAAACCAAACTTCATCCTCTCTCAAAAAGGTAAATGCCCATCCTTTAATTTCATTTGCGTCATCAATTAGCAAATAATGTTTTATATTTAACAAACTATTTAAATAAATGTCAAATTCTTCTGTTTTTTTATAACTTAATTTCTCTGGATATTCATTATTCCAAAGTTGACATAACGCTTCTTTCTGTTCTAATGATAAAACTTCTTTTTCAACAATCTCCATGTATTATAAAAATTTAATTCAAGCACCTCAATAAAAACAGCACTTCCCACCGTAGTTTCACGTGGAACAATTTTTAGTAACCGGTATTCCGTTTTTACCACTACCAAGAAACTGACTACCGAGAAACTGACTACAAATCACTTTCTAACGCCCCATATAAATCAACAATACTGAAACATCACTTGGCGAAACGCCACTGATTCTTGAAGCTTGAGAGATGGTTACAGGGCGAATCTTGCTTAGTTTTTGTCTGGCCTCAATTGACATGGACTTAATTTTATCATAATCAAAATTTTCAGGGATTTTAACATCTTCTAAACGAAGTAACTTATCAGCATTATTTCTTTCTTTTTCTATGTAACCAGAATATTTCACTTGGATTTCGGCTTGTTCTAAAATTTCTTGATCCACATCATTGGCGGCAACATAAGCTGCTACTTTCTCGAATTTCATCATGTCCTCTAAATCAATTTGCGGACGAGAAAACACTTTGAACATCTTATCCCCTTGCGAAATCAGCGCCGTCTCTTTTGCTTCTAAAACTGGATTTGCTTCCGCAACCGAAACACTCGTTTCTTTGAAAAAGGCAACCATTTTTTCAGATTCATTTAGTTTGTGTTCCATTCTGCGCAAACGTGCTTCTGAGGCCAAACCTATTTCATGTGACATGGGAGTTAATCTAAAATCGGCATTGTCCTGACGCAACAGCGTTCTGTATTCTGCTCGAGACGTAAACATTCTGTATGGTTCTTCAGTTCCTTTCGTAATTAAATCATCAATTAAAACTCCGATATAGGCTTCGTCTCTTTTTAAAATTAAGGGTGCTTTTTCATGCACTTTCAAATGCGCATTTATTCCGGCCATCAGTCCTTGAGAAGCTGCTTCCTCATATCCTGTAGTACCGTTTATTTGACCAGCGAAATACAATCCTTCAATAAGTTTTGTTTCCAAAGTATGCTTCAATTGTGTTGGCGGGAAATAATCATATTCAATTGCATACCCCGGACGAAAGAATTTTACTTTTTCAAATCCTACAACAGAACTCAATGCCTTGAATTGAATATCCTCAGGAAGCGACGTTGAAAATCCATTCACATAAACTTCACAGGTATTCCATCCTTCTGGTTCTACAAACAGTTGATGTCTTTCTTTATCCGCAAAACGATTAATTTTATCTTCAATCGACGGACAATATCTTGGCCCAAGACTTTTTATTCTACCGTTAAACATTGGCGAACGATCAAAACCTTCTCTCAAGATATCGTGAACTTCAAGAGAAGTATAGGTCATATGACACGATTTTTGATGAATCAACGGTGAGGTCACATCTGAATAGGAAAATTTATCCGGCTTCGCATCTCCTTTTTCTTCATTCATTTTTGAATAATCCAAAGATCGTCCATCAACTCTTGGAGGCGTTCCTGTTTTCATTCGTCCTGATTGAAACCCAGCAGCAACTAAGTCTTCAGTAATTCCATGTGCAGCACTCTCGCCTGCTCTTCCACCACCAAATTGTTTTTCGCCAATATGAATCAATCCATTCAGGAAAGTACCATTTGTCAACACAACCGACTTAGACCGAATCTCTACTCCAAGCGAAGTTCGGATTCCTTTTATTTTTCCGTTTTCAATAATCAAACCTTTCACCATTTCCTGATAAAAGTCAAGATTTGGAGTTCCTTCAAGCATCATTCTCCACTCCTCGGCAAAACGCATTCGATCACTTTGAACACGCGGAGACCACATTGCAGGGCCTTTGGATTTGTTCAGCATCTTGAACTGGATTGCAGTTCTATCTGAAACAATTCCCGAGTACCCACCAAGCGCATCAATCTCACGCACAATTTGTCCTTTGGCAATTCCGCCCATCGCTGGGTTACATGACATTTGGGCAATATTCTGCAAACTCATTGTTACCAACAAAGTTTTTGAACCCAGATTTGCGGCAGCGGCAGCAGCCTCAGAACCGGCGTGTCCTGCGCCCACAACTATCACATCATATTCATTTAAAAACATCTTCTTTTATAATTTAATCCGTATTAAGGATTGTGATTTTCAAATTCATCATATTGTTCCACGTGAAACATTGCTTCATTAATCTATAGATCTAAACTAAATGTTCCACGTGAAACACTTTAGATTAAAATAAAGAAAACACTATTATTTCACCTAAAACATAGCGATTTTTTCATCTTCTTTACTACGCATTAAAAGCTCCTCCGACTCTCCTTTGTCTTTGTAGCCACAGTAATGTAAAATTCCGTGAACTAAAACGCGCTTTAATTCTTGCTCAAAAGAGACATTGAAATCAGCAGCATTGTCTTTCACTCTTTCGACAGAAACAAAAATGTCACCGTGCAACTCATTACCCATAGAATAATCAAAGCTAATGATGTCCGTAAATGTATCATGATCGAGATACTCAACATTGATTTTGTGCAAATACTCATCATCACAAAAGATATAATTTATCTCTCCTTCTTTCTTGTTCTCGGAGGTAATAACATTTCCCAACCAAGCAACTGTAGCTTCTTCGTTGTCTAAATTAAAGTCGGTTTCGTAATTAAAATTGATCATTTTTTATTAAAATATTCTTGAACTTTTTGATTAAAATTCGAGCGTAAAGGTAAGGATTGTCTATTTAATATTTCTATGCTATTCAAATAATCTAATAAAGCTGCCGGAAGCACATTAGATGGGTTCTTAAACTCCTTTTTATTGGTTTCGGATTGGCGTTTGTTTTCTTCACCTTGTTGCTGAATAGCGGAATTTAATTTCAACAATTCCTGTTTCACATTCAATATCTTTTGAAGCGTTTCGTTCTTAAAACCTTTGTTTAATAATTGCTTTTCAATTTGCTTCATTTGTTCCAAAGCGCTTTGTCCATTACCAACCAATCCTTGTTTATTTAATTCGTTTTGCAATGCTTCCCTTAATTGCTTTTGTTCTTTGTAAATTTCCATTATAGCTTGTGCATCACCTTCTCCGCCCTCACCCTTTTGTCCCGGTTTTCCTTGATTTCCTTGTTTACCATTTTGTCCTTTTGGACCGTCCCTATACTTATCTCCTTTCTTAATTCCGTCTTTCATTTTCTCGCCAAGTCCTTCTTGTTTTTTAATAATATCCGGCAATTGCATTCCTTGTCCTTGACCTGGCTTCGGTTTCCCAGAACCCATTCCTGACATTTGCATTTGCATATTGTAAAGCATGTCACTGAGAAAATCTGCTAGTTTGTTAGCCGATGAAATCGAATATTGTTGGTGAGACAAACCTTTTGGAACTTGAGCGTCGGTTAAACTAGATAACGATTTGTCGACGTTGTAAACTACATTACCAATTTCTTTGGTAATATCCTCCGCAATTTTAGGATTACGCAAGGACATCGCAAATAAACTATCGTCAACATGCTTGAACTGTTGCTTTAAATCCTGTTGAATTTTTATGTTTTTATTGAACGCTGGAGACCCTGATTTATGCCTTTTGAACTGATTCATCAAATCTTCCTGTGACAAAGAAAAAGCTAATAAATTATCTACGATTTGTCGCAACATGACAACATCTTCCTGCAACTGTTCCATATCTCCTTTATCCAAAGTTTGCGCCATTTTTTGCGCCATCTCTTTCATCTTTTTAGAAGCACTTTTTTGGTTTGGTTTGGCTTTATCCTTTTTATCTTTCTTCAATTCCTCAGAAGCTTTCTTTAAATCATCATCAATGCTTTTTTCTATAGCATCATCTTTTGGTAAATCCAATGGTGATTTTAATTCCTTATTTTCTTTTTCCAAATCATTTAAATCTAATTGAATTTTATCAAACTCCGCATTAATATCTTCCTGTTTATCCAGTTTATTTTCATTATCATCATCAGATAATTTGTCTAGTTTTTTAGAAAGCTTGTCCAGTTTTTCACCTAACTGTTCCGCTTTCTTTTCAACATAAAATCTCTTAGTCAACTCT
This sequence comes from Flavobacterium sp. RSP15, assembly GCF_003968755.1. Classification (GTDB taxonomy): domain Bacteria; phylum Bacteroidota; class Bacteroidia; order Flavobacteriales; family Flavobacteriaceae; genus Flavobacterium. The sequence continues at coordinate 332,584 of NZ_RYDL01000002.1, read as the reverse complement.
ACCAACTGTTCTAAATTCTTAGTCTGGTTTTTACTGTTTTGTTTAAAATTATCCAACTTGGTCAACAACTCTTCATTCTGGATTTTATCGTTCAGTTCTTTCAACTCGTCTAAAAGCTTTTGGTTTTTTTCCAATTCTTTTTCCGATTTGTCCATTCGGTTTTGAAGCACTTCTTTTAATTCATCTTTTTTATCCGTTTTGAATTGCTCCAAATTGTCATTCATTTTTTTTGTAAATTCTTTCATCATCTCGTCCTGTTTCATTTGACGCTTGATAAAATCATTTACTTTTTGCTGATCTTTGAAATCCAAATTTTCTTTCTCTTTTCCGGTTTTTTGCAACTTTTCTATATCGAACATTTGCTTGTCCTGGTTTTTTAAAGACTTCTCTAAACTGTTAATGTTGTCGTTTTGCTGCTGCAAAATTTGATCTTCCTTTTCTTCATCTGTGGAAACACGATTAGAGAAAACCGAAGACTTCGTACTTTTAAAATTGTGAATCGCATCGTTATCAAAAACTTCAAAATAATACTCATAAGAAACCCCTTGCTCCACCGGAAGATTACTTGGAAACGAAAACACGAATTGGTCAAAAGCACTTTTCTTAATAGCAATTGTTCCACGTTTTGCGGTTTGTGGTTTCTCTATTTCGTAGTAAACAATCTGAAGTTTAGACAATCCATAATCATCCGTAATTTGGCCTAAAACATAGTTCTTAGCAATCTTCAAACTGTCCGGCGTATTATTCACATTGATCGTTGGGAACTGATCTTTGATAACTGTAAGCTGATAATTGAGTTTTTCGTGGTTTTTTACCTTATCATTTGAAGTAAATATTTGATAATCTGTATTTTGAAGTATATTTTTGGATAAAATAAAGGAGTTTTCTGTTTTCGAAAAAGAAGATTTGGAAATTCCGCTCATCCACGCAATATTTTGGGTCGCTTGAGTTTCTATTTTCCAAGTTACACGCGTTCCTTCAGGAATAACAGCATTTCCAGTTCCATTTATAGTTTCTGCTTTTTTATTCAAATATGAAGGAAAGTTCAATTGCATTTCGAAATTAGCAATCAAAGGAACGGTTATCACTTTCAATTCATAATCCGGAGAAGAAATAGCATTTCCCTCCACGTGAAACAAAATATTTCCTGAAGGCTTTGCCATCTTAAATTGAAATTCTCCAGCTTTCAATGATTCCATGAAATAACTTTCATCACCAATGAAAATCATTACATTCTCCGGAGCTATCTTTCCTTCAGTTTTAATGCGAAGGATAAAATCCTTTCCTTGCTCGGTTTGTAAATTCGAATTTAAAACTACAAATTTAAAAGCAGCCGGTGGCAGAAAATCCGAATTGAAATGCACTACTCTATTCAAACTTTGAGAAATCATGCTGCTGTTTCCAGAAAAATAAAAGAAAGAAAATGACAAAATTGGAATTAAAGCCAAAGGAAAATACTTTCTGTTAACATTATAATTTATGGCGTTACCAAAAGGAATTGGTTGCAATGCATTGGCTTTTTGTTCAATCGAAGCAGCTAATAACTCCGATTTACTTTGATGAATATCCGAATCCGCCAATTGCAGGAAATTAGTCAACTTATCACTCACTTCCGTAAAATGATTTCCAATAATTTCCGAAGCCTGATTGTAATCGATTCCTTTTTGAAGTTTGAATAATTTAAAAATGGGAAACAAAATAAAACGGAACAGCAAATAGACTTCTACTCCAATGAAAGTCCAAAATAAAATGGTTCTTCCTATTGGCTTGAGCCAAAGAAAATATTCGACAAAAAGCGTAAAAAGGAAATACAACAATCCTAAACCGACAAAGAAAATAGTTCCCCGTATCAATTCGTTGGTATAAAACTTCCTGATGAAAGCTTCTAATTTTAGATAAATAAATTCCTGAGTTTCCAAAATTTATGCTTTGTTTGTTGTAACCAATAAAAGTAATAATTTATATGCTGGCAATTATCCAAATTCCAAAATATCTGAATCAAAGATTGAAGTCTCTTGGCAAACAGAATCAACGTTTTTACCGCTAATTCGCTAATTTTTATAAAAAAATCTATATTAAATAAACCACTTGATGTAGAATTGCACTAATTAACATCCTAAAATACAAAATTTAGTTTTTCTAAAAATAAATTTGCGGATTTGCGGTTCTTTTAAAAACTGATGTGTTTGCCTACTTGAATTTGTATCTTTGCAAAAAAAACACAGCAATGTCTAGACAAGTTCGGGTGCGTTTTGCACCAAGTCCAACGGGACCTTTACATATTGGCGGCGTTCGTACCGCATTATTCAATTATTTGTTTGCCAAAAAAAACAATGGTGTCTTCTTCCTGAGAATTGAAGATACAGACCAAAATCGTTTTGTTCCCGGAGCCGAAGAATATATCATGGAAGCGCTAGAATGGTTAGGAATTGCACCCGATGAGACTATTGGTAAAAATGAAAAATTTGGTCCATACCGTCAAAGCGAAAGAAAAGAATTGTACCAACAATATGCTGCTGAATTAATCAATTCTGAAAATGCGTATTATGCTTTTGATACAGCCGAAGCATTGGATTCAGCAAGAAAATTAGAAGAAGATCAAGGGAAAACTTTTATTTACAATCATACTAACAGAGAAAAACTAGATACTTCTCTAGTAATTTCTGCAGATGAAACTGCTAAAAGAATTGCTGATGGAGAGCATTATGTCATCCGTTTTAAAACTCCAGTGAATGAAACCTTGCATCTGAATGACATAATTCGTGGCGATGTGAAATTTGAAACGAATCTTTTAGACGATAAAGTACTGTTCAAAAGCGACGGAATGCCAACGTACCATTTGGCTAATATTGTCGATGATCATTTAATGGAAACATCACATGTAATTCGCGGTGAAGAATGGTTACCATCAATGCCTTTGCACGTTTTGTTGTACAGAGCATTTGGTTGGGAAGCACCAGAATTTGCACATTTACCATTGATTATGAAACCTGTTGGGAACGGAAAATTATCCAAGCGTGACGGTGACAAAATGGGATTTCCTGTATTTCCATTAGATTGGAAAACTACAGAAGGCATTTCATCGGGTTACAGAGAAAAAGGATTTTTCCCGGAAGCCGTAATCAACTTTTTAGCATTATTAGGTTGGAACGATGGAACGGATAAAGAATTATTCTCGCTGGAAGAATTAGTGGAAGCATTTGACTTGAACAGAGTTCATAAAGCTGGAGCTAAATTTGATCCAGAAAAAAACAAATGGTTCAATCACCAGTATTTAATCAAGCAGGAAGATGCAACTTTGGCGAAAGCCTATACTCCTATTTTAGCTGAAAAAGGTTTCTCGACTACGCTCGAATTGACAAAGTTGACCAAAATAGTTTCTTTAATCAAAGAACGTGCGGATTTCGTTTCAGAATTTTGGGAAATGAGCGATTTCTTTTTTGTGGCTCCAACAGCCTATGATGAGAAAGCAAGCAAAAATTGGAAAGCAGAAACTCCAGCATTGATGCAAGAATTAATTTCTGTTATAGAAGAAATCACCGATTTCACTTCGATGAATATCGAAACGATTGTAAAAGATTGGATGACGAAAAATGAAATTGGAATGGGAAAAGTAATGCAACCGTTTCGTTTGAGTTTGGTTGGCGCACTAAAAGGCCCTCACCTATTTGATATCGTTGAAGTAATAGGAAAAGACGAAACGATTAACAGAATTAAAAAAGCAATTGCTACTCTTTAAAACTAATAAAGCTTCTAGCCTTTTGAAGGCTAGAAGCTTTATATTTTATACAATTCACAAGTAAAAATTTTACAAATAAATTATCATATTTCCATTCAGTATTCCAGTATTTCCTTTAAAATGGACTCCTAAATCTTGTTGTTTAAGTTTTCAAGCTTGTTATTGACTCCATATTGATAAGAAATATTAGCTCTGAAATGACGAATTCCAAAAGTTATTCTAACAATTGGATAACAATTAAAATTTGAAATTTCCCGAATATCTTTAGCTAATAAAGTTATTCCGCAAATAAAATTGTTTTCCTCCGTGTTATTTGTATTTAATTTTCCATTTTCCTTGTAACACGGGTCCAAATTCAATGCTCAAATGATTTTTAATAAGCCTGTAACTCAATTGTAAAGACACTTGAGCTGACGACAATTTATAGGTAACATCTTCATGGGCCATAATCAAAGTTTTCGTAGCAACAGAAAATTATTTTAGCTAAACTAAATTGAATACACCAAGTCCAAATTATTATAGAAAATTCCCCGCATAGAAATTCCCGCATTTTAACTTAATTCAAGTTTAGTTTGAAAGTTATTTGTGTTCAGGGCAAATTGGTTGACTCCAATACTAATCCCTACTCTATTGGAATCCTGTTATTTGTATTAGGCAAAAGTACTTATTGAAATGAAAACACAAACTAAATCAAACAAAATATTTCTTATATTATTTGAAATTTACAAGGCCAAACCTAAAGATTTTTTGTAAATTGTCAACTCTTTATTTAACTAAAAAAAACATTATGAACATTCCATTAATAGTACTCTTAGTAGTTGGATTTTTTATTTTACTTTCCTCTTTTTTTACTGTCAAACAGCAAACGGCTGCAGTAGTAGAACGATTTGGAAGGTTTTTAAACATTAGACAATCAGGTTTACATCTAAAAATTCCTTTAATCGACCGAATTGCAGGTCGCGTTAATCTTAAAATACAGCAATTAGACGTTATAATTGAAACAAAAACCAAAGACAATGTTTTTGTGAAACTAAAAGTTTCGGTTCAATTTATGGTTATCAAAGAAACCGTTTATGATGCTTTTTACAAACTGGAATATCCACACGATCAAATTACGTCTTATGTGTTTGATGTGGTTCGTGCCGAAGTTCCAAAGTTAAGACTGGATGATGTTTTTGAAAGAAAAGACGATATCGCCATTGCCGTAAAAAGAGAATTGAATGAAGCCATGACTACGTATGGTTATACGATTATCAATACATTGGTAACGGATATCGATCCGGATATTCAAGTGAAAAATGCGATGAACAGAATTAATGCAGCCGATAGAGAAAAAACTGTTGCAGGATTTGAAGCCGAAGCCTCCAGAATTAGGATTGTAGCTAAAGCCGAAGCCGAAGCCGAAAGCAAACGATTACAAGGACAAGGTATTGCGAACCAAAGAAGAGAAATTGCCAAAGGTTTGGTAGAGAGTGTAGATGTTTTGAACAGAGTTGGTATCAACTCACAAGAAGCTTCGGCTCTGATTGTAGTAACACAACATTATGATACGCTGCAAGCTATTGGTGCTGACACAAATTCAAATCTAATTTTATTACCAAATTCTCCACAAGCAGGAAGTGACATGCTTAATAATATGATTGCCTCGTTTAGCGCTTCCAATCAAGTGGGTGAAATGATGAAAAAAACTAATAGGAAAGAAGTTGCAAGAAAAGAAAACAAAAGAGATCATCCGTTACCGGAAACTCCTGAAACTCCTGAAACTCCTGAAACGGGAGAATAAATTAAATTTAAATTGTAAAAAAGAGGCTAATCAGCCTCTTTTTATTTTTTTTATCCACTTGATCACAAATGGCAATATAATCGTCAATATGGACCCGTACGAACCTGAAAATGCATTCAAGGATGATCCTATGACACCACTCACAATATTTGAGGGGGTTATACTATCTTTTGTTTTTTGAAAACCATACGCTAATTTTTGATAACTGATTTCTTTTTCAATCCTTAAAATTTCCAGTTCTCTTTCAATTTGAGCATAGGATGAATATTTTTTGATTTCCATAAATTAGTCGTTAAAAAAGATTTCTGAAAATTTCTCTAAAATGGGTCCTTCAATAATTCTATCTTTAATAGTAAATAAAAGCATTGTCAGTACAAGATAAATTCCACCAACTATTAAAAACCCATAGGCATAACTATCTAAAGCTATTCCAATTGCAAATGCTGCAGCAACCGAACAAAACAATAAAACCATACTAAAGCAAAGTAAAATCAAAGATATTTTTATGATCATTGTCGTTGATTTCATTGCAAGCTTAAAGCCTCTTAACTTATAATAAGCAGCTGTAGCTTCCAAATATTCTTTAGCCTGTTCTTGAATATTTTCTGTGTTTTCTTTTAGTTCTTCAAAAGCCATGTACTTATTTTTAGATTTTAATAATAAATTAAATCAAAATTACTTTTGAAGTTTGGCATTTTGAGATTTTAATTCCGCCAATTTTTCTTCTAAGAAAGAAATGACATCATCCGTCTTGTGACTCATATTAGACACCAGCTCCTCATAAGTTCCTTCCAGATCATACTTAGCAAGCGAAAACTTATCTTTCAATTCTAAAGATGCACTATCAAATCTGCTTTTTAATTCATTTTTAGCATCCTCAAAACCATCTTTAAATTTTTCTCTAGTTCTAGATCCTTTATCCGGAGCAAATAAAATTCCTATTCCTGCACCAATGGCTACACCTGTTAAAAGAGCCAATATTGTATTTCCTGTATTATTCGACATGATTCTTACTTTTATATGTTCGTTTTATAAAGATACATATTTATAAACAACAACCCGTTAACAACTCGTTAAAGTGTAGTTATACAAGACCAAAAGCAAATAAAAGCAAGCTCTTGTGTGTTTTTTTAAATTCTATAAAAGATGTTGTTTATGCTATAAAAGACGTTTAAAATCAATATATGGATGTTGTTCCCAATTGGATAAAAATATTAAAAAAAGTATTTCTATAAAAAATTACTATACCAATCAAAAATCCTCTAAAAAGAGGATTTTTGATTGGTAAACTCTATTTTAGCAATATGTTCTTAAAATGTAAGATCATTTAATACCTGTAGCACTTTATCGTTTTTTTCATTATTTTTCATTTCTGAAAGTTGTGATTGAAAAAGACTAAAATTACCGCCGTCCTTTTGTAAGTTTTCGATAACTAAAATTCGAACCGCTGCCAATTGGCTTTTCAATGACATCGAATATAATTTTGTTAAAGACTCTTCGTCAATATCTTTTATATTAACCTTATCAGAATGCAGTAAAATCAAATTAGAAAACAATAACGAGTTATTATCATTCTTAATATTTTTGACAATAGTCTGAATAATTAAACTGTAATTATCTATACTTTTTATATTAGTCACAATGTTGTTTAAAATCAAATTGGCATTGTTTTCATCCTTTTCTTTTACATATTTATTGATTTCTTTTTGCGTGTTCATCAATAAATTTTCTTCTTTTTTGCCTTTTTCTTCCCAAGCATCTTTTAATCCAACGGTTTTATTAAAGACAATTTTGCCTTCAGTTGAATCTTTATCCACATTGAAGTAACCCAATCGTTGAAACTGAAATTTATCCCCGGATTGTACCGTTGCCAAACTTGGTTCTACAAATCCTTTTACAATTTGTAACGAACCAGGATTCATAAATTCCAGGAAATTTTTCTCTTTATGACTGTCTGGCGCTTCATCGATAAACAAGCGATCATAGAGCCGAACTTCCGTCTCTAGAGCATGTTGTATAGAGACCCAATGCAGGGTTCCGGCCACTTTTCGTTGACTGGCTTCGCTCCCGCTCCCGCTCCTGCTGTCTTCATCATACGTTACATGAATTTCAGTAATATTACCCGCAGCATCTTTTACAACACGCTCCCCTTTAATAATATAGGCATTTTTAAGACGTACTTCTCTTCCTAAGCTCAATCGGAAAAATTTGGCAGGAGCCTCTTCTAGAAAGTCTTCTCTTTCAATAAATAATTCTCTTGAAAAAGGAACTTTCCTCAATCCTGCACTTTCATCTTCCTGATTGTTTTCAGCATCAAGCCATTCTTCTTTGTCATCCGGATAATTTGTGATGACTAATTTTATAGGATCTAAAACCGCCATAACTCTTGGAGCCGTTTTATTCAAGTCTTCACGCAGGCAAAATTCCAAAAGTGAAAAATCAATTATATTTTCTCTTTTGGCAACACCAATACTATCACAAAACTTACGAATAGAAGCTGCGGTATATCCTCTTCTTCGCAATCCTGAAATTGTTGGCATTCTAGGATCATCCCAACCGTTTACAATATTTTCTTGTACTAATTGCAACAGTTTTCGTTTGCTCATTACCGTGTAGTTCAAGTTCAAACGGGCAAATTCATATTGTTGTGGTCGTACTTTTGAGTCATCATAAATTTGGTCTAAAAACCAGTTGTATAATTCTCGGTGCATTACAAATTCAAGCGTACAAATAGAATGCGAAATTTGCTCGATATAATCGCTTTCTCCGTGTGCATAATCATACATTGGATAAATATTCCATTGATTGCCTGTCCTGTGATGGTGACGGTGTAAAATACGATACATCAATGGATCTCGCATCAACATATTAGTAGATGCCATATCAATTTTCGCACGTAAAACATGACTTCCTTCCGGAAAATCTCCATTTTTCATTCCTTCAAATAAAATGAGATTTTCTTCTATCGTACGGTTTCTGAAAGGCCCATCTACACCTGCTTGTGTTGGCGTACCTTTTTGCAATGCCATCTTTTCCGAGGATTGGCTGTCTATATATGCTTTTCCCTTTTTAATCATCAAAATTGCCCAGTCATACAATTGCTGAAAATAATCAGAAGAATACAATTCCTCGGTCCAGTCAAATCCCAACCATTTTAAATCTTCTTTGATGGCGTCTACATATTCCTGCTCTTCTTTAGCAGGATTGGTATCATCAAAACGCAAGTTAACCGGTGCATTGTACTTTAATCCTAAACCAAAATTCAAGCAAATTGATTTAGCATGACCAATATGTAAATAGCCATTAGGCTCCGGCGGAAAACGAAAACTTAATTTATCTTTAGGAAAACCGTTAGATAAACTGTCTTCAATGATTTGTTCTATAAAATGGAGCGATTTTTCTTCAGTTGACATTTTTTTGTTTTATTTTAGCAAAGATAAAAAAAGTTTGAGGTTAAAGGTTTAAAGTTTCCATAGAAACCTTTGAAAAATTAGCGATTCCTCTTTACATTATACGCTTTACACAAAAAAATAAAATAATGGGAATTATAAAACTTAAAAATATCCGCACCTACTCCTACCATGGTTGCTTGATCGAGGAAGGAAAAATTGGGTCAGACTATATTGTAAATTTAGAAGTTAAGACTGATTTGAGAAAATCCAGTATTACAGATGATTTGAAAGACACGGTGGATTATGTGCTCTTAAATCATATCGTTGTAGAAGAAATGGCGATTCGTTCAGACTTATTAGAACATGTGGCACACCGAATCTTAACGCGAATCTTTGAAGAAATTCCGGAAATTTCCAGAATTATTGTGGCGGTTTCTAAACTAAACCCTCCTATTGGTGGTGATGTTGAAGCAGTTACTATTGAATTGGAAGAATATAGAAGCTAAATTAAAAATATTTTTTAAAACTTTTAAACTTTAAACTTTTAAACTTTAAACTTTTTGAGTACTTTTGCCGTCCCTTCAACAGGGCGTCGTGGCCGAGTGGCTAGGCTGGGCTCTGCAAAAGCTCCTACTCCGGTTCGAATCCGGACGATGCCTCTAAAACCTTCAAAGCAATTTGGAGGTTTTTTTTATGTCTAATTTTTAAGAAAAATTAAATAAATATAGGGTTCGAATCCGTCCTGAAGCTTCGAGAAATGCCTCTAAAACCTTCAAAGCAATTTGGAGGTTTTTTTTATGTCTAATTTTTAGGAAAAATTAAAGAAGTTTTCATTTTTAAACCATTAAGAAATTAAGAAAAATTAAGTGTACAGTATTTATGCAACTTAATTTATTAATTGTTTTAAAATAATTTCAGTTAATAATTTAGTGACTATAAACTTAAATGGCTTATGTGTTTAAAATAAAAAAAGCCCTGAATCTAAATCAATTAGAGTTAAGGATTTTACTGTTTTATAAAATTAAAAATTACTTAATTATCTATTTTATCAAATGCTTTTTTTACTAATTCTTTTTCTTCCGGAAACCAACCTTGGGTGATCAAAACCATCCCAAAAACCATCATTACAATACTAATTCCTTTTTTAATTGTAAGAATGTTATTAGGGGTAAGTTTTGTTTTTAACTGTTTTGCTAATGCAATTTTGATACAATCTATAAATAAATACGTTCCAATAACTGCAATAAAAAAAGTTATCATTCTGGATGTTTGCATTTCTAGTTTTGGCCCCACTGAAATAATGATAGCCAACCAAAAACCAAGTACACCTATATTGATAATATTTAACAAAAAACCTTTTATAAAAAGACTTAAATAATTTTTTTTGACTATTTCCTTATCTATAATATCTGTATTTATTTTCTCTTCTTTTTTTAATTGCAGGAAAGAAACTATACCATAAGCAAGCATCAACACACCTCCAAAAATAAAAAGTGCCGGTTGGTCTTTTAAACTTTGAATCAGCCGGTAGCTTCCCAAATAAGCAATTCCTATAAAAATAATATCTCCTAAAATCACGCCTAAATCAAATACTAAAGCCGCCCTAAATCCTTTTATAATACTTGTTTCCAGTAAAATAAAAAAAACAGGACCAATCATAAAACTTAAAAAAATTCCCCAAGGAATACCCGCTAGAATGTCATTTATCATTAAACATCTAAATTTATTAGTATTAAAAGTAAACCAAAATACTAATTCTTTTCTAAGATAGTGCCACCTATGAAAACATTTTTATTAATCTGTTTTGGTTTTCCATAAATAAAAATAGAACCACCTGCTTTTACTTTTGCATCCACTAAGGTTGAGGCATGAATTTCTGATTGTCCACCTGCAGCAACGCTTATCGTTGTTTGTGAAGTCAGTAAATCCTTAGCATTAAGAATTCCACCAGAAGTAATAGTTACATCTTGATTTTTGGCTCTTCCTGATACTGAAACTATTCCTCCAGCGAATGCTTTTATAACTAGTTTTTCAGTATCAATTTCTAACTTTATTTCACCTCCGGATTTTGCATTCAAATCTAATACTGTTTGTTTAAAATCAGAGTCACTTGATACATAACTTCCTTCGCTTACAGCAATACTCTGCAAAGTTTTAAAATATAACTTAACTTTAATATCATCTCCAGATAATAATTTAGGGAAAGGCATTCTGATTTTTAATTCACCGTTTTTATTCACCGTTTCCACTTCATCTGCGCGAGCACCGGTTATGATAATTTTGTTTTCTGAGGCTGCAATTAATTTGACACTAATTTTATCAAATACTTTTACTTCATCAAAATCTCCTAAATTTCTGGTTATCTGAGCATTTGTTATTTGACTTAAAAATACAAAAGCAATAATCACTAATTTTTTACTCCTATTTCTAATATTTATTTTTTGGTATTGCTTCGCCAGTTCGTTAGCACTCGTGTCGTGAATCTTTGATTTCATTTCTTTTATTTTAATGGTTCTTCAATTCTTCTTAAAAAATTAAAATCCAGTTGTTTTTTAACTAAATCAGCATTTTTTACTTTAACGTAAATTTCATCTCCTAATTGTAACAATTTTCCAGAAGTTGCACCAGTTAGTGCATATTGTTTTTCATCAAAGGTGTAATAATCGTCTTTTATATCCCTGATTCTACACATTCCTTCACATTTATTTTCGATAATTTCTACATAAATTCCCCATTCTGTCACACCGGAAATTACACCCAAAAATTCCTCGTCCTGATGATCTTGCATGTATTTGACCTGCATGTACTTAATAGAATCACGTTCAGCATTAGTTGCTAAACCTTCCATTGTGGACGAATGAACGCATTTTGTTTCATACGTTTCTTCATCTACTGATTTACCTCCGTCCAGATAATGTTGCAACAAACGATGCACCATCACATCCGGATAACGACGAATTGGTGATGTAAAATGTGAATAATAATCAAAAGCTAAACCGTAATGTCCTATGTTATCCGTTGAATATTTAGCTTTACTCATACTTCTAATTGCAAGGGTATCAATTAAATTTTGTTCTTTTTTACCATTTACATCTTCCATTAATTTATTCAAAGCTTGTGAAATAGAACCTTGTTTAAAATCAATTTTATGTCCAAACTTAGCAATAACAGCTTGCATTGCAAAAAGTTTATCCTCATTGGGTTCATCGTGAATTCTGTAAATAAACGTTTTCTTTTGTTTTCCAATGTATTCTGCCACTTTTCTGTTGGCCAAAAGCATGAATTCTTCAATCAGATGATTGGCATCTTTCGAAACTTTAAAATAAACGCCTTGCGGTTCACCGGCTTCATCTAAATTAAATTTCACTTCCACTTTATCAAAAGTAATAGCTCCTTCAGCCATTCTTCTTTTTCTAAGAATTTTAGCTAATTCATCCATTTTTAGCGTCGCAGCGACAATTTCTTTGGAAACTTGATACGAACTTGCCGTGATCGAAATTTCTGATGGAATTGTATCATCTTTAGTTTCTATGATGTACTGCGCTTCTTCATACGCAAAACGTTGATCAGAGTAAATTACCGTTCGACCAAACCATTGGTTGATAACCTCGGATGTTTCGTTAATTTCGAATATAGCCGAAAACGTATATTTTTCTTCATTTGGTCGCAACGAACACGCAAAGTTTGATAATACTTCGGGTAACATTGGAACTACTCGATCTACTAAATAAACTGATGTCGCTCTTTGATAGGCTTCATCATCCAGGATTGTTCCTTCCTGAAGATAATGGGAAACATCAGCAATGTGAATACCAATTTCGTAATTACCATTTTCTAGTTTTTTAAATGAAAGTGCATCATCAAAATCCTTCGCATCTTTTGGATCAATCGTAAAAGTCAACGTATCTCGCATATCGCGACGTTTAGCAATTTCATTTTCTTCTATTGAGGTATCAATTTTTTGTGCAAACGTTTCTACTTCAATAGGAAATTCTGACGGTAAACCATATTCAGCAAGAATGGCATGAATTTCTGTATCGTGTTCCCCTGGTTTTCCTAAAACTTTTATTACGGAACCAAAAGGACTATCCGCTCTGGCCGGCCAATCTTCAACGTGTACCAAAACTACATCACCTTGCTCGGCCTCGCCTATTTTATCCTTTGGAATAAAAATATCGGTATACATTTTTGGATTTGCAGTAGAAACAAAAGCAAAATTGGCTTGAATGTCAATTACGCCCACAAAATCTGTTTTATTTCTTTCAAGTACTTCAATCACTTCACCTTCTGGTCTTTTCCCTTTTCTACGATTGTAGACATAGACTTTGACAATATCTTTATCTAAAGCGTGGTTCAAATTATTAGTTGGGATAAAAACATCTTCTTCCATTTCAGCACAAACAAAATAAGCTGTTTTGCGGCTTGTCATATCAATTTTACCCTCGTAATACTCCTTACTTTCGGCTTTTACTAAGTATTTACCCGGCTCTGATTCTATGATTTTGTTTTGCGAAGCCAGAATCTTCAAATCCTTTATAATTTGATTTCTGCTTTCGGTATCATCAAGCTCAAGTTTTGATCCTATCTGTTTATAATTGAATGCTTTATTAGCACTTTGCGATAATATTTTTAGTATTTTTTCAGAGAAATCTTTCTCTTTTTTTATCGGCTTTCTTAGTCTTTTACTCATAAATCGGTTCTTAAAAGTCTAAAATTACAAAGAAGATATCATATTACAGATTTTACGGATTATATTTATTAAAAAAATAACTTTCGTATCTTTATAAAAATTGAAAAAATGGAAGATTTCAAAATAATTAGAACCTTTAATTATTCACATGAAATTGTGGTACTAAAGCATTTATTAGAACAGGAAAAAATCAACTATTTTTTCGAAAATGAAACGTTGGTTTCCATTGATCCATTTGGCAGTTTTGCTTATGGTGGAATTAAACTTAAAGTTCACATTAATGATTTTGAAAAGGTTCAGGAATTATTAGATAACCTGAATACAAAACTGACTATTGTTTAAATCTAAAACAGTACTTTTTTTGAAAGTTGTCAACATCTATTATTTTAAATAAAAAGAAAAATTAAATTTAAATTATTTTTTGATTGTTATTATAGCTTGTTAATAGTAGCAATAAATTTATTTTAAAAAAGGTTTAAATTAAGTTTAAAAATGTTATTGGGACTTATCAACATTCTTTTTTATATATAAAGTATTAATTATAAAGTCTTTTTATATTTTAATTAACAATGGTTGATAATATAAAAACTAGTGGTTTTGTAAATAACTCACACAATACTATTTTGTTGATAACCCACTTTTTAATATTAATAACTATTCTAAAAATTAAGGAAACTAAATTAGGATTTAAAAACTGGGTTTTGGATTACTTATTTTTTAGATAGCACCCAAAAATACTTCTAAAATTCTATTTTAAGTTATCAACATTGTATGTTAATTTAAAGTTAACTGAATATCAAGCAATTGTATTTCGTTATTAACAATGTAATATTTTAACATTTATAATACAAAATTTATATTGATTTACAGCTATTTATATATTAAACGGAATTGTTAATAACCGTTAATTGAATAAGAATCTGATAGTTACAAAATAAATTATTAAATTCAATTTTAAAGGTATATTTAAATTGAATCTATCAAATAAATAGGACTTATTTAATTCATCAGAATAGATTACTTTATTTAAATTTGCACAACATTATTTAATACATAGTATATGAAAATCTCCATAGGAAACGATCATGCAGGTCCGGAATACAAAAAAGCAATTGTGGAAATGCTTCAAGCAAAAGGACATGAAGTAACTAATTACGGAACAGATTCAGCAGCAAGTGTAGATTATCCAGATTTTGGTCATCCTGTTGCTACAGATGTTGCAGAGGGAAAAGCTGATTTTGGAATTGTTATTTGCGGGAGTGGCAACGGAATTTCTATGACAGTCAATAAACAATCTAAAATTCGTGCGGCTTTATGCTGGATGAAAGAAATAGCAGTTTTAGCTCGTCAACATAATGATGCTAATATTATTAGTATTCCCGCTCGGTACACTTCAATTCCACAAGCAGTAGAAATGGTTGAAGCATTTTTAAGTACTGAATTTGAAGGTGGAAGACACCAAAATAGAGTAGATAAAATTTCTTGCTAGAATTTAATTATTCCAAAATTATACAGTCCAAAAAGGATTAAAATTTGAATTACTATTATTGCGTAAAACCTCAAAAGGAAGCTTTCCTTTGAGGTTTTATGTCTAAATAAAAGCATTGCTAACCCGGAACCAAGTGCACCGCCAATAACGCTTGGCAGCAACAAATTAAGTTCTGAAATGCGTCTTTTTTGATTTACAGCTAGCTGTTTGTCAACTGCTATTATTGAAAAAGTAACCAAATTAATGAGTGCAAAATACCAGAATAAAAAAGACATAAATAAGAAATTTTGACTCAAAGATACTATTTTAGCAAAATGATTTTATAATCTTAAATTTAAAATGACCAACATACAATTCATATCAAAAGTCGTTGCCACTGCAGCAATAAACATTCAAAAAACAGTACAATTGTTACAAGAAGATTGTACTATTCCTTTCATTTCTCGCTATCGAAAAGATACAACAGGAAATCTGGATGAGGTACAAATAGAACAAATTGCAAAGCTTCAAAAAGAATACGAAGTGATTGTAAAACGTAAAGAAGCGATTTTAAAATCGATTCAGGAACAAAATGTGCTCAGTCCAGAATTAGAAAAAAAAATACAACAAAGTTTCGATTTACAGGAATTGGAGGATTTTTATCTGCCATTCAAAAAGAAGAAAAAAACCAAAGCCGATGTGGCTAGAGAAAACGGATTAGAACCTCTGGCTAAAATCATTATGGCGCAAAATAATGATGATGTCAATTTTATTTCGACAAAATATTTGAACGACAAAGTAAGCAATCAAGCAGCAGCTCTGCAAGGCGCCAGAGATATTATTGCCGAATGGATTAATGAAAATAGTTATGTTCGAAAGCAACTCCGACGATTGTACGAACGCAAAGCCATTATTACGACTAAAGTGGTAAAAACAAAGAAAGAAGATGAAAAAGCACAAAAATTTAATCAATATTTCGATTGGTCTGAGCCGTTGACTAAAACACCTTCACACAGATTATTAGCCATGCTCCGTGCCGAAAATGAAGGTTTTATTAAGGTTAAAGTAGAAGTTGATATTGATGAAGCGTATGTTATTATTGATGCGTTAGTTTTAAAAAGTGAAAATAAAACCACACCGCACGTTCAATTAGCTATCGAAGATAGTTACAAACGATTGCTGAATCCGGCGATTTCAAATGAAACTTTGCAAGAAGCTAAAGTGAAGGCTGATGCCAATTCTATTCAGGTTTTTGCGAACAATCTTGGACAGTTATTACTGGCGCCGCCGTTGGGTGAAAAACGAATTCTGGCGATTGATCCCGGTTTTAGAAGCGGATGTAAAATTGTTTGCTTGGACGAAAAAGGAGATTTGTTATACAATGAAACTATTTATCCGCATGCGCCTCAAAAAGAGGAAGCGATGGCGATGAAAAAAATTCGTTCGATGGTAAATTCGTATAAAATTGATGCTATTTCAATAGGAAACGGAACGGCTTCACGTGAAACCGAATTCTTCATCAAGAAAATAGCTTTCGACAAACCGGTCCAGGTTTTTATCGTTTCAGAAGCGGGAGCATCGGTGTATTCTGCCTCAAAAATTGCTAGAGATGAATTTCCGAATTATGATGTCACCGTTCGAGGTTCGGTTTCTATAGGTAGACGACTAAGTGATCCATTGGCCGAATTAGTAAAAATTGACCCGAAAGCCATTGGCGTAGGCCAATACCAACATGATGTGGACCAAAACAAGTTGAAAGAAGAATTGGATAATACAGTGGTTCGTTGCGTGAATTCAGTTGGGATAAACATAAACACTGCGAGCAAGCATTTATTGAGTTACGTGAGTGGAATAGGAGAGAAGCTGGCTGAAAATATAATACAATACCGCTCGGATAATGGTCCTTTTACAGATAGAAAACAACTTAAAAAAGTACCGCGTTTGGGTGAAAAAGCGTACCAACAAGGCGTTGCTTTTATCCGAATTTCGAATGCAAAAAACCCATTGGATAATTCAGCGGTTCATCCGGAAGCCTATGGAATTGTAGAAAAAATGGCTAAAGATTTGAAATTGACGGTACATGATTTGATTGCCAACAAAGAGAAAATCGCTTTGATAAAACCAGAAAACTATAGTACACCAGAAATAGGTTTATTGGGATTGAAAGACATTATCAAGGAATTAGAGAAACCAGGATTAGACCCCAGACAATCAGCTAAAGTATTTGAATTTGATCCGAATGTAAAAATGATAAAAGATATAAAAACAGGAATGATTTTGCCGGGAATTGTCAATAACATTACTAATTTTGGTTGTTTTGTGGATATTGGAGTCAAAGAAAGCGGGTTGGTTCACATCTCGCAACTCAAAGCCGGTTTTGTTAGTGATGTAAATGAAGTGGTTAAATTGCACCAACATGTTCAAGTCAAAGTGACCGAAGTAGATGAGGAAAGAAAGAGAATTCAGTTGACGATGGTCATTTAAATCATAAAAAAAGGCTTTTCAAGTATGAAAAGCCTTTTTTTATTTTGTTTCTCCTTCTTTTTTATCAGCTGACGGATCTTCTTTAGCTGCGTTTTTGAATTCTTTGATTCCGCTTCCTAAGCCTTTCATCAGTTCCGGGATTTTTTTACCTCCAAAAAGTAATAAAACAACCGCCAATATAATAAGGATTTCTGTAACACCTATACTACTCATAATACGATAATTTATTGCCGAAGCAAATTTGTAATAAACCTATCAGCAAAGGTATAGAGAATTAATTAATAGAAACTCATTTAAATTCATTTATTTTAATTTTAAAAACGTTAAAAATTTATTAAAAACGAATGCAAGATTAAGAAATATGATCCTAGAAAAGCGAATACAATCAACGACAATAATTGTTATATTTGTTAAATAATCAAAAAAGATGCCCGACAAAGGATTAAAAAGACAGAAATTAAAGGAAAATTTATTTAATAAAAGGCGTTTAATCATACTAAACGAAGATACTTTTGAAGAAACTTTTTCATTGAAACTTACCCTAATGAACGTTTTTGTGGTAGCGACTTTAGGCGCTATAATCATTACATTTGTCACCACCTTTATCATTGCATTCACTCCTTTACGAGAATTTATACCGGGCTATTCTTCTTCAAAATTGAAAAAGGATGCAATGGAATTGTCTTTAAAATCGGATTCTTTGTCACGTGCATTAAAACAAAACGAAGCCTATATCCAATCGATTCAAAAAGTGCTGACCGGAGAATTAGAATATGCAAAATTCAATAAAGATTCAATACTCGCGGAGACAGAGGAAGCGCCTTCACAGGTTGATATGTCTGCATCAAAACAAGAATTAGAATTGAGGCAACAGGTTGCGCAGGAAGAGAAAAATGTAAATTCCTTGCGATCCTCTAACAAAGGTAAGAGTCAACCTCCAGTAAAGTAAAATAGTTTTTATTACAATAAAATGGAGTGCGCCCAGCGGCTCAAACAATTAAAATCAGAAGGAAGAAATGTCAATAAAATCAATTGCAGCAAAATTATTTGCAAAAAAAATTTACAATACCACACAAGCTTGGTCTACTGATCCTATTGAAACTCAAAAAAAAGTTTTTTTACAATTAATAAAAGACGCAAAGAAAACCCAATTTGGCGTAGACCATCATTTTGACCAAATTAAAAATTACGATGATTTTACGAATCAGGTTCCTATTCGAGATTATGAAGGGTTAAAGCCTTATATTGATAAGGCGGTCAAGGGGTTAGTTGATGTGCTTTGGAAAGGAAAGCCACTTTATTTTGCCAAGACTTCTGGAACAACATCTGGGGCTAAGTACATTCCTTTGACAAAAGAATCCATGCCGTTTCACATTACAGCAGCCAGAAACGCTATTTTGCATTATATTCATGAAACCGGTAACGCTGATTTTGTAGATGGAAATATGATTTTCTTGCAGGGAAGCCCACTTCTGGAGGTGAATAATGGAATAAAATTTGGTCGTTTATCTGGAATTGTAGCGCATTTTGTTCCAAAATATTTACAAAAAAACCGAATGCCCTCTTGGGAAACCAATTGCATTGAAGACTGGGATACTAAAGTGAATGCAATTGTGGAGGAAACAATCAACGAGAACATGGCTGTGATTTCTGGAATTCCTTCCTGGGTGCAAATGTATTTTGAGAAATTGCATCAAAAAGCAGGGAAGCCTGTTGGGGAAATCTTCAAAAACTTCAATTTGTTTATTTACGGCGGTGTAAATTATGAACCGTACCGTGCCAAATTTGAAAATTTGATAGGCAGGAAAGTCGATAGTATTGAGCTGTTTCCGGCTTCGGAAGGTTTTTTTGCGTACCAAGATTCACAAAAAGAAAAAGGAATGTTACTACTTTTAAACTCGGGAATTTTTTATGAATTTATTAAATCGGACGAATTTTATACTGAAAATCCAAGACGTTTTACGATTGGTGAAGTGGAACTGGGCGTCAATTACGTTTTAATCATTTCTACTAATGCAGGACTTTGGGGATATGATTTAGGCGATACCGTTCAGTTTACCAGTTTAAAACCCTATAGAATTATAGTATCCGGAAGAATTAAACATTACATTTCGGCTTTTGGCGAGCATGTAATTAGCAAAGAGGTAGAAAGTGCGCTGCAGGAAGCAATTCTTGGAACCACTATTCGCATCAATGAGTTTACTGTAGCACCACAAATTACTCCCGCAGACGGATCGCCGTATCATGAGTGGTGTATTGAATTTGAAAACGAACCGGAAGACAGCGTATCTTTTGCGGAAGCGCTGGACAATGCCATGCGAAAACAAAACATGTATTATGATGATTTGATTGTTGGTAAAGTGTTGCGAAAAGTGGTGATTACCAAAGTGGCTAAAAATGGCTTTCAGGACTATATGAAATCGATAGGCAAACTGGGCGGACAAAATAAAATCCCGAGGCTTTCCAATGATAGAAGTATAGTGGATTTGTTAAGAAGTAAATAAATATCTTACCTTTGAAAGTTAGAAAATAAGTAGAAAATGAAAGAAACAAAAAATATATCACGCTCCAGAGCACAAGAATCATCGGCAGCTATTGAAAAAATGTACATCACGATGCGCCACCTTTTCAACAGGGGATTTTACAAGCCGATGGGAATTTCAGGCGATACGTTGCGCGAAGCATTATTAGCATTACGACCAGAAATATATGGAAATATTGCCGAAGAAAAAGTAGAATTGAACGGACTTTTATATGTAATTGAACGTCTGCCGGTAGGAATAGAAGAATGTAGATTTATCAATTTAACTTCGGATGAAGGGTATTCTAAATCGCATTTTCAGGCGATTGTACCGCCAAAAAGACGTCGTAATTGTTACCGAATCGACGAGGAACAAATGAACGTGGAGATTACCCGCGGACGCTCAGATATTTATGATATTCTGACGCATTTGACGTTTATTTTCATAGAATCGCACAAAATTAGAAACCGAGTTTTACTGGATGATGCCGGTGAAGTTTCCCGCGACTGGTTCAAACTGGAACAAGCAGTTTCCCAAAAGAAGAAACTGACTCTTGTAGAAAAAGAGAAAGCTATTTCGCATGCCGCTAATATTCTGGGAAGAACATTTGAGGAAGTATTGGATATTTATGACGCATTTGGTTCAGCTGCTGCGCCAGATCGTTTCTTGCATGTCATCTTTTGGTTGGGAAAACTCGCCATTGAAGAAATTGTAGACGATAATAAGAGAACAATCACCTTTAGTCCTATTTTAAGAGAACGATTGGGACACCACATTCACGGAGAAATTTGGGCTACAAAAATTAAAGAAGTGCTAGAAGAAAACCAACTTTTAGACCGTCCAATTCATGTGATTAGTGCGAACATGCACAGTGTGATGAATTCTATTTTTGCTACGGAAGTGTTGAAAACCAAGTTCAAAGAAAAATCGGATTTCTTTATTTATGAGGAATTGAGTAAATCAGGAGCAGATGCTGTGCGAAATCAAGTGGAAGAAGTTGCGTTGAAATGCGGAATGATTTCGTTGCCGGATACCTCAGGAACAAATATTGATGTTCAGATTTTTGATACCGCCAAGATGGATTGGGCAAAAACCTCATTTCAAAAGGCAAATACCGGGGATAAAAAGCCAGTATTAATTGTTATGGATTACGCATTTGGGGAACAGGCGTATGAAACAATTGATGAGTTGCTGAAACCGTTTAAAAAAGATACTTTATTGAATGTGGAATCGGTTTCTATCATGGGTAAAGCTGGGATTCTGGAAGGAGGAAAAGGGGATATTATGATTCCGAATGCACACATTAACGAAGGAACGGCAGATAATTATTTTTTCCATAATGAATTGTCGGCTGAGATGTTTGAAGGCAATGATATTGCTGTTTTTGCCGGACCCATGGTTACTGTTTTAGGAACTTCATTGCAGAACAGGGATTTATTGAAGTTTTTCCATGAGTCGACCTGGGGTGTTATCGGCCTGGAAATGGAAGGTTCTTATTACCAGAAAGCCATTCAATCAGCTTCAAAAATCAGAAAGAGTGTTCCACATGATGTGAAGGTCAGATATGCGTATTATGCCTCGGATAATCCACTGGAAACAGGAAGCACATTAGCTTCAGGCGGACTAGGAACAACAGGTGTTAAACCTACCTATTTGATTACAATTAAAATATTGGAACAAATTTTCAACGTAAAATAAAAATAAAAATGAGTGCAAATGTGCCTAATAATCCTCAAGATCAAGAAATTGATTTGATGCAAATTTCTAAAAGAATAGGAATTTTTTTTCAGAAATTGAACATGTCATTATTTAAATGCATTCGTTTTTTTATAACAAATGCCCTTATAATTTCAATTTTAGTAGTTGTTGGAGTTTCAATGGGATTTTTTTTTGATAAAACACTCAAAACATATAATCACAAGATTATTGTTACTCCAAATTTTGGAAGTACGGATTATTTATATTCAAAAATTGATTTGATCAATTCAAAAATCATTTCAAATGATACTCTTTTTATAAAAGAAGTTTTAGGTATCAAATCAACAAAAGTATTGAAGAAGATAGAAATTGACCCGATAATTGATATTTATAAATTTATTGAAGATAAAGCAGAAAATTTCGAATTACTTAAATTGATGTCTGAAGATGAAGATGTTAATAAAATAATTGAAAACAACATGACTAGTAAAAACTATACTTTTCATAAGATTTTTTTTAAGACAAATAAATTAATTACCGAAGAAGAAGTTGTTCTGCCGATATTAGATTTTTTAAATAGCACAGAATATTACAGTAAAGTTCAAAAAGCAGCTATAAATAATATTCAAATAAAGATGAACCAGAATGACACTATTATTTCACAAATTAATGAAGTTTTAAATGGGTTTTCAAATAAAGCGAATGGTTCTCAAAAAAGTGATAAATTAGTGTATTACAATGAAAACACACAGCTAAATGATGTTATTAAAACCAAAGATGCTTTGATTAACGAACAAGGAGCTCATAGGGTAGGCTTAATAAGCCTTGATAGAATTATAAAAGAAAATAGTACAATACTGAATATTGAAAACACAACTTCGATCAATGGTAAACTAAAATTTGTTTTACCAATATTGTTAATTTCTATTTTCATTCTGATTCGTTTTTTTATTGCCTTTTATAAAAAGCAATCGCTAAAAGCGCAAGTAATAGAATCTTAATTTTTTACAAATATATTTATGAAAGGAATAATATTAGCAGGAGGTTCAGGAACACGATTGCATCCGCTGACACTTGCAGTGAGTAAACAGTTGATGCCAATTTATGATAAACCGATGATTTATTATCCGTTATCTTCATTGATGTGGGCGGGAATCAGAGAGATTTTAATCATTTCGACACCACACGACCTACCATTATTCAGACAATTACTTGGGGATGGAACTAAATTAGGCTGTCGTTTTGAGTATGCGGTTCAAGAATACCCCAATGGTTTGGCGGAAGCTTTTATTATAGGCAAGGAATTTATCGGAAAAGATAAAGTCGCGCTGGTTTTGGGAGACAATATTTTTTACGGAACCGGTTTGTCTAATTTGTTACAGGCAAACAATAATCCGGACGGCGGTATTATTTATGCTTATCACGTAAATGATCCGGAGCGTTATGGCGTAGTCGATTTTGATGCCAACGGAAAAGTGCTTTCTATTGAAGAAAAACCTTTGGTGCCTAAATCAAATTACGCCGTTCCGGGAATTTATTTTTATGACAATGATGTGGTCGAAATTGCGGCCAACATACAACCGAGCCACCGAGGAGAAATAGAAATTACCGATGTTAATAAGGAATACCTGCGAAGAGGGAAGTTAAAAGTGAGTATTCTGGATCGCGGAACGGCCTGGTTTGATACAGGAACGTTCAACTCTTTGATGCAAGCTTCTCAATTTGTTCAGGTGATTGAAGAGCGTCAAGGTTTAAAAATTGGCTCTATTGAGGAAGTCGCATATAGAATGGGTTATATTGATGCCGAACAATTAAAAGCAATTGCACAGCCGTTGCTAAAAAGTGGTTACGGTACACATTTATTAGATATTATTTAAATTAAAGTATGAATTTTATACCTACTGCATTAGAGGGATGTTACATTATAGAACCTAAAATCATCAATGATGAAAGGGGTTACTTTATGGAAAGTTTCAACGAGAATACCTTTCAAAAAGGAGTTCATCAAGACGTTCATTTTGTGCAGGACAATCAATCTTTTTCGACAAAAGGAGTGCTTCGCGGATTGCATTATCAAACAGGAATTCACGCTCAAGCAAAGCTGGTGCGGGTATTACAAGGGGAAGTATTGGATATTGCAGTCGATATAAGACCCAATTCAAAAACATTTGGTGAACATATTGCCATTGTACTTTCGGCTGATAATCAAAAACAGTTTTTTGTACCAAGAGGTTTTGCCCATGGTTTTTTAGTACTGAGCGAAACAGCCACTTTTTTTTATAAATGTGATAATTTTTATAACAAAGATTCTGAAGGAGGAATTATTTATAATGATCCTCAATTAACTATAAATTGGCAATTCCCTGAAATAGAGTTGCTTATTTCCTATAAAGATAACGTATTACCAACTTTAGAAAACGCCAAAAAAGTATGGTAGTGCTTGTAACAGGGGCTAATGGACAAGTTGGGCAATCCTTGCAGTTTATCGCTACAGTTTATCCTGAAATTGAATTTGTTTTTTGTGATTCTAAAACGGTAGACATTACTCAAAAAGAAACTATTGAGCTCGTTTTCGCAAAAGTAAAACCTAATTTTTGCATCAATACTGCGGCATACACTGCAGTTGATAAAGCAGAAAGTGAACCTGATAAAGCTTTTGAAATTAATGTGAATGGGACACGAAATTTGGCAGAAGTGTGTCGGGATTTTAAAACCACATTAATTCATACTTCTACGGATTTTGTTTTTGATGGGACAAAAAAAACACCTTATACAGAAGAAGATATTCCGAATCCGCAGAGCACCTACGGTCAAACTAAATTAGATGGAGAAAAAGCCATTCAAAAAGTCCTAAAGGAACATTTTATCGTTAGGACTTCCTGGGTATATTCGCAATTCGCCAATAATTTTATGAAAACCATGTTGCGATTGGGAACTGAAAGAGATTGTTTATCCGTTGTGGATGATCAGATAGGAACACCAACGAATGCGGTCGATTTAGCGCATTTTTTGGTGCAAATTATGATACAGACTTCTCTAAATCCTCAATCAAACACCTATGGTATTTACAATTTCAGTAATGAAGGTTCTTGCAGCTGGTTTGATTTTGCCAAAAAAATATTTGAATATAATGACATAAACATTGATTTACAGCCTATTCCTACAAGTAGTTATCCAACACCTGCAGAACGACCAAAATATAGTGTTCTGGAAAAAAGTAAGATCAAAATAATTTTTGGAGTTGAGGTAAAAAATTGGGTGAATAGCCTAAAGGGATAATTTATTTTAAATCAGGTTAATTTATTGGAGTTATAGTTTTTGTGGTATTGAATAAAACAGATCAGTAGCAAGTTAAAATATAAAACACCATAGTGCCTGTATAAATAATCTTCAATAAGGCATACAATCAGAGTACTAAAAAGAAAAATTTTAAAAAGAAATACATTTGTTTTCAAACAGGTTTGTATCACGAAAATTAAGTAACAGATATAGAATAAGAATCCTATAATGCCGCTTGAAACGAGTATATAGAAATAATAATTATGAGTCAGATAATTTTGAGACTTATAAAAACTCGAGTCATAATGTTCGCCATAGCATTCATTTAATTTAGCCTGAAGGTTTTCGAAACCAATACCGTATAAAAAATTTTCTTTGGATATAGTAATGGAACAATCTAAAATTGCTTTTCTGATATTTGTTGAATCATAACTTACATTCACGGGAGGTTTATTGTAACTGTTATAAAGTTCAATAAATCGCGTTTTAATTCCAGGAGTCAGCAGTGAAAGCGCAGTAATGAGCCCTATAGTAATAGCTGTAAGAACGACCCTTTGTTTTGTTTCTATTTTTCCTCTAAACAACAACATTCCTATTAATACTAATACGAACAGGATAATAGTAAGTCGGGTTAATAGCAAAAAAGAGATTAATAAAAAGAACAGTATGTATAAAAGTTCAATATATTTTTTATCGTTTAAAACGCGATTAAAAGAATGTGCTGCACATAGGATTAATATTGTCGTGTAATAAGTAGGATGGATGGTAAAAAGAGTAAAATCATAATAAATATAATTTCTAAAACTAGAAACATTCTGAAAAACAACAAAAAATTCTGAAGAAGGGCGATTGATGAAAAAGCTAAAAATATAGATTACAGCAATTAATAAACAGGTTTTTTTTAAAATTGTAAGGTATGAATTAATTTTTTCTAGCGTAAAGAACTGTTTTGGAATCAAAGAAAAAAAAACGGGAATAATCAGAAAAAAAAGAGCGTGTCGTAGTGGAGTAATACTTTTTCCAAAAGTATTGACAAAAACACTATTGACTAAGATAATCCAAAAAGGAATTGTGAGCAGCGCTGTTTTATAGTCTATAAACGAATACTCTTTGGACGCTATTTTATAGCAAATGGTATTTATACAAATAAGAATGATTATAAAACTGGAAATACTTTCCTTTAGCAAAGGAAAGATAAACAGCAGGGATAACAATACAGGAAATAATTTTAAAGTTAAGTTTTTCACGATAGGACGCT
Organism: Flavobacterium sp. RSP15; assembly: GCF_003968755.1. Classification (GTDB taxonomy): domain Bacteria; phylum Bacteroidota; class Bacteroidia; order Flavobacteriales; family Flavobacteriaceae; genus Flavobacterium. Next base: position 306,271 of record NZ_RYDL01000002.1, on the reverse strand, counting down.
TTTTATTTTAGAATTGAAATTCTCAAGTATTTCCTGTTCAGAAAACGTATTCAAAACAAAACTTCGGGCTTTTTGTCCAATATCTTCGCAAAGAGTTGAATTGTTTTTTAATTTTAGAATTGTTTTGTAAACACCTTTGACATCATTTTCAAAGAAATAGAAACCACCTCCAGATTGATTTATAATAGTTAACACTTCAGAATTTTCATTTCCGGAAATTAGTGAAGGTTTTTTGCTTGCCATCATTCCAAGAATTTTTGAAGGCATAATAGTGTCAACAACATCTATTTTTTGAAATAAAAAATGAACGTTTGCGGAACAAAGTAAATCGTTTAGTTCCAGATAAGGGACAGGATCAAAGTAGCGAACAAAGGGAAATGATTTTAATTTCTCTTTTAGATTATTTTTATAGGCACCGTCACCAACGATTACAATTTCAATATTTTCATCTGGGAGTATTAGAACACATAATTTTTTTAAAAAATCCCAGTCTTGTTTCTCTCCAATATTTCCGGAATACAGCAAGGTGAATTTATCGTAATTTAGTATGGAATGTTTTGTACTGGTTTCAGGATTGATTATTTCTGATGACACCCAATTTGGAAAATAAAAAGAGTCAGTTTTAATTGATTTTTGCTTGATTTTATCTATCATACTTGCGCTGATGCTGCTAACTATAGCGGCTGAATTCATCATTTTTTTTTCAAATGCCATCACGCTTTTTTTAAATAGCATAAAGAATAAAGTATTGTTTTTTATTATTCCGGAATCTAGGGCTAAATCAAACTCAAAGTCTTGAATATGGATCCAAAGTTTTGCTTTTTTTACTTTCGATAAAAGTAATGCTGGTAAAATACAAATTGTGAATGGAACTATACAAATTACTAAATCAGTGTTTTTGATTTTTCGTAAGTTTATACAGGTTCCATAAAATAAATCAAACATCATCATTAATCGGCCCTTTAGATTCACTATTTCAGGAACGTATTGTTTGTATCTAATAATTTCGATGTTATCAACAGTTTCTGTAAAGAAAGAAGGGAAATTGACGTAGTTTTGATGGATTTTCCACTGAGGATAATTAGGAAAACCAGTGATAATTACAACACGATATCCTTTTTTTTCAAGAAAACGAGCAAATTGAGTTGTATAGAGTCCTATGGCAGTATCCTCTGGATAAAAAAAAGCTGTAATTACAGTAATAGTTTTAATTTTAGTCATTAGCCCCACGCTTTTTAAGGATGTAAATATATACTATTAGAATATTTTTAGTAATTAAAAATATTTAAAAATATATAAAAAAAAATAATACATTTGCATCATAAAAAAAGTATAAAAATGAAAAAAGTAGTTCTATTGTTTTTAAGTAGTATTGTGTTATTGTCTTGTGGAGGTGATAAGAAAAAAGAAAATGTAGAAACAACGAATGAAGAAGTAATTTCTGATAAAGGAAATTTTTCTGTAGTTATGGATGCGGTTTATAAAAAAAATGATTCTATAGTTTTTTACTACACTCAAAATGGTTTTGAATGCACTAATGAACAAGCTATTAAGCAAGCCATTACTGGATCAGACTCGATTCAAAATATTACGATACAATTACCAGGCAATGTTATTCTTGAAAACTTTAGGATCAACTTGAGCAATAATCCTGATCAAGAAACGGTTTTATTAAGTAAATTCAGAATAAAGCGAAACGAGAATATTTTTGATATTCAACAAGTTGATTTTTCAAAATATTTAAATTTTAATGAAAATGTTTCTTGGGACGATACCTTAAAAGGGTTTAAATTTATTTCTGTAAAAGACAGTTATACTCCTAGAGTATTAGGAAATCAAGGGTTAGAGTCTAAACTTACAGAAATGTAATTTGAACTATATTCAAATCACACACTTAAAGACATTTTTAGAATGTCTTTTTTTATTTATGAAAATAACCCTAGATAATATAATTTATTCCAATGTTACCCAAGGCGGTGTTTCTAATTATTGGTTTGAATTGTCAAAATATCTTTTAGAAAATCAAGAAGATCAAGTCTCGTTTTATGAGGAATACAATTGTAAATTAAATTTTCATAGACAACAACTCTTAATCCCAGAGAACAAAATAATCCTTAATAACTCACTTATAAAGTCTTCCATAAAAAGAAGGTTATCCCCGGTTGAGATAAAGACTAAAGATTATTTTTTGTATCATTCCAGTTATTACAGGCCAGTAACTGGGAGTGTTTTTTTTTCTGAGATTACTACTTTACACGACTTTACCCATAATTATTATTCCAGTTTTATTAAAAGACTAGTGCATAATAAGATGAAATATAGTGCTATTAAAAGATCAAAAGGAATAATTTGTATTTCAGGAAACACATACCAGGATTTAAAAAAATTCTGTAGCCCAAGTAAGAATCAAAAAGTTGCGATTATCTATAATGGAGTAAGTAATGACTATTATCCACTTATTGAGGAACGATATGCATCAGAGAAGTATTTAAATGCTATTGGTATTGATGACCCTTATGTGTTATTTGTGGGAGGTAGAATAAATTATAAAAACTTCTCCTTTGTAATCAAACTTTTAAAAGAAATACCCGCGATTAAACTTGTTATAGTGGGCCCTAGTTTGACTAGAAGTGAGCTGAATTTATTTGACAAAGAAACGTTAAAACGAACCTGTGTTGTAAGTGACGTAAAAAATTCAGAATTAAACATACTGTATAACTTTGCGCATGCCTTACTTTATCCTTCAAGTTACGAAGGTTTTGGTATTCCTATAATTGAGGCAATGAAAGCGGGTTGCCCAGTACTTGCTCTGCAAAACTCCTCTATTATGGAAGTTTCTGGAGAGGCCGCCATTTTATTCAAGGAGTTAAACATAGGGTTATTTAAAAAAGCATTGGCTAGACTGTCTGAATCAAACTTTAGAAAAGAAATAACAGAAAAAGGCTTTCTTCAAGCGGAATTTTTTAGTTGGGACAAATGCTGTAAAGAAACCTATGAGTTTTATAAAGAGATTTATTAATAACCCGATTCCTTAAAAAAGAAAAAATTAATGAATTTTTGTTTTTTTATTATCTTTATAATAAATATAAAACAACCAGATAAACATAAAGAATTCAGGAGGAAAATAGGTTCCATCTCTCAAAAGCTTGAGCAATATATAAATAAAAATTCCCTGAGCGAAGTATAATTCTTCTGATTGAAAACACTTTGAGGCTTTATAAAGGACAAATACTAAAAAAAGAAAACCTAAAATTCCAAACTCAGAACAAATTCTTGTAAATAAAGAATTAGCGTCAAAGGAATTAGCCGTTTCTTTTTTTTGCGTTCTCAGATACTCCGGGGGCCTCATTTCTTTTAAATATCGTTTCGTGTGCATATAATGATGGCTTCCTATTCCACTTCCTAAAGGGTGATCCGTAGTGTTCTTTTTGGCGATGTATAAATTACTGATTAAAACATAAGAACTTAGATTAGTATCTTCGTTAAATTTCCCGGTATTAATCACATTCAATGAATTATACGTATCATCGACGCGGAGTTTGAAAAAAGGGAATTCTCTATAAACAAAGAAAAAGATCATGGCAACTACAGGTATTAATGTCATGAAAATCCCCGCTCTTTTCATGGTTAAATTAGGGATTATAAACATTAATGCACAACCAATATATCCTAATGAAGAATTAGAGAGTATAAGAGTGCCAAATACGATTGAAAAATTTATATAATTTTTATCTTTCAAATAATAATAACAAGCCGGAATAATTACGATTACATAATGAGCAGGTTCCTTGAAAATACTTTGCAAACGGCCGTCATTTAAATTGATATTTAAAAAGTATAGCGGATAGCCAATGACAGCAACAAAAAAAGCAATTTTGAGATACATATTCATTATTTCTTCTTTTTTGTAAAGAGAAATAAAATTGTAATAATAAGTTCCAATGATTGTGATGCCAATAATTTGTGAAACCATATAATTGTATGGAATACCAATAATGGAATACATTAGAAAACCATGGAATAAAAAAAATAAAAGTAATACTGCAAAATAAAGGTTTAAAGCAATTTTTTTTATTTTAAATAATAAATAATAATTTACAAGTAAGATCAAATAGAGGAATTTCCAATCGATAACAAAATTAAAGAAGAACGCTTCTGTAAAAATGGCAAATACGGAAGAGAAAAGTAGGTATTTCTTTATTGAAATTTTCATTACACAATAGTTCTTATTTATAAAAGATGCCGTCGACTTCTAGCTGTTTTCCTGTTTCCTTGTCATAAAAACCATTTTCTAAGGCAAGTAATTCATACCCCAGTACATTCAATTTGTTTTTCATCTTGTCAAAAGTGACTGCGCCATCATAAGATGGAATAAAAGCCATTTCTATTTGAATTCCCTTAACATGCTTCAATGAATCCTTAGCTCCAAGTAATACCATTTCTTCGTATCCTTGGGTATCTATTTTCATATAGATATTTTTATGTTTTAAATTCAAAGTATCAAAAACAGTATCTAATTTATGAATACCTATAATTTCTACAGCAATAGACCTTGCTGCAGGAGCACTTAAGGTAAGCTGCGGAAGCGGATTAAGAAGAGAACTGCTTACAGAGTTTTTAGCAATGTTTATGCTAGTTTGTCCGTCTCTTTCTCCGATGGAGTAATTGAATACCGTCCACTTAGGATCATTAGACGAAATTTTTTTAAGCGCATCAAATGCTTTTTTCATAGGCTCAAAAGAAATAATTTCACCATTGAAGCCCAAATTTCTCATCTCGGCACCATATTGTCCAATATTAGCCCCAATATCGATAATAACATTGATATCATGATGTTGTAATAATGCGATCCTTCTTGAAAGCTCGTCAGTTGGATATTTTATGATTTCAATTCTAAAGAAGGAATTTAAAAAGCGTTTTAATTGTAATAAAAAACTTTTATTCTCGTAGATAAACTTATTCATTTTTTTTAATGTTTGAAACTATTTTATAGGCTTCTAGGGGCTGTACGATACACCATACTAAAAGACACGTTACTGACGATAAAACAACACTTGAAAGCCCAAAATTTAGTTTTATAAATAGATAAGAGAGTGGAACTTTCAAAACAACACTTAAGGCTAAAAGTACTAAATAACTCTTTAAATTTCCAATGCCGTTAAAAAAGTAACTGTAGAAAGTGGTAAATATTCGTAATGCTGTCATTATTGCAACGACGATTAGTAAAAAATGTGGTACAATAAAATCGTTAGATATCCAAATTTTCATAATTGGATTTGCAAGCACTAAACACAAAGCAATGCCCAAAAGCAATAACGGATAAATAGTATTAAATTTTCTGAAACTTTTTTCCAGCCAAATTTTGTTTTTCTCTAAATATTTGTTTGCAAATAAGGACCATAAAGGAGCCATTCCCGCTGTTAAAATCATTAAAGGAAACTGAAAATATTTAGTAACAATTTCATAAAGCACAATTTCTTTGGGACCAAAAAAATAAGCCAGAATATAATTATCAGATGAAAACAGGAATAAAGTTCCCACTTGAATAAGCATATATTTAGAACCTAAAGAGTACATACTTTTTCTATATTGTTTTGGGGTTTTTTGAGTACTAAAAAGACTGAAGTTTTCGGTTTTGAAAAAATAGACTGAATAGATACTATTTATCACTATGCACACTATTCCATTAATACAACTGATTAAATAAAGTTTAGATTCTGCTTTTAATGATGGAAAAAAAACAAAAGGAACAACTAAAAAAAGCAAAAAAACAATTTGGTTCACGGCTATGGATTGCTCTGCAAACTTTCCTTTATGCACACTAATGAACAATGCTTTATGGGTGTTTAGTACAAAATTGACACAAAAGAAAAATATATTAATCAGAAATAACTTGATTACAAAAGTGCGTTCAAATGAAATATTTAATAGGTTATGAATATCAAAGAGGAGAAATAGTGCAGTAAATAATAAAAACACGACGAGAGAAATATAACAACAAATTAGATAAGTCGATTTTATATACGCATTGATTAATGGTGTATTACCGGTATGTTGTAATTTGGGAATTTCCGTTTTTAGAACACTCGACAGACCAAAATCCATCAATAAAATCCATTGAAATAATGTGAAAACTAAGATCCAAACGCCATAATTAGTACTGCCTAAATATAGAATTAGTAATGGTATGGAAATAAATAGACATAAGCCTGAGATTGCTTTATAAAAAGCACTCATAAAAAGATGGTTATTTAGCAAGAATCGTAATTGATTCATTTTTATTTTTGAGTAATTAAGAGTTTCCTTGAGGGGACATTTTTTTCTATTTTTCTAACTTTAGGGTATTCGTTAGTATTGTTCTCAATATTTTGTATTAATTAAAAATAGCCTTACAAAGGATAAAAAAGCTATTCGATTAGTTTTTTATTTTTGAGTGGATGTAGTCTTTTTTAAAAAGAGCTTGCAAATTATATTTTTAGATGATGAAATCCTATTATTATCATAAGAATTTGTTAATTGTTTTTTTATACCTTGCACGCATAAATTTGACTTATGAAAAGAATACTTATTACAGGAGCAGCTGGGTTTTTAGGGTCACATCTTTGTGATCGTTTTATAAAAGAAGGTTATTTTGTTATTGGTATGGATAATCTTATAACGGGAGATCTGAAAAACATAGCACATTTATTCAAACTTGAAAACTTTGAATTTTACCACCATGACATCACTAAATTTGTTTATGTTCCGGGTGATTTAGATTATATCCTACATTTTGCTTCACCAGCAAGTCCCATAGATTACTTAAAAATTCCAATACAAACTTTAAAAGTGGGTTCTTTAGGAACACATAATCTTTTAGGTTTGGCACGTGTGAAAAAATCAAGAATTCTTATCGCATCGACTTCTGAAGTTTATGGAGATCCTTTAGTGCATCCCCAAACTGAGGAATATTACGGCAATGTAAATACCATAGGCCCAAGAGGGGTTTACGATGAAGCCAAACGGTTTCAGGAATCAATAACTATGGCATATCATACGTTTCATGCTGTAGAAACCAGAATCGTTCGAATCTTTAATACCTACGGGCCCAGAATGAGATTAAATGACGGTAGGGTTATCCCCGCCTTTATTGGGCAGGCACTTCGTGGCGAAGACCTGACCATTTTTGGAGACGGAATGCAAACCCGCTCCTTTTGTTATGTCGATGATCAAGTTGAAGGAATCTATAGATTGCTACATTCGGATTATACGCTTCCTGTAAATATTGGTAATCCGGATGAAATTACGATCAAAGATTTTGCATCGGAGATCATTAAGTTAACAGGAACAAATCAGAAAGTTGTTTATTTTCCATTACCCATTAATGATCCTTTACAAAGACAGCCGGATATCACAAAAGCTAAAAACTTGTTAGGTTGGGAAGCAAAAGTGAATCGTGCCGAAGGAATGAAAATAACCTATGATTATTTTAAATCATTATCAAAAGAAGAACTCTCGAAAGAGGAACACAAAGATTTTACTAGCTATATAAAATAGTAGTATGCTCTATCTCTGTTTGTATCTACAAAGTGTATACTAAAAGATATAAAAAATTGTGCAAATAATTGAGTACTCATAAATAAAGAGATCGAAAATAAGTTAATAAGGGAAATAATTCTTATGATTTAGGAAAAAATAGCCTGAGAAAAACTTCATTATTAATACAATCAGTTTTTAAAAAATAGCATATAATAAATCAATTAGGATATATTCGTTAAATTATGACTGCATCTAAAATAGGAAGGTATTCAAAATACATACGACCCTTCAGCATTTTTATAGACTTAATGGTAATCACCTTAATGAGTTTATTTTTCCTAAACATTTCTAATACAAATGTCAGCTACTTTATTATTTATCAAATTTTGGGTTGGCTTTTAGTTTCTTTTTTTATGAAATTTTATGAAATCTATCGTTTTACGCCACCCCCTGACATTATTTCAAAAATTGTTAAACAAGGTGTCGTGTTCCTTTTAGTTATTATTGCTTTTTTTCCATTTTCCAAAGAAGTTATTTTTAACGGAAAAGCTATTGTCCTTTTTATTATTTCCAGTCTGTTATTAATTACATTGTCAAAATTTTTATTGTTTTATTATTTAAAAGAATATAGAATAATCACCGGACTCAATTTTAGGAGCGCCATAATAATAGGGTATTCTCCGGAGGCCATTCGCCTCAAAGAACTTTTTGAAACTAGAAACGATTACGGATATCGCTTTTTAGGATATTTTTCGGATAAAAATTCCAATAAAAACATAACTGGAAAGATAATAGATATAAAGTCCTTTGTCCTGGAAAATCAAGTGGATGAAATCTATTGCTCCTTAAATGAAATGCCTAATGAAAGTGTAGAAGATCTGATTGATTTTGCGGATGAGAATAATAAAACAATTAAATTTATTCCAGATACAAAAGAAATTTTCTCTAAAAGTTTAAAGATAGATTTTTATGAAATTTTCCCCGTTCTCTCCCTACAGAAAACAACCCTTCACGAACCGGTAAATAAAATAGTTAAAAGACTTTTTGATATTATTTTTTCACTGATTATTATTTTTGGACTCCTGTCTTGGATAATTCCCATTCTGGCTATTTTAATTAAATTAGAGTCAAGAGGGCCTGTTTTTTTTAAACAGGGTCGGCCGGGCATTGACGCAAATGAATTTTTTTGTTATAAGTTTCGTTCTATGAAAATCAATAAAACAACAGAAAAAGAGGCTTCTAAAAATGATCCACGTGTTACTAGGATTGGTAAGTTTATAAGAAAAACAAGTATTGATGAAATGCCTCAGTTTTTAAATGTACTTCTTGGTGAGATGTCCGTCGTGGGTCCCAGACCACATCTTTGGTCTCAAAATATTGTATATGGGAATAAGATAAAAAAATATATGGTTCGTCATTGTGTAAAACCCGGAATTACGGGCTTAGCTCAAGTGAGTGGTTTTAGAGGAGAAATTGAAACGGACAATGATATGATAAACAGAATAAAATTCGATATTTTTTACATAGAAAATTGGTCTTTAGTGCTGGATTTGAAAATAATTATTCAAACTATTTTCAATATATTTAAAGGCGAAGAAAAAGCATATTAATAATGGGAAAACCATTGGTATCCATAATTACGCCGTCATTCAACTCCGAAAAATTCATTGTGGAATCGATTCAATCTGTTCAGAATCAAACCTATAAAAACTGGGAAATGATTATTGTAGACGACTGCTCTACGGATAAAACGGTATCTATAGTTGAAGAAATCAAAAAAAAAGACAGCAGAATCCACCTTTTTAAACTTATAAAAAACTCAGGAACCGGAATTGCCAGAAGTACCGCTTTGGCTCAAGCTAATGGGAAATTTATTGCTTTTTTAGACGCGGATGATTTGTGGAAACCCGAAAAACTAGACAAACAACTTAATTTTATGAAAGTGAATAAGCTTCCTTTCACATTTTCATTTTATGATTGCATAAACGAAAGGGGAAACTCTTTAAACAAAAGAATTGAAGCGCCATTGCATCTTTCCTACCAACAGTTATTTTTTTGTAATTATATAGGGAATCTTACGGGAATCTATGAAGCTAATTACTTTGGAAAAATCGCTGTTTCCTCGATTCGAAAACGCCAGGACTGGATACAATGGCTTACAGTACTCAAAAAAATAAAAACGGCACAGCCCGTTCCGGAAAGTTTAGCTTATTATCGCATCCGGGAAAATTCTATTTCGGCTTCTAAAATAGAGTTAGTAAAGCATAATTTTGCCGTGTACAGAACGCATCATCGTTTGAATTTAATTAGCGCAACACTTTGCATGATTGGGTTTTTATTTACGCAGTTAATTCTCAAACCACGTTATTCCAAGACCATTAAAGCATCGATTTAAATTGCTTCAATTTGCCTCGATTGCTTCTTTCTAAACTATTTTTTTGGATAAAAATAAATTTTAAATTCGGTTCGAGATATTGTTCAATGGCCTTTTCAATTTTTTCAATTTGTTCCAAATTTAATTCGGTTTCACTGACATATTCAATTTCAAAAGTATCTATTTTGGTTTGTTTTATCAGAAATTCTTTCACGTTTCCGTCGTCTTCGATGATGCTTTTTGTCACATAATAAAAGGTAAGTCCAGGTGATTTTTTCCCGCTGGGTAAAATGGCAACATCATTGGTCCGGCCTATTAATTTCTTGAGAATGGGTTTCTGTAATGTGCTTTTTTCGTCTAGAATTCCAAGATCGCCAATGTCATAGCGAATAAAAGGATGTGCTTTATTGAACAAGGAAGTAATCACGATTCGGCCTGAAGTACCATTTGGAACAACTCGATTATTTTCATCCAAAATTTCCACAAATAACGTTTCTGAATTCACTTGCCATTTTCCTTCCTTATTCTGAAAAGCAATCAAATCAAGTTCTGATGCACCGTATTCATTGACAATAGGAATGCCAAATTGTTTTTCCAATAGGAGTTTGTCTTCTTCAAAAAGCATTTCAGAAGTTACCATACACACTTTCAAACTCGGACAAATTGCAGATAATACGATGTTTTTCTTTTGTAAAAATTTAGCAAACAAAACAATGGAACTTGTATACCCATTGATATAATCGAATTTTTTTGTTCGAAAATGATTCAAAAATCCTTCTAAAACAGCATCTGATAAATCAAAAATGGAGAACCGAAACCGATGGCTCAAAAAATCCTTGAAACGTTCTTTTTTGTTGCCAATAAAGTCCAACGGAATTCCATAAAAACGCGCTTGATAGGAAGTATTAAAATCAATTTCATACCAGCCAAAACGATACATGTTTGACGCCCAAGTCAACGCATGACAAAATTTATCTTGTGCAAAAATAAAAGGAGTACCGCTGGAACCGGACGTTTTATTGATGTAACTGTTTTTCGCGGAATAGCCTTCCGAAAGCCGTTCCTTTAAAGGTTTTTGTAAGTTTTTTTTATTTAAAGTCGGTAAGTCTTCCCAGTTTGTAAAAGTTGTATTTCCAACTAAATCTTTGTAAAAAGCATTATTTTGCAAATGAAAATGGACAATTTCCACTTTTTTATTTGCAACGAAAACTTCAAGTTCTGTTTCAGAAAAGGCTACAATTTTTTGCAATTCGGCTTTAGCCTCCTTCATTGGAAAACCATTTAGCTGTAGCGATAAGTCGAAAAGTGGGAGCATTTTAAAGTGATAATTCATCAAAAATAATATTTACCAACAACTAATGACAGACAACGAACAACTTTTTAAAAATTAATTATTTTTTACGTACAAAAGCAATTATTTTTGCACTATAACTAAACACAACTACACATGACAATTTTACTACTGGGTTCGGGCGGAAGAGAACATGCTTTTGCGTGGAAAATGATTCAAAGTCCGCTTTGTGACACACTTTTTGTAGCACCAGGAAATGCTGGAACAGCTTCAATAGCTACTAATGTGGCTATTAGCCCAACTGATTTTGAAGCTATAAAAACGTTTGTTCTTCAGGAAAAAGTAGCAATGGTTGTGGTAGGACCAGAAGATCCTTTGGTAAAAGGGATTTATGATTTCTTTCTAAACGATGCTACATTAAGTCATATTCCGGTTATCGGTCCATCAAAAATGGGGGCACAACTGGAAGGAAGTAAAGAATTTGCCAAAGAATTTCTAATAAAACATAATATTCCAACGGCTGCTTACGATAGTTTTACTGCTGAAACAGTAGAAAAAGGATGTAAATTCCTAGAAACATTGGAACCGCCGTATGTTTTGAAAGCAGATGGTTTAGCTGCCGGAAAAGGGGTGTTGATTATTCAAGATTTGGCAGAAGCCAAAGAAGAATTAAGAAATATGCTCGTGCATCAAAAATTTGGTGCCGCCAGTTCTAAAGTCGTTATCGAAGAATTTCTGGATGGTATAGAATTAAGCTGTTTCGTTCTTACGGATGGAAAAAACTATAAAATCCTGCCAACTGCCAAAGATTATAAGCGTATAGGTGATGGTGATACAGGTTTAAATACAGGCGGAATGGGAGCCGTTTCTCCAGTTCCTTATGTTGATGCTGTTTTGATGGAAAAAATAGAAACACGCATTGTAAAACCTACAATTGACGGTTTCCAGAAAGACGGAATTGCATATAAAGGCTTTGTTTTTATTGGATTGATTAATGTAAAAAATGAGCCAATCGTAATAGAATATAATGTGAGAATGGGTGATCCGGAAACTGAGGTGGTTATACCGAGATTGAAAACGGATTTAGTAGAATTATTTTTGGCTGTAGCCAATGAAAAACTAAACGAAATTAATCTGGAAATTGATGAAAGAAGTGCTACTACCATTATGGTTGTTTCCGGTGGATATCCGGAGGAATTCGAAAAAGGAAAAGTAATTTCAGGATTAGAAACCATTGAAGATTCGATTGTTTTTCACGCAGGAACTACACTCGATAACGGAAATGTGGTTTCTAACGGAGGAAGGGTTTTGACTGTAACTTCGTATGGAAATGATTTTGAAGAAGCCATAAAAAAATCCTACCAAAACATAGACAAGCTACATTTTGATAAGATGTATTTTAGAAAAGATATTGGAAACGACTTAAAATAGTTTCCAGTTATCGCTCATTTTTAATTCTTATTTTAAGAAAGAGTGAGCGGTAGTATCTTGTTTTTCTGTTCCTGCTTCTTCAAAAATTTTCAATTGTTTGATCCAATATACCATTGCTGAGGCACAAATAATCATGAAAATCCAGTTAATTGTGTTTGCAGCAAACCAAGAGGTAAGCTCTAGTGAGCGTAAAAAGTCTAGAGGAGCAAATAAAATATTTACAAATAAGTATTGTATTCCTTCGAAAAATGCTTTCATAATGTATAAAATTAATTTTAGTAGTTGTCTTTTGGGAACTCTGACAGGTAAAAATTCTTATTTAGAAGAATCTTTTTGAACTTGCAGGGTTTGCTTTTTAAACAAGTATTATATTTACGAACACAAAAGTATAAAATATCCGTATGATAACAAGTATTTTTAGAAAATCTACACCATTAAATTTTTCATTGGTCGTAATTTTGATGCTGGTTTTCTTTTCTATATACCAATTTCAAGATTTATCGTGGGTGAATTCCTTTTTTTCGATCCTAAATAAAGCAGGATTGTTCTGTTTTGTAGTGGCTTCAGTTTTTATTACCGATTTTGTGGCCAAAAAAAATGGATTGAGCAAAGACAGTACCTACACGATTTTTTTTTACTTTTTGTTGTTGCTTTTTTCCCCAACTATATTCGACAATACAAATCTGATTATTTCGAATTTCTTCATTTTATTAGCCCTACGTCGATTGATTTCATTGCAGTCCCTGAAAGCTTCTAAAGAAAAAATATTTGATGCCTCATTGTGGGTTTTTCTGGCTGCTTTATTTCATTTTTGGAGCATAATCTTTATCGTATTGGTTTTTATATCTATAATTTTTCATGTTTCCAGAGATTATAGAAACTGGATGTTGCCTTTTATTGCTTTTTTTATTGCAGGAATTATGTTTCTGCTTTTTGCAACAGTTTTCAACCTGAATGTGGTTGATTACGTTTTGAAAAGTGTAAAAATTAATTTTAAAATTGATTATTTCACTACCAATTATCAAAACGGCGCCTTGTCTATTTATGCAACAATCGCGCTATTTTTTCTGGTTTCGATGTTTGCCACATTATCTAACAGGCCACAAGTGGTGCACACTTCTTTCAAAAAAATTGTTGCTTCGTTTTTTATTGGGGTACTTATTTTTCTGATTTCATCAAATAAAAGCAGTGACTTATTAGTGTTTACATTTGCTCCTTTGGCCATTATGGCAACCAGTCACATTGAACTGCCTCAACTTAAACTAAAACAGGAAATGGTACTATTTGTGCTTATTGCCTGCAGCTTGTTTGCTTTTTTTACGCAATTATAGCTTTTCACCGTAGGCTAAATCACCTGCATCTCCTAAACCGGGAACAATATAACTGTGCTCATTTAGCTTTTCATCTAATGTAGCGACCCAAAGATGACAATTTTCCGGTAAATGTGCTTCCAGATGCGCGATGCCTTCCGGAGCAGCAATAACGACCGCAATGTGAATCTCTTTAGGTGTGCCTCTCTCCATCAATTTATTGTAAACCGCAACGATAGATTGACCGGTGGCAAGCATAGGATCTACTAGTACTAAATTTTTGTTGTTGATGTCAGAAATGGCCTCGTATTGCACAAGTATATCAAAGGAATCATCATGGTTTGGATGGTGCCTAAAAGCAGAAACGAAACCATTTTCGGCATAGTCAAAATAATTCAGAAAACCCAAATGTAATGGCAATCCGGCCCGTAGAATGGAACATAAAACCAATTGATCCTTGATTTCAGTGGTTTTTTTAAGGCCTAATGGTGTTTTGATTTCTACACTTTTATACTGTAATTCTTTACTCAATTCATACGCCATTATTTCACCAATACGTTCAATGTTTCTTCGGAAGCGCATGCTGTCATTGTGAACGTTCACATTTCTAATCTGCCCTAAAAAATGATTTAGGACGCTGTTTTCCTCTGATAAATAATGGATTTGCATGATCGTATTTTTGTATTTAAACTTATAGTTATTTTTATATGGTATAAAAGTATAAAAAGTATCTTTGTCTTTTAATATATAAAGATATGTTTTCAAAATTAGCGTACTCCGTATTCGAACAAAGTATCAACGATTATCATCAATTTGATAATGTGGATCAGCCCATAAATAATCCTTTCCCAAAGGATAAATTTGAACATTTGTTGTATCACAAAAACTGGATTGACACCGTGCAATGGCATTTTGAGGATATTATTCGGGATCCAAATATTGATCCGGTTGCCGCTTTGACCTTAAAAAGAAGAATCGATGCTTCTAATCAGGAACGTACCGATATGGTGGAATATATTGACAGTTATTTTCTTCAAAAATACAGTGCTGTAAAAGTAAAAGACCAAGCAAAAATCAACTCCGAAAGTCCGGCTTGGGCTTTTGATCGATTGTCGATTTTAGCCTTAAAAATTTATCACATGAATGAAGAAGCTACTCGTACAGAAGCTTCACAAGAGCACAGAGATAAATGTCAGGCTAAGTTGAATATTTTATTGGAACAAAGAACAGATTTGTCAACTGCCATTGATGATTTATTAACAGACATTGAAAATGGCAATAAATTCATGAAAGTGTACAAACAAATGAAAATGTACAACGATGATGATTTGAATCCTGTTTTGTACCAAAACAAGAAGTAATTTAAACCCTCTTTTGTCAAAAAAAATCCAACATATAGCCGTCATGAGGCTTTCCGCAATGGGAGATGTCGCCATGACGGTTCCTGTTTTACGCGCTTTTGTAAACCAGCATCCGAATGTTAAAATCACAGTGATTTCCAGACCGTTTTTCGAACCTTTTTTTGAAGGAATTCCGAATCTTTCTTTTTTTGCTTTCGATGAAAAAGTACGACACAAAGGGGTTGCAGGATTGTTGCGTTTGTTCCAAGATTTAAAAGGTTTAAACATTGATGCTTTTGCCGATTTACACAATGTCTTGCGCTCTAAAATCATCCGAAACCTTTTTGCTTTAAGCGGAAAAAAAGTAGCTTCTGCGGATAAAGGAAGAGCCGAGAAAAAAGCGCTGACCCAGCCAGAAAACAAAGTGTTCCAGCAACTCCCTACGATGTTCGAAAGACACGTTAAAGTATTTGAACAACTCGGTTTTACAATTAATTTATCACAACCTGAATTTCCTCAAAAAGCAATTTTGAGCCTAGAAATTCTTGCGATAATTGGAGAAAAAAACCAGAAATGGATTGGAATTGCTCCTTTTGCACAATACGATTCTAAAGTGTATCCGTTGGATTTAATGCAGGAAGTAATTGACAAATTAGCTCTGGACACAACCAATACCATTTTGCTTTTTGGCGGTGGAAAAAAGGAAATCGAAATCTTAGATTCGCTTGCTGCTAATAAAGAAAACATGATTGTTGTTGCGGGGCAACTCAAATTGCGACAGGAATTACAACTCATTAGCAATCTTGATGTAATGCTTTCCATGGATTCTGGGAATGCACATATTGCAGCAATGCTAGGCGTAAAAGTGATTACACTTTGGGGCGCGACGCATCCGTATGCAGGATTTTCACCGTTTAATCAGCCATTGGAAAATTCTTTGGTTTCCGATCGAAATATGTTTCCAAAATTACCGACTTCGGTTTACGGGAATAAAAAAGTAGCTGGTTATGAAGATGCGATGCGTACGATTTTGCCGGGGACAGTAGTTTTAAAAATAAAAATGTTTTTTTGAACCATTAAGGGATTAAGAGATTTAAGATTTAATGAAAATTAATTCTTTAATGTTTCAAGAATTCAAAGCCAAATTTTTTCGTCTTGACATCGCTTCAAAACATATCTTTTTAAATTCGAAATGGTTTCCTGATAATTTGGAGCATCATACCCAAAACGTTTGTGCTCGGCTTGTTCTTTTTCGAAAGTTGGGATAGTTGGCTAATTCCTGACAAGATTCTAATAGTTGTTTATAATATTTATTAGCTTGTTTTTCTGAACATTCTTCATAAGTATACTCCCAGATTTCAGCTAAATCATTTACAGCTAAATTTGTCAAATAATATTTAGCCATTTGCTCTTTTCTTTGCTTGTAACGTTTCTAGGTGATTTTTTGGGTCAAAGTCTTTTGCAAGTCCACTATCGATTCCTTCCTGAATGGCATTTTTTAATAGTAGAACTTTATCTTCTTCTTCTTCTTCTAGCATACGAAGACCAGCCCGAATTACCTCACTTGCATTTTGAAACCGACCTTTTGAAATACTTTTTTCGACAAAAATTTCAAAATGATTTCCTAAAGAGACGGATGTATTCTTTCCCATGATTTTTTAATTTTTTACTAAAGTACCAAAAATTGGTAACAATTGAAATGTTAGTTCTGAAAATTTAACTTAACATCAAAGAGAATTAATCATTTGAGCGATTCCAATTAGGATCATTCCAATTCCAGCAAGATTTCCTTGCCATGTTTTTGTATTCTTCGAAAAAAACTTGGACAAATGCAAATCTGTACTAATGTCTTTTCTCAAATATACCAAAATTACCATTCCTAAAATAATAAAGCCTATTCACCAAAACATAGCATTCAATTTTAAGTTAATCAATGATTTCCAGTTTCTTTTAGCACAATTTTTGAGCGTTACCTGCTGACTTTTATATGTGTTTAAGGTCATACATGGGTACTCTAAATTATATGTACTACTTTGTGATAATAATTTATCGAAATATCGTGTGGATTTTGACCGTACTATTATACTACAAATCAAAACCTCCCTTAAAATAAAAAAACTTCCCTTTTCAGAGAAGTTTTCGTTATCATTTAGACTATTTCCTAAACATCATCATAATCCACATAAATAGTTTCAGAAGTTGGATGTGCTTGACAGGTAAGAATCAAACCATCGGCGATTTCTTTATCGGTTAGGATGGAGTTTTTCGTCATTTCGGCAGTTCCGGAGGTAATGCGAGCCAGACAGCTGCTGCAAATTCCGCCTTGGCAGGAGTACGGAGCATCAAGGCCTTGTTTTAAAGCGGCATCAAGAACGGTTTGTTTTTGTGACATTTCAAAAGTCGTTTCCTCATCATCTACCATAATGGTGATTTTGGTATGTCCACCCAATGATTTTTTTATTTGATTTTCTTCGGCAGACGGAGTGAAAAGTTCAAATTTTATAGCCGATTCCTTGACATTATTTTCTTTTAAAACATCCGAAACCGTATTGATCATTGTTTCCGGACCACACAAATAGAATTTTTCGAATTCTAATTCTTTGTGTTTATTTTTCAAAATGAAGTTGACGGTTGATTTTTCAATTCTGCCGAATAATTCACCTTCAATTTTGGACTGACTGTATACATAGTGAACAAAGAAACGAGCTACATATTTTTGTTGTAAATCATGTAATAGTTGGTGAAACATGGTTTCTTCTGGAGTTTTATTTCCGTAAACCAAGATAAAACTGCTTTTAGGTTCGCTGCTGAGAACACTTTGAATGATGGATAAAACCGGAGTAATTCCGCTTCCGGCTACAAAAGCTGCATAATTTCTGGCGCGATCCGCATCAGCAACAAAGGTAAATTTTCCTTCTGGAGTTCCTACTTCCAGGGTATCTCCCGCTTTTAGTTTTGTATTAGCCAATTGAGAAAATGCACCACCTTTTACGGCTTTTACCGCAATTCGCAATTCGCCGCTTTCCGGAGAAGAACAAATGGAATACGCACGACGGATCTCTTCACCGTCAAGTTTCAATTTTAAGGTTGTGTATTGACCAGCCAGATAGGTATAAAAAGCTTTAAATTCTAATGGGACGTTAAATAAGACCGAAACCGAGTCTGTGGTTTCTCGTTTAACTTCTTTAATGTTTAATTTATAGAATGACGACATGATGTTTTTTTTGCAAATATAGTAAACAGAATAGGTTTTTTGAATTCAAAATATTTGAAATTTAACATACATCACTAAGTTATGTATAAGTTTCTTATGTATATTTGATTTTCAAAATGAGATTGCTTCGTGCCTCGCAATGACAAAAAAATGAAAAACTCACAATTATACAAAGGAAGTCTGAATACGATTATCATGAAATTGCTCGAAGAAAACGGCAAGATGTACGGATATGAAATCACTCAGAAAGTAAAGTTAATTACCCAAGGCGAACTCAACATCACCGAAGGTGCTTTGTATCCGGCCTTGCACAAACTGGAAGCCGAAGGTTTGCTGGATGTGGAAATTGAAAAAGTGGATAACCGCATGCGTAAATATTACAAACTCACGGAAAGCGGCCAGAAAGAAACCGTAAACCGACTCTCAGAACTTGAAGATTTCATCCGGAATATGCAGAGTTTAGTGAGTACAAAACCGAATTTAGAATTTTAATTTTTTGAAGATGAAACTAACCGCCGAACAAATAGACCAACTTTACCTTTTTACCCGTCAGCATTATGTAGAATATTACGATTTGCAAACGGAATTAGTCGATCATTTGGCAAATGCCATTGAAACTGAATGGCAGCAGAATCCCAAGCTTACTTTTGACGAAGTTCTACATAAAGAGTTCAGGAAGTTTGGCGTTTTTGGTTTTATGGATGTGGTAGAAAGTCGGCAAACAGCTCTAGGGAAAAAATACAATCGTATTGTATGGAGTCATTTCAAAGGGTTTTTTACCATACCTAAAATTATATTAACTGGGTTTTTGATTTTAGCAGTGTTTTATTTTCTTAAAGAATATTATACAAAAGAGATTTTTACCGCAACGATGCTTTTTTTAATTAGTAGTATGCTGCCTTTTTTGTTTTTTGAAAACAGAAAAATGAAGAAGCGCAAGCAGGAAACGGGAAAAATTTGGCTTTTTGAAAAGATAATATCTAATTATGGAACTTTTCCGTGGTTAATGATTTTGCCCATTCATTTTTTTAATATCATTAGAATTGATCGAATTTCAAATCCAAGTGACTTGGCACTATTTTGCATGACCTTGTTTATAGTCTCAATGTCTTTGGCGATTTTCATTGTATTAAAAATAATCCCATCTAAAGCTGAGGCCTATTTAAAACAAACCTATCCGGAATATAAATTAGAAAATTTGTAACGTTTTCTCATTTTGACTACCTACTATAAAACCAAAAGAACCAAACTATGATTCAAAAATTTCTTTATCTCGAATGGAAAGCATTTTTTAGGTCAGCTTCCTTCGCAACTAATTTGGCTTTGAAAATCCTGATGGGTTTTGTTGCCATTTATTTCATTTTAATTTTCTTGGCATTAGGAGTCGGGGCTTTTTATATTCTGAAGAAAATGAATCTGGATCCAATTGTTACCGTAAATCAATTCCTGATTTATTATGTGTTGATGGATTTAATCATCCGATTGCTGTTGCAAAAAATTCCTGTAATGAACATTCGCCCCATGTTAATTTTCCCCATAAAAAAATCCACGATTGTTCATTTCTCACTAGGGAAGACGGTTTTGTCCTTCTTCAATTTGGTGCACTGTTTTTTCCTGATTCCGTTTTGTGTTGTTTTAATTATCGAAGGCTATGATGTAGTTTCCGTAATGCTTTGGTACACTGCAATCTTTTCTTTGCTATTTACCAACAATTTTCTGAATATTCTACTGAGTAATAAAGACAATTTATTTGCCATTTTCTTAGCACTAGCTGCTATTTTAGGAGGATTACACTATTACGGACTCTTTAATATTACGGAGTTTACAGCGCCATTTTTTAATGCTATTTTCAATACGTATTGGGCTTTTGCCATTCCGGTTTTGGTTTTAATCGTGCTATATTATATTACTTTTCAGTATTTCAAAAAGAATTTATACCTCGATGCGGGGTTGTCAAACAAACATGATGAAGCCAAAACAGAAGAGCTGACTTGGTTAAACCAATTTGGAACCATAGGAACCTTCTTGAAAAACGACATAAAATTAATCAAAAGAAACAAACGTTCTAAAACCACTGTGGGATTGAGCGTCATGTTCCTTTTTTATGGCTTTCTTTTCTTTACTAATGGGATTGAAGCGTATAATAATCCTATAATGCATATTTTTGCAGGGATATTCGTTTCGGGTGGATTCTTAATCACTTTCGGACAATTTGTACCGAGTTGGGACAGCGCGTATTATCCATTAATGATGACGCAAAACATTCCGTACAAAGGCTATTTGAGTTCGAAGTGGTGGCTGATGGTAATTGCTACAATTGTGACTACAACCATTGCTTCGTTTTATCTTTACTTTGGATGGCAGGTATATTTAACCATTGTTGTGGGTGCCATTTATAACATTGGAGTCAATTCTCATTTAGTTTTATTGGGTGGCGCGTACACTAAAACACCAATCGATTTGAGTTCCGGGAAAGGCGCTTTTGGAGATAAAAAAGCATTCAATGTAAAAACGATGCTAATTTCACTGCCGCAATTAGGATTGCCCGTTTTACTGTATTGGGCCGGTTCTACTCTAGCCGGTGCTAATGTGGGATTAGCCATAGTGGCTTCGGCAGGAGTAATAGGTTTTGCATTCAAAGACAAAGTTTTTACCTTGATTGAAAAAATCTATAAATCAGAGAAATACGCAACCATTGCGGCTTACAAACAAAAAGGATAAATAGCAATCACATTATCCAAACAACCAGTTAACCGACTAAACTTCAAAAAATGATACAAGTAAACAACCTTTCGAAAACATACAACGGAACAACCGTATTAAAAATAGATACTTTAGAAATAAAAAAAGGCGAAAGCTTTGGATTAGTAGGGAATAACGGAGCCGGAAAAACCACTTTTTTCAGTCTTTTATTAGATTTAATTCAGCCATCAACGGGAAATATTATCAACAATGACATTCAGGTAAACACCAGCGAAAACTGGAAACCGTTCACCGCTTCTTTCTTGGACGAAAGCTTTCTCATTGGGTACTTGACGCCCGAAGAATATTTTTATTTCATTGGCGATTTACGCGGACAAAACAAAGCCGATGTGGATGCTTTACTGGCAACACACGAAGAGTTTTTCAACGGAGAAATCCTCAATAACAAGAAATATTTACGCGATTTATCCAAGGGGAACCAGAAAAAAGTAGGCATCATCGCCACTTTAATTGGGAATCCGGAAGTCATTATTCTGGATGAGCCGTTTGCCAATTTAGATCCCACGACCCAATTTCGATTAAAAAAAATCATCAAGGATTTAGCGGATAATCCGGAAGTAACCGTTCTGGTTTCTAGCCACGATTTACTGCACACCGTTGAGGTCAGCAACAGGATTGTTGCGCTGCACAAAGGCGAAGTGGTCAAAGACATTCAAACTTCGGAGGAAACCTTAAAGGAATTAGAACTATTTTTTGCCGTTTAAAATTCAACGCAACAGTCGTAGACTAAACTTTTACCGCTAATTTGCTAATTGCATTTATTAATTTAAATGTTCAGTTTGCGAATTAGCGGTTTTTTTTGGGCGTAACCCTCCGTGATTGCTTCGTCGTTCCTCCTCGCAACTTCGGGTCGGGCTGTACGCTGTATCCACGCTAAAAAGCGAGGGATGCCGCTTCCATCCCTTACGCACGATAGGAAAACCGAAATATAACACCATAATTTTCACGATAGCAAAAAGAAATGTATTTTTACCACTAAATATACTAAAACGGGTATTTACTAGTTAATTGATAAAAAACGTTTTCCATTGAAAATCAATAGATTCAAGCAGTTATTTTTCTTTTTCTTTTTTTCTTTTTTGGTAGCCTGTTCTACCAAGAGAGATACTTTTATGGCAAGAAATTCACACGCGTTAAGTACCAAGTATAATATTTTATATAACGGTCAAGTAGGATTGGATAAAGGAGTTCTGGCGGTAAATGCCAATAGCGATGATGATTTTTGGCAACTTCTGCCGGTAGAAAAAATGCAAATTGTAGAAGATTTTACTTCCACAACAAAACCTAAAAATACCGATTTTGAATTGGCAGAAGCCAAAGCGACCAAAGCCATTCAAAAACATTCGATGAACATTGGTGGCAGAGAAAAAAACAGTCAAATAGACGAAGCGTATCTGATGCTTGGAAAAGCCAGGTATTACGACCAGCGATTTGTTCCGGCACTCGATGCTTTCAATTACATTCTCTACAAATATCCAAACAGCAGCAAGATTTATGAAGCCAAAATTTGGCGGGAAAAAACAAACATGCGTCTGGGAAATGATGCTTTGGTCATAAAAAACATTAGTAAATTAGTAGAAGATCACGACCTTAAAAATCAAGTTTTTGCGGATGCAAATGCCCTTTTGGCCGCTTCTTTTTTTAATTTAGAAGAAAAAGACAGCGCTGTTGCTAAGATCAAAAACGCGATTGAATACACTAAAATAAATCAGGAAAAAGCACGATACCGTTTTGTTTTGGGACAACTGTATCAGGGATTAGGATACAAAGACAGCGCGGTTGCTTCCTATCAATCCGTGATTGACATGAACCGAAAATCCGAAAGAAGATTTGTCATTCAGGCGCATGCCAAAAAAGCCGAATTGTTTGATTATGAAAAGGGAGATTTTAATTCTTTTGTTGAAACTTACGATGAATTAATAGAAGACAGAGAAAACAGGCCTTATAAAGATATGATTTTTCATCAAATGGCAGTGTTTTATGATAAACAAAACAGACAGGAACAAGCCTTAGATTTTTATAACGCCTCGTTAAAGACCAGTTCAAAAGACACCTATTTAGTAGCTTCAAATTATAGAAATTTAGGAAACCTGTATTTTAGAAATGCGGATTATCCTGTGGCGGCAAAATATTATGACAGTACCTTGGTTAAATTGAATACAAAATCAAGGGAGTTTAATAAAATACAAAAAATAAGAAGCAATCTCGATGAGGTGATTTTGTATGAAGCGCTTGCAAAGCGAAATGACAGCATTCTGAATGTGGTGGCGATGAACCCTGTGGATCGTCAAACTTATTTTGAAAAGTATATCGTTCAACTAAAAGAAAAAGAGGAAGTCAAAAGACTTTTAGCGGAGCAAAATAAAGCAAAACAGGAAAATATAGAGCGGAATAATTCGATTGGATCGGGAGATCCGGCTTCAGATCAAGAGTCCGCAAAACCCATTCGGATATCACCCATGATGCCACCAACCATTCCCAGCGAGACGACCCAATCAGCGGGTAGTTTCTATTTTTATAATCCTACAACAGTTGCTTTTGGAAAAGTAGACTTCAAGAAAAATTGGGGAGAAAGGACTTTAAATGGGAATTGGAGACTTTCATCAGGAAATGCTAACCCAACTTTGGGTGCTGCTTCGGTTGAGGACAGTCAATCCGTTGAAAAGAAAACGGAATCAAATAAAATTATAGAAGAACATACACCAGATTTTTACCTGAAACAGCTTCCTACGGCACAAATCGAGGTAGACAGTATAGCCAAAGAACGTAATTTTGCTTACTATCAATTGGGTATTATTTATAAGGAAAAATTCAAAGAAAATAGTTTGGCTATTGCAAAATTGGAACAATTATTAAACAATAATCCAGAGGAAAAACTGGTGCTTCCAGCGATGTATAATTTGTATAAATTATATCAAATCACCGATGTAAACATGGCAACTACGATGAAAAAGGAGATAACAATTCGGTTTCCGGATTCGCGTTATGCACAAATAATTAACAACACCAATCCGGATGCAATTTCTCAAACCGAAACCCCGGAAAGCGTCTATGCTAAGTGGTATAAAGCATTCCAAGAAGAGCAATTTATTGCCGTTATAGAGCATTCAGACAGCTTGATTACTCAATTTTCAGGCGAGGATATTGTATCTAAATTCGAATTGCTCAAAGCAAGTGCCATTGGAAAACTAAAAGGTGTGACGGCCTACAAAAACGCATTACAAGAGGTGGCTGATAATTATCCAAATAGCGAAGAAGGCAAAGGAGCACAGGTTATTTTGAATGACCAAATCCCGTTTTTAGAGAAAATGGAGTTGAATACAACGGATTCAAATAATTGGAAAATTCTATATCAAGTAGGTTCTCGTGACGATAAAAATACAAAAGCAGTGGAAGAAAAAATCAAAATGTTCATAGCCAGTGAAAATCTTCAGAAACTATATTATTCCTATGATATTTATACGGAGAAAGAAAATTTCATTACCATTCACGGTATAAAATCACGGGTTTATGCAACTGACATAACATTGGTTTTAGCAGAGAACATAAAATATAAAATCACGGATGCCGCAATAGTGGTTTCAGGTGAAAACTACAAAGTAATCCAAATCAAGAAAAATCTCGAAACGTATTTGGTACCAAAAAAGCAATAATTATGTTTGATAAAAAAGCAAAATCCTATACCGATCTTTTAGGAAAAACGAATCGGATTGTTGAAGGAACTACGATAAAAGGCGATATTATTTCGCAGGCTGATTTTAGATTAGACGGAAATTTAATTGGTAATTTTCAGTCAGAAGGAAAAATAGTGATTGGACCCGCAGGAAGTGTCACTGGAGATATTGTATGCAAAAATGCGGACATCGAAGGAAAATTTGAAGGTAAAATTCAGGTAACCGAAGTATTGAATGTAAAATCAAAGGCCAGTATTCATGGAGAAGTTATTGTAGGGAAATTAGCAGTAGAGCCAGGCGCTGATTTTAGTGCATCTTGTGCCATGAAAACAAATATTAAAAATGTAATGCAAAACGATGGACAACAAACCACCTCCGAAAAGAGCGAATAAATGGCTGCAGTTCATTAATATTCCAATTCAAATGGGAGTTATCATATTTTTGTTTTCCTATCTTGGGGACTGGTTAGACGAGAATTATCCCCATCCAAGAGTATATTACAGTAAAATTGTAGTGATGGTTGGCGTGGTTTTGGCATTGTACAATGTAATCCGTCAGGTAAACGAAATCAATAAAACGCAGTAATTTTTCAAAATAAAAAGCGTAAAACCAATCGTAACACGTTCCGATTTTACAAATTAAAATAACGTTGCGCCTGAGTGCCTTTGCGGCAAAAAACAAATACAATGAATTTAAAAAAATACAAACCACTGCTGCCTTTATTGGTGCTTGCGGGATTGGCTTACGGTATTCATAGAGTTGTTTTTTATGTTTTGCACATAAATGACACCACTTTTTACTATTCGATAGAAACCCTATACCTGCTGTTCTTGGCGTTGTCAATTATGGTATTTGTGGTTTTGCTGAAAGTGAAAGAACGAAGTTTTGATAATGTAGGCATGTCATTTCTTTTGAGCACCAGTATCAAAATGATAGTTTGTTATTTGATTTTAAAGCCTATATTGCGGGTTACAATTGAAATTAAATCAGTAGAGAAAATTAATTTTTTTATGATGTTTATTCTCTTTTTGGCAATCGAAACGATATTAACAATACGTATCTTAAACGAAAAGCAATAAATATATTTTTTAAGGAACAAATCCATCAAAAATAATTTTTTATATTCTTTTGCATATTAATAAAAGATGTACATTTGCACCAAATTTCAGAAACGTAATAAATTAAGATAATTAACTGTTATGGTGATTTCAAACAAACCACTTAGATTCATAGTAGCGACTTTAGTAGCGTGTCTTCCTTTAATTAGTTTTGCAAATCCGGAACAGGATTCTGTGAAAGTAAAAACAGAAGTTGCTCATGAGGCAGCTGAAGGAGCTCATGCTGAACCAACAGATGTAAAATCTGAAATTAAGGAATTTATCAATCATCACCTTTTAGATTCACATTCTTTTACCTTTAATGCGGATAAAGAATCAGGATCACATAATGGTTTCTCATTGCCTGTTATCCTTTGGGACAATGGTTTGCAAGTATTTTCTTCTTCAAAATTTCATTATGGTGAAGAAACAGCAGAACACAATGGAAACTTCTACGTATTGCACCACGAAAAAATATACAAAACAGCTGCGGACGGAACTTTAACAGAAGGCGAACATGGTCATCCTACTAATGTAACGCCACTTGATTTATCCATCACTAAAAGTGTGGTTGGTATTTTGTTTGTCGCCATTTTAATGTTTATCTTGTTTAAAGGTTTAGCAAAATCATATACTAAAAACGGAGGAATTGCTTCAGGAGCCGGACGCATATTTGAACCGATTGTTTTGTATGTCAGAGACGAAATTGCTATACCAAATATTGGAGAAAAAAATTATAAGAAATACATGAGTTACTTGTTAACGATATTTTTCTTTATTTTATTTCTAAACATTTTAGGGTTAACGCCACTGGGATTCAATATAACGGGAAATATTGCTATAACAGCATCGCTGGCTATTTTGACGTATGTAATTACCACTTTCTCAGCCAATAAAAATTACTGGGCACACATTTTCTGGATGCCAGGGGTGCCAACTCCAATGAAATTTATTTTGGCGCCAATTGAATTATTGGGAACCATCATCAAACCATTTTCATTAATGATCCGTTTGTACGCTAATATTTTAGCAGGACACGTAGTTTTGATGAGTATCATTGGTTTAATGTTTATTTTTAAAAGTTGGATTGGAAGCAGTTTGTCATTTGGATTGGCATTTGTGCTTATGATTCTTGAAATATTAGTAGCTTTTTTACAAGCGTATATTTTCACTATGTTATCCGCACTTTATTTTGGAGCAGGAAACGAAGAGCATCATCACGAAGAGGCTCACCATTAAGTCGAAAGTCAAACGTTGAAAGTTTAAAAGTCACCTTAACTTTATGACATTCGACCTTACAACTTTAGACTATTAATAAAAATGTTTAATTTTTAATTTATATATTATGGAAATTCCAACTATTGTAGGAGCAGGTTTAATCGTTATCGGAGCGGGTTTAGGTATTGGTAGAATTGGTGGTTCAGCAATGGACGCTATTGCTCGTCAACCAGAAGCTTCTGGAAAAATCCAAACAGCTATGCTTATCGCAGCTGCACTTATTGAAGGTATTGGTTTTGCTGCGTTATTCGCATCTTAATTAAAACTAAAAAAAACAATAGTTACAACGGTTGGTTGTAACTATTGTTTTTAAAATTAAAACATTACAAATTGCGATTAAAAGCAATTCATACTTTAAAATTTATAATTAGATATAATGGATAAGTTAATAAATGATTTTTCGTTTGGTTTGTTTATTTGGCAAATAGTAATATTTGTAGGATTGATATTCTTGTTAAAAAAATTCGCTTGGAAACCAATTCTGGATGCAGTTAATGATAGAGAAGAAGGAATCAAAAATGCCTTACTATCTGCTGAAAACGCTAGAAAAGAAATGCAAAATCTTCAAGCTGACAACCAACGTATTTTACAAGAAGCAAGATTAGAGCGTGACAACATGCTTAAAGACGCTCGTGAAATAAAAGAGAAAATGGTTGCTGATGCAAAAAATGAAGCACAGGCTCAAGGATTAAAAATGATCGAGCAAGCGAAAGCAGCAATTGAAAGTGAAAAAAATGCAGCCATGGCCGAATTGAAATTACAAGTTTCAACATTGTCATTGAATATCGCAGAAAAAATATTGAAAGACGAATTATCTAACAAAGAAGCTCAAACTAAATTAGTTGAGAAAATGTTAGGTGATGTAAAGTTAAACTAACAATTATGGCAAGTACAAGAGCAGCAATTCGCTATGCAAAAGCAATTCTAGACTTAGCAAACTCAAAAGGTGTTGCCGAAGTTGTAAATAACGACATGAAATTGATTGCTTCGACAATTAAGGGTAATTTAGAATTGAGTACTTTTATTCAAAACCCGACCATGAAAGTGGAGGTAAAAGAAAAAGCACTGTTAGAAGTTTTTGCCGGTATAAATGGCGTAACTCAAGGGTTGTTTCATTTATTATTTGAAAACAAAAGATTCGAAATTCTAGAAGCAATTGCCATAGAGTACAGTAAATTATCGGATATTATGAATGGTATTGAAGTAGCGCAGGTTACTACAGCGATTCTTATGGATGCAGCATTAGAAGCTAAAGTTTTGGCTAAAATTGCAACCCTTTCGGATAAAAAAATCACAATAGAAAATATAGTAGATGCTTCAATCATTGGAGGATTTATTCTTAGAATAGGCGACAAGCAATACAATGCTTCAGTAGCCAACAGATTACAAGTATTAAAAAGAGAGTTAAGTAATTAGTTTTATTGCACATTTAAGTGTCTAAATTATAAATTAAGATGGCGGAAATCAAACCTGCTGAAATTTCAGCAATATTAAGAAAGCAAGTAGAAGGTTTTGAATCTGGTGCTACACTAGAAGAAGTAGGAACAGTACTTCAAGTTGGAGATGGTATTGCTCGTGTTTACGGGCTTTCGAATGTTCAATATGGAGAGTTAGTTGAATTTGACAATGGATTAGAAGCTATTGTTTTGAATCTTGAAGAAGATAATGTAGGTGTGGTACTTTTAGGACCATCTACAGGAATCAAAGAAGGTTCAACTGCTAAAAGAACACAACGTATTGCTTCTCTTAAAGTAGGAGAACAAATGGTAGGTCGTGTAGTAAACACACTTGGTTTTCCTATTGATGGAAAAGGACCAATCGGTGGAGACTTATACGAAATGCCGTTAGAAAGAAAAGCTCCTGGAGTTATCTTCCGTCAACCCGTTACTGAGCCATTACAAACAGGAATAAAAGCAGTAGATGCTATGATTCCAGTAGGTCGTGGACAACGTGAGCTAGTTATTGGTGACCGTCAAACAGGTAAATCAACTGTTTGTATCGATACTATCTTAAATCAAAAAGAATTTTACGATGCTGGGAAACCAGTATTTTGTATCTATGTTGCTATTGGACAAAAAGCTTCGACTGTAGCAGGAATTGCTAAAATGTTAGAAGAAAAAGGCGCAATGGCATATACCATTATTGTTGCTGCAAATGCTTCTGATCCAGCTCCAATGCAAGTGTATGCTCCTTTCGCAGGTGCTGCAATTGGAGAATATTTTAGAGATTCAGGTCGTCCGGCTTTAATTGTTTATGATGATTTATCTAAACAAGCGGTTGCATACCGTGAGGTATCTCTGTTATTGAGAAGACCACCGGGACGCGAAGCATATCCTGGAGACGTTTTCTACCTTCACAGTAGATTATTAGAACGTGCTTGTAAAGTAATTGCTGATGATGGAATTGCTAAAGACATGAACGATTTACCAGATTCATTGAAATCAATTGTAAAAGGTGGTGGTTCATTGACTGCGCTGCCAATTATTGAAACTCAAGCTGGTGACGTTTCTGCATACATCCCAACAAACGTAATTTCTATTACAGATGGTCAAATTTTCCTTGATGGAGATTTGTTTAACTCTGGGGTTCGTCCGGCAATTAACGTAGGTATTTCGGTATCTCGTGTTGGAGGAAATGCCCAAATTAAATCAATGAAAAAAGTAGCAGGTACATTGAAATTGGATCAAGCACAATTCCGTGAATTAGAAGCGTTTGCTAAATTTGGTTCTGATCTTGATGCCGTTACTTTAAACGTAATTGAAAAAGGAAGAAGAAACGTTGAAATCTTGAAACAAGGTTTGAACGATCCATATACTGTTGAAGATCAAGTTGCGATTATCTATGCTGGTTCTAAAAACTTATTGAGAAATGTTCCTGTGAACAAAGTAAGAGAATTTGAGAAAGATTTCTTGGAATTCTTGAACAACAAACACAGAGCAACTCTTGACGCTTTAAAAGCAGGAAAATTAACAGACGAAATTACAGATGTAATTGAATCTGTGGCAAAAGAATTATCAGCAAAATATAACTAAAACTAGTCAAAAGTTGTAAAGTCGAAAGTCTTAAAGTCAGTTTATCTGCTTTTGAGGACTTTAGACTTTATGACTTTACGACATTAGACTAATATAAAATGGCAAATTTAAAGGAAATCCGTAATAGAATTACTTCCGTTTCATCTACGATGCAAATTACATCGGCAATGAAAATGGTTTCTGCAGCAAAGCTAAAGAAAGCACAAGATGCAATCACAGCAATGCGCCCTTATGCCGAAAAATTAACGGAATTATTGCAAAATCTTTCTGCCACGCTTGATGGTGAGATAGGAGGAGAGTTTACTACACAACGAGAGATCAAGAAAGTATTATTAGTTGTAATAACTTCTAACAGAGGTTTAGCGGGTGCTTTTAATACGAATGCAATCAAAGAAGCAAAAAGTCGTGTTGAATTTTATACAGGGAAGCAAGTGGATATTTTTGCTATTGGCAAAAAAGGAAATGATGTTTTGAGTAAAACACATTCAGTGGTTGATAATCAAAGCGTTGTTTTTGATGACTTGACTTTTGATGCTGTAGCTAAAATTGCGGATAGATTAACTGAGAAATTCGTTTCAGGAGAATATGATAAAATTGAGTTGATTTATAACCAATTTAAAAATGCCGCAACACAAATCGTTCAAACCGAACAATTTTTGCCATTGGCACCTATAAAATCTGATCTTACAGTTTCAACTGGTGATTATATTTTTGAACCTTCAAAAGAAGAAATCGTGTTGACTTTAATTCCAAAATCATTAAAAACACAATTGTATAAAGGAATTCGGGATTCATTTGCTTCAGAGCACGGAGCGCGTATGACTGCGATGCATAAAGCAACTGATAATGCGACGGAAATGAGAAATCAATTGAAATTAACATATAATAAAGCGCGTCAGGCTTCTATTACTAACGAAATCTTAGAGATTGTTGGTGGTGCTGAAGCGTTGAATGGATAATAGATTATTGATTCAAAATATATAAAGAGTCACGCATAGCGTGACTCTTTTTTTGTTTAATTTTATAGTTTAAAATAATACTAGGAAGAATGCAATTAAAAATTAGAGAACTCAGCACAGTAGAAGAAATGCTTGAAAACATTGAAGTAATGCGATTTTTATACCCCACATTTACGGTAAAAAAATACCAATCGTATCTTACGGAGATGATTCCTCATAATTACAAACAGGTAGCCGTTTTTGAAGGCGATGTATGTGTAGGACTCTCCGGATTATGGTCTGGGACTAAATTATGGTCTGGCAAGTACCTGGAAATTGATAATTTTATTGTGCATCCAGAACACCGCAAGAAAGGAATTGGCAAAATGTTGACGGATTATGTCGATGCTAAAGCAAAAGAACTCGGCTGTACCATGATCGTTTTAGATGCTTTTACAGGAAACTATACTGCGCATCGCTTTTATTACAATCAAGGGTATATCCCAAAAGGATTTCATTTTCTCAAAATTTTAAACGAAGAAGGACTAAGTTAAATAGAAAATTATGAAAGGATATAAAACAATTTTTTTCTCAGCGATTACCGCTATCAGCCTTACTTTTTGTGCCATGAAGCACGAACTTCAAACGGAATTTCCTCAAGAAATACAATCAGTATTCTACCAAAAAGTCAAAAAAGGTACGGAAAGCAGCGTGATCAATTTTTATATCGAATTCAAAAAACCGCTTGCAAACAACATCAAATTGGAGAAAATCTATTTTCACAATGAAGAATCCCCGGTGAGTGAAATTACTAAAAATACTTTTGTATCACATTTTTATCAAAGTAATAAAAAAGAAGATTTAATTTTGAATAGGAATCCCGCCAAAGAATATGGCAATAAGGCACCAGTCGTTCAAAAATCTAAATTTGATTTAAAATTCAATGAAGTAGTTTTGGAATATACGAAAGACGGTAAAACCCTTTTTTATAAAATATCGAATGTCCTAGAAAAACCCTTGCGATAATTTTTTGCAATTGAAAAGCTTTTGTAATTGATTTTTCTCTTTCAAAACAAACATTCACTTCAGTGTATTTAACCAAAGAATTAGTTATTTTTGGCTCTTTAATTTTAATAAAAACACCATTTTGGGATTATATAAAAATCTTTTTAAACAGACCGCGATTTACGGATTAGCAACGGTTGTCCCGCGAATGTTTAGTTTCTTATTGGTGCCTTTATATACGGATCTACTTCCTAAAGCGGAGTATGGGAAGGTTTCCATAATTTTTGCCTCCATGATTTTCTTTAATGTCATTCTTGCATACGGAATGGAAACCGCGTTTTTTAGGTTTTACAATAAAGAAACAAACAAGAATTCAGTAGTTGAAACAACCTCAGTGTCGATCTTCTGGACTTCACTTACCTTTTTATTCATAGCATTACTTTTTCGAAACACATTAGCGCTTTGGTCAGGAATTGATGAACAATATATTACATACACCATTTGGATTTTAGTGCTTGATGCATTGGTTATTGTTCCGTTCTCTAAATTAAGGGTCAACCAGCAACCCGTAAGATACGCCATAATCAAAATAGGAAATGTAGCCGTCAATCTTTTTCTGAACCTTTTCTTTTTGAGTTATTTACCCGCGATTGCAGAATCAAATCCGGACAGTATCTTACGTTCTTTATATCTGGAAGATTTTCAAATAGGTTATATTTTTGTGTCCAATATCGCGGCGAGCTTACTTACATTTATACTGCTGTCCCCCAATTATTTCAAACTCAAATGGCAGTTTGATTATTCGCTTTGGAAACGCATGATGCAATACGGTATGCCAATAATGGTCGCTGGAATCGCATTTGCCATCAACGAACAATTCGACAAAATTTTACTGGGATACTTATTGCCTCCTGACATTGCTGATGCCGAAGTCGGCGTTTATTCCGCCTGTTACAAGCTTGGTTTGTTCATGGTTTTGTACCGAACTGCCTATACTTTGGGAATCGAACCCTTCTTTTTTAGCCATTCTAATAGTAAAGATGCGCCACAAACCTACGCTACAATTACCAAATATTTTGTCATTTTTGGGTCGTTTATATTACTGTCCGTCATCGTTTTTGCCGATGTGCTCAAAGTTATTATGATCCGAGATGATTCCTATTGGGAAGCCATGAAAGTAGTACCATTAATTATTTTGGCTAATTTTTTCCTAGGCATTTACACCAACCTTTCCGTTTGGTACAAACTCATTGACAAAACGCATATTGGTGCATACATTTCTATAGTGGGAGCCATCATTACCTTAGCATTAAACTTTCTTTTAATTCCTACAATGAGTTATTACGGTTCTGCAATTGCCACCATTTCGGCTTATGGGAGCATGATGTGTATCTCCTACTATTTTGGGAATAAATATTACCCCATACCGTACGAAACCAATAAAATTGCCATGTATTTAGTGATTTCCATAGGTTTTTCAGCAGTTTCATTTTATGGCTTTAGAGAAAATTATTTAGTTGGAGTGCCGCTATTGTTAGCATTCCTATATTTTATTTACTACAACGAGAAAGAATTATTAATCAAAATATTGAACCGAAAAAAGAATTAGAATCTAGTTTTTAGGAGCTATTTCCTGCTTTTTGCTGTATCTTTTCTTTTTTAAAGAAAAAAAGAAAAGGATGCCGCTTCAATCAGGGCTAAAAAATCGAAAACAATACAAAAGAACATATACGGACAAGTAGGGACAAGTCGCGACTTGTCCCTACAGCACATCAAAATAAAAAAACAATGACAATAAACATCATCAACAAATCACAACATGCCTTGCCTAACTATGAAACCATAGCCTCAGCAGGAATGGACTTACGAGCCAACTTATCGGAATCCATAACACTAAAACCACTGGAAAGAGCCATTGTAAAAACAGGTCTTTTTATAGAATTACCTATAGGGTACGAAGCGCAAGTAAGACCTCGAAGCGGTCTCGCTGCTAAAAACGGAATTACGGTGTTGAACGCTCCTGGAACAGTAGATGCTGATTATCGGGGTGAAATCGGAGTTATTTTAGTAAATTTATCCAATGAAGATTTTGTTATCCA
This sequence comes from Flavobacterium sp. RSP15, assembly GCF_003968755.1. Classification (GTDB taxonomy): domain Bacteria; phylum Bacteroidota; class Bacteroidia; order Flavobacteriales; family Flavobacteriaceae; genus Flavobacterium. The sequence continues at coordinate 271,907 of NZ_RYDL01000002.1, read as the reverse complement.
AAACGGAGAACGCATTGCGCAACTCATCATCGCAAAACACGAACGTGCAGAGTGGATTCAAGTACAAGAGCTGACAGAAACCTCCAGAGGAGAAGGCGGTTTTGGAAGTACTGGAGTGAAATAAATTTAATAATTTAAAGATTGAAAAATTTAAAGATTTGCGATAATCTTTAAATTTTTCAATCGTTTAATCTTTCAATAAAAAAACATGAAAATAATTGTCCCAATGGCCGGCCGTGGTTCACGCCTTCGCCCACATACATTAACCATTCCTAAACCTTTAATTCCTATTGCAGGAAAACCGATTGTTCACCGTTTAGTAGAGGATATTGCAGGCGTATTAAATCAAGCGATCGAAGAAGTAGCCTTTATTATTCATGAAAGTTTTGGCAAAAAAGTAGAAGAGGAACTAATTGCTATCGCACAAAAATTAGGCGCCAAAGGCACTATTTATTACCAAAACGAAGCTTTAGGAACCGGTCACGCCATTATGTGTGCCAAAGATTCTTTGAGTGGACCAGCAGTTATCGCTTACGCAGATACGTTGATTCGGGCTGATTTCGATTTGGACCAAAATGCCGACAGCGTGATTTGGGTGAAACAAGTAGATCAGCCGGAAGCTTTTGGTGTTGTAAAACTGAATGAAGCAAATGAAATAGTAGAATTAGTAGAGAAACCGGTAACTTTTGTCTCAGATCTTGCCGTTATCGGAATTTACTATTTTAAAGATGTGGCCGTGCTGAAAAACGAATTACAATTAGTATTAGATAACAATATTATCCACGGTGGCGAATATCAAATAAATGATGGTATCAAACAAATGATGGCTAAAGGCATGAAATTTGTTCCCGGTAAAGTGGACGAATGGATGGATTGTGGCAACAAGAATGTAACCGTGGAAACCAATTCCAGAATGTTAGGATTCTTGCACAATGATGGCGAACATTTAGTGGATTTTGATGTCAAATTAGAGAATTCGACTATAATTCCGCCTTGTTATATCGGTAAAAATGTAATTTTGATAAACGCAACTGTTGGACCGAATGTATCTTTAGGTGATGGATGTCATGTTCAAAACAGCACGATAAAAAACAGTTTAGTACAAACGCACTCTCATATCAAAAACGCGAATTTAGACAATGCAATGATTGGGAATCACGTTAGTTTTGATGGGAATTTTTCCAGTATTAGCATTGGGGATTATTCGGTATTGGAGTAAAAGGATTCAATTAATGCACTAAGCAATAAGAATAAAACAATGTTGCATTTTTTTACCATATAAGTCATGTAAGTTTAAGTTTCAATTGTGTTAGCCTTGTGTAACTTAAACAATCATAAGGTCATTTAAGGTTTAATTCTTATATGACTTATATATCAAATAGTATTTCACTCATTTTTTAGTATGACATTAAATAAGTCCAACTACTTAAATGCTATAATCAAAAATAAAAATATTTAATTTTAAACATACGAGTCTTGCAAGGCTATGTGGCTTCGCTTAAATGAACTATTGGTTTTACTTGAATTAATTCAAAACTTATATGACTTATATGTTTAAACAAGTATGCGACGAAATGTTATTATTTGTAATGTTAAGTGGTATTATATAAAAAAGATTCAGGATTAAAAATACAGCATGAAAAAAAGCGCTTTCATAATTTTATTTCTCGTTTTGCAATGCAATTCGGCTTTGCTGTGGGCGCAAACAGTACCTGAGGAAATAAAGCTCGATACGGATCAGTTTCAGGAACTTTTTTATGAATCGTTGTTGCAAAAAGGGATTGAGAACTATGATAAAGCGATAGTGGCTTTGGATAAAGCCAATAAAATTAAACCCAATGATGCCGCCGTATATTATGAGTTAGGGAAGAATTATTTAGCATTAAAAGAGTATAAAAGTGCTTATAATTACTTTGAAAACGCCACTAAAATTGATCCTAAAAACAAGTGGTTCTGGATAGGAATGTATGATGTGAATTACGAAACTAAAAATTTTACTCAGGGAATTACCGTCATCAATAAGTTGATTGAATTTGATCCCAAGTACAAAGAAGATTTGACCTCACTTTATATGGGGACTAATCAGTATGAGAAAGCTTTGGCACTGATTCAGGAACTTAATGAAACCATCGGAAAAACAGATAGAAGGGAACTATACAAAAGCCAGATTCTGTCTGTAGGAAAATTTCAGAATATGGAGATTACCAATCTGGAAGATCTGATTGCTAAAAACCCACAGGATGAGTTCAATTATATCAGTTTAATTTTTTTGTATTCGAAAAATAATGAAGAGTCAAAAGCGTTTGAAACCGTCAAAAAACTCGAAAAAGCAATCCCAGATTCGGAGTGGGCACAAGTAAGTGTATTCAAAAATTACTTGGATGCTAATGACGCACCAAAAGCCATTAAAGCAATGAATATTGTTTTGGCCAGTGCCAAAATTGATTCGAAAATTAAACACCGAATTCTGAATGAGTTTCTGGTTTTTACCGATAAAAATCCGCAATATTCGGCTGATTTAGAGAAGGCTGTTGGCTATTTTGACAAGGATACTTCCGTTGATGTTGCCAAAGAAATTGGGAAGTTTTTCCATGCTAAAAAACAATGGAACAAAGCAATTATGTATTATGAAAAATCAGCAAATAAGGAATCTGATGATGCCGTCGGAACGAATTTACTTTTGCTTCAAGCGCATACGGAGATGAAACAATTTGATACAGTAGCTAGGAAAGCTTCGGCACTTATGGAGACTTTTCCAACGCAGCCTCAGTTTTATTATTATGCGGGTTTAGCCAACAATCAGCTGCAACAATTTAAAAAGGCGAAGGGTTTTTTAGAAATGGGCATGGATTATGTAGTGGAGAATAAAGAGTTGGAAATCAATTTCAATATTCAACTTGGAGAAGCGTATAATGGTTTGGGAGATTTCAAGAAAAAAGACTTGTTTTTCTCTAAAGCCAATCAATTATTAAAAGAAAAAAAATAATGAAAAAAATTTCAATAGTAGTTCTACTTACTGTTTTTATGATTTCTTGTAAATCTAAAGCCATTGTGGTTGCTGCCAGTAATGAGCCCGTTGCTGAAGCGGGGTATATGTCAGCCAAAAAAATAATAGAAAATCATTATAACAATAAAAATGAATTTTCTACATTATACATTAAGTCAAGCGCGCGTTATGCGGATGACAAGCAGACCCAAAACGTTACCGCAGAAATTAAAATCAAGAAAGACGAACAAATTTTAGTAAGCATTCGTTTTCTTGGAATTACAATGGCAAAAGCATTGATTACGCCTTCCACGGTGAGCTATTACGAAAAAATCAACGGAAACTATTTTGAAGGGGATTTCAGCAGTTTAAGCCAGTGGTTAGGAACGGATTTGGATTATAATAAAATCCAGAACATGTTATTAGGTCAGGCTATTGATGATTTGACTAAAGGAAAATATCTAGAAACATTATTGGAACAAACCTATCGATTAGATGATACATCGAACAAAAACACGAAAAAATCATTCTTTTTAGATGCCGATAAATTTTTAGTTCAAAAGCAAGAAATTACACAAACTGCCGAAGAGCGAACGATCAAAGTTACATACACAGACAACAAAGTGTACAACGAGACAACATTGCCTACAAGTGTTTTAATTAATACGTTTCAGAAGAAAGGAACTACCGAAATCAGTTTAGATTACAATACGGTAACTTTCAATGAAGAACTTTCTTTTCCTTATAGTGTTCCAAATGGGTACAAAAGAATTATAATTAAGTAAATTAGCAAAAATATTTTTCCGATATGCCAAAATTTCTCCTAAGCCTAATTTTAATTTGTACCACTTCATTACTATGGAGTCAGGAATCCCAACAAGAAAAATTAGAAGAACGTAAAGCTCAAATTCAAAAAGAAATTCGAGAAAATGAAAGATTACTGCAGAATGTAAAGAAAAAAGAGAAATCCGCTCTCAATGTGGTGATTATTCAAAGTACTAAAATAAGGCTTAAAGAAAAATTAATAAATACCACTGAAAAGCAAACCAAGTTGCTTAACAACGATATGTACATTAATCAGGTTCAGATCAATAAATTAAAAAAAGAATTGGGGGAACTGAAGGAGGATTATGCCGAAATGATTTTAAAATCATATAAAAGCCGTTCGTCAGAAAGTAGAGCGATGTTTTTATTGTCTTCTGAAAACTTTTTACAGGCATACAAAAGAGCGCAGTACATGAAGCAGTACACCAGTTATAGAAAAGCACAGGGCGAGGAAATTAAATCTAAGTCGACCAAGTTATTGGACTATAATGATAAATTAAACATTCAAAAAAAGGAAAAACAAAAACTGATTGCCGAAAACGAAAAGGAACGATTGGCTCTGGAAAAGGAAAAGAAAGAACAGCAAAAGGTAGTAAATTTTATCAAAAAAGATAAAAATATGATTGCCAAAGAGCTTAAGAAAAGACAACAAGAGTACAAATCAATTGACAGACAAATCAATAAATTAATTCGGGAAGCCATTGCGGCAGCTAATAGGAAAGCCGCCTTAGAAAAAGCGAAAGCCAATCCAAGTGCCCCGGTTTCCAGAGGTGCAGTGTCATCCTCTAAAATTGAGTTAACTCCTGAAGCTAAAATAGTTGCTGATAATTTTAGAGCGAATAGAGGAAGATTGCCGTATCCTGTTGAAAAAGGATATATATCATTAGGATATGGAAACCAAACCCATCCTTTGTTCAATACAATTACGGTTCACAACAGCGGTGTAGAAATCACTACGGACAATGGCGCAAGTGCCAGAGCTGTTTTTGGAGGAGAAGTAACCAGTGTCATCGTTTTGTCACCAGTAAACAAAGCGGTAATGATACAGCACGGAGATTTCTTTACGGTCTATCAAAATTTAAGTTCAGTGTCAGTCAATAAAGGAGATAAAGTGAGTATAAAGCAAAGTCTTGGAAAAGTAAGAACGAATGGCGAGACCGGAAAAACGATAATTAAATTTTTAATCCTACAAAATACAACCTATAATAATCCTTCAAGCTGGTTGTCCCCAAGATAGAAAATAGTTGTCTGATAAAAAAAGCACTATCAATTCAATCGAATTGATAGTGCTTTTTTTAGTTAAGGAATTCTTTAGTATTAATGGATAAAAGGTCTGTTGACGAAACCTTTTTGACGGTTGCGCTCCATTGCTGTAGTGTTAGGTATAGATAGCTGTTTGATTTTTGAATAAATTAACGAATTTAGAACCTTTTAATGGGTTATTCTGCTTTGTTAAAAGAAGAATGTACAGCTTTCATCATTCCTTCAGTAGACCAGGTTCCGGAAACTATAATACGTCTGATAGTATACAATGGATCTGCAGGATCTCTTTTGGTTGATAAAATATAAGCCATTTCATAACCACTTTTCTTAATTTCAGGAATAGCTGGCGCATTCCATAATCCAAACGGATAGGCAAAATCCGTCACCGGTTTTCCTATGATTTCCTCCAGTTTTGCTTTTGGTTTTACCAATTGTAAATTCCAGTCGTCGCCCGTATATTTTGTAACCATGTGGTGATCCCAAGTATGCGCACCTACCACATGTCCGTCATCAGATAAGCTTTTAATTTGCTCTTTGCTCATATATCCGGGACGATTAATTGAGACTGTCATAATAAAAAACACCCCTTTGAAACCGTGTTTTTTCATTTCGGCTGCGCCAATGCTAAATTGTTCTTCTCTGGTATCATCAAAAGTAATCATGATTGGTTTTTCCGGTAAGGGACCATCAAATACTAAATAGTCGTAGAGCTGTTGTGGCAAAACGGTTTTATATCCGGCATCGGCTAAGGCTTTCATTTGTGCTGCAAAAGCATCAGGTTTTACGGTGTACACTTTCATGTTTCCGCTCGCACTGGCACTAAAATCTCGGATATTATGATAACATAAAACGGGTACTTCTTTTTTTGAAAGAATAGTCGCAGCATCAGTCGCTATTTTTTTTGGTTCAATAATTTTTGCAGGAACAGTTATAAGCGGAACTTTCGGTATTATTTTACGAGGTTCTGATTGGCATCCAACTACTAAAAAAAACCCAACAGAAAGGGAATAAAGAATATTCTTCATAAATCAATTGGTAAATTATTGGTACTGAATATAAATTGGTTTTGGAGTAAATTTTACTAATTCCTCTGGGCTGTACATCTTCCAATCGTTTTTATTGTCATTTTTATAAAATAATTTAAAACCAGTGAATTGTACCGGTTCTCTATAAATATAACTCATATACGTGGACTTTTTTAGAATTTTACTTCCAAAACCATCCATGTCCATAACGATTTGAACTTCAGGAACGGTCTTGATTTCTTTATAGTTTTTTACCATGCCCTGAGTAAAACGGTGTATTACAAGCACTTTTGGAGTCAGTTTATTTTTGCGCACAATATTTGCCAATATGTCAATGGCATCGTTAATATCAGCGGCAGTGAAATGCCCGATTTTTGAACCTGGGCGCTCTCCATTTTTCATAGAAAATTCCGGATCAATTCCAAGGTGTACATTAGGCATGGAAAGGTATTGTTCCAGTTCTGCCACTTCTGCCTTAACGGTGCTGTGTCCCACCTGAATGTCTAGAAATACGAGTGCATTTATAGGTTTTGCCCAACTTATAATAGTGTCTATTTGCTTAAATGGCATACGCATACGGTGCATATTATTTTTTCCCGGAGCGCCTTGAGCGGTAACGGCAATATAATGCAAAGCCGGAATTGCTTTGACAGTAGAATCCGCTGCTTGCCACTTGGCCACTTCACCTTGTAATTTTGCCAACATTTCTTTTCGGGGAATTTCACCTAATATTCCCATTCTGGTGGAATATAAGTTACCGTAATAAGCAATGATTCTATTGTAGGGCAAGAGTGCGCCAGGTAAAGGATAAGGGGCTTTTACAGGCCATCTGCCCGTGGTGTCATTGTTGCTTAAGGCAATCATTCTGGTATTAAAATCAAGCGTGTCAATGGTAAGGGATATTTTCTTTTCTATCGAATTTACTTTTACGGTGGCCGGTTTTTCTGTTTCTCTTTCATTATCAGCGGCTTTATTCCGATTACAGGCTAGCGTACTTAACAATAATACGGGAAGTGTGATATATGCAATTGTTGATTTTTTCATAGGTAGCTACTACTTTTTATTTAAAATGAAGGTCCAAGTTTAAAGATAATTTAATTCTCGAATTAATCACAAAGATATGATTTTTTAAGAAGGTCATTTTGGTTAAACTAGTGTTTTTAAAATGGTGCTTTTTATATAATTTCCGTTTAAACTAGACTTTTGTGTAATTTTACAATAATCTTTAATGGAATTCAAAACAATATGAAACAGAATATAAGTTGCAACTTATAATTGTGGGGAGCATTTTTATTTAATCCATATTTTATTTAAAAGGGTTTTTTGGAACAAAAAGAAAATGCTAACTTTATAAACGTTTTCATTCCCTTTAACACGACAAAAATTGTTCAAAAATAGCCTTTCCTTTCTTCTTTTTTTATGCAGTGTTTTCACTGTTTTTGGACAAATAAAAAAAGATACCATAGCCCTTTCAGAAATCACTTTGAAGGGTTCGCCAATCAAAAATGCACCTCAAAACACTGCCTCTTCCGTTTCAGTGATTACTACTGCCGACATCAATAAAAGTGATGGCATTATACTGACTCCTGTGCTAAACAAAATTCCCGGGGTTACCATGCAACAAGGTGCATTGAACACCAACAGGATTACGATTCGTGGCATTGGCGCCAGATCTCAATACGGAACCAATAAAATAAAAGCCTATTTTGATGGTATACCATTGAGTTCAGGTGAAGGTGAAACCACTATTGACGATATTGATTTAGCGTCAATCGAAAAAATAGAAATCATAAAAGGACCAAATTCTACGAGTTTTGGATCCGGTTTGGGTGGCGTGATTCACTTGTTTTCAAGAGAAACTCCATTATTGGAATCGTTTGGAAAATCAACAGTTACTTTTGGGAGTTTTGGGTTGCTACAAAACCGACTCTCGGCAGGATACAGCGATTCCAAAACGAATGTATTTGCGAGTTTTACGGATTTACAAAGTGACGGATTCAGGGAAAATAGTTCCTATGACAGAAAATCATTTAACCTGCATGCCAAACAAAAAATTAATTCCAAGGGTAGTTTTTCCTTTTTGGGAACATTCACCCGATTGAAAGCTTTTATTCCAAGTTCTATCAATGAGACGGATTTAAAAAATAATCCAGAGAAAGCAGCCGCTACATGGGCAGCCGCACAAGGTTTTGAGTCGTATGATAAATTCATGCTGGGTTTAGGATACGACCATCAATTTTCTGAAAAATGGTCGCTGCAAACCAGTATTTTTTCTAATTTTAAAGATGCTTACGAACCCAGACCTTTTGACATTTTGGACGAAAAAACAAGTTCGCTAGGCCTTCGTTCGAATGTGAATTACAAAGACCAATTGTTTTCTTTGCCCTTTGAACTGAGTTTTGGCACCGAATTATTAACGGAAAAATACGCGTATTCCCTTTTTAAAAATTTGTACAAATCGCAACCTGGTCAAGGTAGTTTAAAAGGCGACGAATTCAGCTCCATCGAACAAAACCGGAACTACAGCAACTACTTTTTACAAATGGAATTTTGGATTTCAGATAAACTGCATCTGGAAACCGGAGTAGCATTTAACACAACCAAATATTCGTTAAAAGATATTTTCGAAAATAATTCTGGGGCTCAAAAAATGCCCTTTGCTTTTGGAAATGTGTGGTCACCAAGAATTGGTTTCTCGTATAAAGTAAGCAAAGGAAAAAATATATTTACATCGGTGAGTAAAGGATTTTCGGTGCCATCAGTTGCTGAAACACTGACTCCAGAAGGGCAAATAAACACCGATTTGAAACCAGAAGTGGGGTGGAATTATGAATTGGGTTTCAAAGGAAACTGGCTTGAAAATAAAATATACACCGAAGTAACGTTTTATAGCACACAAATTGAAAATTTATTAGTGGCACGACGCACCGCCAATGATCAATTTGTTGGGATTAATGCAGGAAGCAGTTCGCATTCAGGATTAGAATTCTTGGTTAATTACAAACTTTTCGAACTTACCCAATTTCAAATGACTTCTTATTTTTCAGGTGCGGTGAATACCTTTAAATTCAAAGAATTCTTGGATGGTGATGCTGATTATTCGGGAAATCAATTGACGGGCGTTCCTGAAAAGCAATTTAATTTTGGAGTAGATTTAACCACAAAAAATGGATTTGGTGTCAACACTTCTTTCCGAACGATGAGTAAAATTCCGTTAAATGATTCCAATACAAAATACAGTGAGCGGTATTCGTTGCTTGATATTAAAACGACCTATGTTTTCACGATTTTTAAAATTCTGAAAACAGAGCTGAATGCTGGAATCAATAACGCTTTAGGTACTAAATATGCGGCTAATATTTTGCCAAACGCAGTTGGTTTCGGCACTGCCGCGCCACGTTATTTTTATCCAGGAAATCCCGTCAATTTTTACGGTGGTTTTTCGGTAGCGTTTCTTTTTTAGATAGGAATCAGTCGATATTTTATTTTTTAATGGCAGCGACCTCTTTCTCGGTAACGATTTTGGTTTGTTTATTACTCCAGGAAGTCATAATGTAATTCATCACATCAGCCACTTCCTGATCCGTAAGTCCCATGGCCGGCATGCTGCTATTGTACTTGATTTTATTGACAACAATTTCGCCACTTTGTCCAAATTTTACGGCAGCGATACTTTGATTTCTCTTAGTTTTCAACCAGTCCGAACCGTCTAGAGGCGGGAAGTTCTTACCATCTCCTTTTCCATTTGCGCCATGGCATTGCATGCAAAAATCTGCATAAATTTCTTTTCCGGGTGACTGAAGTTTTGCAGCAACTTCGGTTTCAGTATTCAAGTCAATATAGTTGTCTGCGGAAAATGGATTTGCAAAAGAGAAGCTTCCCAATACAAACACTCCAAATCCTAAAAATAATTTCGTTATCAACATCGTTTAATTTGGTATAATTTTAATAATTCCTTTTCCTTCCACGCCCATATAAATATAGCCATCCGGACCTTGTGCCACATTACGCACGCGACCAATTCCGGTTGCAATTTTTTGTCTGCCGATCACTTCATTTCCTTTTAACTTTAGCAATTCAAGATATTGGAATTTCAAAGAGCCCACCAATAAATGTCCTTTCCAGTCTGGATATTTGTCGCTGGTGACAAAAGCCATTCCGCTTGGAGCGATGGACGGCAACCAATAATAAATAGGTTTTTGGATGCCTGGTTTTTCGTTTTCTTTACTAATGGTGGTTCCGTCATAATCGATACCATAAGTCACCACAGGCCATCCATAATTGATTCCTTTTTTTATGATATTGATTTCATCTCCACCTTGTGGACCATGTTCATGTTCCCAAATGGCGCCTGTTACTGGGTTTTTTGCCATTCCTTGCGGATTGCGATTTCCATAAGTGTAAATTGCTTCTTTGGCTCCGGTTTGACCTACAAATGGATTGTCTTTAGGGATGCTTCCATCATCATTTAGTCGGTATATTTTTCCGCCATCACGCTTTATGTCTTGCGGATTGACAAAATGTTCGCCCCGCTCTCCGATGGAGAAATACAAATAACCGTCGTTGTCAAATAGAATTCGGGAACCAAAATGTTGTCCTTTTGTAGTGTTTGGAGTGGCTTTGTAAAGTGATTCAATTTGTGTCAGCGCTTCGTCCAATATTTTGGCTCGAATGAGTTTTGTGTGACCGCCAGTACCTTCCCCTTCATCGGAAGCGAAGGTCATATAAATCCAACCATTTTTAGCATAATCAGGGTGTAAAGCGATGTCTAATAACCCACCTTGTCCACGTGCGTATACTTTTGGAACATTTTTGATTTCTGTTCTTGTTCCGTTTTTGATATGGTATAAAACACCACTTTTTTCGGTAACTAACATGCTGCCGTCTGGCAACCAAGTCATCCCCCACGGAACAGCAATATCTGCAACCACGGTTTCAAGCGTATAGTTTTTTACCTCGTCTTTGATAGGAATGTCATCAGATTTAACCTGTGCGTTACAACTAAAAGAAAGAAAGGATATAATTGAAAGTGAAACTAATTTGATTTTTTTCATAGGAATACGATTTAAAATGTGAACCGTATAACAAAGATACGTAAACCGTAGCTAAAAGAAAAATACGCTCCAATGATTAAATTAAAACAATTGATTTTATAGCCCTTAAGTAAATGTTTTGAAATAACAATTGTGCGTTAGAAGTTTAAGATGTTATGTATTTAAATTACAAATATTAACATGATACCACAAACAAAATAAGTCTTACGTTCTTTAGTTAGAAGTAAGACTTATAAATTTATTGGAAATAATATGAACTTAGTAACCCCCACCAGTACTAGGAGTTGTTGTAGTTCCCTTAATCAATTGACCTCTTATTTCACCTGCAGTAAATGTAGAAGAGTGCAGATTTACATAATAAAGATTAGCCATAAGATCTGCCTCTTGTTCTGCAGTTAGAGCAACACTCGTATAACTAATTGAAGACGCAAGAGTAGTGAACGGAAAAACCACGCTTCCATTTGTTCCCGAAGCTCCTTTATGGATGTGTCCAGCAGTAATAGATGACAGGTTATGTGTTACCGTGATTGTAAATACTTTTGTGGTATTGTTAAATTTAAGTGTTGCGTTACCCATTGCAGTAGAGTTGTTTGCTGGAACCTCGTTTGATCCCATTAACATATCAGCTGAGAAAGTCGTAATGCTTTGTCCTGGAATCTCTTGATCATCATTACATGATGATGAACTTACGAAAAGAAATAATGCTGTAAATAAACCAATTAATTTTTTCATGACTGTATTTTTTTTGTTTAGTAAATTTACAAAAATGTTAAACAATAATAAGTATTTAACAAAATATTAACTTCTAATAGCGCTTTTATGTCTCTTCAAGTGAAAGATGACGCTTGACTTGTAGTGGAAGTAGTTCATCTAAGACTGAATCGTTAAAAATACAACAATAGATTTATTCATATTCGCAATAGCACATTGTTATTTGATTTGCCATTGGTACTTTTATGAAATGTAAAAATTTAATTTATACCGTTTATTATTCAACTCGTTTTGGTTTCTGTGAAACATCTCTTTTTCTATTGAATAGTTGTAGATTATTTTACATATTTTTGTTTAACTTTGTAACCAAATTTATAAACAAAATAACTGTCGTATAAATTTTAGACGTTTGTATTCGTGTTGGCGCAAGCCAAGATATTTATAATCAGAGCTAATTTTAAAAATCGAATGGTAAGGTGCATTTTTAAAACAAGTAAAGCTGTGCCCAAAATTAAAATAAAATCACATGGAAAGTAAAAAACCAGACAATGTCGTATATTCAGTTGAAAAAGGATTTAATGCTAATCTTTTGCCTTATGCTACAAGTGTAGGAGCGCCAGTAATCCGTGTTGATGATGTGGTTTCCTGGAAAAGTAGAGGGATTGATAATGTGAATAAAGAGCTTGGCAATAAATTTAACGAGCTCAAGATTCAATATGAAAAATTGATGCAAGAATACGAATGGAATGAATTAGTGTACAGTGCTAAATTTTCATTTGAACCCGTTATTGGCGAAATTTATCATTTGTATCGAGATACTGATGGCATAAATTTTCTTTCGTTGATAGGGCCAGATGAATGGAACAAAGAACACATTGGTACTTTTAAATTGAATAGTGATAAAAAATGGTTACTTCTGAATGCAAAAGATTTGCCTCATTATTAAATTAAAAACGGTTCTCGATACAAGTCACTTCGACTGCGAGGCGTATCGAGAAGTTTTGTTCCGTTTTACTACACAAAAAACACGCTAACTAACCTTTTTTCTAATTAAACCCGTTGATTAAATTAAAATAAAGTTGAATGTAGTTTTCAATTTAATTGAAATTGCACTAAATTTTGTGTTATTTACGTTTGCGATTGTAACCCTTATATTCGTTCTGGAGTTTTAAAATTGAAAAACATATTATAATACTATTTTCCTTTGGCTTTTTTACCCCAAAGGGAATTCAGTTTTAGACGAACATCCGTATTTACGGTTTTTTCATCCCCTTTTATTTTTCTTAAACCGTATGCTAAAATGAATTTATTATCCCAAATAACAGCTCTTTTTTGTAATTGAAATCGTAATTCAATCCAAAACTCACCGCAAAATTCGAAGTTCCGCCACTCTGCTATTGTTTGTTATATGCGGATTGATTAAAAAGAAGTGCGATGTTTCCTTTTTTGCTCCCAAATCTTGCAGGGTCTGTCGCTGTTTCTTGTACAGTGACAGCTATCAGGGAAAAAAATAATTCCACAGAAAAGACTGTTTTGTTCATGTCTTTATTTTTTAAATACACGGTGTTCCTGTTCCTAAACGTACTATTTTATCCTTTTTTAGGCGCTTTGTATAATGGAACGGCAGAGCAGGCTTCACCATACATGATACTTCGTGCAAAAGGTTGTAGGTAATGCGCTGCTAAAACATAAGCCCGCATCGGAACCGGTTTTCTGGAGCATCCTTTTATAATAACAGGCTTATTTTCATAAACCGAATAATCAATTTTAGACAATAACTCTTCATAGAGTGAAGCGTCTAAATCTTCCAAAGTTCCATTGATAATTTTCTTTGCAAATGGCGCTACTTGAATGGCAACCAAAATCGAAGCCCAGGCAGGAACAATAGCATCAGTGCTGCAGTGAATTGCCACATAGTGATTTTGGTATTGTGACCAATCGTGATTTTTCAGTTCCTCTCTAAAGTCTTTTTCTTTCAATAAAAATCCTTCTAAAAGCCATTTTGAAATATCGATTTGCGTACGAATCCCTTTTGGATAATAGTCTTCAAGATCGAAAACTTCCAAAACACTATTCGCAACTTTATTTATTATTTCCATTTTTAAAAGTCTTAAAGTCTTAAAGTCGAATGTCTAAAGTCATAAGGTCAAATACTTAGCGACTTTATGACTTTCGACATTAGGACTAATTTAAAGCATTCCCAATTCTAATTTAGCTTCTTCGCTCATTAAATCTTTGCTCCAAGGCGGATCAAAAGTAATTTCTACTTCAGCGTCTTTTACATGTTCTATCGATTTCACTTTTTCTTCCACTTCTCTTGGTAAGCTTTCTGCAACGGGGCAGTTGGGTGAAGTAAGGGTCATCAGGATTTTTACTTCATAATCCGTATTGACCATCACGTCATATATTAATCCTAATTCGTAAATGTCTACAGGAATCTCCGGATCGTAAATAGTCTTTAATATTTTTACGATCGATTCTCCTAATTCAGTGGTGTCTATTTCTTGTTCCATTATTTGAGTGTTTTAACCATATAAGACATTGAAGGTCATTTAAGGTTTTTGTTTTGAATATTATATTTGTACTTTTTTTATTATTTAGCTTGATTAAATCATATTTAAAGTCTGCTATGTTTGTTTTTTATTCTTCCAGATATCTATATCTTTCGTTGACATATGTTTTTTGTCCTTCTTTAAAAATATGTGTTACATTGAAATTTATCATTAATCCTATAGGAATTTCTAAAAGGTTCATATAGGTTAAAATTTGAGCTTCATGTATTGGTAAAACTTTTTCTATTGCTTTCAGTTCAACAACCAAACTTTTTTCAACCAATAAGTCACATCTTAATCCTGTTTCAAGTTCTAAACCTTTATAATAAACAGGAATTGTAAGTTCAGTTTGAAATTCAAAACCTCTTATTGTCAATTCTTTTTTTAAACAAGTATGATAAACACTTTCTAAAAGACCGGGACCAAGATGTTTATGTACTTCTATGGCACAACCATTAACCTGATAAATTAAATCTTTTAAATATGTTTTGGTCATAAATTTCCATTTTTTATTCTCACTTAAGTAAGTCGAAAGTTTAAAAGTCGTAAAGTCAAAAGAATTAACTTTAAGTAAAACATTTTTAAATCAGATTGTTATGTAATTTTATCTTGATTTAAAAATACGACATTATACCATGGTTATTACTTATATGACCTTAAATATCTTATATGGTTAAACGAATTAGTTCGCAATTAATTCTGTGCATTGAACGCCAAAGCATACATTTTTATATTTTTTATCATCGATACCAATCCGTTGGCGCGAGTGGGCGATAAGTGCTCTTTCAATCCTATTTCGTCAATAAAATGTAGATCTGCTTCCAGAATATCAGATGCTTTTTGATTGGAAAAAGTACGAATTAATATTGCAATAATTCCTTTGGTCAAAATGGCATCACTGTCAGCAGTGAAAATAATTTTATCATCCGTTTGCTCCCCTTGCAACCACACTTTGGACTGGCAGCCTTTGATAATATTGTTTTCGGTTTTGAATTCTTCTTTGATTAAAGGGAGTTTTTTTCCTAATTCGATGATGTATTCATAACGCTCCATCCAGTCGTCAAACATGGAGAACTCATCAACAATTTCATCTTGTATTTCTTTAATTTTCATACTCTGCTGAATTTATTTCAGTTTTATTTTTTAGCTAATGAAGTTATCATATTCACAAACTTCTTAATTTCTTTTGGTGGAAAACCGTGATCAAAACTAGTGGTTTCATAGGCTTTCTCCTTAAGGGTAATTTTCAGTTTGGCTATAGCGGCACCGTCATGAAAACGTTTCTCGGTTATTGCTTTTAACTTGGATAAATTATCTAATTCTACTGTTTTAAAACAACCTACTAATTCTTTCCAGTCGGCATCCGATACTTTTTTGGGTATTGGTTTGTCATTTCCGTCTCTGTCTTTTGAAACCGTCAGCATCTGATTTTTCACCGTTATTTTTTGATAAAAACCTCTGGTGTTGGCCGTGTATTCAATAACAGTAGTTTCCATATCTTGCGCTTTGGCACTATTGCAACCGTTGCCCATAAAAATAGTCAGGAATATAATAGATAGTATTTTCATATGAAGATAATATTTGTTTTTTATAGGAATATGGTATCGCCAGATCTTCATTGGTGTTTGATACAGCTTCTGTCATGGCGATTTCATATGAAGATAATTTTAAATTTTAGGACAGCATGACTTTTGCTTTTTTAATAGCTTCAACCATAACATCAATTTCTTCCGTGGTATTATAAAAAGCAAATGATGCTCGTATCGTACCGGGAATCTTAAAGAAATCCATGATGGGTTGCGCACAATGATGGCCTGTTCGTACCGCTATTCCTAGCTTGTCAATTATAGTGCCAATATCGTACGGATGAATGCCTTCAATATTAAAGGATATTACGGAAGTCTTTGCTGCTGCGGTGCCAAAAATTTTCAACCCTTCAATTTCCAATAACCGTTTGGTTCCATATTCCAATAATTCTAATTCCTGTTGTTGAATGTTGTCAAAACCCACTTCGTTCATATAATCAACCGCAGTTCCCAGAACAATTCCTCCGGCAATATTTGGTGTTCCGGCCTCAAATTTATGGGGCAATTCCGCATAAGTAGTTTTTTCGAAAGTTACTTCTTTGATCATTTCGCCTCCGCCTTGATACGGGGGTAATTTATTCAACCACGCTTCTTTTCCGTATAAAATTCCGATGCCTGTTGGACCACATATTTTATGTCCTGAAAAAACATAAAAATCACAATTTAATTCTTGTACATCTGGTTTCAGGTGTGGAACGGCTTGTGCGCCATCAATCAAAATTGCGGCTCCTGCCTCATGTGCTTTGTCAATCATGTATTTGATAGGATTGACAGTTCCAAGAGCATTCGAAATATGATTTACTGTTACAATCTTCGTTTTTTCCGAAAGTAATTTGTCATATTCGGACATGATCAGTTCGCCATCCAGATTCATTGGAATGACCCGCAAAATTGCTCCGGTTTTCTCACACAACATTTGCCAAGGCACAATATTGCTGTGGTGTTCCATTGCCGAAACTAAAATTTCATCACCGGGTTTCAAAATCGAAGCAAATCCATTGGCCACTAAATTAATTCCATGAGTAGTCCCCGAAGTAAAAAGCACTTCATGGGGAAATTTTGCATTGATGTGATTTTGTAATTTACCGCGTGAAATCTCATACGCATCGGTGGCCAGTTGGCTCAACGTATGAACACCACGATGAATATTAGCATTGATTTCCTGGTAGTATTTAGAGATCGCATCAATCACAACTTGTGGCTTTTGCGAAGTGGCTCCGTTGTCAAAATAAACCAATGCTTTCCCGTTTACTTTCTGAGAAAGAATAGGGAAGTCGGCTCTAATTTTATTTACATCTAACATTTTATCTGCTTGTTTTAATTGTTTTTATTGGTAAGATAGAACGCCAATAGTCAACAATTTTTTAGACAATCCAATTTAGTATTGGTCTTTTCTTATTTAGAATTTTTCTACATACAAAAGTAGTGAAATTGGAATTAATTTATAGCAAACACTTGTTAATAATACCTCATTTTCTCAATCCGATACTGTTCCAATAATGTGGTTCTTTTTTATTAAATTGCTTCAAATTAAGCCTCTATGAAAAAAGTATTCAAGTTCGTTGGTTTTGTCTCTTTTATCGGAATCTTTTACGTTGGTTTCACGTCTTATGCAAAATTGGATTTAATTTCTGGCTTTTCAGCCAAAAGTATAGCCTCGGGGCATTTTATTGATAATCGTTCGCAGAAAATGATAGAAAAAGGCGACAATGACATCGATATGATTGACTTAGCCAGAAACAAAATAGAAGCTACCGGAAAATTTGCGGTTGCTTCGGTTTATGGTTTGAAAGAACGAAAAGCGATTTATCGTGAAGGCTTGGGGGCCACTTTAATCAACGATGATTTTGATGTTTCAAAGCCGTATTTGGTTCCTAAAAGAACGAGATTGAATATCAATTTGCCTTTTCCATACGGGAATAACGAGCCAAAAGACACTGTTTTTTCAGATGTTGATTACACTAAATTGAATGCAGCTGTTGCCAATGCTTTTGATGAAAAAGAGGCAATCAAAAAAAGAACCCGCTCCCTTTTAGTGATTTATAAAGATAAAATTATTGCCGAAAAATACGATAGCGGTTTTGATAAAAATAGTAAAATATTGGGTTGGTCGATGACAAAAAGTATTACCAGCGCCATGTTTGGAATTTTGGAAAAACAAGGCAAATACGATATTTACAAACCTGTTCCAATCCCAGAATGGAAAAATGATCATCGAAAAGGTATTACTACCAATGATTTATTGCACATGAATTCCGGTTTAGAATGGGAGGAGCAATACGATAAAATTTCTGATGCCACCAAAATGCTTTTCCAAGCCGAAGACATGACTCTTTCGCAAAAGGAAAAACCAATTGTATTCCGTGCGAATACGCATTGGAATTATTCTTCGGGGACCACGAATTTGCTTTCGGGAATTTTACGGAAGCAGTTCAAAACGCATCAGGAATATTTAGATTTCTGGTACAGTGCCTTGATAGATAAAATAGGAATGTACTCGATGGTAATCGAAACGGATATGGCAGGAAATTATGTGGGTTCATCTTACGGTTGGGCTACCACACGTGATTGGTCTAAATTCGGGTTGTTGTATTTGCATAAAGGCAAGTGGAATGGTGAACAAATTTTCAACGAAAGTTGGGCAAAATACACCGCAACTCCTACAAACACTTCCAATGGAAGATATGGTGGACACTTTTGGCTCAATGCAAGTGGACATTTCCCTGATGTTCCGCGGGATATGTATTATTGCAGCGGTTTTCAGGGGCAAATGGTGGCGATTATTCCGTCACTTGATCTAGTGATTGTCCGAATGGGTTTAAAAGAAGATCCTGATTTTTATTTTAATGGAATGTTGAGTGAGATTGTGGAGAGTTTTAAAAAAAATTAAGCACAACAGACAAAAAAACTATAAAGGGCGCAAAGTTTTGTTAAACTATGCGCCCTTTGCGTATTTATTAGAAAACCATAAAGAGGTAGTTTACAAATCAAATCCCATTTTCACGCCTAACTTGGTTGCGATGATTTTGGCAATTCGCTGTTTAAGTTCAGGGATCTTAACGCTTTCGATAACTTTGTTAGAAAACGCAAACATCAATAACGCTTTTGCTTCTTTTTTAGGAATTCCGCGTTGTTGCATGTAGAACATTGCCGTTTCGTCTAATTGTCCTATGGTGCAACCGTGCGAACATTTTACATCATCAGCAAAAATTTCTAGTTGCGGTTTGGCGTTGATTGTTGCTTTATCACTCAATAGTATATTATTGCTTTTCTGAAAGGCATTGGTTTTCTGGGCTTCTCTTTCTACAAAAATCTTTCCGTTAAAAACGCCTGTCGAGCGATCGGAATAGATTCCTTTATAATCCTGATGGCTTTCGCAATTTGGGGTTGAATGTTGCACCAAAGTATAATGATCCACATGTTGTTTTTCTCCAATGATGGTAATTCCGTTCAGATAGCTTACTATATGTTCCCCAAAATGGTAAAAATTTAAGTTGTTTCTGGTGAGGTTTCCGCCAAAACAAAACGTATTAACGGATACACTGCTTTCTTGTTTTTGAGAAACGTAGGTATTGTCAATGAGATTGGCTTCAAGCGTATCGTTTTGAATTTTATAATAATCAACGATGGCGCGTTTTTGAGCAAAAATCTCAGTCACAGAATTCGTTAACACGGGATTTTCGGTTAAGCTTTGATGCCGTTCAATAATTTGTACATGGGAATTCTCTCCTACAATAATCAAATTTCTAGGTTGAACCATTAGTGCTGCTTCATTCCCTGTTGAGAAATACATTATTTCAACAGGTTTATCTGCTACTTTGCTTTTTGGGATGTTAATGTACGCTCCTTCATTGGCGAAAGCCGTATTCAATGATGTTAGACTTTCATCCTTGCTGGCAATTTGATTAAAATAAGTATCAATAACCATTTTATATTTTGGTTTGGTCAATGCCGATGACATTAAGCAAACATCAATTCCTTCGTGTGTGGTTGACGATAAATTAGAACTGAAAACACCGTCGATAAATACTACTTTGTAGGTGTCTATTTCGTGTAAGAAATATTTTTTTACATGGTTGAATTCAACTGCATTTTCCTGTTTTGAAAAAACGGTAAAGTCATTTTTCAGGATGGCGTTTAGCGATGTGTATTTCCAAGACTCCTCTTTTTTTGTTGGGAAACCTTTATTTTCGAAGTTTTTTATGGCAGCAGTTCTCACGTCATGAAGTTCAGAATGTACATCAATGCGTTCTTCGAAAGCCATAAAAGACGATAGTAATTTTTCTTTTAATTCCATTTTTATTTAAGTCTTAAAGTCGAAAGTCAAATGTCTTAAAGTCGGTATAAGCATAAAATAGCTGATTCAACTATTTTAGACTTTCGACTTTCGATTTTTAAACTTTACGACTAGATTCTAGGTATTTAATAAAACCACTTAACAATTTTGATATTTCTGTTACTGATTCTAAAAGTTTTTCAAATTCTTCTTTAGTAATATAATCTAAATCAAATGCTAAATATAATTGAGAACGAACTTCTCCGGCGGAAGCTTTAGCAACATATAAAAAGTAAATAAACTCTTTGTCTGTATTTCTCTCAAAGCCTTCAGCGCGATATTTGATGATATAGAAATTGATGCTCGCCTAATTTGTCTAGTGAAATCAAAGTCTTTCTTGAAATTTGTATTTTCGGTAACTAAGTAAACTTTTTTGTTAAAAACTCTTGCTTTTTGCCAAGAATTAATTTCTTCGAAAGAATTAAATTTTCCCATTACTTTTTTCTTTTGACTTTATGACCTTCGACTTTAGACTATTTTAATTTTAAGCTTCTTGTTCTTGTTTAATCCAGTCGTATCCTTTTTCTTCCAGTTCGTGTGCCAGTTCTTTTCCACCAGATTTTACAATTTTTCCATTGTACAATACGTGAACAAAATCAGGAACGATATAGTCTAACAATCTTTGGTAGTGTGTGATCACTACAATTGCATTTTTGTCGCTTTTTAGTTTGTTTACCCCATTTGCAACAATACGCAAGGCATCAATATCAAGTCCAGAATCAGTTTCATCAAGAATAGCCAATTTTGGTTCTAGCATTGCCATTTGGAAAATTTCATTCCTTTTTTTCTCACCACCAGAAAAACCTTCGTTTAAAGAGCGAGACAAAAATTTACGGTCAATTTCTAATAATTCTGATTTCTCCCGAATCACTTTTAGCATTTCATTAGAAGGCATTTCTTCTAATCCTTTAGCTTTACGGGTTTCGTTGATTGCTGTTCTCATGAAGTTGGTAACTGAAACTCCTGGAATTTCCACTGGATATTGGAACGAAAGAAAAACGCCTTTGTGCGCTCTTTCTTCTGGTGCCAATTCCGAAAGGTCTTCTCCGTCTAAAGTGATTTCGCCTTCGGTTACTTCGTAGTTTTCGTTTCCTGCAATGATGGAGGCTAACGTACTTTTTCCGGCACCGTTTGGTCCCATTATCGCGTGAATTTCTCCCGCTTTTACTTCAAGGTTGATTCCTTTTAATATTTCTTTGTCCCCAATGGAGGCGTGTAAATTTTTTATACTTAACATTTGTTTCTTTGTTTATTCGTAATGACCTTTTAGTGATAAAATGTCTAATATTTCAATTGTATTTTCTCGGTAACTTTATATATAATACGATGTTCTTGATTTATTCTTCTTGACCATTTTCCAGAAAGCTGGTATTTCAATTGTTCAGGCTTTCCAATTCCTTCAAAAGGATGTAGTTGAATGTCTTCTATTAAATCTGTAATTTTATTTAAAATATTTTTATTTCCAGATTTAATCCAAAAATCTAAATCTTTTCTAGCTTTAGTCGTAAATACTATTTGCATAAAGCACGTATTTCTTCCATCGTCATTTTTATCCCTTTCCCGTTTTTAATACTTTGTTCTGCTTCCAAAATTTCTTTTACAAACTCAGGGTTATATGGATTTTCTTCTTTTACAATTTCAAATCCAAGTGATTTCGCCAACGATTTTAACACTGGAAAATCTTTTTTCTTTACATTTTTTAAAATTATATCCATAATATTTAGATTTAAAAAATTACCCTACAGAACCTTCTAACGAAATTTCTAATAATTTTTGTGCTTCTACGGCGAATTCCATTGGTAACTTATTCAATACATCTTTACTGAAACCGTTTACGATTAAAGCAATAGCTTTTTCGGTTGGAATTCCACGTTGGTTGCAATAGAAAACTTGGTCTTCGCCAATTTTACTTGTCGTAGCCTCATGTTCGATTTTTGCCGATGGATTTTTGCTTTCGATATAAGGAAAGGTATGCGCGCCACAATTGTTTCCCATTAATAAGGAATCACATTGTGAAAAGTTTCTAGCGTTCTCTGCGTTTGCTGAAATGCGCACCAAACCTCTGTAACTATTTTGTGATCTTCCGGCAGAAATCCCTTTAGATATAATAGTAGATTTAGTGTTTTTACCTAGATGCACCATCTTAGTTCCTGTATCGGCTTGTTGGAAATTATTGGTCACCGCAATCGAATAAAATTCGCCGGTTGAATTGTCTCCTTTTAAAATAACCGAAGGATATTTCCATGTTATTGCAGAGCCGGTCTCCACTTGTGTCCAGGAAATTTTTGCGTTTTTCTCGCAAATTCCTCTTTTGGTTACAAAGTTGAAAACGCCGCCTTTTCCTTCTTTGTTTCCCGGATACCAGTTTTGTACGGTTGAATATTTTATTTCGGCATCGTCCAAAGCGATTAATTCTACTACTGCAGCGTGCAATTGATTTTCATCACGACTTGGAGCGGTGCAACCTTCTAAGTAAGACACATAGCTACCTTCGTCAGCAATTAATAATGTTCTTTCAAATTGTCCTGTTCCTGCTTGATTAATTCTAAAATAGGTCGAAAGTTCCATTGGACAACGAATGCCTTTTGGAATATAACAGAAAGATCCATCCGAGAAAACTGCCGAATTCAGCGCTGCATAAAAGTTGTCTTTTTGCGGTACAACTGTCCCTAAATATTTACGAACTAATTCGGGATGTTCTTTGATGGCTTCAGAAATACTCATGAAGATAATTCCTTTTTCGCCTAATGTTTTTTTGAAAGTCGTTGCTACTGAAACGGAATCCACAACGATATCCATAGCTACATTATTCATCATCTTTTGCTCATCGACAGAGATGCCTAACTTTTTGTACATTTCTAAAAGTTCCGGATCTACATCATCCAATGTTTTATTTGGATCTACCGCTTTTGGAGCTGAATAATAGGAAATAGCCTGAAAATCAGGTTTGGTATAATGCACATTTGCCCATTCTGGCTCTGTCATTTGCTCCCAAGCACGAAAAGCCTCAAGACGCCAATCAGTCATCCATTGTGGTTCTCCTTTTTTGTGCGAAATAGCACGAACGATATCTTCATTTAAACCTATAGGAAACGTTTCTGATTCTAATTCAGTGTAAAATCCGTATTCGTATTCTTTATTTTCGAGTTCGATTTTTAAGTCGTCTTCTGTATATTTGCTCATTCTGATTTAAAGATTTAAAGATTTAAAGATTCAATTATTGAATATTAAACTTTATTATTTGTGTCTAAATATTTAATAAAATTAGAAAGGTTTTGAGAAATCTCAATAGTTAAATTATAACTTTTTTGAATTTCTTCGTGATTGCAAAAACCTAACTATCTGGATAATACCAACATATTTCTAACCTCAGCACAACTGCCTTTGGAGATTTTTAAATATCTTGTAAATTGTCTATTACTGTTGTATTCTGAACCTTCGGCAATATTATTTGTAATTGAAACTACTGCTCTTTTTATTTGGTCCTTAAAACCAAATTCTTTTTCCAAGGATTTATTATTTAATAATTCAAAAACTAATTTAGTTAAGACAATACCTTTTTTATGGACATCAAATTCTTCAAATGATTTTGTCATACTATCATTAATCTTTTAATTTTTAAATTTTTCAATCTTTAAATTAAAGAGAGAAACTCTCACCGCAACCACATGTTCTATTGGCATTAGGATTATTAAAAACAAATCCTTTGCCATTTATTCCTCCTGAAAATTCTAATACTGTTCCGGCTAGGTACAGAAAGGATTTTTTTTCGACAGCAATAGTGATATCGTTGTCAATAAAAATCTTATCGTCGTCGCTTTTTGTTTTATCAAATTTTAAATCATAAGACAATCCAGAACATCCGCCGCTTTTCACACCTACTCTCACGTAGTCTATGGAGGCGTCAAAACCATCATCTTGCATTAAATCGATGATTTTTTTTCTTGCTGTGTCAGAAACTTTTATCATAGCTTATATTGATTTTGTCTAAATTAAAGACAAAGATAGTATATAAAAAGCTTTTTACATAGTTGATAACATTTTTATAACCAATACAAAAATAGAAAAAAGCTATTTTAAACAACTAAAAGCATTTGAATTCCTTAACTTTGAAACTTCTCAAAAAACACAAAAACATGAAATTATACCCCATAGAAACTGGAAACTTTAAATTAGATGGAGGTGCAATGTTTGGCGTAGTGCCAAAAACCATTTGGAACAAAACCAATCCCGCAGATGAGAATAACCTGATTGACATTGCCGCTCGTTGTTTACTAATTGAAGAGGGAAATCGATTGATTTTGATTGATACCGGAATGGGAAACAAACAATCCGATAAATTTTTTGGGTATTACTCGCTTTGGGGTACCCATTCGATGGACAACTCATTAGCTAAACACGGTTTTCATCGGGATGATGTCACGGATGTTTTTATGACGCATTTGCATTTTGACCATTGTGGGGGCAGTGTACAATGGAATAAGGGCAAAACGGGGTATGAACCGGCTTTTAAAAACGCTAAATTCTGGAGTAACGAAAATCACTGGGAATGGGCAACCAAACCAAATCTCAGAGAGAAAGCATCGTTCTTGTCTGAAAACATTTTGCCGATACAGGAAAGCGGTCAGTTGCATTTCATCCAAAGACCGGAAGGCGATTTTCTGGCAAAATCGGAATTGGGTTTTGGCATCTTCTTTGCTGATGGACATACGGAAAAGCAAATGATTCCGCACATACAATACAAGGACAAAACAATCGTTTTTTGCGCTGATTTATTGGCAACAGCCGGACACGTTCCCATTGCGTATGTCATGGGTTATGACACCAGACCTTTGTTAACGATGCCTGAAAAAGCGAAATTTCTAAATGCTGCAGCAGAAAATAATTACTATTTATTTTTAGAACATGATGCGCATAACGAAATCATAACGGTTGAAAAAACGGAAAAAGGGGTGCGTTTGAAAGAACGGTTTTCATGTGATGAAGTCTTAACGTAGTGTTAAGTATAGTTTCAGTTGTAACAAAAAAAATTATTTTAGACAAATATTTTAAAATTAACAAAAAACATTTTCGATGAATACCATTAAACCCATTTGCATTTCTGCTTTTGCTTTATTAGCATTAGCAGGTTGTGGCGCTTCAAGACAAGTTTCAAATACTTCAATTTCTGGACTGGTTGCCATAAGCGCTCCTTTGAATATTACAAAAAAAGCACCAATAACTGAAAATGACTTGAAACGTTGGAGCCATTTAGATATTGTTACTGACACGATTCCCGGAATGAGCGTAGATAAAGCGTATGCTGAATTATTGAAGGGTAAAAAAGGCGTGCCTGTTATTGTTGGGATTGTAGATTCGGGAGTGGATATTGAACATGAGGATTTAAAATCGGCACTTTGGACTAATACCAAAGAAATTCCCGGAAACGGAATTGACGATGACAAAAATGGATATATTGATGATATTCACGGTTGGAATTTTCTTGGAGATAGTACCAAAGAGAATCTGGAATACGAAAGGATTATCAAAGATAAAACCCTGGTAGATGACGTTACCTATCAAGCTGCAAAAGCGTTGAATGACAAAAAAGTGGCTGATGCTGCAGCAGGAAAAACACGTTCCGAGCAAATGTTAGCGGCTCTTATGACCAGCGATGCTACTTTAGTAAAACATTTTGGTAAGTCAGTTTATACCATTGAAGAGGTAAATGCGATTGTTTCGCAAGAACTGGAAATACAAAAGAGCAAAGCGGCTATGCAACAAATGCTTTCTTATGGATTGCCAATTGCGGAACTAAAAGTGGCTATTCAAAAACAATTAGACGATCAGGTTGCCCTTATAAACGGAGACAATCTAAAAACAGACTACCGTAAAGTGGTAGGAGATAATCCAAATGATATTACGGATACTAAATACGGAAACAATAATGTGATGGGACCAGACAAGAATGAAATTCTTCATGGGACTCACGTTGCCGGAATTGTTGCTCAAACCAGAAATAATACTTTGGGGGGTGATGGTGTGGCTAATAATGTTCAAATTCTGACCGTTCGCGCTGTGCCGGATGGAGATGAGTATGATAAAGATATTGCACTTGGAATTCGTTACGCAGTAGATAATGGAGCCAAAGTAATCAACGGAAGTTTTGGAAAAGGCTTTTCTCCTCACAAGCAATGGGTGTACGATGCTATAAAATATGCAGAGAAAAAAGACGTCTTGATTGTACATGCAGCCGGAAATGACGCAAAAGACATCGATTATGCAGACAATTTTCCAAATGACTCTGAGGATAAAATAACAGAGTTTGCAGATAATTTTATCACAATTGGGGCTTTAAATTTTGAATATGGAAACAAAGTGGTGGCTCGTTTTTCTAACATTGGAAAAATTAATGTAGATGTTTTTGCGCCTGGCGTAAAAATCTATGCTACAACTCCAAACGATACTTATAAATACTTGCAAGGAACTTCAATGGCTGCGCCAAACGTTGCCGGAGTAGCGGCTTTGATCCGTTCGTATTACCCAAAATTATCCGCGCAACAAGTAAAACACATCTTGATGGATTCCGGAATTGCAATTACAACAGCTGTTATTGTGGGAGGAAAACCAAATGACACGCGTCCCTTTTCGGCACTTTCTAAATCTGGTAAAATAGTAAATGCATACAATGCTTTACTCATGGCAGAAAAAATGTCTAAAAAATAATATTTTAAGAATTTAGTACTTGGAAGGGCAGTTTGTCCTTCCATTTTTATTTAAACCTACCTATGAAAAAATTACTTTTATTTTCTTTTGTTGTTTTTGGTCTCGGAACTGTTTTTGCCCAAAACTCCTCGTATTGGCAACAACATGTCGATTACAAAATGGATGTTACCTTGGATGTAAAAACATACCAGTACACCGGGAAGCAGGAATTGGTATACACCAATAATTCTTCGGATACTTTGAGAAAAGTATATTATCACCTATTTAATAATGCCTTTCAGCCCGGAAGCGAAATGGATGCCAGAATCCAAAGTATCAAAGATCCTGACGGCAGAATGGTCACCAAAATAAAAGTAGACGGTAAAGAAGTGAAGGAAAGCCGCATTAAAAACCTGAAACCAAATGAAATTGGTTTTTTGCGAATTTCAAATTTCAAACAAGATGGAGCAGTTGCTACTGCAAAAGAGGTTGGAACTATTCTTGAAGTGACTTTGGCCAAGCCAATATTACCGAATACTAAAACTACATTTACATTAGATTTTGAGGGTCAGGTTCCCATTCAGATTCGTCGTTCCGGAAGAAATAATGCTGAAGGTGTAGCATTATCCATGTCGCAATGGTATCCAAAAATGGCTGAATTTGATTTTGAAGGTTGGCATGCTGATCCTTACATTGCCAGAGAATTTCATGGTGTTTGGGGAAATTTTGACGTAAATATTACTATTGACAAGGATTACGTTTTAGGTGGTACCGGTTATTTGCAAAACAAAAATGAAATTGGTCACGGCTATCAAGACCAAGGTGTTGTTGTGTCTGTTCCAAAGAAAACAAAAATGTTGACTTGGCATTTTAATGCACCAATGGTTCATGATTTTACATGGGCTGCTGATCCGGATTACATTCACGATGTAGTAAAAGGGCCTAACGGTGTTGATTTGCATTTTTTGTATAAAAACAACCCTAAATACATTCAAAACTGGAAAAACCTGCAACCAAAAACGGTCCAGTTAATGGAAATTTACAACAAAACGGTAGGGGATTATCCATACAAACAATATTCTGTGATTCAGGGTGGCGATGGTGGTATGGAATATGCCATGTGTACACTGATTTTAGGACAAGGTAGTTTTGAAGGATTGCTTGGAGTAACTGCACACGAAATGGCGCACTCTTGGTTCCAACATGTTTTGGCTTCCAATGAATCAAAACACGGATGGATGGACGAAGGTTTTACCTCATTTCTGGAAGATTTTGGACTGAATGAAATTGCAAATAAAAAAGTAGAAAACCCTTATACAGGAGCCTATACCGGTTATTTTTCTATGGCAAATTCGGGAAAAGAATTACCACAAGGAACGCATGCAGATCGTTTTGATGAAAACAGAGTCTACAGCATCACATCGTATAGTAAAGGGGAAATTTTCTTGACTCAATTGATGTATTTGATTGGAAAAGATAATGTCATGAAAACATTGAAGAAATATTACAGCGATTTTAAATTCAAGCACCCTACGCCAAATGACATTAAAAGATCTGCAGAACGAATTTCTGGAGCAAATCTCGATTGGTACTTAGTGGATTGGACAGAAACCACCAATACTATTGATTATGGTATTAAGGATATAAAAGAAAATGGAGACAAAACAACCGTTACTTTAGAAAGAATTGGTAGAATGCCAATGCCAATTGATTTATTAGTGGAGTACACAGATGGAACAACGGAAAGTTTCTACATTCCGTTGCGCATGATGAGTTTCGAAAAAGAAAATCCAAATCCCGCCATAAAAAGAACGGTTTTGAATGATTGGGCGTGGGCGTACCCAACCTTTGAATTTGATATTTCTAAATCGAAAACTTCCATCAAAAAAATTACCATTGACCCAAGCGGATTAATGGCTGATTTGAAAAAGGAAAACAATACGTACGAGATAAAGTAACTACTATTGAAACGTTATAAAAAAAGTCTAGTTCAACAACTAGACTTTTTTTTGGTTTATATTGTTAAATGATTTACTTCAAATGCTCCAACATATCCACGGTCATGCCTTCCAAATCAAATTCATGTTTCCATCCCCAGTCCTTTCTAGCTTCGGCGTCATCAATACTTGCTGGCCAACTATCGGCTATTTTTTGACGGAAGTCCGGCTCATAAGTAACGGTAAATTCCGGAATATGTTTCTTGATTTCGGCAGCAATCTGCGTTGGTGTAAAGCTCATTGCCGCCAAATTATACGAAGAATGAATTTTTATTTGTTCTACCGGCGCCTGCATAATTTGGATGGTCGCAGCAATGGCATCGTCCATGTACATCATCGGCATTTTAGTTTCGGAGGATAAAAAACATTCGTATGTTTTATCCGAAATCGCCTTGTGAAAAATATCTACCGCATAATCCGTTGTTCCGCCACCAGGAGGCGATGACCAGCTAATTAAACCAGGATAACGAATGCTTCTTACATCTACACCAAAAATATTATGGTAGTATTCGCACCATCTTTCGCCAGCTTGTTTACTGATTCCGTAAACCGTTGAAGGTTCCATGATTGTGTATTGCGGCGTATTTTCTCTGGGTGTTGTTGGACCAAAAACGGCAATACTCGAAGGCCAGAATATTTTTTTTATTTTTCCGGCTTTCGCCAAATTCAAAACGTGAAATAACGAATTCATATTCAAATCCCAAGCAAAAGCAGGGTTTTTTTCTGCTGTAGCTGATAAAAGTGCTGCCATCAAATAGACCTCGTCAATCTGATGCAATTCCACCAGATGTTCAATTTGATTGAAATCCAAGGCATTTACCACTTCAAATGGACCGGAATTGACAACGTCAATATTTAACTTTCGAATATCCGAAGCAATTACATTTTCTGTTCCGTATATTTTTCGTAATTTTTGGGTAAGTTCCGTTCCTATCTGGCCGCAAGCGCCAATAATTAATATTTTAGTACTCATTTTTGTCTGTTTTAAAAAACAAAGATAACGTTTTCGTAAATAACATAATTTTGATAAAAAATACTGTTAAATTCTTAAAGTTGTAATTAAAAACAAGCTATGTTTCTTAATTTTATAGGTTTTAAATATAAAAACTGCTTTAGGGATATTAGATAGTTATTCCGATGCCGTAATTCGTAATTGTAAATTTACTTTGTAACTTTGCACCTAAATTAATGGCGATTTTTAAACGAGCATAATGGGTTTTCGTTTGCAAAAGTAAGAGCGTATAGCGATTGCATTCAGCCAGTAAAAAACAACAAATTGCCACACATGAAATATAAAACAGCAATCTTCTTTGCTCTTGCTTTGCTCTTGTTTTCCTGTCAGGATAATAATCAAAAACGCCTTTCCGAAAATAAAAAAGAGATGCAGCGAAGAGAAATTATTTTTAAAAACATAGAAAAGGGTTGGGTTTTTTATGATACTCCAGTTACGGAGGCTTCTGAAAAAAGTTTGGCTACTTGGAATGCCTGGCGTATTTTTTTGGCTGAATTAGCGCTGAAACCCAGAAAATCAATTAAAGCGTTCCAACAAAAATCAAAAGCACTTTCTAAAAAAGTAATGGATTTAAACGAAAATATCCCTTATGAATACAGTAAACCTCAAATAAAAAGCAGAATTTCGACCTTAATTACTAAGGTACGATTGTTGGATTTATTTATTAATTTAGATGCTATTCCAGATAAAAAAGTAACGCAGCTAGTGTCAGAAATCAATTTAGAATTGGTTTCGCTTCAAAGACAGATGGACAAAATCACCGAGAAAAGTAAGATTCCCATCGAGGAAGGGGAATCTGAGTTAATGAAAATGATGGATACTACAAGAGCCATTCCCAATACACCTATAATCGACCCAAATATTCCACGCGTTGAGTAAAACAGCCTTATACAACACCTACGATAATTCGCCAAAAACCCAGCAAATCGTTGCTCGTTTATTAGAAAACAAGCAAATCAAAATACAGCTGTCGGGACTTTTGGGCTCTGCACTTTCATTTGTAATTCGATCCGTTTTTAAGAAAGCCGAACTTCCTCTTCTAATTGTTCTAAACAATAAAGAAGAAGCAGCGTATTACTTGAACGATCTGGAACAAATGATTGGCGAACAAGATGTACTCTTTTATCCCGGTTCATTCCGTCGTCCATACGAGATTGAAGATACGGATAATGCGAATGTTTTGCTTCGCGCCGAAGTCCCCAACCGGATCAATTCCCGCAAGAAACCAGCCGTTATTGTCACCTATCCCGAAGCCTTATTCGAGAAAGTGGTCACCCGGAAAGAATTAGATAAAAACACGTTGAAGGTTGCTGTTGGTGACAAAATTTCTATCGATTTTATCAATGAAGTATTGTTCGAATACGAGTTCAAAAGAGTCGATTTTATTACTGAACCCGGAGAATTTTCGGTTCGTGGCGGCATTGTCGACGTCTTTTCGTTTTCGAATGATAATCCGTACCGAATTGAGTTTTTTGGAGATGAAGTGGAGAGCATTCGTACCTTTGATGTTGCGACCCAATTGTCAATGGTACAACAGAAGAAAATTACGATAATCCCTAATGTGGAAAACAAAGTTTTTCAGGAAAACAGAGAAAGTTTCTTGGATTATATTTCAGAGAAAACGGTGATTTTCATCCAGAATACTGAAGATTTTTTATCACAATTAAACAAACAATTTGGCAAAGCCGAAGAAGCTTTCGCAAAATTATCGCAAGAAATAAAGCGGTCATCTCCGGAGCAATTGTTCTTGAATCAAGCCGAATTTATAAAACGAGCCTTGGATTTCTCGATTGTAGAATTGAGTTCAAAGCCTATTTTTAGAACCACCAAAAAATTCGAATTTCATATTCAACCACAGCCGTCGTTCAACAAACAATTTGATTTGTTGTTGAATAATCTGAACGAAAATCATTTTAATGGCTATAAAAATCATTTGTTTTGTTCCAATGACGCCCAAGCCAAACGATTTCATGATATTTTCAAAACTTTGGATGAAGCCAATTCCGAGAATATCCGCAAGCAGTATCACGCGGTTGTTTTGCCTTTGTACCAAGGATTTATTGATGAGGAAAACCAAATTACCTGTTACACGGACCATCAGATTTTTGAACGCTATCATAAATTCAACATCAAAAATGGGTACTCGAAAAAACAGAATATCACTTTAAAAGAGCTTACGACACTTTCTGTTGGGGATTATGTGACGCATATCGATCACGGAATTGGACGTTTTGGAGGTTTGCAAAAAATACAAGTCGAAGGCAAAACGCAAGAAGCCATCAAGCTCGTGTATGCCGATAATGATATTGTGTATGTGAGTATTCATTCGCTGCACAAAATTTCAAAATACAACGGAAAAGACGGAACGCCACCCAAAATTTACAAATTGGGTTCGAATGCCTGGAAGATTTTAAAACAAAAAACCAAGGCGCGTGTTAAACATATTGCTTTCAATTTGATTCAGTTGTATGCAAAAAGAAGACTCGAAAAAGGATTCCAGTTTGCGCCCGACAGTTATTTACAAAATGAACTGGAAAGTTCGTTCATTTATGAAGATACGCCGGACCAAACTAAATCAACGGCAGAAGTAAAAGCGGATATGGAAAGTGACCGTCCAATGGATCGCTTGGTTTGTGGTGATGTAGGTTTTGGTAAAACCGAAGTCGCCATTCGTGCGGCTTTCAAAGCTGTGGATAATAGCAAACAAGTGGCGATATTAGTGCCTACAACTATTTTGGCCTACCAGCATTACCGAACTTTTACGGAACGATTGAAAGACATGCCGGTTTCTGTGGGGTATTTAAACCGTTTTAGAACTGCCAAACAAAAAGCAGAAACCTTAAAATTACTAGCCGAAGGAAAACTCGATATTGTCATTGGAACGCACCAATTAGTCAGTAAAAATGTTGTTTTCAAAGACCTTGGATTATTGATTGTGGATGAAGAACAAAAATTTGGGGTTAATGTAAAAGACAAACTCAAAACTATTGCTGCTAATGTGGATACGCTGACATTGACCGCAACTCCAATACCACGAACATTACAATTTTCGTTGATGGCAGCACGTGATTTATCCGTAATTACAACACCACCGCCCAATCGTTATCCTATTGAAACCAATGTAGTCGGTTTTAGCGAAGAGTTGATTCGGGATGCGATTTCGTATGAAATTCAGCGTAACGGACAGGTGTTTTTCATCAATAACAGAATAGAAAACATCAAAGAAGTGGCCGGAATGATCCAGCGTTTGGTACCCAATGCCAAAGTTGGAATTGGTCACGGCCAAATGGAAGGACGAAAACTGGAGGAACTAATGTTGGCTTTTATGAATGGCGAATTTGATGTTTTGGTGGCAACGACCATCATCGAAAGCGGTTTGGATGTTCCTAATGCGAACACGATTTTCATCAATAATGCGAATAATTTTGGATTGTCTGATTTACATCAAATGCGCGGTCGTGTAGGACGTAGCAACAAGAAAGCGTTTTGCTATTTTATTTGCCCGCCGTATTCCGCAATGACAGACGATGCTAGAAAACGAATTCAGGCTTTGGAACAATTTAGTGAATTGGGAAGTGGATTTAATATTGCGATGAAAGATCTTGAGATTCGTGGTGCCGGAGATTTATTGGGCGGTGAACAAAGCGGTTTTATCAACGAAATTGGTTTTGATACGTACCAAAAAATTATGAATGAAGCCCTTGATGAATTGAAAGAAAATGAATTCAAGGATTTGTATCCGGAGGAAAATAATTTGGAAACCAAAGAATATGTCAAGGACCTTCAAATCGATACTGATTTTGAGTTATTATTTTCGGATGAATACATCAATAATGTATCGGAACGATTGAGTTTGTACAATGAATTAGGCGCTGTAAAAAACGAAGAAGAACTCATCATTTTCCAAAATAAATTGATTGATCGTTTTGGCCCAATGCCGCCACGTGCCAAAGCATTAATGAACAGTATTCGTATCAAATGGATCGCTACCCGCATTGGAATCGAAAAATTAGTAATGAAACAAGGCAAGATGATTGGGTATTTCATTTCGGATCAACAATCCGATTATTACCAATCGAAACGTTTTAATCAAGTCCTACTGTTTGTGCAAAAAAACAGTTCTATTTGTAAAATGAAAGAAAAACAAACGCCGGCTGGTTTGCGATTACTGTTGACTTTTGACAATGTAAAGAACACCAGGAGAGCTTTGGAATTGATGGAGCTATTGGGTGGGGAATAAGACATTTCTAAAGCTTCCAGCCTTCAAAAGGCTAGAAGCTTTTCTAATTCTTCAAATCCTTAATTACTTTGAAAGCCACATCTACTTGTTCTTCACTTACTAAAATTGTGAATTCATTAGAAGTCGAAATTACTTCGTTTATGATGATTCCTTCCCAAGCCAAACGCTGGAAAATAAAATAGTAAATCCCAGGAACAACGATGTTTTCTTTCGGTAATTTCACGGTAATCGAAGCCAGATTATCCAGTTTTTGAATTAATTTCTCAGAAGCAAAATGCTTGTCAACCAAATTGTTGATGCTGTTGCTGACCACAATATTTGTTTCATTCACACCTCTAGACGAAGTGTAAAAAATATCCGGCAGCGTATTAATATCGGTAATTAAATCTGCTTGTTTATTTAAAACAGTGTCAGAAGCAGCAAAAGTATAATCCGTCAAAGCAGAACGAACGGTAATTTCTCCAATGTTTTTAATTACTTTATTGATCTTGTGATTCAGTCTGAAATCCAGTTCTTCAGTGAGTCTTTTTAAAGCCATAACCACTGCGCCTTGTTTTACTTCCTTGCCAAATTCACTTTCTAATTCAGTCATTATATTCCGGGATAATGAGGTCAGATTAATGATCCCTAATGATAATGCATTCAACAAAAATGGCTTTGTTTTGATGTAGTTCTCTACAATGGAAGAAACAGTTTTCATAATTCAATTTTTTTAGTGGTTGTAAATATACGGGTAGTCAGTGTGTACATATAAGGCAAATGTAAATAAAAAAAACAATTTGTTACAATTATAACATTAAAAAAACGAATTAAAAATGATAAAACGCATCGATAAGATGCTCAATGACATAAGATTTGCCTTCTTTATGTATTGCAATAATGTCAAAACGGACATCTATATCTAAATTTCTTTTGTTGACAAAGGCATGAACGGCCTTTACAAGGAGCTGGATTTTTTTTGGTTTTACAAAATCTTGTGGTAAGCCAAATTCTAATGAGGAACGCGTTTTGACTTCAACAACAGCAAGTGTGTTTCCTTTTTGGGCGAGAATATCTATTTCGGCTTTTTGGAAGGTCCAATTGGTTTGCAAAATCGTGTAGCCGTCTTTCCGTAGAAATTCGACTGCCATTTCTTCTCCTAGTTTTCCAAGTTCATTATGTGCAGCCATAAAAAAATTTTCAGTTAATAAACCTGTGAAATTAATTCCTACAATTCAGAATGGTAATTTATAACCAAAAACCCAAAATGATATGTAATATTACAAACAATTATCCTGAGTCTATTTCCGTTTAGTTTCTCCCTCCTTCGGAGGGGAGCCGGAGGGAGGATTTCTTTATTCAAAAACCAGTGTGCTGCTTTTCTCGCTGACATTGATCGTTACAGTATTGCCTAAAATTAAGGCTCTGTTATCTTGTATGTGTCCCGCCGGGAAATTATACAAAATAGGAATAGAGTATTTTTTGGTTACATCCTCGATAATTTCGATGGCATTTTTCCCCCACGGAATATCATTATCCTTCATCTTTGTCATCGAACCTACCACAATTCCCTTGACGCTTTCCAGGCAACCATTTCGTTTTAAATTCATCATCATGCGGTCAATGTGATACAAATATTCGTCTAAATCTTCTAGAAACAAGATTTTATCGGAACAATCAATCGCGGAGGGTGAACCCAACAAACTGTATAGAATGGATAAATTCCCACCCACTAATTCTCCGGTAGCTTTCCCGGGTCTATTCATTACAAAAGGCGTTATGTTGTAGGATAGTTTTTCACCAAATAAAGCAGTCCGCATAGTTTTTATAGCTTCAGGAGTGGCTCTTGGAGCGGTTATCGGCATGATTCCGTGAATGGATTTGAAACCCATAGTGTTCAAATGATTGTGTAAAACAGTCACATCACTAAAGCCAATAATCCATTTCGGATTTTTTCTGAACGCAGTAAAATCTAACAAATCAATCATACGCACGGTTCCGTATCCGCCTTTTACGCACCAAATGGCTTTGATGTTTGGATTGTCCAGTTGCTGCTGAAAATCAGTTGCTCGCTGTTCGTCAGTCCCGGCTAATTGGTTGTTGTCTAAACCTATTGTGCTGCCTATGACCACTTCCAGGCCCCAACTGTGCAGTAAATCAATAGCGGGTTTCAGGTTATCATCTGTGTTTTTTCGGGCTGTTGCCAAAATAGCTACGGTATCTCCTTTTTGTAAACTAGGGGGTGTAATCATATTGTATTGGGCTTGACTGTTGAAAGATTGTAACACAAAAATAAGCAATAGCAATTGATATAAAATAGAATAACGGGATGTAAAAGTAAATTGATTTTGATTCATGCGGTATTGCTTTTCTGAGAAATTCTAATGATAAAGGCGTTAAATGACAAAAACAAAGATAGACATTTAGAAAATAATTCTAAGTTCACACTCAAATGACTATTTTTACAATAACCAGATTCTAAAAGGGATCTCAGCAACAGCGGTAAATAAATGATATTTATGAGAATTACGTACTGGATTCCTATTCTTTTTTTATTCTTTCCAATTGCAAAATCTACTGCGCAACCAAAAAAATATGTTATTCATACCGTTGCGTTTTATAATTTTGAAAATCTTTTTGACACCATAAACGATCCGGATACTTTTGACGAAGAGTGGACTCCAAAAGGGTTGCAACGGTGGAATTATGGGAAGTACCAAAAAAAATTAGGAAACTTAGCCCGAGTGTTAGCTGAAATTGGTTCAGCTGAAAACACGGATTCGCCCACATTTATTGGCGGTTGTGAAATAGAAAACAGAGGCGTTTTAGAAGATTTAGTAAAACAGCCCAAACTTATTGATAAAGACTACGGAATCATCCATTTTGATTCACCAGACAAAAGAGGAATTGACGTGGCGCTGTTGTATCAAAAAAAGAAATTTCAGCCCACGAGTTATAGTAACATTCCGTTGTACATTTATAAAGAAGGAACCACCACAAACGAAAATTCTAAAGCCAATTCCGAAGAAAAAACAGATGACGAATTGCAAATAAGCACCAAAAATTATCGGGTTTACACACGAGATCAGCTATTGGTAACCGGATTTCTGGACGGAGAGGAAATCAATATTATAGTCAATCACTGGCCGTCGCGTTCTGGCGGCGAGAAAAAATCAAGTCCGTTCCGGGAAGCCGCTGGAGCATTAAACCGAAAAATAATCGATTCTTTGCAACGCATAAATTCAGAAGCAAAAGTGATTACTTTAGGTGATTTAAATGACGGACCATATAATAAAAGTGTCAAATTTGGGCTTGGCGCCAAAGCAAAAAAAGCAGATGTGCTACCGTTTGGGATTTATAATCCCTTCGAGGAAATGGCCAAGAAAGGATTTGGAACCATTGCATTTCGTGATGCATGGGATGTTTTTGACCAAATAATGGTTTCCGAAACCTTACTGCAATCAGACTATTCTAGCTTTCGGTATTGGAAAGCCGGAATTTACAACAAATCTTTTTTGATACAAACCAGCGGACAATACAAAGGGTATCCGTTGCGGCATTCCCCCACCGAAATAGGATTTAGCGACCATTTTCCCGTGTATATTTATTTGATTAAAGAAAAACGGAACTAAAGTGCTTGTGCTTTTAAAGAGAATTAATAGGTTCTATCATTTAAAATCTTAGTACCTTGGTACCTTAAAAACTTTGACCTTCAGAAAAAATGGCAATTGCAAAACCTTTCAACCTCAATAAATGGATTGACGAAAACCGTCATCTGCTGAAACCACCCGTTGGCAATAAAAATTTATACACGGAATCCGGTGATTATATCGTCATGGTTGTTGCCGGCCCAAATGCCAGAAAAGACTATCATTACAACGAAACTGAAGAATTGTTTTACCAGCTTGAAGGCTCCATCAAAGTGATTATTCAAGAAGATGGGGAACGCAAAGAAATGGAATTACATGCGGGTGATATGTATCTTCATCCTGCTAAAATCCCCCATTCTCCAGTGCGTTCCGAGGGTTCTATAGGACTTGTCATCGAAAGAAAAAGAGCTGGAAAAGGATTCACGGACGGATTACTTTGGTTTTGTGATACTTGTAATCATAAGCTGCACGAAGTCTACTTTGAACTTCATAATATCGAGAAAGATTTCCTGCCTCATTTTGAACAGTTCTATACTTCTACAAAGATGCGAACCTGTGAAAAATGTGGAACCATAATGGAAACCGACACCAGATTTGTAGCCAAAAAATAATTTTAAGTCGCTGCTTAGCATCAGTTCGCTTCCTTCATGTCCCAATATTTCTGAAAATTATATGTTTTTGGCAGCAAAAAACAAAATATTTTTTAGGATAAGAACAGCTCGTGACTTGTCTGTACTACGGAGGAATTGTTTGTGTTTTTTGGAGCTATTTCCCGCTATTCGTTGCAATCCACGCCCAAAAGCGTGGGATTTCCACTGCTATCGGGGCTAGGGGATTTGGGATTTTCAGTCACAGCAGAACCAAAAGCATAAATATTTTTAACATTATGACTTTTGCATAATGTTAAAAATTCCGCTAATCTCATTTGTATAGACTCTTTTATTTTCATAAAGTTAAGATAGTTTATTTTTTTAAAGATATTTTCTGTTTTATAGATAACAAATCCAGAAAGAGTGGTCTCTTTTATATCTTTGTAACCGTAATTAACAAAGCTTCTACATTATGGCAAAAGGACCCGAAAAAAACACCAAAAATAAGGCGTTGCATACCAAATTGCTCAATCGGAAAAAGACAAAACTTCAAGAAGAAAAAAAAGAAAAAGCCATGCGTTTGAAAGCGTTGGTTACCAAAATGAATCAGAAAAAGCGTAGTGACGAATCTGATGTCAGTTAAATGGTTGCGCTAATCAATCGGTGCTAATCTGTGGCTAAAAAATAACATTTCGATTCTTCACTATTTTGCCCGAAATTTGTAGCACATATTCAAATACAAAACCTATGGAATTCGGTAGAATAATTATTTCAGAAACAGCAATGAACAGTGGAAATCTCCAAGATGTAATTCACTCTAATATATCGGTAATCAACTTAATGCGTGAGGAAGGCGTGAACGATGATTTGATTCATGAAGATGCTATAATGAGTTATTATTTAGACTATTACACGTCGCAATATACCGAAGGAAATTTTGCTCAATTTGTTCACAATTCGGGTTGGGATAAAGAACTAAACGAATTGATCGAAGAAGGTTTGGCTTTGATTGGTGCTGAAAAGCATTTGGAATTGTTTCAACAACAATCCAAAAAAGTGAAATTAATGAGCAGTGTCAAGCTGAATAAATTTCTGAAAGGAAAACTCGAAGGCGTAAATCCTACTCGAGATTTGCTTAACAACGACACTTTTTTCGAAATTGAAGAAAACTTGATTACGTTGAATGCTACTTTCTTAAAAACACACCCAGATTTCGAAGTCCTTTCAGTAGACGACATGTTTGCAACCTTAGAAGAATTTGTGGGTCATGAGATTAAAAGAGCCTAAAGTAAGTCAAAAGTCCAATGTCATAAAGTTTTTAAAGTCCTGTTTTTATTTGTTTTTTTTGAAGTTCTGTTGTCAATGTAAATTAAACATTAGGGCATTTGAATCATACATTAGTATTGGACTTTATGACTTTCGACTTTTGACTAATTTTTTCCCTCATTTCTACCAAACATTTCCCTAAATTTGCTTCCATAATTATAAAAGTTAGCGTTAAAAAAATCAAGCTATGTTACAAATCGCATTTATTAGAGAGAATCAGGAAAAAGTAATCACCGCTTTGGCAAAGAGAAACATCGATGCTACAAGTGTTGTTGAAGAAGTGGTACAACTGGATGAAAAACGTCGCGCTACGCAAGTGGAGCTAGACAGCATTTTGTCCGAATCTAATAAATTATCCAAGGATATTGGCGAATTGATGAAAGCGGGAGAGAAATCTAAAGCCGCAATCTTAAAAGAAAAAACTGTTTTAAATAAAGAGAAAAGCAAGAAATTAGCCGAAACTGCTGATGCACTTGCCGCTGAACTTTTAGAAAAATTATATACCTTACCCAATCTTCCTGCTGATATTGTTCCTATTGGAAAAACACCGGAGGAAAACCTGAACGTTTTTGAAGAAGGGGAAATCCCAGTTTTGCATGAAGGCGCGCAACCACACTGGGAATTGGTAAAAAAATACGACATTATCGATTTTGAATTGGGAGTAAAAATCACAGGCGCAGGATTTCCGGTTTATAAAGGAAAAGGAGCAAAATTACAACGTGCTTTGATCAATTATTTTCTGGACAAAAATACCGCTGCAGGATATAACGAAGTTCAGGTGCCACACATGGTAAACGAAGCATCTGCTTATGGAACGGGACAATTGCCCGACAAAGAAGGGCAAATGTACCATGATAAAACCGATGATTTATACTTAATTCCAACTGCTGAGGTTCCAGTAACGAATTTGTTTCGGGATGTAATTTTAAACGAAAGTGAATTACCGGTTTTGACTACGGCTTACACGCCTTGTTTTCGTCGTGAAGCAGGTTCTTATGGTGCGCACGTACGTGGATTGAACCGTTTACATCAATTTGACAAAGTCGAGATTGTTCGTGTAGAGCATCCCGATAAATCGTATGAAGCCTTGGACGGAATGGTGGAGCATGTAAAAAGTATTTTGCAGGAATTGAAATTACCCTACAGAATATTGCGTCTTTGTGGCGGCGATATGGGATTCACAGCAGCGTTAACCTATGATTTCGAAGTGTTTTCTACTGCACAAGACCGTTGGTTAGAAATCAGTTCGGTTTCTAATTTTGAGACTTTTCAAGCAAATCGGTTGAAATTACGTTTTAGAGATAAAGATGGAAAAAATCAATTAGCACACACCTTAAACGGAAGTTCATTGGCTTTGCCAAGAGTTTTGGCAGCACTTTTAGAAAATTACCAAACTCCGGAAGGAATCGTAATTCCTGAGGTTTTGCGTGCGTATTGCGGATTTGATAGTATCAATTAGTTAAAACACTACTGAAAAATATTTTGTTGATGAAAAAGATTACGGTGTTCTGTGGCTCCAGTTTTGGGAATGAAAAAAATTATGAGGTTCAAGCGATAGTACTGGGACAGGTAATGGCTAAGAAGAACATTGATTTGGTTTACGGTGGCGCAAAAGTTGGTTTAATGGGTGCGGTTGCTGACGGTGTTTTGAGTGAAAACGGAAAAGTATTTGGTGTTTTACCCCGTTTTTTGATGTCTAAGGAAGTGGCTCACGATAATTTGACCGAGTTAATCATTGTGGAAAGTATGCACGAAAGAAAAACCAGAATGAATGAATTAAGCGATGGCGTAATTGCATTGCCTGGTGGATTTGGAACTTTAGAGGAGTTTTTCGAAATGCTCACGTGGGGGCAACTCGGACTTCATAAGAAACCCATTGGGATTTTAAACGTTGATGGATTTTATGATTTATTATTGCAATTCATCCAAAAAATGGTTGATAACGGTTTTTTAAAAGAAATCAATCAAAAGATGATTTTGGTTAGTGATAATGCGGAAGAATTGCTGAACAAAATGGAAAATTACACCGCACCGGAAGTTGGAAAATGGATTAAAAAAGGAAATGAATAAAGACACGAATATGTATTCCAAGACCTAATCTGAATTAGAAAAACAGATAAAAAATGAAAAAAATCGTTCTCTTAATACACCTGTTTTTATCGTTATTTGCTTTCGCCCAAAACGAACAATTGGCACAGTATTATTATGATAAAGGCGATTTTGAAAAAGCCAAAATCAGTTATGAAGAATTACTGCAAGAGATTCCATTAAACTCTCAGTATTTTTTAAGAATAATCGATTGTTCACAGCAATTGCAAGAGTTTGAAAGTGCCGAAAAAGCCATTCAAGAACGACTTGACAAGTACAATCAAGGAAATCTTCTGGTAGAATTAGGATATAATTTTCAGTTGCAAAAAAATGATGATAAAGCCAAGATGTACTACGATCAGGCATTAGACCGCATCAGAAAAAATCCAAATCAAGTGTACGGAATTTCAAACACTTTTGAGCGAAAAGTGCTACTCGAATACGCGCTGAAATCCTACCAAATCGCAGTAGAATTAGAGCCTAATTTTAATTTCAATTATCAAATAGGATTGCTTTACGGTCAATTGTCTAATATAGAAATGATGATTTCCACTTTTCTGGATGAAGCGTTTGCTAATCCTCAAAACTCCATTCGAATCCAAAATCAACTGGTTCGTTTTATGGCTGATGAAGGCGATGCAAATTTCAATGAATTGTTGCGTAAAGCTTTAATTGTAAGGACGCAGAAAAATCAAGACATTTTTTGGAACCATTATCTGAGTTGGTTTTATGTGCAGGAAAAGGAATTTGGGAAAGCATTTATTCAGCAAAAAGCCATTTATAAACGCAATCCAGAATCGCTTGCTACGATTGTAAATTTAGGGCAACTGGCAATTGACGAGGAAAATGAGGAAGCGGCAAAGGAAATTTTAGGGTTTGTATTGCAAAACACACTAGATTTAGAATTGCTGATCCAAGCGAATTCGTATTTGATTGCGATGAAAATTGAAAAAGCAACCGAAAAAGACTTTGCCGTTATCAGCAAAGAATTAGACGGTTTGGTGAAACAATTTGAAATAAGTCCTTTTACCTTATCTTTGCAGCTGATTCAGGCACATTTCACGGCATTTAAGTTAAAAAAACCGGAGGAAGGAAAGGCAATAATCAAGAGAGCGCTGGAATTGCAATTGAATGATTATCAGGTGGCTGATGCCAAAATGGAACTGGCAGATATTTTGTTGTACGAAGAAAAATTCAATCAGGCGTTGATTTATTATTCCCAGATTGAATTGGACTTGAAGAATGATGTAATGGCGCATGAAGCCAGTTTGAAAGCCGCAAAAACGAGTTATTTTAAAGCTGATTTTGCTTGGGCGTTGAAACAATTTAAGGAATTGAAATCAGCCAATACACAGTTGATTGCGAATGATGCTTTGGAATATTTTCTGTTAATCAATGACAATACCGTCGTTGATTCGACACAAACGGCTTTGAAACAATTTGCCAAAGGAGATTATCTGTTGTATCAAAATAGGAATCAGGAAGCGATAACGCAGTTTCTATCGATTTTAAAAAATCATAAAGGTCAGCAAATAGAAGCCGTGACGTTGTTGCGTTTGGGAAATATTTACGAAGAAACGGGCGATTTTACTTTGGCTTTAAGCCAATACCAAACGATTATGGATCAGTATAGCGATGGGATTTACATAGACGAAGCGCTGTATTTTTCGGCAGAGATATATAAAAAACAACTGCTATTGCCTG
Source organism: Flavobacterium sp. RSP15 (assembly GCF_003968755.1). Lineage (GTDB taxonomy): Bacteria > Bacteroidota > Bacteroidia > Flavobacteriales > Flavobacteriaceae > Flavobacterium. The sequence continues at coordinate 228,299 of NZ_RYDL01000002.1, read as the reverse complement.
ATAAAGCGAAACCTTTGTATGAGAAGATTATTTTTAATCATCAGGACAGTATTTATTTTGTGGAAGCCAGAAAGAAATTCAGGCAGTTGAGGGGAGATACTAATTTATAAGTAAATGTTTAATCGGTTAAATGTTTAACCGATTAACCGAAAAAACAATTAACCAGTTAAACAAAAAAAATGATACTATACAACGTCACTACAAACATACACGAAAGCGTTCACGATCAATGGATGATCTGGATGCAACACAAACACATTCCAGAAATTCTGGCTACAGGAAAATTCTCTTCGGCAAGAATGGTACGGGTTTTAATTGAAGAAGAAATGGGCGGAGTTACCTATTCCGTTCAATATGTGACGGACAGCAAAGACACTTTGGAGAAATATTATTTGGAGGACGCACCGGCTTTTCGTGAAGAAGGAGCGAAGCTGTTTGGGGACAAAATGCTGGCGTTTAGAACAGAATTAGAATTGATTGCGGATTATTAGAGTCCTTGCGAGGAACGAAGCAATCCTATTCAGATTGTCGTTTTGAATCACAATCTTCAAGTCGCAATTTGCGACCTCCAATTATAAAAAACATAAAAATTTCATTTTACGAGCGATAAAATTTCAATAATTCCAGATGACATTGTTATCAATAAAATTTATTTCATCAGAAACCAAAAAGTAATGCTGGATCGTGATTTGGCAATACTTTACGGGGTTGAAACAAGGGTTTTAAAGCAAGCTGCGCGAAGAAATTTGAATAGATTTCCAGAAGATTTTATGTTTGAATTATCTAAAGTAGAATTGGAGAATTGGAGGTCACAAATTGTGATCTCCAATTCTGAAAAGATGGGTTTGCGATATGCTCCGATGGCTTTTACAGAACACGGCGTATTAATGTTATCGAGTGTTTTGAATAGTGAAAAAGCAATTCAAACCAATATTCAGATAATGCGGATATTTACAAAAACGAGGCAAATGCTCTCCGATAATTCGGATTTACGTATTGATTTTGAAACAATGAAAAAGAAAATTGAAAATCAGGAAAAAAACATAGAACTCGTTTTTCAATATGTAGATGAACTTATGGAAAAGAAAGAAATCATTCCAGAACGAGGAAAAATAGGATATAAGAAGTAGTTGCAATATTGATTTTGCGATAGTTTTCTGGATATTTAATACAATACAGTGGTGCCTTAGGGGCAAAATAAACCTAACAATAAAGTGAGATTGCTTCGTGCCTCGCAAAGACAAACATGGAAAAAGTAAAAGCAAAAAAACACCTCGGACAACACTTCCTGAAAGACGAAAGTATTGCCAAAGACATTGCAGATACATTGAACTTAGAAGGGTATGATGATGTACTGGAGATAGGTCCTGGAATGGGCGTTTTGACAAAATATTTATTGGATAAACCAATGAACACCTACGTTATTGAAATCGATGCGGAATCAGTGACGTATTTAGATGAAAATTATCCAAAATTAAAGGATAGAATCATTTCTAAAGATTTCCTGAAATACAACATCAATGAAATTTTCGAAGGGAAACAATTCGCAATTATTGGAAATTTCCCGTATAATATTTCGACACAAATTGTGTTTAGAGCATTGGAATATCGCGATCAGATTCCAGAATTTGCCGGAATGTTCCAGAAAGAAGTGGCACAACGCATTTGTGAAAAAAAAGGAACAAAAGCGTATGGAATCCTGTCAGTTTTGGTACAGGCTTTTTATGATGCCGAGTATTTATTTACGGTAGACGAACATGTTTTTATTCCGCCGCCAAAAGTAAAATCAGGAGTTTTGCGTTTGCGCAGAAAAAAAGATTACAGCTTGCCTTGTGGTGAAAAATTGTTTTTTACGGTAGTGAAAACGGCTTTTCAACAACGACGTAAAACGTTACGCAATAGTTTAAAAACCTTAAATTTGTCGGATAGTTTGAGAGAAGATGAAATTTTCAACCTTCGACCAGAACAATTAAATGTAGCACAGTTTATAGCACTCACCCAAAAAATAGAAGCCGATGGAGTTTAAAATCAGCAAAGGATTAATTCAGGAATTAGAGCAACTCATTCAAAACAAAAACGACCAGCAACTGGAAGTATTATTGAATGATATGCACCATGCTGATATTGCTGAAATCCTCGATGAGCTTGATTTTAATGAAGCGACCTATATTTTTAAAGTATTAGACAGTGAAAAAACTGCCGAAATTCTTCTGGAACTAGAAGATGATTTACGAGAAAATATATTAAGCAGGCTTTCGCCAAAAGAAATTGCAGAAGAGTTAGATGAGCTGGAAACCAATGATGCAGCTGATATTATAGCGGAGCTTTCACAAAATTTGAAAGCCGAAGTAATATCAGAACTTCAGGATGTAGAACATGCCAAAGATATTGTTGACTTATTGCGCTATGACGAAGATACCGCCGGTGGAATCATGCACAAGGAATTGGTAAAAGTCAATGAAAATTGGAATGTGCTTACTTGTGTCAAAGAAATGCGCATTCAGGCCGAAAATATCTCCAGAGTCCATTCGATTTATGTGGTGGATGATGAAGACCGATTGAAAGGGCGTTTATCCCTCAAGGATTTATTGACCACTTCTTCCAGAACCCCAATTAATGATGTGTACATCCGGAAATTAAACTCCGTAAAAGTAGATACAGAAGATGTTGAGGTAGCCCGAATTATGCAGAAATATGATTTAGAAGCTATTCCTGTTGTAGATGAATTAGGAAGGTTAGTGGGCCGAATCACTATTGATGACATTGTGGATGTAATCAAGGATGAAGCCGATCAGGATTACCAGTTGGCTGCAGGTATCTCGCAAGATGTTGAAGCCGATGATAGTATATTCGAACATACAAAAGCGCGGTTGCCTTGGTTAGTTTTGGCTCTTTTAGGCGGTTTTATCTCCGTAAAAGTATTGGGCTTGTTTGAAGGTGCAATGCTGCAACATGGTAATTTATTCTTTTTCACGCCCCTTATCGCTGCGATGGCAGGAAATGTCGGTGTACAATCCTCGGCAATTATCGTACAGGGTTTGGCTAATAATACGTTGAGTGGGTCGCTATTTAATCGATTAGTGAAGGAAGTTTCCCTAAGTTTATTAAATGGATTGATTCTGGCTATAATATTATTTTTAGGAAGTCATTTTCTATTGGATGTTGAAATGATAATTGGCGTTATAATCTGCGTAGCATTAATTTCAGTAATTATTATTGCTTCATTAATAGGGACTTTTATCCCGTTATTGCTGGATAAATTTGGTATTGATCCCGCATTGGCAACCGGTCCGTTTATTACAACCAGTAATGATATTTGTGGCATTTTGATTTATTTTTCGATAGCAAAAATGATTTTAGGGTTTTAGGAAAGTAAGGAACAATGAGAATAGAACAACGAGAGTAGAGAGAATAGAATAAAGAGAATAGAATAGACAAAAAGAGAATAGAGAGGAAATACAACAACAACAAACGAATACATTTATAACTACACAACCAACATTTTTTCCAGACGGCTTGCTTTCTTTTGGAAAGTCCCGAAGCTTCTGGAGAGGAGAGGAAAAACCAAAACCAGCATGAAAGTACATATCATTGGCGGAGGAAACTTAGGAGTTTCTATCGCATTAGGACTATCAAAATTTTCACCAGAAGACCAAGTTACCATAACCCGAAGAAATACCTCCAGTATTCTGTATCTTGAAAAATTAGGAGCAACAGTTTCTACAAATAATATGCATCAGATTCAGGAAGCCGATGTCATTATTTTGACCATCAAACCATACCAAGTAGACACTGTTTTGGCCGAAATTCTTCCCGTAATTTCTAATAAAATCATCGCCTCGGCAGTGAGTGGATTGTCGATAGAAAATCTGCAAAACAAAATCGGTACTGCTAATAGTGCCATCCGAATCATGCCCAATATCGCGGCACAGTTTGGCGCCTCAGCCACCTGTATTGCGTTTCATGAAAAAGACAAAGAGCAGGCACAAGATGTTGTTTCCCTTTTTCAGAGTTTGGGAACCGCTCCTATTATTGACGAAAAATTAATGGATGCTGCAACTGTTTTGGCCGCCAGCGGAACCGCTTTTGCGCTACGCTACATTCGCGCCTCGATGCAAGCCGGAATCGAAATTGGATTTGACTGGCAAACGGCCTTGGCCATCTCGGCACAAACCGTAAAAGGCGCTGCCGAAATGCTACTAGAAGAAAAAGTACACCCGGAACAATTAATAGACCGCGTGACCACGCCGCAAGGTTGCACGATCGCGGGATTGAACGAAATGGAAATGCACGGATTCAGTTCGTCCCTAATCCGAGGTATTAAAACATCCTTGAAACAAATCAAGGGATAAATTTCATTTGGGCGTGCCGCCATTACAAAAAGGGTCCTCTCAGCGTAACTGTTGAGAGGACCCTTTTTTTATTGGCGTCAGGCTATCCGCGCTACTTCGGTAGCTAGCTGCTATCCTTCACGCGAACCCGATTGGTTTTTCTATACATTTTATATCTAAAATCAAAAATCGTTTATCAAAAATCTGCAATCATTTTTATTTTTTTTCAAATGTGGGAAACCGTAATGGGTTGTGTTTTATTTTTGATAGATTTGATAAAGAATTAATTTATATTTTATAAATGAATTAACAACGAACGTCTTAAAAAAGATGTGTAAAGTTGAAAATGTTTAATAGTAATGCAATATGAACTTATGGTAGAAGATGAAAATTTAATAGAATTGATGAAAGATGTGCATACAAAGTATGCTTCAGAAAATCTAATTGCCCTTATTCCAAATAAGTTGGCAAAAAAATACAATGCTTACTGTTCAATGAGAATTGACTTAAAGATGATTCAAGAATATTTAGCACTATTAAATTCAAATTCCAGTATTATTCAGTCGGCTCTAACTTATTCGGTAATTGCTTTATACGGAAAGTGTTTTACAGATGCATCAACAGATTGTAATGCTAAACTTGATAAAAAAGTATATGAAAACAATCAAGATTTTTTAGAAACTCACGATTTCTTGATGGATTTAAGGCATAAATTTATATCTCATCGAGGAAACACGTATAATGAAGTTGGAATTGCTTATTTATTAATTCCAAAAAATGAGCTTTTTTCGGAAGGCAGTATAGAATATATGAATTCAAAACGTAAAGGATTTATTAAATTAGAAATTGATAAGATTAATTTGTTGATAGTTTTTTTAAGTCAATGGTTGGAAAGTCAAACTGAAAAATTTCAACATAGATTAAGAGAGCAATTTTTAAAACAATTTTTGCCTTTCAAAATTGAAAAAGTAATTATCAACGATTTGTTTTAGCATTTACATAGCTTAATCGTAGTTTTTATATGTTTAATAATTAGATTGTTTTAATGCAATTTAATCGTTAATTAATTTTAATCGAAAGTTTATGCTTTCCTAATACACTACATCGTAAGTTGCAAAACACTATATATAACCATACCAAATCCAAAACTTTAATATTAGTAAATCATTTTTAAATTAAATATATACAACATGAAATTCAAAAAAATATTTTTAGCTTTCGCTACGATGCAATTCTTATTAATTATTAGTTGTGGAGAAATCGTAAAACCGATGGACGATCCGAATAACAAAACAGCACTTGCAGAAGTTAAAAAAGAAATGAAAGTAAAAGAAGCCATTATAACTGATGCAAACGTGCTTTATGTAAGTGTGGAAGATGATGGAACAATTCGAAATGGATATGCTCAATATTTATGTCAAATATTAAATGAAAATAAAGCAACTACTAAATGGGTGAAAATTGTAAAAGTTAATTCAATTAACGACCCAAATAGTGACAACGCATACGGAGTTTTATTAGGGGAATCAAATTGTAATTAATAAACGCTCTGCCCTGCTCCGTAAATTTTTCGTTATATAAACTGCGCAAATGTCTCTGACTTTGCGCAATTTTTTTTACTTAAGCTTCGCAAATATTAATATTTGTTTACACAATCAAATAAATCTTATATTTGAAAAAAATAACCATGAAAAAACTACTCCTATTAATCCTTATTTTAATTTCAAGTTATACTGTGAGCGCGCAAAAAGACGAACAAAAACAGCTCCTTAAGCATGTGGTGATGTTTGGTTGGAAACCTGGTACAGATGCAGCAGCAATTGACAAAGTGGTCACTGCTTTTGGGAACTTGGAACATAAAATCAAATTCATAAAAGCGTATGAATGGGGAATCAATAACAGTCCTGAAAACCTGAATAATGGTTTGACCCATTGTTTTGTGTTGGCTTTCACCAGCGAAGCGGACAGAGATGCATATTTAATTCATCCGGATCATAAAGCTTTTGTGGCTGTTTTGAGTCCGGCACCAGATAAAGTTACCGTAGTAGATTATTGGACGAATAAGTAAACAGAAATCTGGTTTAAAAATTTAAATAACAGAGAATAACACTAATAATCAATAAATGAGAAAAGTCCTAGTAGTCCTGATTTTAGCATTCAATCTAAATGCAAATGCCCAAGAAGTAACCGTTGAAAAATCAATTTTTGGCATACAAACCGGATTCGGAGTACACGCAGGAATTTGGTTTAACAATGAAAGTAAGGTGTCTAATAGTATCGCTGTGCGCAGTGAAATCGGTCTTGAAAAAGATTTTACGGTAGGAGATCACTATGATGGAACCGGTTTTATTTTGCAGCCAGTAGTCACTTTAGAACCAAGGTATTACTATAATCTGGAAAAAAGGAATTCAAATGGGAAGCAAATCGCCAATAATAGCGGGAATTATTTTTCCATTAAAACAAGTTACCATCCGGATTGGTTTGTGATTAATCTTGCAGATAACGTTACAAAAACGGCTGATTTAGCAATTGTACCCACTTGGGGTTTGAAGCGTACTATTGGGAATCATTTTACCTATGAAACTGCGGTAGGATTTGGGTATCGAGTGGTTTATTTGAAAGAGAATTCGGTTAACGGTAATGTCCAGAACACAGATGGAGCATACAATAGAAACCAATACATTCCTTTTTTACACCTAGGAATTGGATATACTTTTTAGGGTAAATATGTGTAGACTTGTTACAGGAACCATGAATAAGGTTTTGTTAGCATAAAAAACGGTAAAAAATCAAACATGAATTAGAGCACAATTGTTTTCAGAATGTCTAAAAGCAGTGGTATTTACAATAAATCCAATCGCTATGTAGTACGTATTGATAGCAAAACGGAGTGTGAAATGAACTACAGCAACAACCGGAAAGAATACCGTGTTTTGCCCGGAAAACATACCATAGAAATTGGTGATGGGACTTCTTTTCAAACAGAAGAGATAGTGCTAAAGGCGGGAGAAACGAAAGTACTGAGCATAAATCCTAGTCTTACGTACAATCTTGGATTCGGAATACTGACCGGAATGGTGGTAACCGGTTTGGTTATTCAATTTGCAGTACTTCAAAAATTTTCTCCTGTGATGATTATTCCATTCATGCTTTATTTATTAAAAAAAGAGATTTTAAAAATAGTTTTGCGATAAGTTATTCAAAATAGAAGCTTATTGAACATAAAAAAGCCTCGTTTAATTGCTTAAACGAGGCTTTTTAGGATCACAATATGTTTTATACTAGTGCTGTTTTCTTCTTTTTAGATTGTTTTCTTAAGGTATATTTCAACCAGAAGAAACCCGTCAGACCAGCAACAAAAGAAGCAATCAGAATAGCAATTTTAGAGTATGTAATAACTTCTTCGCCACTTTCTTTGAAAGCAAGAAGGGTAATGAAAATGGACATGGTGAACCCAATTCCACCAAGCATTCCTGCCCCAATTATTTTTTTCCAATTTAAATCTTTGGGCAACGTGCAAATGCCTAAACTCACTCCTAAAAAGGAGAAAAGCCAGATTCCAAGAGGTTTTCCCACCACAAGTCCCAACATGATCCCAATTGTATTAGTATGATTCAATCCTTCTGACCAATCAGAACCAATGGCAATACTGGTATTGGCGATGGCAAAAAGCGGCAGAATCAAAAACGCAACCGGTTTATGTAAAAAATGCTGTAATATATAAGAGGATGTTTTCTTGCCTCCGTCTCCAAATGGAATGACAAAAGCCAATAAGACGCCTGTAATAGTGGCGTGAACACCTGAATTCAGCATAAAATACCACATAGCAGCACCCCCAATTAAATAGGGGATAAGGTTGTGAACCTTTCTTTTGTTCAGGATAAATAAACCACCCATAATGGCAAAAGCAATAAACAGATTAGTAAAAGCAATTGTTTTTGTATAAAAAACAGCAATTACCAAAATAGCCCCTAAGTCGTCAATTACAGCAAGGGCAGTAAGGAATACTTTCAGCGAGGTAGGAACCCGATTTCCTAAAAGCGATAAAACTCCAATTGCAAAGGCAATGTCAGTAGCCATAGGAATACCGGCACCATTTTGTGTGGGAGTTCCAAAATTGAGCAGTAAAAAAATTCCCGCCGGAACAATCATCCCGCCTAAAGCACCAAAAATAGGTAAAGTGGCATTTCTAATACTCGACAATTCTCCTTTGTAGATCTCCCGTTCTAGCTCTAAACCAATCAAAAGAAAGAAGATAGTCATCAGTCCGTCATTGATCCAGTGGGTGATCGAATGGTTGCCGATATTGGTTTCCCAAAAAGCAATATAGTCAGATTGAAAAGGGGAATTAGCAAATAGAAGAGAGAGTATCGTAACTAGGAGTAATAAAAGACCTCCCGCTTTTTCGTTTTCAAAAAAGGCTTTGAATGTTTTTGTTAATCTCATTTGTTGTTTTTCTTTTCCTATAATTAATAGTATGAAGGATGAATAGGAATTCTGCAAATTTAAGCTTTTGAAAGCTAATTTCCGTTCTTAAAAGTATAAACCGTAATTTTTTTGTTAATTTTGACTATCAAAAAATACTATTTTTATGGATATTAAAATTCTGCACCTAGATAGCAATCACTCTTTACTTTGGGATCAATTGCAAAAATCCGGGTTTATCAATCACAGTGATTTTACTTCTTCAAAAGAAGAAATTGAAACTAAAATTCAGGAGTATCAAGGAATTGTGATTCGAAGTCGTTTCAAGATTGACAAAACTTTCTTAGATAAAGCTACTAATTTGCAATTCATCGCTCGCGTTGGAGCCGGACTAGAAAGCATTGATTGCGAGCATGCTGCATCTAAAAACATTACACTTATTGCCGCTCCAGAAGGAAATAGAAACGCTGTTGCTGAACACACCTTGGGTATGATCTTATCCATTTTTAATAAATTGAATCAAGCTGACAGCGAGATACGAGCGGGCCATTGGAACCGGGAAAGCAATCGCGGTCAGGAACTTGATGGTAAAACCGTTGGGATTATCGGGTATGGAAACATGGGAAAATCGTTTGCCAAAAAACTCCGTGGTTTTGATGTCGAAGTCTTGTGTTATGACATTCAAGAAAATGTGGGTGATGCTAATGCGAAGCAGGTTTCCTTAGCAGAATTTCAGCAAAAAGTAGATGTAGTGAGTTTGCATATTCCATGGACTTCCGAAACAAATAAAATGGTGAATGCTGATTTTATCAATGGATTTCTTAAGCCTTTTTGGATTATTAATACCTCTCGAGGCAAGAATATCGTCACTGCTGATTTGGTTACTGCCATGCAATCCGGGAAAATTCTCGGAGCAGGTTTAGATGTTCTGGAATATGAGAAGTTGTCTTTTGAAACGCTTTTTAACGATAAAAATACACCAGCGGCTTTTCAGTATTTGTTGACAGCCAAAAACGCAATTCTGACGCCACATATTGCCGGTTGGACTTTCGAAAGCCATGAACGATTGGCACAAGTAATCGTTGATAAAATAAAAGCAAAGTATCTTAGTTAGGTAAAATTTGTCGTGCCGTAGCAGCGCAATATGGGAATTGGAGTTTCTTCTTTAAAGTAAAAATTCCTAAAACTCGTCGCTTGTTGCGGAGACAGCATTTTGGTTTAAAAACCAATTCGTATCGTTTTACTTTTTGGTGGAAAGACAAAATGGGGAAGGATCGTTTTATCCAATGGAAGCCGTTTATGGATGATACCAATGATTTTGAGCCAAACGAAAAACGGTTCGTGCAAAATTTTATAGTTGATGATTTAGAACGGTTATTGTAAAAAGTATCAGATGAAGGTGTAGTAATTGTGAGTGATATGGAGGTTTGTAACTCTAGAAAATTCGGATGGGTTTTGAATAGTGGAGGAAATAAAACCGAATTTTGAACCAATTGGTAGAGTGTTTCAATAATTTTTATATTTTTAACCATTGAAAAACAATCTAATACAAATTATTTATGCAAAATTTGAAGATTGAAAATTGGAATAATCCGCTGCCAGTTCGTCAAAACAATAAAAAGCTGCCTGCCGGAATTTTAGCGATACTTTTAGGTCCTCTTGCGATTCATAAATTCCTATTGGGGTATACTACTGAAGGGATAATTTGGCTGGTAATTAGTCTTTTTACCTGCGGAACGGTGACATACATTTTAGGTATTATCGAAGGAATAATTTATTTGACAAAATCTGACGAGGAGTTTTACCAAATGTATCAAGTAGGTAAAAAGGCTTGGTTTTAAAACATAAAAAACGCCGGTTTTAGACTATTCCCAAAAAGTCAGACACTATTTGGGGGTATTTTTCTACCACAAATTTTACTAATTGCCCCGAATTAATTTTGTGCTGATTTGTAAAATTTCTAGCAACTAAGTAATAACCATGGTATAATGTCGTATTTTAAAGTCAAGATAAAATTATGTAACAATCTGATTTAAAGTTGTTTTACTTAAAGTTAATTCTTTTGACTTTACGACTTTTAAACTTTCGACTTACTTATTTAATGGGATTCTGAAATTAATCTTCTTTCTCGCTCAGTTTTCGCTCCAGTTCTTTCTGGAATTCTTCCATGACGGGCTTCATCGTACTTTCCGGAATGTCTGCAATCCTGATGTACATCAATCCGTCTACGGCATTGTTAAACAACGGATCCACATTAAATGCGACCACTTTTGCATTTTGTTTAATGTATTTTTTGATTAAAACCGGCAAACGCAAACTTCCCGGTTCCAGCTCGTCGATAATTTTATCAAACTTATTCAAATCCGATTCGGTTTCGTTAAAAATAAAATCCTTATCGGCATCTTTTAATTTTACTTTATACGCTTTTTTGGGATGAATGTATTGCGCAATGTACGGATCATAATAATTGGATTTCATAAATTCAATCATTAGGGATTTAGAAAAATCTGAAAATTGATTACTGATACTCACGCCTCCCAATAAAAATTTATGTTCGGGATAGCGTAAGGTGGTATGCATAATTCCTTTCCAAAGCAAGAAAAGCGGCATTGGTTTTTGTTGGTACTCTTTGATGATAAAAGCGCGTCCCATTTCGATAGATTTGTGCATCATGTCATGCAATTCGGGCTCAAATCTAAACAGATCGTTGAGGTAGAATCCATTGATTCCATACTTCGGATAAATTTCTGAACCTAATCCCATTCGGTACGCACCGGCAATCTTATGGGCTTCATTATCCCATAAAAACAAATGATGATAATATTTATCGTGCTTGTCTAAATCAATAGACTCATTGGTTCCTTCGCCTACTTCCCTAAAAGTGATTTCTCTAAGACGTCCTATTTCGTGTAGGACATTAGGAATTTTAGCGGCTTCAGTAAAGAAAACCTCGTAATTTTTACTTTGCAAAAGGCGGCAATCGCTATTTCTTGCGGCATCAACTTCGGCAATCATTTTTTCACTGTTGGCCGGAGTAACAATCTTCTTTGGACTTTTAGGGATTTTTAAGGTGGGTGTTGGCAAAAAAGGAATTTCTTTCTCAAAAGGATTGGCCAGCATATATGTTTTTTTTCGTAAAAACTCTGAGTATTCTTCTAAAGTCTTGTGCTCATTTTGTTCGCTTACGGAAATTGGTTTACCAATACGTACTTTGATCACACGACGTTTCTGGCTAAAGACTTCCGAAGGCAGTTTTGCCGTTCTAAAAGTGCTGCTTATTTTAGAAAGTAAATAAAATAATCGACTGTTTTTAGCATGAAAATAAATAGGGACCACAGGCACCTGTGCTTTTCTAATTACTTTGATAGCTCCTTCTTCCCACGGCTTATCTACCATTAACTTTCCGTCTTTATAGGTAGATACTTCACCTGCGGGAAACATGCCTAAGGGTTTTCCATCGCTTAAATGACGCAGTGTTTCCTTGATTCCCACCACGCTTGATTTAGCATCCTTATGATTTTCAAAAGGATTCACCGGCATGATGTATTTTTTGAGCGGCTTAATGCGGTGTAAAAGAAAATTAGCTATAATCTTGAAATTGGGCTCTCTCTCCAGCATTAATTTCAATAATAAAACCCCGTCAATTCCTCCCAGTGGATGGTTTGAAATCGTGATGTAAGCTCCTTCTTTTGGTAGGCGTTTTAAATCCTCTTCCGGAATTTCAAATTTTATTTGTAAATCATCTAATATTCCATTCAGGAAATTAACATCTTTCAAATGCTTATTTCTGTCGTACATTTTGTTTAAGGTAGAAATCTTTAGCACCTTCATAAGTATCCATCCTGAAAAGGTACCCAAAACTCCATACTTATCAGCATTTATTGCTTTTGCAACTTCTTTGGCGGTTACTAAACCCATGAATTTTTTTCTTTTAAAGCAAGAAACAAAGATAGCAAAAAACTCCATTTTCTCTATTTTTCTGAGTCAAACTTGTACTTTTTTATTACATTTGAAATCGGTACATACACGCCATAATTTTTTCTGACAGAATCTAAAAATGTATTTCTAATACCATTTGGAAATTATTTATTTCGACAGAAATTCAAATACACACTATATGAGAATTATTTCATACAACGTCAACGGAATCAGAGCCGCCATTTCAAAAGGATTTATCGATTGGTTGCAACAGGCAAATCCGGACATCATTTGCCTACAGGAAATCAAAGCCACTGAAGATCAAATTCCTGTGGAGGCTATTGCAAAGGCAGGGTATCCGTATCAATATTATTATTCAGCCACTAAAAAAGGGTATAGCGGCGTAGCAATTCTTTCAAAGATCAAACCTAATAATGTGGTCCACGGAACCGAAATTCACCACATGGATTTTGAAGGAAGAAATCTTCGGGCTGATTATGATGATTTTTCCGTGATGAGTTTGTACCTGCCATCTGGGACAAATATGGAGCGACTCGACCATAAATTTATGTTTATGGATGATTTTAAGAATTATATTGATGAACTCAAAAAAGAAACGCCAAACTTAATTATCTGTGGTGATTACAACATTTGCCACGAGGCAATTGACATTCATGACCCAATCAGAAATAAGACCGTTTCCGGATTTTTACCCCAAGAAAGAACCTGGCTTGACGGATTTATAAAGTCCGGATTTATCGATAGTTTTCGCCATTTCAACAGTGAACCGCATCAGTATTCCTGGTGGAGTTACCGCGCTGGAGCCAGAGGAAATAACAAAGGGTGGCGCATCGATTATAATTTAGTTGCCGATTCTTTGAAACATAAACTCAAAAGAGCCGTTATTTTATCAGATGCCGTACATTCAGATCATTGCCCGGTCTTGGTAGAATTAGAGTAATCCTCTTTAGCGCAGCCTAGGGAGGAGCTATTTCCCGCTATCCGTTACAATCTTTTCTCTCGTTAAAAAACGAGAGAAAAGGATTTTCACTTCTATCGGGGCTAGGACATCCGAATGGAATTCAAATTTTTGATTTCAAAACAACAATAAAAACGATATAAACACCATTAAAATGATTAAAAAATTTTCCTTAGGATTACTCGTATTGGCACTTTCAACATCCTGCGTGTCGAAAAAAATATACAATGACTTAGAAAACAAGTATGCGGATTCCAAAAAGGAAAACCGAAGTCTAACGGACGAAAATGAAGATTTACTGAAAACTAAAAACCAATTGGATTTAGATCGGACCGCTTTAACTTCTGACTTGAGTGCTTCTAAAGCAGCGCTTGATAAATTGAAAGCAGATTATGCTGCTGCTCAAAACAAACTCGAAGTCCTGCAGGATTCCTATGCCGCTTTAGAGAAAAACAGCGGAGAGGCTTTACAAAGTAATATGAAGAAAAATCGTGATTTACTAGGCCAATTAGATGAGAAAGCAAAAGCGTTGGCAGTAGAACAGGAGCGTTTGAGCAAAAGTGCCCAGCGTTTGCAAGAATTAGAAGATTTGATCGCCGCCAAAGAAGCTAACATGAAAAAACTAAAAGAAACACTCTCTAATGCTTTGAATAGTTTTGAAGGAAAAGGATTGACTGTCGAACAAAAAAATGGAAAAGTATACGTATCCATGGAGAACAAACTGCTCTTCAATTCCGGAAGTTGGTCAGTAGGTTCCGAAGGGAAAAAGGCAGTAGTAGAATTAGGTAAAGTTTTAGGAGACAATCCTGAAATCTCCGTTCTTATTGAAGGACATACGGATGATGATGCTTTTTCAGCTTCTGGACCAATTGCCGATAACTGGGATTTATCAACCAAAAGAGCCACCGCAATCGTAGCGATTTTGAGCGAAAACTCAAAAATCAACAAACAAAGTCTTACCGCCGCCGGAAGAGGAGAGTTCTCCCCGCTAGCCAGCAATGCAACTGCTGATGGAAAAGCGAAGAACCGTAGAATTGAAATCATTCTTACCCCAAGATTAGATGAAATCGCCGAAATGCTGAATGACATCAATTAATTGCCAATATATACTGTTATAAGTTTAGCCATTAAGGAATTAAGAAAATTGTGCGTGAATTCTTAATGAAAATTAATCTCTTAATGGTTTAAAAAAGGAACCTTTTCTTAACCGCTAATTCGCTAATTTTATCTCTTGATTGAGAGGTTTTTATTTGCGAATTCGCGGTTATTCTATTAACATCCTGTAAAGTTTTGTCAATTTTCTGTTAACACTAAATCGTAACCGCAAACTAATTTTATCTTTGTTTTCGAAAATAAAATACAATTTCCTTAAAAATGAAATACACTACACTACCCAATACTGATATAAAAGTCAGCAAAATTTGCCTTGGAACCATGACTTTTGGGCAACAAAACACAGAAGCTGATGGTCACGCACAAATGGATTATGCTTTAGAAAACGGAGTCAATTTCTTTGATACTGCCGAAATGTATTCTATTCCGGGGCGTCAGGAAACCTATGGAAGTACAGAGAAAATCCTTGGAACCTGGTTCAAGAAAACAGGGAAAAGAGAAGAAATTGTTTTGGCCTCCAAAATTGCCGGACCCAATCCTAATTTTGGCTACATGAGAGAAAAATTAGATTTTTCGCCCGCCAGTATCAAGTTTGCATTGGACAGTAGTTTGCAACGCCTGCAAACTGATTATCTGGATGTGTACCAATTGCATTGGCCGGAACGTAAAACCAATTATTTTGGACAACGCGGTTTCAAAGTGCAAGACGATGCTTGGGAAGATAATATTCATAATGTGCTGGAAGCATTAGACGGTTTTGTCAAGGAAGGAAAAATAAATCACATAGGTCTTTCAAATGAAAATCCTTGGGGAATTATGCGTTTTCTGGAGGAAAGCAAATACAATAATCTGCCAAGAATAAAGACGATTCAAAATCCGTATTCGTTATTGAACCGACTTTTTGAAAACGGATCCGCTGAAATTTGCCTGAGAGAAAATGTTGGTTTATTGGCTTATTCTCCAATGGCTTTTGGCGTTTTGTCCGGTAAATTCCTTACTGGCGAAGCGCATCCAAATGCCAGAATCAAATTGTTTCCGCAGTATTCCAGATACAACAGTCCACAATGCATCGAAGCCACGCGGCTATATCAGGAAATCGCTAAGAAAAACGGATTGACCTTGACGGAATTGTCGTTGGCATTTATAGAACAACAGCCGTTTGTAACCAGCACGATTATTGGCGCAACCACATTGGAACAATTAAAAGAAAATATTGATACCATTCAAGTATCACTTTCGGATGAAATCTTAAAAGCGATTGATGAAGTGCAAGCCGTGATTCCGGATCCGGCACCTTAATTTAACAAACCCTGTGAGAGTTCCAAACTCTGACAGGGTTGTTTTTAATAATTAAAGATCAAATTCATCATCAACGGCTAAGGAATCCATTTTTATTTGCGTGGAATCTTGTACTTTGAATTTGATAAAAGATTTTGCAGGTCCTGAAATCAATATTGGTAAGGTCTTGTAAATCGTGTCTTCAGAAGTCAAAAGTCCTCTTCGAAACATAATATTCGTTAAGAACGATTCTTGTTGTACAGCAAAATCTTTCAACATCCCTAGATCGTTAAACTGATACATGAATTTCTTAGGACTTGGAATGATTCTAGCAAGATACAAGCATTCGTTCAGCGATAATTCCAAAGGTGTTTTTTGAAAGTAAAATTGACTTGCTTCGCCAATTCCATATACATTTGGACCCCATTCGATAATATTAAAATACACTTCGAGCATGCGTTCCTTGCTTACAATCCGGTTGTTTTCCAGAATATAAACCAATAAAATTTCTTCCAGTTTACGGGAAACAGTTTTTTCCCGACTCAGAAAAACATTTTTCACTAATTGCATGCTGATGGTACTGGCGCCGCGGGAAAACTTTTTAGTTTTTATGTTTTTGATGATGGATTGTTTGAAAGCTTCGCTGATAAAACCACGATGCGAAAAGAAAGAAGGATCTTCCGTTGTCAAAACCGACTTTCGTAAATAGGGTGAAATTTGGTCCAGTGGCGTGAAATTTGGATTAGCAGAGCCCACTAAAACCGGACGTTGCAACACGTTCTTTATAAGTGCGCGATACACAAATTCGCCATTGAGTTTGTTCAGGTTGGCTTCACCGTATTTTGTAATTTTTAGATTTTCTTTTTTTAGTTTGCTGTCAAAAACCAGTTGATTGGGTTTGTTTTGGTTGAATGCAAAGTCCAATTTGTAATCAAAAGTACCACTGGCTTTCATGCCTTGAAAATTGGCAAATAAACCGTCTGGAAGCGAAGTGATAAAATCCTGCGCGTTCATTTTTGGAATATTCACTTTGAGTTTATAAATCGTGTCTTTTTCAGTTTCATAAGCCACATAAGGATGAAGTTTTATCTTGTTTAACTGAACTGTTGAGGTGCTGTCAATCGAAATAAAATCAGAACCCAAAAGAAAACGGTAGTCAAATTTGGCGTTTTTTAGCAATACATCTTTGCTGGCGATTTTAGGGTGGTTGAGTTTTAAATTAGCAATAGCCATAAACCCATCGATATGCAATTCATCACCGTCTTTATCTATGTTTTGAATATTCAAACGAATGGAGTCAAAGCTTGATTTTAGGTTGAACCGCTCGTCTAAATACGGCATTTTGATGGCACCGGTGTCGATATTAACGAATCTAATATCGGCTTTTTTATTTCTGGGATCGGCAAATCCTTTAATTTTCCAGTGCTGAGTAAAGGTGTTGGTTTGCACTTGAATAGCAGTTTCAAGTTGCTTGTTGACCAATCGCAATTTTTGGAAATTGATGTTTGTTTTTTTTTCGTTATCGTTAATTCGGATCGAAAGATTGTTCAGAATCATATCAGTTGGAACTAAATTTAGTACTTTTGAGATGATTCTGTAGGCAAATTGAGCGTAATCTCTTTTCTCATTTTGTACTGGTGTTTGATTGTCCCTCTTTAAAAAAGCATCGTAATTTCCCTTTTTTCCTTTTTTTACTAATTGAATAAAACCATTCTGAACCTCTAAAGTACCAAGTTGTAGGTCGCCGGTTGTCAAATGCCACAAATTAACGCTGGTTTTTAATTTTTTAATTTTAAAAAGCGTATCGGCATTTTTTGGAACCAAAATGATTTCAGTAAGATTTAGACCGGACAATCCTTCAAAAGAAGCTTTTTTTATCGTAAAAGTACTGTTGTAATCCATTTTCATTTCATGGGAAACTTTTGCAATGGTTTGCTGTAAAACGGCATCACGAAAGAGGTAAAAAGCAATAATTATAGTGGTAAACAATACAAAAAGTATTTTTGTTGCTAGAATTATGTTTTGTTTTTGGGTTTTCATAAACAGTTTTAAAAATAAAAGAATCTAAAATACAAGGCGTTTATAATATTATTCATAAAGAAAAGGAAAATAATACTAAAGCTGAGTTTTTTATAATTTTCTTTATAGTTTTGATTGGATAAAATGAATACTATTCCATTTTAGGACATAAAAAAACTACAACATTTCTGCGTTGTAGTTTTTGATATTAGCGGCAGCAGTGCCATTAGTAATTGGATTTCGGTTTTTTATATCCCGATAACGGATTTGCAATCCGTGCCCTTAGAGTATTTGAAAACAAATCAAGACTACAACTTCTGCATCGTAAACCAATCAATTACAATTAGTTGCAACACTAAATGTATAAGAGAAACGTTATTTTAGATTTGTCAACAAATATCATCCAAACAACTCACTCGCCACATCTTCAATTTTGGCTACTAATCGAATGTTAATTCCGGTATTTTTCAATGCAATTTTATTATATTTAGAAACAAAAATGGTCGAAAAACCTAATTTTTCCGCTTCCTGAATGCGTTGGTCCACGCGGTTTACCGGACGTATTTCACCGGAAAGTCCCACTTCGCCGGCAAAGCAAAAACCTTTATTGACCACAATGTCTTCATTCGAGGACAAAATGGCGGCAACTACAGCCAAATCTATCGCTGGATCATCTACTGAAATTCCTCCGGTTATGTTCAGGAAAACGTCTTTGGCGCCAAGCCTAAAACCGGCTCTTTTCTCTAAAACGGCTAGAATCATATTAAGTCTTTTGGCGTTATACCCCGTCGTGCTGCGTTGTGGCGTTCCATAAACGGCGGTGCTTACCAAGGCTTGAATTTCAATCATCAACGGGCGCATGCCTTCTAAAGTTGAAGCAATTGCTGTTCCCGATAATTCCTCGTCTTTATGCGAAATCAGTATTTCGGATGGATTCGAAACTTCGCGTAAACCATTGCCCAGCATTTCATAAATACCAATTTCAGCAGTGGATCCGAAACGGTTTTTTAACGAACGTAAAATGCGATATACGTGATTTCGGTCACCTTCAAACTGCAAAACTGTGTCCACCATGTGTTCTAGGATTTTTGGTCCGGCAATGTTACCGTCTTTGGTGATATGACCAATCAGAATCACTGGAATATTAGTTTCTTTGGCAAATTTGATTAGTTCGGCAGTGGTTTCCCGTATTTGAGAAATACTGCCGGGAGTGGATTCGATATAATCCGTATGCAAGGTTTGAATGGAATCGATAATCACGATTTCCGGTTGTATGGCTTCAATTTGCTTGAAGATGTTTTGGGTTTTGGTTTCGGTAAGAATATAGCAATTGTCACCGCTGGGCGTGATTCTTTCGGCACGCATTTTTATTTGTTTCTGACTTTCCTCGCCTGAAACATATAAAGTTTTATACGGTAATTTTAAAGAGATTTGGAGCAACAGTGTGCTTTTTCCTATGCCGGGTTCACCACCTAAAAGGATCAAGGAGCCGGGAACGATTCCGCCACCCAGAACGCGATTTAGTTCGCCATCTGTCGTGTCCATTCGGATTTCCTGAGCAGAATCAATTTCGTTTATTCGTAACGGTTTTGGTGCTTTACTGCTAGAAGTAGTTTCGCTTTTCCAAGCTGTTTTTTCTTGTTTCTGTATAATTTCTTCTGCTATTGTATTCCATTCTTTACAGGAATTGCATTGTCCTTGCCATTTGGCATATTGTGCGCCACAGTTTTGGCAAAAAAAAGTTGTTTTTACTTTTGACATTATTTTTTTGGTATTTGGCTTTTCATAGCATCCTGTTTTTCTAGTAGCAACCGTTTGGTTAAAGTACGGGTATTTAACGCTCACTAGGAGAAGCAATATACTACATTATAAAAAATTAGCCACTGTTGCTTTTATTTTTCTTATTTAAAAAATAGAGCATCAGTGGCTGGAAGTGACAAGGGCCTTTTGCGTATCATAAACGATACCATAAAGAGCCGTTTTAGAATGGAATGTTTTAGGTCAAAGAATTGTCTTTTTCATTGGGAAAAACAACCCAAGGCTTGAAGGTTTTGGCTTCTTCAAATTCCATTGTTGCGTATGAGATGATGATGATGATGTCGTCTTTTTGCACTTTTCTGGCCGCAGGTCCGTTGAGGGTTATGGTTCCTGAATTTCTTTCGCCTTTGATGGCGTAGGTTTCAAAACGTTCACCATTATTGATGTTTACAATAGACACTTTCTCCCCCTCAATGATGTTAGAAGCATCCAGTAACGTTTCGTCAATGGTAATACTTCCGATATAATTCAGATCGGCTCCCGTTACTTTAACGCGGTGAATTTTTGATTTTAAAACTTGAATTTGCATGCTACAAAAGTAAATTAATTTAATGAAATGGTGTCAATCAAACGAATATTGTTGACTATTACAACAATAAAAGCACGGTATTTTTTATTTTTATGTTTTCGGGTACACGGAAGCAGGGTTGCTTCATCAGCAATAACGAAATATTCCAATACAAAAGTAGGATTGTTCCGGAATGATTTTTGAACCCATTCTGAAATTTCGGCGGTACTTTTTGTAAAAAATTGGGCTTTTACAGAAGTTAAAATTTTGTAGATGATTGCGGCTTCGATTCTTTCCAGAGCTGATAAACGTTCATTTCTGGAACTCATGGCCAGATTGTTAGGCTCTCTAAAAATGGGACAACCAATTATGGTTATGTCTAAATGGTTTTTAGCTACCATTTTTTTTACGATTTGCAATTGCTGAAAATCTTTTTCCCCAAAATAAGCTTTTGTAGGTTGAACAATCTCAAATAGACGTTTTACAATTGTACCGACACCATTAAAATGCCCAGGCCTGAACTTGCCTTCCATTTGATTTTCAAGTCCATCAAAATCAAAATGTTCTGCAAGGGGTGTTCCATCATAAACATCCGCCACCGCAGGGGCGTATAAAATGATATTTGGATTCAAAGCCGTAAGTTTTTTTACGTCTTCATCTAATGTTATTGGGTATTTTGCCAGATCTTCGGAATTGTTGAATTGCGTAGGATTGACAAAAATACTCACTACCGTATTCTCATTTTCCAACAATGATTTTTGCATTAATGCCAGATGGCCTTGGTGTAAAGCACCCATAGTTGGAACAAATCCAATGGTGGAGTGAAGTGCCTTTATAGGTTTCAAATAGTCCATTAAAGATCCTTTTCCGCAGAAAATAGGCATGACTGTATTATTAAAATTAAATGCAAACTTACTATTTTAGTTAATAACTGCATAAATTATTGTAATTTTGCACTGTTTTTATTGCCAATAAATTAAGTAAATTACAATATGAAAGATAAGAGGATATTATACGTATCATCTGAAGTGGTGCCTTATCTCGCTGAAAATGAGGTTTCTTTGATGTCTTATGACGTTCCAAAAATGATTAACGATCAAGGCGGACAAATAAGAATTTTTATGCCAAGGTATGGGAATATTAACGAGAGAAGACATCAGTTGCACGAAGTTATCAGACTTTCGGGCATGAATTTGGTAGTAAATGATTTGGATATGCCGCTGATTATTAAAGTGGCATCTATACCAAAGGAACGAATACAAGTGTATTTTATTGATAATGATGAATATTTCAAGCGTAAAGCAACTTTTGCAGATGAAGAAGGCGTCATGTATCCAGATAATGATGAGCGTGCTATTTTCTTTGCAAAAGGCGTGGTAGAAACCGTAAAAAAACTCAATTGGGTGCCAGATATTATACATGTTCATGGCTGGATGGCGGCAATGTTGCCCATTTACATGAAACATTATTATAAAAATGAGGCATTGTTTTCAGAGACAAAGATCGTTACATCGGTTTACAGTCAGTCTTTTGAAGGAAGTTTAGATGCTGGAATGATTAATAAAGTAAAATTTGATGGCATACCTAAAGAAGATATAGCTGATCTAGAAATCCCGGATTATGAAAATATTATTAAGGCCACAATAAAACATTCTGATGCTGTGATTATTGCCTCGGAAAACCTGTCTTCAAGTTTAACAAAATTTATAGAATCTTCAGGGAAACCTTTTTTATCTTTCGTCCCGAAAGACGCATTCGCGGAAGCCTATACTAATTTCTACAGAAACGAGGTTCTTTAAATTAAACTTTTTTATTAAATATGTACAATAATTCTTTCTTTAAGAAAATTCTGGTAGTGGCAAGTATTGCTTTTTTATATTCTTGTGATAAAGATTATAATGAAATTGGAGCGGGTTTAATAGGTGAAAATAATTTTAACCTAGAAAAAGAAACGTATGATGTAATAGCCTACAATCAAAAAACAGGGCCAATACAATCTAATAATTTGGCAGTAAGCCCTCTAGGGATTTTTAATAATCCTAATTTCGGCGAAGTAACAGCAAATTATGGTACACAATTGACATTGGTCACTCCTATAACTACTATAGGTGCAAACCCTTATATAGAAAGTGTAATCTTGACAATTCCATATTTTAGCACATTGACCTCCTCGTCTACCACAACGGGAAATGTGTATCGCTTAGATTCAATTTATGGTGCCGAAAAAGCTAAAATGAAAATTAGCATCTATGAGTCGGGTTACTACATGAGAGATGCGAATCCGGTAGGTGGTTTTCAACAGGCTCAAAATTATTTTACAAACCAAAATACAGAATTTGATAATGTTAAAGTATCCAATCGTTTAAATGACGCTGTGGATACAGCACAAAACGATGCTTTTTTCTTTAATCCTGCGGAGCATGTAGTTGCGGTTACGGATTCCTTAACTAGTGCTGTTACCACAACAAGAACGGCTCCGGGAATGCAAATCAGTCTAAATAGAGGCTATTTTAAGACAAGAATAATAGATGCTGTTGCTTCGGGAAAATTAGCAACAAATGATGTTTTTAAAGACTATTTTAGAGGCCTGTACTTTAAAATGGAGAAAGCGGCAGGAAGTGCTGGTAATTTAGCAATGTTGGACTTTAAAGCAGGGAAAATCACAATAAAATATAATGAAGATTTGGCCTCAACCACGGGAGGGAACCCAACACGAGTTAAAAAAACCATAGTGATGAACCTGACAGGAAACTGTGTTAGTTTGTTAGAAAACAATTTTGGAAGTAGCGGACTTGCCTATAATGCTTTGCCTAATACGGGAAATACTTCGGAAGGAGACGAGAAATTATACCTTAAAGGGGGCCAAGGATCCGTTGCAGTATTGAGTCTTTTTAACACTCCGGGTCAGTTAGAAGCCATTAGGAACAGTGGCTGGTTGATCAATGAAGCAAGTCTTGTTTTTCATATTGATGCGGAGGCTATGTCAGGTAGTTATGAACCAAAAAGGATCTATCTATATGATTTTAATAATAATCGGCCTATTGTGGACTATTTTATGGACTTATCTTCTAATACTGCCAATCTTAAAAAAGCAAAAACAGTTTTTGATGGGAATATTAACGTAAACGCTACTTCAAAAAAAGGGTTGACATACAAGATCAGAATAACCAATCAAATACGAAATCTAATCAATGTGAAGGATTCAACTAATGTCAAATTAGGAGTTGTTGTTACCGAAGACATCAGTGTATTTCCTTCCCATATATTGAGAACTCCTAATTCCTTCATCACTGGAGCGCCAAAAGCTTCTGTTATGAGTCCTTTGGGAACTATTTTATACGGTTCTAAATCTACCGTACCATCAGATAAACGATTGAAACTTGAAATTTTTTATACAAAACCAAATTAAACCAAATTTATGTGTGGAATCGTTGGATATATAGGTTATAGAGAAGCTTATCCTATTGTAATAAAGGGATTGAAAAGGCTTGAGTACAGAGGGTATGATAGTGCTGGAGTCATGCTATATGATGGCGAAAACTTGAAACTGTGTAAGACAAAAGGAAAGGTTTCTGATCTGGAGGAGAGCGTTTCTTCTAGCATTACTACCAACGGAACAATTGGAATAGGTCACACACGTTGGGCTACGCATGGAGTTCCTAATGATGTAAATTCGCATCCGCATCTTTCTAATTCTGGAGATTTGGCTATAATCCATAACGGAATTATTGAAAACTATTCTCCCTTAAAAGCAGAGTTGATAAAAAGAGGGTATGTATTTCATTCAGATACGGATACCGAGGTGTTAGTGAATCTAATTGAAGAAGTACAAAAAAAAGACAATCTAAAATTAGGCAAAGCAGTCCAGGTCGCTTTAAACCAAGTGGTGGGCGCTTATGCAATTGCTGTCTTTGATAAAAAAAATCCTAATGAAATTGTGGCTGCCCGTCTGGGAAGTCCACTGGCTATAGGTGTTGGAGAAGGAGAATTTTTCATTGCCTCTGATGCTTCCCCATTCATAGAATATACATCGAATGCTATTTATTTAGAGGACGGTGAAATGGCGAATATCAGGTTGCACAAACCGATGAAAATCCGGAAAATTAAAGATGATTCTTTAGTAAATCCAAATATTCAGGAACTTCAAATGAATTTGGAGCAAATTGAAAAAGGAGGATATGATCATTTCATGCTGAAAGAAATTTATGAGCAGCCAAGTGTTATCAAAGATACTTATCGTGGAAGGCTTCATGCTAATCAGGGATTGATTCAAATGTCTGGTGTGGAAGATAATTTAGAAAAATTTTTAAACGCCGATAGAATTATAATCGTTGCTTGCGGTACTTCTTGGCATGCCGGTTTAGTTGCGGAATATATATTTGAAGAATTTGCCCGTATCCCAGTTGAAGTTGAATATGCATCAGAATTCCGATATAGAAATCCTATAATTAATAGTAAAGATATTGTGATCGCCATCTCTCAATCTGGAGAAACGGCAGATACAATGGCGGCAATTAAGTTGGCCAAAGAAAACGGGGCATTTGTTTTTGGAGTATGCAATGTGGTGGGTTCTTCTATTTCTAGAGAAACACATGCGGGAGCCTATACACATGCCGGACCTGAGATAGGTGTTGCTTCGACCAAGGCTTTTACCACTCAAATTACGGTTTTGACTATGATTGCGTTGCGCTTGGCTAAAGCCAAAGGGACATTGTCAAATTCTGTTTTTCATGCTTATTTACAGGAATTAGAAATTATACCTGAAAAAGTAAAAGAAGCTTTAGAGACAAACGACAGAGCAAAAGAAATTGCGGCGATGTTTAAAGATGCTCCAAATTGTCTTTATTTGGGGAGAGGCTATAACTTTCCTGTAGCGCTTGAAGGAGCCTTAAAGCTAAAAGAGATTTCCTATATTCATGCTGAAGGTTATCCTGCTGCTGAAATGAAACATGGACCAATTGCACTGATAGATGAACACATGCCAGTAGTCGTTATTGCGCCTAAACAAGGTCATTACGATAAAATTGTAAGTAATATACAAGAAATAAAATCCAGAAGTGGTAAAATTATTGCAGTGGTGACTAAAGGCGATACTCAAGTTAGGGAGTTAGCAGATTATGTTATCGAAATACCAGAAACTTCAGATGCTTTATCGCCGCTGATAACTACAATACCGTTACAGCTCTTGTCCTATCATATTGCTGTTATGCGGGAATGCAATGTAGACCAACCTCGTAATTTAGCAAAGTCGGTTACTGTAGAATAAAATATAATAGGGATATTATTGACATCCTTTTTAATAGTGCCAGCCTCGAAAGAAAAACTTTCGAGGCTTTTTTTATTAGTACTTTTTTTGTCTTTAATTTTTTTCCGAAATGCAAACGAATCATAAATGTTTGCTCTTTTGACACTTTTATCATATATCCAAAAATCAATAATAATTTTGTGATAAATGTATTTTTTATATGCATGCATAGTGAAATTTTGATTTTTTAATCTAAATTTTAACATTTTAAAATAAAATACAAATGTAGAATAACTGTAAATGAGGCAAAATTACTGATAAATATGAAATTTTTTAGCCGATTTTTTATTAATATCAAAAATATTTGTACTTTGGCTACATAAACCAACAAAATAGAACCCAATGAGAGTGTATTTACTTTTTTTGTCATTGTTTTTTTGCAATCTAACCTTTGCTCAAAACTCAATTTCAGGTATTGTTACAGATAGTAACAACCAACCAATTCCTGGAGCCAACATCAAGATAGTTGGAGATACTTCTGGCACAATTACGGATCTTGATGGTTCTTTTGTATTGCAATCCTCTAAAAAACTACCTTATTCAATTGAGGTGACCAGTGTGGGGTTTGTTTCCCAACAAATTAGTGTTGTTTCCAGTAGTCAAAAACTATTCATAATTCTTCTAGACGAAGAGAATAAATTAGATGAAATTGTCGTTTCTGCTTCAAGAACACCAGAACGAGTGATCGAGTCCCCGGTTACTATTGAAAGAATGGGAATTCAGCAGATAAAAAACACCACAGCGCCAACTTTTTATGATGGTTTAGAAAACCTGAAAGAGGTGCATTTTAATACCAGTAGTATTTCCTTTAAATCGATCAATACAAGAGGTTTTTCAACTGTCGCCAACACGCGTTTTATGCAATTGGTAGACGGAATGGATAATTCCTCTCCGGCCTTAAACTTTGTTTTGGGAAATTTAATAGGACTTTCTGATATTGATGTTGCTAACGTAGAATTACTGCCAGGAGCTTCCTCTGCATTGTATGGTGCAAATGCTTTCAATGGTATTTTATTTATGAACAGTAAAAATCCGTTCACAAATCAAGGAATCAGTACTTATGTAAAATATGGACAAACAACCCAGAAAGCAGCAGGAACTAATGATTATTTTGATTTTGGACTTAGAGCTGCTAAAGCGTTCAGCAAGCATTTTGCCGCCAAAGGGAATTTTAATTTTTTGAGGGCTACTGAATGGATTGCTGCTGATCAAAGGAGTGTTACTGGCGGATCAATAGGTCATGCTAATAATCAAAATTATGACGGATTAAATTTATACGGTGATGAGGTAACCACTTTTATCACTAATGTTGGTCAGGTAAGCAGAACGGGATACCGAGAACAAGACCTGAATGACAATAAAGTAAGAAGTGTAAAGGCAGATTTTTCTTTACATTTTAAACCATGGGAAGGGGAAACCGAAATTATATTACAGCACAAAATAGGTTTGGGGAGCACTATTTATCAAGGAGCGAATAGATATGCGCTTAATGATTTCTTTATGCAACAAACTAAAATAGAAGTAAAAGGGAAAAATTTCTTTGTGAGAGGGTATGTTACTGATGAAGATGCGGGGAATTCCTATGACATGCGTTTTGCTGCTTGGAATGTAAATAGAGCGGCAAAATCAGATACAGAATGGTTTACGAACTATGCTACAGCATATCAACTTTCAGGGGCAGTTTTGGGAACTAATGCGCAGTTGTCTGCCGCCAATGCAAGGAACTATGCCGATTACAATATTAAACCGGCTGGACTTCCTTTTTTGCCAACTCCAACAGGGAGTGCAAGATTTGAACCGGGTTCGGTACAATTCAATCGTGCTTTGGCGGCTGCAATCGCGGAACCGGATCTAACCAAAGGAGCTAAATTTATTGATCAATCAAAAATTTACCATTCAGATGTAAATTATAATTTTAAAGATCTCATAAAATTTGCAGAGATCCAATTAGGAGGGTCATTCAGACAATATGAAATGAATTCTCAGGGAACAATTTTTACTGATTTTGATGGTCCTTTACGTTATAACGAGTATGGTGCTTATACGCAATTAACTAAAAAATTCTTAGACGACCGATTGAAATTTACTGGGTCTGCACGGTACGATAAAAGTCAAAATTTTAATGGAAATATATCCCCACGTGTCTCTTTAGTGTATTCTGCGGGAGAGTCAAAAAGACATAATTTCAGGGTTTCTTATCAAACTGGTTTTAGAAATCCAACAACTCAAGACCAGTATATTGGTCTTGACTTAGGGCCATTTGCTCTAATTGGTTCAGCTCCTGAAAACTTAGATCGTTTTACAGAGGTTAGAGGAGTTAGTGCGGCGGGACAAGCAATGGGCGTTCCTGCTACGTTAACATTAACAGGACAAAATGCGTATAATAATTCGTTTACGCTAGCTTCAGTTCGGGCTTTTAGTGCGGCAATAGCGGCTAATCCAGCTAATGTTCCGGCTGCAGCAGCTTTGTTGCAAGTGGCTAATATAGGGCTGGTAAAGCCAGAAGAAGTTCAAGCACTTGAGCTAGGATATCGTACGGTTGTAAATAATGACTTATCAATTGATATTAATGGATATTACAATGTGTATAATGATTTCATGAATGTTTCAAGAGTAATTAGTCCTTATTATGGGGACGTTAACACGACATTTGATTTTGGCAATCCGGCAACTTTAGCGACACTTTCTGCTTTAAGTAACGGAGATAGAAGGGTGTATCAAGTGTATACCAATACCACTGCGAAAATTACGTCTCAAGGGTTTGGAGTAGGCTTATCTAAAAAAGTGTATAAAGATTTTGAGGTTGGTGTCAATTATAACTTTGCTGAATTTAGTTTCGATCAAGCAGAAGATCCAGGTTTTGTAGCTGGTTTCAATACTCCAAAACATAGGGTTAAAGCGTCTTTAGGAAATGATAAATTATTCAAAAATTTTGGGTTTAATATCAATGTGAGATACAATACGGAATATTTATGGCAGTCCTCGTTTGCTGATGGAATTGTTCCTGAATATACAGTCTTAGATGCTCAGATTAATTATGGTTTTCCGTTCTTAAAATCAGTGCTTAAAGTAGGAGCTACTAATTTAGGAGGAAGGGATTATATTCAGGTAATTGGAGCGGGTGCCATCGGACAACAATGGTTTGCTTCTTGGACAATTAATCCGTAATTCAGAAAAGTCAATAATTTTAAAAAATATATTATGATAAAAAATTTCAAATGGCTGTTGTTGATTTCGCTAACCTTCGCAGCATGTAATAACGAGGATGAGGTAGTCGTTGAAGAGCCGCTAACTGCAGGTTCTGCAGATTTCTCTAAATTTGTGGCTTTAGGAGATTCATTTGCGGCAGGATATAGTGATGGTGCTCTTTTTAAAGCGGGTCAAAAAAATTCATATCCAAATATTATGGCAGAGCAATTCGCTTTAGTTGGTGGAGGTGTTTTTACAAATCCATTTATGGCTGACGATAATAGAGGAGGTTTTTCTAATGGGGGGAATCAAATTCCACAATTTCCAACTCGTTTGTATTTCAATGGTGCTGGGCCTGTAAATGTTTCAGGTGTTTCGGGAACAGTTTTTGGCACTAGTATTTCTGGAGCATACAGCAATATGGGTGTTCCAGGTGCGAAAGCTATACACTTAGGAATTGCAGGATACGGGCAAGCGAACCCATACTTTGGCAGATTTGCAAAAACCGCAATGTCAAGTATGGTTAAAGATGCTACAGATCAAAATCCAACTTTTTTCTCCTTGTTTATTGGAGGGAATGATGTTTTAGGATATGCTACTAATGGTGGTATTCCTACTTCGCAAGATCCTGTTGCGGGAAATGATATTACTCCGGCAGGCACATTTAACGCGGCTTACAATGCTTTAGCTGTTGCTCTTGCTGCAGGAGGAAGAAAAGGAGTTGTAGCAAATTTACCATATATCAACAATCTTCCGTTTTTCACGACGGTTCCCTATAACCCAATTCCATTGGATGCTGCCACTGCAGCACAATTGAATACACAGTTGCTAGGGCCTGTAAAACAAATTCTTTCTGCTTTGGGCGCTGGAAGCAGAATCAAAACACTGTCTGCTTCAGCTACAAATCCGTTGTTGATAAGGGATGAAACTTTGGTAAACTACAGTGCTCAGATAACTGGTGCTTTGACTGCTGCTGGCGTTCCTGCATCTCAAGCTGGTTTAATGGGTAACTTATACGGTCAAGCACGTCATGCTAATGGAGGAGCAAATGTTGCTAATAAAGATTTTATATTACTTACTACCAGAACGGTTATTGGAACATCACAAGCTGGAATTCCGCCTCCATTTAATACAGTGGGGGTGACTTATCCATTACAAGATAATAGAGTTTTAACAGCTTCGGAGGTTTCTGAGATAAAGTTAGCTACTGATGCTTATAATGTAACGATAAAAGCTGCTGCAGATTCTAATGGCCTGGCTTTTGTTGATGCTGCGTCAATTTTAAATCAGTTGAATAACGGAGGAATTCGTTTTGGTACTTTTCACATGACAGCTGCTTATGTAACTGGTGGTACTTTTTCTTTAGACGGAGTTCATCCAAGTCCTAGAGGATATGCTTTGATTGCCAATAAATTCATAGAAGCCATAAATACTAAATATGGCTCTAACTTGAAAGGTGTTGATTTAGGGTTATACGGAATTCAATATCCGGCTTCTATTCAATAATTAGAATTTGATTTTTACATAATAACAACCACCCGTTTGATGACGTGGTGGTTGTTTATTTTAGTGACAACTCGGTCTTTTGTTAGTTTCTAAGTCGTTTCTAGATAATCTATTAAAAAAATATCTTTTTTTATAAAAAAATATCTTGATTTTATATTTTAAAAATTATCTTTGCACACTGAAAAAAGGGTGTAATCGATATGTTTCGATTGGTTCTGTTTCATAAACCTAAATAGCTATTTAATAAATACATAAGTGATGTCAAAAGTAATAGGAAAAGTTGCCCAAATCATTGGCCCAGTAGTTGACGTTGTTTTCAACGGTAAGGATGTTGAACTTCCAAAAATTTATGATTCATTAGAAATCACAAAAAAAGATGGTACACTATTAGTACTTGAAGTACAATCTCACATTGGTGAAAACACAGTACGTACCATTTCGATGGACTCAACAGATGGTTTGAGTAGAGGTTATGAAGTAGTTGGAACAGGAAATCCTATCCAAATGCCAATTGGTGCTGATGTTTACGGTCGTTTATTCAACGTGATTGGAGATGCAATTGATGGTTTAGGAAACTTGCCAAAAACAGGAGAAAACGGGATGTCTATTCACAGACAGGCACCGAAATTTGAAGATCTATCAACTTCATCTGAAGTTTTATTCACAGGTATTAAAGTAATCGATTTAATTGAGCCTTATTCAAAAGGAGGAAAAATTGGATTGTTTGGTGGTGCTGGTGTTGGTAAAACAGTATTAATTCAAGAGTTGATCAACAATATTGCAAAAGGTCACGGTGGACTTTCTGTATTCGCAGGAGTAGGGGAAAGAACACGTGAAGGAAATGACTTACTTCGTGAGATGCTAGAGTCAGGAATTATAAAATACGGAGATGAATTCATGCACTCTATGGAAAACGGAGGATGGGATTTATCTAAAGTAGATATGCCAGGAATGAGAGAGTCTAAAGCTACTTTCGTTTTCGGACAAATGAATGAGCCTCCAGGAGCTCGTGCTCGTGTAGCACTTTCTGGATTATCTATCGCTGAATATTTCCGTGATGGCGCAGGAACTGATCAAGGGAAAGATGTATTGTTCTTCGTGGATAATATCTTCCGTTTTACACAAGCAGGTTCTGAGGTTTCGGCACTTTTAGGCCGTATGCCATCTGCAGTGGGTTACCAACCAACATTGGCTACTGAAATGGGTGCAATGCAAGAGCGTATTACATCTACAAATAAAGGTTCTATTACATCGGTACAAGCGGTTTATGTTCCTGCGGATGATTTAACGGATCCGGCTCCGGCTACAACTTTTGCTCACCTTGATGCAACAACAGTATTATCTCGTAAAATTGCTGAGCTAGGTATTTATCCAGCGGTTGATCCATTGGATTCAACTTCAAGAATCCTTACTCCTCAAATTTTAGGTGATGAGCATTATGACTGTGCACAAAGAGTGAAAGAAATTTTACAAAAATACAAACAATTACAAGATATCATCGCGATCCTTGGTATGGAAGAATTATCTGAAGAGGATAAATTAGCCGTTTCAAGAGCGCGTCGTGTACAACGTTTCTTATCTCAACCTTTCCACGTTGCAGAGCAATTTACAGGATTAAAAGGAGTGTTAGTGGACATCAAAGATACTATCAAAGGATTTAATATGATTATCGACGGTGAATTAGATCACTTGCCAGAATCAGCTTTCAACCTTAAAGGTACTATTGAAGAAGCTATCGAAGCTGGAGAAAAAATGTTAGCGGAAGCATAAATTAATGTTCAGTTTACAGTCTCAGTATTCAGTACTGTGACTGTAAACTGAGACTGTAAACTAAAAAGTATGTTATTAGAAATAGTATCACCAGAAGCAAAATTATTTTCAGCAGAAGTAACTTCGGTTACATTGCCCGGAGTTGATGGAAGCTTTCAAATTTTGAATAACCACGCGCCAATCGTTTCTATTTTAGGAAAAGGTGTCGTGAAAATTACAGCTTCTACTTTTGCTTTTGCAAAAGAGGTAGTAGGTAAATTCACGAAGTTAGATGATCAAAATTATACGCTAACGATCACTTCAGGAACAATTGAAATGAAAGATAATAAAGTTATTATTTTAGTTGACTAAAATAATTTTGAGTTATAAATCAAAGCTTCACAATTTGTGGGGCTTTTTTTTTGGAGCTATTTCCAGCTGTCCACTATATCTTTTACAAAGCTTCCAGCCTTCAAAAGGCTGGAAGCTTTGTAAAAGAATGCCGTTTTCATCTGGGCTAAAAAGTCGAGAACAAGAGATTATTTATCCTTTACGAACTCCATAATATCTCCGGGTTGACATTCCAGAATTTTACAAATCAGTTCTAGAGTCGAAAATTGAATCACCTTTGCTTTCACGGTTTTCAAAATAGAAAGGTTGGCCGTGGTAATTCCCATTCGTTCCGCTAATTCATTGGAACGTATCTTCCGCTTTGCGAGCACAATATCTAAGTTGATGATAATAGACATGGTTATATTGTTAAATTATTTTCCGTTTCTATGATATTTCCTTTTTTAATAACATCAGAAAAAGCTAATAACCCAAATCCAATTGCAAGTAGTAAAAAATACAAAATAATGTCAGAAAGTATTTGGTCCTTTGGCGTCTGACTCATGTCCATCAGTCTAATTATAATCCCATAAACGCTTAACAGCAATAAAAGACAGCCACTTCTTTTAAATCTCTCTGCGCTTTTAAAATTAAAAAAGCCTAACTGGTTTCCAACATCTGTTAGGAGGTAGTTGATAAAATTAGATATTAAAACAAACCATTAAAACAAATCACCAACTTGATTATTCCTAGTTATTCGGCACCATCAATAAGAGCTCTTGCAATTGCAAAGCCACCCACTTTTTCGCCTAATTCAAGTCCTTTTTCACAATCGCTTCTATAATGAATGCATCCAAACATTCTGGAATCCGAAGCTTCTTTTGCCATAGCTACAAAACCTTTTGCTTTTGAAGGGATGAGATGTGATAAAACAACATAGGCTGCACCGCTGAAGGTGGAATGGCCGGATACATAAGCAGGGAAATTTGGAATCCCGGTTAATGTTTTTATAGACGGATCCATTTGTGATGGTCTTGGATTGAAGTACCTGTATTTTGCGTCCCAGCAGCAGATCGCCGCATCCATCATGGCAATATTTAGCAACGCTAGATTTCGTGCCCAGCGCACCTCACTATAATTGAGTGCTACAAATGACTCTGATGCAATTGCATTCCAGTGTCCCGGTGGCGTATAAGTTCCTACTCCATCAGCCCAAAAAGTAACAATTTCCATGTTTTTTCTAGTGGCATTTTTTCCATAGCTTTTTACTTCAGCTAATTCTTTTGCAAATTGTTCTGATTTTGTTGATGGTGGTGGAACCGGGCGACTGGCCACGACCATTTCAGGAGTCATAAGAAATGATTTTACTTTTCCAAATAATGGTAGCATTGGAGGTCTTGCTGGTATATCTAATGATTTCCATGGAGTTTCTCCGGTTGCTGCCGTTTGAGTTTCCAGTTGTGTCCAAAGCGCTTGATTGCCAATAGCAGCTGCTGTTCCGTCAGCAGTAGCTCTGGCGATAAATTTGGCTGCTATTTTTCTGCCTAGAATAATTCCGGCATCAACATCACTGCGAACATTGGCACCACTAATAATGCGATATAATTTTTGTTCCGCTGCCTTTTCTTGTATGTAAGCGATTTCTGTTGGGAATAATAATTTTAATAACTCAACCGTTACTCCTGCTAAAACAGCATCTTCAGAGGGATAGGAAGGCAAGTTGCTTTTTGGGATTAAAACCGGTAATGTAGCATCAACCGTAAAAGGTGCAGCTCTATTGTACAGTTTTTTATAATGCCAAGTTGCTATCATCGCATCGCATTGCGCCGCACTCACATAGGCATACGCTCTGGCTGCATAAGGCGGATTTGAGAATGGAAACTGCGGATTCGCAAACGGATTTGCTCCAGATGGTGCAGGGTAGGTTCCGTCTTCATTTTGATACGGCGGTCGATTGTGCCTTGCCACTAATGTTCGCGTGATTTCATTCCAACGCAAAACTCCTCCGGCACTCCAGTATTTTATGATGTTTCTTTGGTCTTGCGTGATGTTTGCCTGATAGCTTTTTATCTCATTTATTTCTCTTGTAAATGCCGCTGCAGTAGTTGCTATTGGTGCATCCAAAGAGAACTCATCCGGAGTAGTCAGTAAGAATGTTTTCCAGGTCCCTGCTAATTCGTCTGTATTGATAGGATTTAATTGAGGGAATTGCTCGTTGCGTTCTGTTAGCTCATCACTGCAAGATTGGTTCAATGTAAGAAACAGAACCAAAAGAGTGTAATAGGCTATTTTTTGTGTTTTATTTTTCATTTTCTTGTGCTGTTTTTTTTAAATTAAGGATGTAAAATAAACCACCGTAGGAGGTGTTTGATTGCCCAATATTTCTACCTTCCGTAACAAAATTGCACCCCCCAATAAGAGATAATCCCGGAATTTTCTGGACTGTGTATTTCGTATTCATGCCAATTTTTAAGGCATTCATAGTATTGCTCGGGAAAGGCATGTTGTTGGTAGTGATGTCAAATCCTCCGGATTGTGATACCCAATTGTCCAGAATCGCTTCGGCTATTAATCTAGTGGAACGATAGCCAATTCTCAAGTTTACAGAAATTGCATCTGGCATGTCTACTTCATTGGTGTAATGCATTTCGGTTGTGTAATAGGAATTTCTATCAATAATTATATTGGCCCTTTTTACATACGCTCCCGAAATAGTGGTAAAAAAATGACCTCTTTGATAATCACCCATGATGCGTAAAGATGCTGTCTTGCTTTTTAGGCCAAGACTCAAGGGTAAATAATCAGCTGAATAATCAGAAACTGGAGCCGAAAGTCCTCCCAAAGCATATAACGAGTAGGTAGCTTTACCAATTGTTTTTTCAATTGGCATGTATTTTATCGTTAGTGAAATATCTTGTAATCCTTTTTGGCCTTCCATTGTTCCAGTACTTGCATGTGTATCCACGTAAGGAAGACTGAAAATAATATTCAATTTATCAGAAACAC
The DNA here is from genome assembly GCF_003968755.1 of Flavobacterium sp. RSP15. Taxonomy (GTDB): domain Bacteria; phylum Bacteroidota; class Bacteroidia; order Flavobacteriales; family Flavobacteriaceae; genus Flavobacterium. The sequence goes on along the minus strand of NZ_RYDL01000002.1, from coordinate 192,825 downwards.
CATAGTTTCCCATTAGAGCAATTGATTTTGTTGAAACAGTTCCCATATTAAGATTTCCTCTTTTGAAAGTCCCTTCCCAATACTTATCCCAGCTGCTGTACTGGTAAACGGCTCCAAAACAAAAATTATTTTTACTCATCATAATTCCGTCAATCTCGGTTTGAGCATTTATAAATAAAGGTGCCAAAAGCAGGCAGTTCAGATAAATTTTTTTCATTAAAAATGGTTTTTGGTTAATGGTTTTGGCCTTTTTTAGAATGGGTATTAGTATAAAATAGTACAATGACAATTTTTTACCAAAGACGGTCGGTGGTAAAAAAAATAGTGATTGTTTGTCTAGTAATATCGCTGTAAAACAAGATTTATTTTTGGCTTTCGCCAAAAAGGTTCTTTGAATTTACAAGGCTAAATGCATTGATTAAGGGCGTTTTTCAAACACAGAACTGTTCTGTAAATCCATTTTAGTCATGGTCCTAAAGGCTAGTTGTACAAAGTATACCAGAATAGCAATGCAAAATGGCCTATCAAATTATTCACAAAAGTGAATTCAGAAAACACAAAAACCTGTTTTGTATTTATAACGGGCACAATTTCTATCGAAAGGGTGTAATAAATGTACAGATGTAGCTAAAGCAATCATTAATTATCTTGACTTACAAAAACCGGATAAAAGCGAATGATTCCACTAAAATGAAAGAAGATTTAAACGAAATCAGGTGGTGAATACGATAAAGAAATGTACCCGGAATCTAACGCCTGGTTTGGCGTAATGATAGGTTCAGCAGAAAGCATCGCTGTTTTTGGATAAAAAGCTACGCAAACAGTATTATTTGGAATATAATCTTGAAGAAAAGACTTCATGAGTTTTTTAACCGGAGACTCTTTAGAGGAAGATCCATTAAATAATTGATTGTCAACAATATCTTTTAAATCCTGGCTTATTGCATCTTGATGTGCATTGCGCAGGTAATACAAACTTAGTATGTTATTTTGAATTCTTTTCTTGAAAATATGATACCTTTTATTGTTGATAACCACATCTTCATTGACGTACTCAAAATCAGTGTCTTCAATAAAAGAATATAAAGTTGCATTCAATTGGATTACTTCAAACGCTGTATCATGTCTTTTTTCCATAGTAGATACCCACGCTTGCTCTTCTTGATAAGCAAACATCAGATAGTATCCCATCACGTTGTAGAACAACGTTACTATTAAAAAAAGTGATGCAATTCGTTTCATAATTTCCCGAAAGTAGAAAACTATTTAATAAGTTAACATCTTCAATATTAATTTTAAGTTTTTTTTAACACAATTTTATAAAATTACAAAACGAAACCGTTTTCGGAAAAATTTGTAGATTTTTTTTTAATAGTTGTTTTTTAATTGTTAATTTTTATAGAATTATATTTTTTTGAATAATGAAACAAGATTCTCTATTAGAATTTCTATTTCAAAATTCATTAATTGGAAGAAATTAGTAAACAAAAATGGCGCAAAATCCATAAACCAAAAAAGATGCTTATTTTTGTGGACTATGAAACATTTCCCAGAAAATCTATCCGCTAAACTTGAAATTCGAAAGCAAAATAATGCGTTGCGAAAATTGCCTTTATCAAGTAAAAGAATTGATTTTTCTTCCAATGATTACTTGGGCTTTTCACAATCAGAAATTATATTTAATCATACGCACGAGTATTTAATTACTAATAATGTCATTCAAAACGGGGCGACGGGTTCCCGATTGTTATCCGGGAACCATAAGCTGTATCAAGAAACAGAAAACTGTATTGCCAGTTTCCACCAATCAGAAACAGCCTTGATTTTTAATTCGGGTTACAATGCCAATATTGGTTTTTTTAGTGCCGTTCCACAAAAAGGCGATTTGATTTTATACGATGAATTGTGTCATGCTTCTATTCGGGACGGAATCCAACTGTCGAAAGCCAAAGCCTATAAATTCAATCATAATGATTTTGAGGATTTAGAAAACTTGATTTTACGGAATCCAAACACTATTATTTATATCGTTACTGAATCAGTTTTTTCGATGGATGGTGATTGTCCAAATTTAGAAGAATTGGTTTCGGTTTCAACTAAACACAATTGTTATCTTGTTGTTGATGAAGCACATGCTTTGGGTGTTTTTGGCTCGATAGGAGAAGGATTAGTTCAAATGTTGGGTTTGCAAGAGCACGTTTTTGCTCGAATAATGACTTTTGGGAAAGGATTAGGTTGCCATGGAGCAGCAGTGCTAGGTTCGAATGAATTACGAGAATATTTGATAAACTTTGTCAGAAGTTTTATTTATACCACAGGGCTTTCGCCACATTCTGTTGCTGCGATTTTGGTTGCGTACCAGCATTTAGAAATCGATTCGGCTTCAATTTCAAAACTAAGAGAAAACATTATTTTTTTCAATCAGGAGAAGCATTTTTTAGGACTGAAACCTATGTTTGTTCGATCTAAATCAGCCATACAATCTGCGATTATTCCTGGAAATGAAAGAGTCAAAACCATTGCCAGTCAACTTCAAGAAAAAGGCTTTGATGTAAAAGCTATCTTATCTCCCACAGTTCCAGAAGGGCAGGAAAGACTGCGCATTTGTTTGCATAGTTATAACTCACAAGAAGAAATTTCGGAAGTGTTGCGATTGTTGTGCACTTTTCTTTTTTAGCCAGCGGATGCTTCGGATTTCAAGGATTAAAACAGATTAGTGCATTAACGTACTTCTTGCTGTAATTATGGGTTTACTTTTGATTGCAGATTAATCCTGAATTCAAATAATCAAAAAAGCATAAAGAATACGGGTGAATTGTATTGTAAACTATCGATACTTTATTAGGAAAGAAGCGATTAGTATTTAAACCTAATATGGTTTGTAAATTAATTTTTTATTGTATGTATTTTGAGTACTTAAATTGGTCCTTATTTAACGCATCGCCTATATTTTCTTTCTCATTCTCGCCACAGGAATATCGAGTTGTTCTCTGTATTTAGCAATGGTTCTTCTCGCAATTGGATATCCTTTTTCTTTTAGGATTTCGGCCAGTTGATCATCTGGAAGCGGTTTTTTCTTGTCTTCTTCCTCAATTGTATTTTGAAGGATTTTCTTGATTTCCAATGTCGAAACATCCTCGCCTTGATCGTTTTTCATGGATTCCGAGAAAAATTCCTTGATCAGTTTCGTGCCATAAGGCGTTTCTACATATTTGCTGTTTGCTACACGTGAAATCGTCGAAATGTCAAGGCCTACCATGTCGGCAATATCTTTTAAGATCATTGGTTTTAACTTGGTTTCATCACCATCCAGAAAAAACTCTTCCTGATAATGTGTAATCGCATTCATGGTTACAAAAAGGGTTTCCTGACGTTGGCGTATCGCATCGATAAACCATTTAGCTGAATCCAACTTTTGCTTTATAAACTGCACTGCATCTTTTTGCTGTGCCGATTTGTCTCGGGAATCCTTATACGTTTGCATCATTTCCTGATACTCTTTAGAAACGTGCAGAGAAGGAGCATTTCGACCGTTTAAAGTCAGTTCCAGTTCACCGTCTACAATTCTAATGGCAAAATCAGGAACTACGTTTTCTGTTATTTTATTGTTTCCGGTAAAGGATCCTCCTGGTTTTGGGTTCAGTTTTTCTATTTCGTGAATTGCTTTTTTAAGCTGCTCATTTGAAACATTGTATTTTTGTAACAGCTTGTCATAATGTTTTTTAGTAAACGCATCAAACTGATTTTCGATAATGTCAGTGGCCAGTTCTACGGATTCTGTCGGTGTTTTATGTTTTAATTGTAACAACAAACATTCCTGTAAATCTTGTGCGCCTACACCAGATGGTTCCAGTTCATGAATTACTTGCAGCATTTTTTCGACCATTTTCTCATCGGTATAAATGCCTTGCGTGAATGCCATATCGTCTACCATATCAGCAACACTGCGACGAATATATCCCATGTCATCAATACTTCCTACAAGGAATTCGGCAATATCACGCTCTTCATCATTCAGGATGAAGGTATTCAACTGATTGATTAAATCCTGATGAAAACTCACTGGCGCGGCAAAAGGCGTTTCGCGATCATCGTCATCATCACTATAATTGTTAGCCTGCGTTTTATAATCCGGAGTTTCGTCATTGCTTAAATATTCGTCAATGTTGATGTCTTCGGCGTCAATTCGCTCTGATTCCGCATCATCATAATCGTCATAATCTTCGTTTTCGAATTCATCCTTTTCATACTCATCTTCTTCTTTTCCAGTTTCCAAAGCTGGATTCTCGTTCATTTCTTCCAGTAAACGCTGTTCGAAAGCTTGCGTAGGCAATTGAATTAACTTCATCAACTGAATTTGTTGAGGAGATAATTTCTGTGATAATTTTAAATTTAAGAATTGCTTCAGCATTTTTATTGTTTAATCGGTTAACCGTTTATTTGTTGAATCGATTAACCGAATAACCGACTAACCGAATAAACTTTTTTAAAACTCCGCATTCATTGGCGTTCTTGGAAAAGGAATTACGTCACGAATGTTTGTCATTCCTGTTACAAACAATACCAATCTTTCGAATCCAAGTCCAAAACCAGAGTGAACCGCTGAACCAAATCTTCGGGTATCAAGATACCACCATAATTCTTCTTCATCAATTCCTAAGGCTTTCATTTTTTCAACCAAAACATCAAAACGCTCTTCTCTTTGAGAACCGCCCACGATTTCTCCAATCCCTGGGAAAAGGATATCCATCGCACGAACCGTTTTTCCGTCTTCGTTCAAACGCATGTAAAATGCTTTGATATTTGCCGGGTAATCAAACAAGATTACCGGACATTTAAAGTGTTTTTCCACCAAATAACGCTCGTGTTCTGATTGTAAATCAGCTCCCCATTCGTTGATGATATAGTTGAATTTTTTCTTTTTATTAGGCGTACAATCCCTTAAAATATCAATTGCTTCCGTATATGAAACTCGTTTGAAATTGTTTTCCAAAACAAAGTTTAGTTTGTCAAGCAACGCCATTTCGCTTCTTTCCGCAACTGGTTTTGATTTCTCTTCATCCAATAATCTTCCTTCCAGGAATTTCAAATCCTCTGGACATTTGTCCAAGGTGTATTTGATCACATACTGAATAAAATCTTCAGCAAGATCCATATTGTCATTCAAATCATTGAACGCCACCTCTGGCTCAATCATCCAAAACTCCGCAAGGTGACGCGAAGTATTCGAGTTTTCGGCTCTAAAGGTTGGTCCAAAAGTATAAATCTGACCCAAAGCCATCGCAAAAGTTTCTCCTTCCAGTTGTCCCGAAACCGTAAGATTTGTCTCTTTACCAAAGAAATCTTCCTTGTAATTTACTTTTCCGTCTTCAGTTCTTGGCGTTCCGTCAAATGGTAAAGCCGTAACTTTAAACATTTCTCCCGCACCTTCCGCGTCTGATCCCGTGATGATTGGCGTGTTCACATATACAAAACCTTTTTCCTGAAAATAACTGTGAACCGCATACGATAATACCGAGCGTACTCTCATAATCGCTCCAAACATATTAGTACGAACTCTTAAATGCGCATTTTCACGCAAGAAATCTAAACTCGGTTTATTCTTAGGTTGTATTGGGAATTTCTCTGCATCTGAATCTCCAAGGATTTCCAGTTGAGCTACCTGAATTTCAAATTTTTGTCCGGCACCTTTACTTTCTACCAATGTTCCTGTTACAGAAATCGCAGCTCCAGTGGTAATTCTTTTCAAGGTTTCATCTGGAGTGTTTTCAAAATCGACAACACATTGTATATTATTGATAGTCGAGCCATCGTTTAAGGCAATAAATTGATTGTTTCTAAAAGTTCTCACCCATCCTTTTGCATTCACTTCATGAAGCGTTGTTGTGCTATTTAGTAAGTCTTTAACTTTTGTATGTCTCATTTTAGGGGTATAATTAATATTAAATAGTGTCTTGTAATTGAACTGCAAATATAAATGATTTGTTTTAAAAGTCATTGCGAGGAGTGAAGCAATCTGGAGCTATTTCCCGCGATTCGCTATATCTACGCCCAAAAGCGTGGGATGCCGCTGCTATCGGGGCTAAACGAATGGAGTTATTTGGGAATTTTTGAAAGTATTTTATGAATTTCCTGTACCGTTTTGCCTTTCTGTTCTTTATTTGCCATTCTGACGAAGGAGGAATCTTATCACTAATAGTCCATTTTTATAAGTTTTATCTTTAGTTAAAATGACAACGAGATTGGATAGGTTTTTTTAAATTTTTCTAGTTTTCATAATTCCCTAGCCCCGATAGCAGTGAAAATCATTTTTAAAGCTTCCAGCCTTTCAGAGGCTGGAAGCTTTAAAATATTGTAACGAATAGCGGGAAAAAGCTCCAAGTACTATTACTTGTTTTTCTGTAAATCATCAATCTCGGCATCACTTGGTTCGATGATGTCAATTTTGGGTTCGATAAAATCTTGTTCGTTGGCCAAAGTTTTATTCAAGGTCAAGACTAAAGCTGGCAACAACATCAAATTGGATAGCATTCCGAATAACAATGTCAATGAAATCAATCCGCCAAGTGCTATTGTTCCCCCAAAACTGGACAACATAAACACCGAAAATCCAAAGAACAACACGATAGAAGTATAAAACATGCTCAGGCCGGCATCCGTAAATGTGGCGTAAACGGATTTGCGAATTTTCCAATTATTTTTCTTTAATTCCTCGCGGTATTGCGACAGAAATCTTACGGTGTCATCCACCGAAAGACCAAACGCAATTCCGAAAACCAATATCGTCGACGGTTTCAGCGGAATGTCCAGAAAGCCCATGATTCCTGCGGTTAGCATTAGCGGCAATAAATTAGGAATGATAGAAACCAACACCATTTTGAACGAACGGAACATAAAACCAATCAAAAGTGCGGTCAGGAAAAAGGCGAAAGCCAGCGACGAAAGTAAGTTGTCCAGTAGGTAACCAGTTCCTTTCTGGAAAACTAAAGCTTTTCCGGTGATGGTGACTTTATATTGATCTGGCGGGAAAATTTTATCAGCTTTCTTGCGAATTTCAGCTTCAATTTTGGCAATATTATCGCCATTTTCATCACGCATAAAAGTCGTGATTCGTGCAAATTGCCCCGTCGAATCCACATAGCTTTTCATCAGATTATCTTTGGAGTTTTTCGTGGCATTTTTAGCATACGACAAAATAAACGACTGTTCCTGTGACGTTGGCAATTCGTAGTAATCGGGATTTCCATTATAATACGCTTGCTTAGAATATTTTACCAGATTCACAATCGAAATGGGTTTTGATAATTCCGGGATTTCGTCAATGGTTTCCTCCAATTCGTCCATTCGCCTCAGCGTAGACAATTTCATAACTCCTTTTTTGCGTTTGGTGTCAATCATGATTTCGAGCGGCATCACGCCATCAAATTCTTTTTCGAAGAAAACAATGTCTTCAAAAAAGGCTTCTTTTTTAGGCATATCTTCAATCAAACTGCCGGAAATGCGCATTTCATAGATTCCTATAATGCTAATGACAAGTAAAATAATGGAAATAACATAAATTGAAAATCGATTGTATTTTACGTTTCTCAGAATCCAATTCATAAAAACCTTCACATAATTGCGGTCTAGGTGTTCGATGTGGCGCTCTTTGGGTGCTGGAATGTAACTATGAAAAATAGGAATGACAATAATACACAAAAAGAAAAGTGCCATGATATTGATGGATGTTACCACTCCAAATTCTAATAACAATTGATTATTTGAAGCCACAAACGTAGCAAAACCTATAGCCGTGGTGAGATTCGTCATCAAGGTTGCCATTCCTACTTTGGTCGTGACACGCTGTAATGCTTTGGCTTTATTGTGGTGAATTTTGTATTCCTGATGGTATTTATTGGTCAGGAAAATACAGTTGGGGATTCCGATTACGATGATTAATGACGGAACTAGGGCGGTCAAAACCGTAATTTCGTAGTTTAATAATCCTAAAAACCCAAAAGACCACATCACGCCAATAATGACAATTACCATTGATATTAACGTCGCCCTAAAACTTCTAAAAAAGAAAAAGAAAAGCAATGAGGTGATTAATAAAGAGGCTCCAATGAAGATGCTAATCTCATCAGTGACAGTTTTTGCATTTAGTGTTCGGATGTAAGGCATTCCTGAAACGCGCAGGTCGATTCCGGTTTCTTTTTCGAATTTTTCGACTGCAGGAACTAATTTATCAAGGATAAAATCTTTTCGGGCTGCTGTGTTTACAATTTTTTTATCCATATAAACGGCAGAGCGAACGCTTCCGGATCTTTTGTTGAAAAGTAATCCTTCGTAAAAAGGCAAATCATTAAAAAGTTCTTTTTTAATTTTTTGAAGGTATGCCGGATCAAGAGTTTTGCTTTGGTCCACAAAAGGAACAAGTTCAAAGATTGCCAACGAATCATTTTTTTGTAATTTCTTTAAGTCATTTAACGAAATTATTAAATCAACCGCTTTTTCACCTTTTAACGTATTCATCATTTTGCTCCAGGAAGCAAAGGCTTTCGGGGTATATATGGCGTCATCTTTTACCCCGATGATGACTAGATTTCCCTCTTCCCCAAATTTATTTAAAAAGGCATTGTACTCAATGTTTACAATATTGTCATCCGGTAATAAATTGGCTTCAGTAAAAGCGAAGTGAATATTTTTCCATTGTAATGCTAAAAGTGCTGTTATCACAACAATAATAGATAACATTAAAACTCTGTTTCTAAGGACAATTCGCGCTATTAATTCCCAAAATCCTAAACTAAACCACTTAATCATAAATCAATATTAAAGGCGGTAAAGGTAGTCAAAACCACTATAAATCATTTATTTTAAAGGAAACTTTTTGTTGTTTTACCGGGCTAATTATACCCTTTTTTTATTTTACAATAAAATAATTTTGTGGCATATAAATTATACATTTGAATTTCTCATCTTTGTTTCTTTAAAGTGGGGAAAGTCCATATAAAAATAGATATGAAGAATTATAAAAACACACTATTTTATTTAAGTGTTACTGGCGGTTTTATAGCGCTAATGTATTGGATCATAAGTAAAGGAAAGCATTTAGAAGTGGCAGAAACGATAGTGACACCAGAGAGCGGAAACGGTTCGTGGAGTGATTTTTTAGTGTCGATTCAGCATAACTTCCAAGATCCTTTGGCTATCCTTTTGGCACAAATTATTACGATTATTCTAGTTGCTCGTGTTTTTGGCTGGATTTTCAAGAAAATTGGTCAGCCTTCAGTAATTGGGGAAATTATTGCGGGTATTGTTCTAGGACCATCTTTGCTGGGATTGTATTTTCCAGAATTTTCAATTGCTTTATTTCCTGTTGAATCGTTGGGGAACTTAAAGTTTTTGAGTCAGATAGGACTGATTCTTTTTATGTTCGTGATAGGGATGGAACTCGATTTAAAAGTGCTGAAGAACAAAGCTAATGAAGCGGTGGTAATCAGTCATGCAAGCATTGTGATTCCCTTTACTCTCGGGATTGGTCTGGCTTATTTTGTGTACAATCGATTTGCTCCTGAAGGCGTTAAGTTCCTTTCTTTCAGTTTGTTTATGGGAATTGCGTTGAGTATCACTGCTTTTCCTGTGTTAGCCAGAATCGTTCAGGAAAGAGGTATTCATAAAACTAAATTAGGTTCTATAGTTATTACATGTGCTGCTGCTGATGACATTACGGCTTGGTGTATACTGGCAGTGGTCATTGCAATCGTTAAAGCAGGAACGTTCGTGAGCTCCCTATACATTATTATGTTGGCGGTGCTTTATGTTGTAGCTATGATTTTTATTGTAAAACCATTTCTAAAAAGAATTGGAGATTTATATGGTTCTAAAGACAGTATTATAAAACCAGTTGTGGCGATCTTTTTTCTGGTACTTATTATTTCCTCGTATGCTACTGAGGTTATCGGTATTCATGCTTTGTTTGGAGCGTTTATGGCGGGAGCCATTATGCCAGATGTTCCAAAATTCAGGACCATATTTATAGAAAAAGTAGAGGATGTGGCGTTGATTCTTTTACTGCCTTTATTTTTTGTATTCACAGGTTTGAAAACTGAAATTGGGCTGATCAATGATCCGTATTTGTGGAAAGTGACCGGTTTTATTATTCTGGTAGCCGTGGTAGGAAAATTTTTGGGAAGTGCATTGGCCGCCAGATTTATAGGGCAAAGTTGGCGGGATAGTTTGACAATTGGTGCCTTGATGAATACCAGAGGTTTGATGGAATTGATTGTGTTAAACATCGGGTTGGAGCTTAAAGTGTTGACTCCTGAAGTCTTTACCATGATGGTCATTATGGCTTTGGTCACGACTTTTATGACCGGTCCGGCCTTAGATCTCATCAATTATATTTTTAAAACCAAAGATGGGGTTGAGATTTTGGAACCATCAAATGATAACAAATACCGAATTTTAATTTCATTTGGAAACAATGAAAAAGGAAAATCGTTGCTTCGATTGGCCAATAGTTTGATAAAAAAACAGAAAAACACTTCCAGTGTTACCGTCATGCATTTGTCTTTAAGTGATGAGGTACATACTTTTAACATGGAAGACAAAGAAAAAAATAGTTTTTATCCTATTGTTGAAGAATCCCATCTCCTGAAACAGGACATCACCACGATTTTTAAAGCAACGATGGATATTGAAACTGAAATTGCCGATGTAGCCAATCAAGGCGACTATGATTTGTTATTGATAGGTCTAGGGAAATCTATTTTTGAAGGGACTATTCTTGGAAAAGTAATTGGCTTTACCACACGGATCATCAATCCGGATCGTTTGATTGATAAGTTTACCGGCAAAGAAGGCTTGTTTGAAAACTCGCCCTTTGATGAAAGAACCAGACAGATTATTTCTAAAACCAAGATGCCAATAGGGATTTTGATCGATAAAGATTTACAGCACGTAAACCATATTTTTATTCCAATTTTTAGCCCTGAAGACTCTTTTTTGATTGATTATGTGCAAAAATTAATTTACAACAACAATTCTAAAATTATTCTTTTGGATGTAAATGGGCATCTTACGACTAATTTTGTCATGAAGAGCGCTATTGATTCTTTGGAGCAAAAATACCCAAATAACATTGGTTTGATAACCGATAAAATCATTAAAAAGGAATTTTTAGATCAGCAGGATTTAATGGTAGTCAGTCTTGAAAGTTGGAAAGACTTGGTGGACTCCAGAAGCACTTGGCTGAGCGGAGTTCCTTCGGTATTAATTTTAAAACAATAATATGAACTGGATTTTATTAATTTTAGGAGGTCTTTTTGAAGTGGGTTTTGCCACTTGCTTGGGCAAAGCCAAGGAAAGTTCCGGAATGACAGCCACATTCTGGTTGTGCGGATTCTTGATTTGTCTGGCAATAAGCATGGGATTACTTTACAAAGCCACACTCACTTTGCCTATAGGCACCGCATACGCGGTTTGGACTGGGATAGGAGCAGTGGGAACCGTATTGGTTGGAATTTTTGTCTTTAAAGAACCAGCTGATTTTTGGCGAATATTTTTCATCACCACTTTGATCAGTTCTATTATAGGATTAAAATTTGTGTCGAGTCATTAAAGGCCTATATTGAGGACGAAGCTTATTTTGACAGCAATATTATCTTGAAATTTACTCAACTGATTGGGTCCATACCGGTAAAACCCACCTAATCCAAGTCCTTTGTAAATTTGATTCAGTTCGATTCCCGATTCGAAATACCCTTTGTTCAGTGTCTTATAATCCAGTCCGATGTGCTGCTCCGGGTTTTGTAAATTACCCCAAGCCACGCGGGATACAATGACTAAAGACGGTTTTATTTTTTTGAATAATGTGACACGGCTAAACCCGTGCTTGAATTGAAAATAGGCATATTGACTGGAGAAAAACTCATTGAAAAACATGGTTTCAAAACTGTTTTTGCCTGAAAAAGTAATCCTTTGAATGATAGTTTCTTTGGTAATATTATTAGGCGAGGTGTTGTACAAATGAGTTAAGGGTATTGCACCAAAAGAATATCCTGCCTCGAAAAGTAAGCTTGTTTTTTGACCGTTTAAATATTTTTTTTCATACTCTGTTTTAAAATCTATTTTGCTAAACTCAAAATCATTTTGCCAGATTTTGGGGATGGATTGGGTGTATTGAAACGTAAATTTCGGAAAACGTTTTTCAACCTCAATTCGTCCCGTAGGCGTTTGCATATAATCACTAAATGGATTCCAGCGCAAAGAAACCATTGCGGTAGTCATCACGTAATTGGGGTATAATTTTCCGTTTAAATTGAAAATATAATTGAATTGTGGTTCCACAGCCGTTCTAGAGAGTTCCCATAAACTTTCGGTTTTTGGAATGATTTTAGTCTCTATAAATGTTTTCCAAGTTACATAATTATAAAAAGTACTGATGTTTATTGGTCTGGGATCATAAATTTTAAAAGGCTTTTTGTCAATTGCAAATACGGTACTGGCAATTTCTCGAAGATCATCCGTATAGGAAACTCCTATCCAGGAATTAGTAAATTTCCCTACACGTGCTGCTATTCCTAAGTTATACTTAAAATCATTATCTTTTGTTCCGTAAGCGGTGTATCCTTCGACTCTGAAATTTTTTGAAAATCGTTCGTTTGTAGTGCCTCCAATTCCCAATCTAAATCCTTCGTAGTTATTATAGCTAAACAATTTACGTAAGTCTAAATCGAATTTTCCTATAGGTAAATACCCATTGATGATTTTCCTGCCAAAACGGAGGCGGCTTTCAATTCTTTTTTTGATCGAAAGACTGTCGAGTGCCAGATAGGTCTTTTGGCTTCGGCTGTCTAAGCTGTCTTTTCTGTAGGTGTCCCAAAAAGCCTCTGGTTTATTAACTGCATCGTCTTTGATTTCGATAGTGACGGCTGATTTTTTTATTTGGATCGGTATGTTATACTGGATTTCAAAATTGTTGGTTTGCGATAATAAATAGGTGAAATCCGAGGCTGTTTTTTTTCGTTCTTTAAAATCGTTTTCTACATCACCATCAAATTGAATCGTTCCGCCAAGGATTTTTATATCGTCATCATTTTTGCCCTTTACAATTTTAAAGGTTTTGTCCGTTGGAAACCATAATTTTTCACTGGGAATGTACTTAAAGTTATGAATTCCACTAATGTCAAGAACGCCTTTTATGCGCATTACTGCTTTGGCGACAGCAAAATTATTTTGGTCAATATAAAGTACGCCTTCCAGTCCTGACGCTCTTCTTTTTTTCTTATTCTTGAAGTAAATCATGTAGGTGTTTCTGCCGTCAATGATCAGGGAATCCAACAGTTTATAGTTGTAATCTTTTAGGGCATCATTGGCAATGGGGCTGTTGTACTTGGTTTCAAAAAGTTCGTAACGGGAATCGTAAATAGAGAAGGACTGTAAATTAAATGCAATGATTTCATAAACAGGTTGCTTGAAACCCGCCATTTTGGTACCTAATATAGTTTCTTTTAATGTGCTATTAGCAAATTGATATTGTGATACTTTTTCAGTTTGAAACAGATGTTGCTGACGTACGATATCTTTAAACTTATACTCGGAAGAGTCAATTTTTGAGAACTGATCACCGCTTGATTTTTGGACAAAAACAGAATCGATTCTCCCGTCAATGGAGTCAGGATTTGCGCTTACAATGAGTTTATTATAGGATTTAAACTCGAAACTGTAGAGTTTTTTTTGGGGGTTATTATTGTCTTTATTTTCGATCGCCTTTCGGATAATTGCCAAAGCTGGGTTTTCGTCTGGAACCACCACTTCATTCAGATCATCTGTTTTTTGAGATAGCATGACCACATAATAATTTTTGTTTTTTTCAAGGGTAATTCTGGCTTTGGTGAAACCAATATATGAAATATCAAAGGCTGTAAAGGGAATTGGAGTAACGATACTAAACTTCCCATCCACATCAGAGATGGAGTTTATACCGTCAGTTGTAGTAATCGTAGCAAATGGTAATGGTTTATTGGTTGTAGACTCTTTCACAATTCCATTGACTTGAAACTGCGCCTGTAGCGAAAGCGTTAAAAAAAAGAAGAACACACACAATTGCTTCATAAATAGGGTTTACTGCAAAACGGGTATAATCTCATTTTGGTACCGCAAAAATAACAATAAAAAAATCCGTTCCCCTAAGCGAACGGATTTTTAATAGGATTTGAAAGGGAATTACACCTTCATGATTTCAGCTTCTTTAACCACTAAAAGTTCATCTATTTTACGGATATAACTATTGGTTAAGTTTTGAACTTCTTCTTCGGCACTTTTGCAAATGTCTTCTGATGTTCCTTCTTTTTCTAATTTTTTGATCTCAGTGTTAGCATCTTTTCTGGCATTTCTGATACCCACTTTAGCGTCTTCGGCTTCAACTTTGGCTTGTTTGGCAAGATCACGTCTTCTTTCCTCGGTTAGTGCAGGAACACTGATGATAATTACATCGCCGTTATTCATTGGGTTAAAACCAATGTTGGCCACCATAATTGCTTTTTCAATCACGTGTAGCATGTTTTTTTCAAAAGGTTGTAACGTAATTGTTCTGGCATCAGGCACACTTATTTTTGATACCTGCGAAAGCGGTGTTGCGGATCCGTAATAATCAACAAAAACACTTCCCAGCATGGCAGGAGATGCTTTTCCGGCACGAATATTCAAAAATTCTTTTTCTAAATGCGCAATAGAACCGGTCATGGATTCTTTGGTGCTATCTAATATAAATTCAATTTCTTCAGTCATTTTTTTAGGTTTTGGGTTTTGGGTTTTAGAAATTTGGAGCAATCCAAAAGCTATAACCAGGAACCATTAACTATATATTTACTACGGTTCCTATGTTTTCTCCTTCGCAGATTTTTAATAAATTGCCTACTTTATTCATATCAAAAACCACGATTGGTAATTTATTTTCCTGGCTTAATGTAAAAGCGGTTGTGTCCATTACATTCAATCCTTTTTTGAGGACATCTTCAAAGGAAATAAATTCAAATTTCACGGCAGATGGATTTTTTTCCGGATCACAATCATACACACCATCCACGCGAGTTCCTTTTAGAATCACATTGGCATTGATCTCAATACCCCGTAAAACGGCTGCGGTATCTGTTGTGAAATAAGGATTTCCTGTTCCGGCTCCAAAAATTACAATTCTTCCTTTCTCCAGGTGGCGGTCTGCTCTTCTTTTGATATAGGGTTCCGCAATGGATTCCATTTTTAACGCCGTTTGCAAACGGGTTTTCATTCCTTTTTCTTCCAGTGCACCCTGTAAGGCCATTCCGTTGATCACAGTGGCCAGCATTCCCATGTAATCTCCTTGCACTCTGTCCATTCCTGCGCTGGCTCCGGCAACTCCTCTAAAAATATTTCCACCACCTATTACAATCGCTATTTCTACTCCTTTATCATGAATTAGTTTAATTTCGTCAGCGTATTCAGCTAGTCTTTTTGGGTCAATTCCGTATTGCAAGTCGCCCATTAAAGCTTCTCCACTTAGTTTAAGAAGAATTCTTTTGTATTTCATGTGTGTGTTGAGTTGATTGGTGCAAATATAGACATATTCTGTTTTCTAAAAAATGCGTTATTTAAATTTTATAAATTTAGTTTTTCGTACGATTTTTTTGCGGCTTCATAGCCAATGTTAAATACGGCATCCATTTTAATTCGGTTGGTTTCAAACGTACTGTACAGGCATAAATCCTTTGGTTCTATGATCCAATCGCAGATGTTAAATTTATGCATATTAGAATTTGCTGAAAGAATATCAAAAGCCCGAGTCGTTACCGCTTTGATCGTATTCAAATCTTTGGCGTCTATTTTTTGAATAGGACTCACGTAAACACCAATCAGGGTATCGCATTGTCCTTGCAGGATATCTGTTGGAAAATGATTTAGGATCCCTCCGTCACTATAAATGCTTCCTTTTATTTCATAAGGGGACAAAATACCCGGAAACGCCGAGGAAGCTAAAACAGCATCTGTAATTTTTGTTTCGGGGGCAAATATTTTTAGTTTTCCTCGAACCATATCGGTAGCTGTAATTTGAATTGGAATTTTTAAATCGCCCAAAACAGCCTCTCCAAAAATAGTATGAAAATAACTTTTGAAGGATTCTGAATCAATCAACCCCGCCTTTTTAAAGGTCAAATGTTTCCAATGAAAAAGATAGATCGACTTGAAAAACTCCAGAATTTCCTCCGGTGTCTTTCCCCAGGCATACATTGCACCAACAATAGCACCTGCGCTCGTACCCGCTATCTGAGACGGGCGTATGTTTTTTTCTTCTAAAAATTTGATCACGCCAGCATGAGCAATACCCTTAGAACCGCCTCCGGAGAGAACTAATCCTATCGATTTTGTTTTTAAATCCATCTTTGTAATTTAGGATAAAAATACACTTTTTGTAGAATTGAAACTGATATAAGTAAGTCGAAAGTTTAAAAGTCGTAAAGTCAAAAGAATTAACTTTAAGTAAAACAGCTTTAAATCAGATTGTTACATGATTTTATCCTGATTTTAAAATACGACATTATACCATGGTTATTACTTAAGTCATCTTTATAGGCCAATTTTATGCTAACTTTGTGTAAACAACTTACGTATTATGAAAATTCCTGTAGCTAAAGCATTATTTAACAGTCATTCCTATACCGATTACAGAAAACTTATTTCAGATTTAATATTGGAAGGAAAATCCACAGGAAAGGAACAATCCGAAAATTTGACGCAGTATAGCACCCTGAATGAAACCCGTATGCATCGTTTGGACAAAACCATTACAATTACGGAAGAAAATCAGATTAAGTTAAAGAATCTAAAAAGTGAATACATTTGGGTAGTAATTTCAGAAGGTTGGTGCGGAGATGCTGCTCAGTTGTTGCCAATCATGAATACAATGGCAGTGCAATCTGGCAAAATTGACTTGAGAATTGTGCTGCGTGATGAAAATGAAAAACTAATGAACTTATATCTGACGAACAAAAAAAAATCAATTCCTATATTGATCGTTGTCGCTAAAACAACAGGCGCTATACTCGGTAGTTGGGGACCAAGACCTAAAGCTGCTGCTGATTTGGTTGCGGATTATAAAAAAGAATTTGGCGTTATTGACGAAACTTTAAAAACCAACTTACAACTCTGGTATTTGCACGATAAAGGGATAACAACCCAAAACGAGTTGATTGGTTTAATGGTTAATTTAGAGGTGTAATTTTTAAGTCAATACGCATCAAATTTTGAATAGTCTAACCTATTTTGTTTAAAAAGTGATTATTGGGAGTCAGGCATGTACTTTTATGGTAGCATGTCTTAAAACCAATATTTAAAAAAATATCTGATATTTATCAAGTTATTGATACCACAACACCTGTTTTATTGCTATCAGAGTTGCAGATTTAGGATTATTGGTCTCAAATATAGTTTAACCGTGCAGACTAAATTCTATTTGCCAGTTATAGCAGGAATCAATTTAACAAAGTTATTCCACGAGAATCCTTTTTTTGTAGTTTTGTTAAAAAGGAATAGTTGTGATAACAGACATTAATTTATTGGATTTAAATAAAACCTATTCGTTTGTGAATTATCTAACTTGGGAATTTCAGAAAAAAATGGAATTAAGAAGGGGAGAGGATTTACTTCTCCTGATCTTTCCGCATCGCATGATAATACGCAGCACGGCTCAATGGTTCGTATTCTTCGGTTTCGCCCAGCATGACGAGTTTGTCATTGTCGGTTTTGCGGAAACTGTAATTCGCGAGATTTCCCGTGCGGGTACACACGGCATGGACTTTGGTTACATATTCAGCAGTTGCCATTAAAGCAGGCATCGGGCCAAAAGGATTTCCCTTGAAATCCATATCCAATCCGGCCACGATAACACGGATTCCCTGATTGGCCAAATCGTTACAGATCTTGACAATTTCGTCATCGAAAAACTGTGCTTCGTCAATGCCCACTACATCACAACCTTGCGCCAAAATTGCAATATTTGCGGCAGCGGGAACGGGCGTAGAACGGATTTCATTAGCATCATGAGAGACCACCATTTCATCATCATAGCGGGTGTCGATTGCTGGTTTGAAAATTTCGACTTTTTGCTTGGCAAATTGCGCTCTTCTCAAACGACGGATCAATTCTTCGGTTTTACCCGAAAACATGGAGCCACAAATGACTTCGATCCAACCAAATTGTTCTTTGTGATTTACTGTATTTTCGAGAAACATTTTGTATTTTTCTGACTTAAAAAATGAATAGTTTTTATTACTTTATAATAAAGAAACCGACTTAAAAATTGTATACTTTTACGTCGTTTCAAAAGTATAAAATTTATATCAAATGGGAGATTCGAGAGCACTTATTTAAAAAAATAAAAATCGTGTTCACAAAGATTCCCTTTTCTTGGGACGATATCAAACGGAATACGAAAACGCATCAAAAAAGACCCGCTTAACACCCTATAATTTCAACAGACATGAAAAAAAAATTGGAAGCCGATTTAATCAGCATTGCTCACAGAATATTACAGCTAAAAAATAAATCGGATATCAATCAATTATATCTGGAAACACAGAAGTTATACGAAAAACTTTCTGTCTTACGATTTGTGGACGAACATTTCAGTGAAGCAAAACCAACCATTGGCATAACGGAAATCAGTAGAGAAATCGCAGCTGTTTTTGATACAACTGATTCCGTTCAACCACAAACAGTTACGGTACTAGAAGAAACAATAGTTGAAGAAACAGTAGAAACGACTTTGGAACAAACCCAAGAAATAACTCCTTCAGAGGAACCGGATCCAGTTGCAACGGAGGAAGAAAGTGCCGTGGAAGTCCAAGAAAATGAAGCTGATAAAATTCCTGAAGAGGAAATAATTATTGAGGAAGCAGCTGCTGAGAAAACTATCGAAATGCCTTTAGAGCAAGCCGAAGCGCTACTTGAGGAGCATGAAAAAGAAGAGGAAACGGTAGTCGAGAGCGAAATAGTTGTTGCTACGGAAACGGAAGCGGAGGATGAGACAGCAGAACCGGAAGCGCCTTTTGAACCTGCTTTTGAATTATCACAGGAAGAAGAAACGCAGACGGAATTGGAAATGCCAAAGAAAGCGCAAGCGGTGCAAATCTCTTTTGAGGATTTATTAGGAGGCAATTATCACGACACGCTTTTTGTAAAAAAACAGCAAGTAGATAACATTCCAACAGCAATAGTTATTGAAACTCCAAAAGAAAATCTACAACCTGAAGAACCGGAATCAGAAAGTACTCCCGCAGCACCAACCGAAAAAGTAGAGCCAAAAATAGTTTCGCTGAACGAAAAATTAGCCAAAGGAATCAATATCGATTTAAATGACCGCATTGCTTTTATAAAACATCTTTTTGGAAACAGCAGCGAAGATTACAACCGCGTTTTAAATCAATTAATCACATTTGATACTTTCTATGAAACCAGAGATTTTATCCAGGAAATGGTAAAACCGGACTATAAGAACTGGGAAGGAAAACAAGAGTATGAAGAACGTTTTATGGATATTATAGAGAAAAAATTTTTGTAAATCGCCTTGAATTGTTCTGAATATACATTTGAACAAATACAGACTTTCTTTAAATTTTGTATTTAATTATTTTATCTATGTCAAAATTATACATCGTTCCTACGCCTATTGGCAATCTCGAAGATATGACTTTTCGAGCGATTCGGATTCTTAAAGAAGTCGATTTGATTCTCGCCGAAGATACGCGTACAAGCGGAAAATTGTTAAAGCATTTCGAAATTGGCACCCACATGTACAGCCATCACATGCACAACGAACACAAAACCATCGAGAATTTAATTTCGAGGTTAAAAGCCGGAGAAAATATCGCCTTAATCTCAGATGCAGGAACGCCAGCGATTTCTGATCCTGGTTTTTTACTGACCCGCGCTTGTGTTGAAAACGGAATTGATGTGGAATGTTTACCGGGTGCAACGGCGTTTGTTCCGGCATTAGTCAACAGCGGTTTACCCAATGATAAATTTGTTTTCGAAGGTTTTTTGCCTGATAAAAAAGGACGGCAAACTAGATATTTAGCGTTGGCAGAAGAAACCAGAACGATGATTTTATATGTTTCTCCACATAAATTAGTAAAAACTTTAGCGGAATTCATTACTTTTTTTGGCGAAGACCGCCAAATATCGGTTTCCAGAGAATTATCCAAACTACACGAAGAAAATGTTCGCGGAAGCGTGAAAGAAGTGGTCGATCATTTTAATAAAATAGCACCAAGAGGTGAAATTGTCGTCGTGATCAGTGGAAAAACTATCACTAAAGAACCTAAAAAAAGTAAATTTTCGGAAGAAGAATAACCCATAAAAAACTATGAATTTAGAATCCTTTTTAGATAAATTAAAGCAAACGCCAGAAATGATCACGTTTGCAGAAACCATCGCAACAATTGAAGATAACTACGATTTTACTCCTACAGCATTTGAGAATGGTTTGCAACACAATGCAGCTGGAGAAAATTCAGGATCTTGCAAGTTGTTCGCTTTCGCTGAAATTCAAAGTTTATCAGAAGCAGCAACATTAGCCTGTTTTGGAGCGTATTATTACGAAGATGTTTTGCAAAATCCAAACGGAACAGATCACCAAAACATCCGCAATTTCATGAAAACCGGATGGGATGGAATTGCATTTTACGGAAGTGCTTTGGTTTCAAAATAAAATTACAATCCGATCTCAGGTCGAGCGCAGTCGAGACACATCAGTTGGTCTCGACTGCGCTCGACCTGACAAAATTCCTAATACAATTTTATAATTCCTAATCAATATGCGTTGGACCCTAAAACCAAAACCTTCCGAAAATGCCGTTCAACATTTGGCGAAAGCATTGAATGTAGAAGATTTTGTGGCCACTTTATTAGTACAACGCGGCATTGAAACTTTTGAAGATGCCAAACGATTTTTTCGTCCGAGTTTAGCTGATTTGCACGATCCGTACTTGATGAAAGATATGGAAAAAGCAGTAGCCCGAATCGAAAAAGCGATTGAAAACGAAGAAAATATTCTTGTTTTTGGCGATTATGATGTCGATGGTACCACCGCAGTTTCTCTCGTTTCTTCCTATTTAAAAACCTATTATCCAAACGTGGCGACCTACATTCCGGATCGTTATGGAGAAGGTTATGGCATTTCATTCAAAGGTATTGACTTTGCTGATGACAATGGATTTTCACTTATCATCGCTTTGGATTGTGGTATAAAATCCATTGATCATGTGGGGTATGCCAAAGCAAAAAACATCGATTTTATCATTTGTGACCACCATAGACCAGGAAATTCTCTGCCTGAAGCCGTTGCTGTTCTCGATCCAAAACGTGATGATTGTAATTATCCTTATGATGAGTTGTGTGGTTGCGGAATAGGTTTCAAATTGATTCAGGCTTTGGGTGTCAACCGAAACCAGACAATTGAGGATTTGGTTCCGTATTTGGATTTAGTATCGGCTGCCATTGCCGCTGATATCGTTCCGATGACCGGAGAAAATCGGGTGCTGGCTTACTTTGGACTGCAAGTCATCAACACTGACCCAAGACCAGGAATCAAAGCCATCATTCACCAGATAAAAAAACAAACCTTAGACATTACCGATGTTGTTTTCATCATCGCTCCCAGAATAAACGCTGCCGGACGGATCAAACACGGCAATCATGCGGTAGAATTACTAACCGAATTTAATTTTGAGCAAGCCCAACAATTTGCTTCTGAAATTGAGGCATATAATTCTGAACGAAAAGATTTAGATAAATTAATTACCAAAGAAGCGTTGCAACAGATTGAGGAAAATAATGAAAAAGAACGTTTTACTTCCGTAGTTTTTCAAGAAGATTGGCACAAAGGAGTAATAGGAATTGTTGCTTCCCGTTTGATTGAAACGTATTACCGTCCAACACTTGTTTTCACCAAAAGTGGCGATAAATATGCTGCTTCGGCACGATCCGTAAAAGGATTTGATGTGTATAATGCACTCGAAGCGTGTACAGAATATTTGGAACAATTTGGCGGTCACATGTATGCTGCGGGAATGACATTGGCGGCAGAAAACTATCAAATCTTTAAAGACGCTTTCGAAAAAGAAGTGGAAAGAACCATTCATTCGGATATGTTGACACCCGAAATTGCAGTTGATGCCGAGATTGATTTTGCGGATATTACTCCAAAATTAATCCGGATTCTGAAACAATTTGAACCGTACGGACCACAAAATATGACGCCAATTTTCCTGACTAAAAACATCAAAGACACTGGTTATGGAAAACCTATGGGTCAAGATCAGGAACACCTAAAACTTTTTGTCAAACAAAATAATTCCGAAGGTATTGCTGCAATTGGTTTTAACTTAGGTGACAAAATGGAACTGACTACGCATCAAAAACCTTTTCAAGCGGTCTATTGCATTGATGAAAACGAATGGAAAGGAAAAATAAGCTTGCAATTGCGATTGCGAGATATTAAAGAATGATTATTTGTTATGAAAAAAAAAGACCCGTATTCGGCACTGCGGTATAAAGAATTTAATATTTTTTTGTTATTGCGTTTTGCTATGGTTTTTGGCTGGTCGATGCAATTTATTGTCATTGAATGGGAAGTCTACAGTTTAACCAAAAACCCGTTGTCCTTAGGAATTATTGGATTAATGGAAGTTATTCCAGCCATTTCAATGGCTTTATTTGCCGGACATATAGTCGATCAAAAAGAGAAAAAAGGATTGCTATTTAAATGCATATTAGGGTTTTCAATTATTAGTTTGGGCTTGTTTTTATTTACATGGCCACCCTTTATAAAAAACTTTTCTACCCAAACTATTTTATATTCTATTTACTTTTTCGTGTTTTTAGGCGGATTGGTTCGTGCTTTTCTTGGCCCGACGATATTTTCTCTTTTGTCTTTGATTGTTCCTAAAAAATTATATCCCAATGCTGCCACTTGGAGCAGTTCTGTTTGGCAAATAAGTTCCGTTTTAGGACCTGCGGTAGCCGGTTTTTCGATCAATTGGATTGGTGTTCATTGGTCCATGTCCATCGTTTTGGGGTGTTCACTTTTTGCGTTAATCGCTTTAACCCAAATTGCAACGAAACCTATTTTGAATCCAAAAATTGGCGAACCCATTATGGAAAGTTTGAAGGAAGGTGTGAAGTTTGTCTACAACAATAAAACGATTTTAGGTGCTTTATCACTAGATATGATTGCCGTCCTTTTTGGAGGAGCTGTAGCGCTGTTACCCATTTTTGCACAGGATATTTTGAAAGTAGGCCCGCAAGGATTTGGTGTTTTGAGAGCCGCACCGGCAGTTGGCGCATTTTTGATGCTAATAATATCCGCTTATATTCCTTTTACCAAAAATGCGGGGATGAAACTGTTGTCGGCAATTTTTGCGTTTGGGATTTGTATTATCGTTTTTGGACTTTCATCGATTTTTTGGTTATCAGTTGCGGCTTTATTTTTAAGCGGTGTTTTCGATGGGATTTCGGTTGTGATACGCCAAACTATTTTGCAATTGAAAACACCAGATCACATGAGAGGCCGAGTTGCAGCGGTGAATTCTATATTTGTGGGTTCCTCTAATGAATTGGGTGCTTTTGAAAGCGGATTAACCGCAAAGCTGATGGGAACTGTTAGCGCAGTGGTCTTTGGTGGAACCATGACACTGATTACCGTATTTATTACAGGAGCTGTATTCCCTACTTTTAGAAAACTGGACTTGCAAAAAGATATTGAGGAACATGAAAAGAGCGAGTAATATTGTCATTGCTTCGCCAGTTTGCTATCACTCGTGTCCGACAAGGGGAAATCACACAATTTGAATAACTTGATGTGATTTCTCCTTCGTCGAAATGACAAACTACACGGTTGTTTATTACAAAAGTAGAATGGCATTAAACATGCTATTTTAAAAAAATCTCAAGATTATTTTACCAAACTTTTATGCTTTTTTATGTTTTATTATTTAGAACAAATATAAATAATACTTATATTTGCTTCAAACTAATGAAACATGCAAGAAATAAAACAAATATATCATAACAATTTAGGTACGGCTTTCTACTGGAGAAAAGATAATGACGTTGTACTGGACAAAGTCCAATTGGTTTTTAGAGAAATGGGCTTTTATTTTACCCAACAGGAACTGCAACTATTTAAGCGTTGTATTGAAGACAGCTACATCCAAAACAGATGCTGCGACGATTGTGAACTGAAAAACAAATGCCACAAATTTTTACTAAAAACACCTTGTTCCCAAATTGATTTGGCCGTTTCCATGGAAGAATTAGATGCCGTAAAAGATTTGGTAGAAGGCACTTTGTTTAAAATAAATCTAGATGATTATTTGTATGGTGTGGGTATGAATTAGGGATTGGTTTATTTGCGATAATTGCAAAATATACAAAAAGTATTTTCTTATATACTTTTCAGTTTTTAATTTGATTGGTATGTTTTTCGTTTTGAATTCTGTAAAACGAAATCATGAAAGATACAATTGCAACGATAATTTTGAAATATGATTTTTTATTATTTTCAAAAGAAAAATCATCCAAGTCGATAGATAAAAAACCAACAGTCAACAATATAATTCCTAAATGAATAAAAAATTTAGATACTTTATTTTCAGTTTTCATAATTTAATTTCTTAATACTTTTTAATCTCAAAATTCTCGCCATCAAAAACACCATAAGTAAAATACGTAATCCAGTCACCTAGATTCACATATTCAGCATTTTCTCCTACTGTTACTTTCATAGGCAAATGGCGGTGGCCAAAAATAAGATAATTGTAGTGTTTGGTTTCCAATTTTCTTTTGGAATACAGAATTAACCATTCATTGTCTTCACCCAGAAAAGTCACATCTTCATCACCAGAGATCAGTTTGTTTTTTACGGACAGGTATTGCGCCAGTTTAACTCCAATATCCGGATGCAACCATCTGAAAAGCCATTTGAAAAACGGATTGGTAAACACTTTTTTCATGCGTTTGTACCCTAGATCTCCAGGACCTTTTCCATCACCGTGGCCAATAAGGAATGTTTTATCTCCAAAAGTATATTCTTGATTGTCATGAAAAACTGGAATGTTCAATTCCTTCTGAAAATAATCTTCCATCCATAAATCATGGTTTCCCACGAAGAAATAAATAGGGATTCCACTGTCTCGGATTTCGGCCAATTTACCTAAAATACGGATAAACCCTTTTGGAACTACGGTTTTGTATTCGAACCAAAAATCAAATAAATCGCCCAATAGAAAAATAGCTTCAGCATCGTCTTTTACTTCGTCGAGCCAAGCTACGAATTTTTGTTCTCTCGGGAAACTCAATTCGGGTGTTGGTGCTCCAAAATGCTGGTCGGAGGCAAAATATATTTTTTTGTTATTGTGTAATTGCATGAAGTTACAGTATGGATTTCACATTATCACTGGCAAACCATTCCGCGAAAGAAGATTCGGTTTCTTGTAATTTCAAAGAGAAAAGGGTGATTCCTTCGGGTAATCTTCTGATGATTCTTTGAGAAAAATCAACTACCATATTTTCGCTTGTTGGTTGGTACTCTACTAAAATAACATGGTGTCCGCGAACTATTAATTCGTTTGCCAATTCGATATGCGGGGTTGTTCCGTTGAAAACAGTCGCATGGTCAAACTGATCTACTATTTCTTCTTTTACAATTTTCTTTAAATCCGTGAAGTCAATCACCATTCCAAATTTCACATTAGAGCGATCTGAAATTGGGGTTCCAATTACCGTTACTGACAATTTATAACTATGTCCGTGGACATTTTTACATTTCCCATCATAGCCATATAAGGCGTGTCCGGTTTCGAAACTAAATTGTTTTGTAATTCTGATATTGCTCATTGGAGTTTAATTTTGATGCAAATTTAGCAAATTGATATGAGAAATGGGATGTAAATATTTTCCCTCCCCAACCCTCCCCAAAGTGGAGGGAGATAGGATGAAATTATTTTGTTTGTAATCCGAATTTGATAATTCACAAATGTTTTAGCCCTGATGGAAACGGCATCCTTTTTATAAGGTGATTTTTTTTTACCTTATAAAAAGATATAGTGTACAGCAGGAAATAGCTCCTGAAATAAATTCAGAATAAATCCTGAGAAAATCACTTTTTGAATTGGGACAATGCTTTTCTGGTAAAATCAGACAACACCAATTTACCCGAAATCGTGGCGCGTTCTATCAACAATGTATCCCAATGTTGCGTTCCTTCCCAGAAAACCTTTTTCATCTCCAATAAAGCTTCTGGATTGTAACCGGATAATTTACCAGTGAAATCAGCTATTGCGGCATCCAGTTCTGTTATGGTTTCAAAAGTATTAGCGTATAATCCTTTGGCTACCGCCCAATCAGTGGTTTTCCATTCATGGGCTGCGAGGGTCATTTCGGCCATTGCCGTTTTTCCGATTTTCTTCGAAACGACAGGTTCTATTACAAAGGGACCAATTCCGATGGCCAATTCTGATAGTTTTATTGATGCATTTTTTGTAGCCAATGCATAATCACAGGCGGAAGTAATTCCTACGCCTCCACCAACTGCTTTTCCATGAATGCGCCCGACGATAAGCTTGGAACATGAACGCATTGCATTGATCAAATGCGCAAATCCAGAAAAAAATTGTGTTCCTGCTTCTTCATCCGAAACAGCTAAAAGTTCATCAAAAGAAGCACCCGCACAAAAAGCACCCGAGCCTTCACTTTGTATAACTATCACCGAAACGGCTGGATCGGCACTTAAATTATTGAATTCAGTAGTGAGTCGATCTAACAATTCTCTCGGAAAAGAATTACTTGAAGGATGAGCAAATGTAACGGTTGCAATTTTATTATCAATAGTTGTGAAGAGCGAACCTATTGGGTTTTCTGATACCATAGTGGGGATTTTGATGTAAAGTTAAAAAAAGTAAAGGAGGATTTGACTTTTTTTCAAATAGAATGGATTTGTATTTTGAAATTTGCTTTTTGGGAAATTTATATGTTATATTTGCGAACTAGTTTGGGGGATTAGCTCATTTGGCTAGAGTACTTGCCTGGCAGGCAAGGGGTGACCGGTTCGAATCCGGTATTCTCCACCAGTAATACCAAGCCTTACAGCAATGTGAGGCTTTTTTTATGGAGTCTAAGTGTACTTATTGAGCGTGCTTTCTTCATTAGTGAGTATGAGAATGGATTTTATTGGTAGCCAAAAATGGATTTTAATCATTACTTTTGGCTGCTAATAATTATTGAAAAGCTATATTTTTTCAAATAAACTATCCATCGTAACTTCATTATCCATAACTTCATTGCTATAAGCATTATTTTTAACTCCAAAAGTTGTAACGAATGTGATAAATAAATTATCCCTTGTTAATGTTTCTTTCTTAAATTCACTTTTCTTTTTTCGAATATTTTCAGCATAAGATTTGTCAATAACAAATTCATTTACAGAAAATTTCATTTCACAAATATTAATACTACGGTCACTTCTTGCTATAAGTAAATCAATTTGAGCATTTTTATTTCTCCAACTGGAGCTTTTACTATCGATGCCTATTAATCCTAGTTTTTTTAATATTTGGTCAATATGTTTAAGACATAACGTTTCAAATGCAAAACCTCCCCATGATATATAACTCCTAGAAGTAAAAAGACTTGTCCAACTTGAACTTAAGTTGTTTTTAATAAATTTAAAATAGAAAAGAGAGTATTCATCTGACAGCCTATAAAGAGTGTCTTTTGTTTTTTTATCGTAGGGAAAATATTCAGAAATGAATCCAGATTCAATTAGTTCTTGAATCGTTTTTGATAGAGTACCGCCAGAAGGAATTTTTGACTTATCTATCAATTCCTGTCTTAACATCCCTTTTTGGGTTGAGGCTAAAGCTTCAATTATTCTCATGTGATTTTCAGAATTCTCAAATAAAGAAGCAAAAATTTGATTAAATTCATTTACTAAAACACCATTTTTTTGGAAACATAGCCTATCAATTGCTACAGGAACACTGTCCCCTGGGTTAATTTTTTCCAAATAATGAGGAATGCCTCCAATAGCCATATACAATTGAAGATAGGAATATCTATCTAAATTAATTTTTTTGGATTTTAGAAAAAGTTCAGTTTCATAAAGATTAAAAGGCAACAATCTTATCGGTATTGTTATCCTATTATGTAAGCCTTTTTTATCATTAATTACTTTATTAACCATAAACGAAGCAGAAGAGCCACATATTACAACAATCAAATCATTTCGTTTTGTGCAATAGCTATTCCAAAAGTGACTAAACATTTGTATAAATTTTGACTTGTGAGTATAAATCCAAGGGAATTCATCTATAAAAATGACTTTTTTGGTTGATTTTTTTAAAGTGTCAATATAGTCTCCTAATAGTGCAAAAGCTTCCATCCAATTTATTGGTATGGTTGTCTTGGTTGGATGTGTATATTTTTTAGAAAGTTCAATATGAAAGTTCATCAATTGTTCTTTAAAACTTCCATCAGGAATTCCCGAAACTTCAAAAATCATTTCTTTAGAAAAAGTTTCACGAATTAAAAAAGTTTTTCCAACACGTCTTCTTCCATATATCGCTATTAACTCTGACTTATCAGAACCGATAGCGTGATGTAATAATTCTATTTCCTTTTCTCTTCCTATAACTTTTTTCATAAAAGTGTTTTTATTGTTAGCCAAATGTATTAAATAATATTGAGATTTGGCTAACAATAGATATTAATTGGCAATAATTTTTAATAGTTATCTCGATTTACAACACATTAATCTAAGTGTACTTAATGAGTGGCAAAATGCTTGAAAATGTATGATTTTGCATTACTTAAAAAACATTAACCCCAGTAAAATAAGGTATTCTTAAAATATAGATTCTACTGGCAGGCAAGGGGTGACCGGTTCGAATCCGGTATTCTCCACAAAACAAAACCGTAAAATCTTTTAATTAAGAGTTTACGGTTTTTTATTTTTAGAAATTATCTGATTACTTTTTAAGACTGCTAAAAACTATTTTGGATATTCAATTTTTCCTACTTGTCGCATCACGCGTACAATTTTAGCTTTTCGCCTGTTGATATACGTGGAAGAACTAGTCGCCGAATATTTTCTTGGATTGGGTAATATCGCGGCTATTCCTGCAGCCTGGATTAGTGTTAAACTGGAAGCATCTTTTCGATACCAATGTTCAGTGGCTGCTTGAGCTCCATAGACACCATTCCCCATTTCGATACTGTTCAAGTAGACTTCCATAATGCGTTCCTTTCCCCAAATGATTTCAATCAGAAGAGTGAAATATGCTTCCAATCCTTTTCTCAAATAACTGCGGCCTTGCCAAAGAAATACGTTTTTGGCCGTTTGTTGTGATATTGTGCTTCCTCCTTTTATTCTTCGGCCTCGTTCATTGCTTTTATACGCTTTTTGCATGGCTACAAAATCAAAACCATTATGTTTCAGGAACGTTCCATCTTCACTGGCAATCACGGCTTTTTGAAGATTCATCGAGATGTTTTCAATAGGTTCCCAGTCGTGGCTGAAGAAAACTTCTTTTCCTGCAGTTTTATTTTCAATTGCACGAATCACCATTAATGGGGTAAACGGAACGGGTACAAATTTAAAAAATACCACAAAAAATAAAGAGAGTCCGATGAACCATAACAATATTTTGAATAAAAAACGAATTAGTTTGCTCATAAAAGAGGTTGTTTCTTTTTTAATGGGTTGTTTTGATTTCCTGGGTGTTATTTTCGTTGCCATTATACTAAATCTGCTAATTCTGTTCCAATTAAACTCCCTATTGCCACTCCCATTCCACCCAATCGTACACCGCAATAGACATTATCTGACAGTTGTGAAACGATAGGACTTTTGCTGTTACCAACACCCATAATGCCGCTCCAACGGTGCGCAATTTGGAAATCCTGATTCGGCAAAATTACTTCTTTTAATAATTGTTCCAATTTATTTTGGACAATTTCTGTTTGTCCAAATTCAGTTGTATTTTCCGTTTCAAAATCCAGATTTCTTCCTCCGCCCAGTAGTATTCTATCGCCAATATTCCTAAAATAATAATACCCTCTATCCAAGTGAAAAGTTCCTTTTATATTTAAGTTTTTGATAGGCTCCGTAATTAAAACTTGTGCTCTGGCCGGTTTAACCGCACCATTTGTCAATGTATTAGCAAAACCATTTGTTGCAAACAGTATTTTCTGGGTACTAAAACTAAAATCAGCAAGTGCCACTTCCACTTTATTCCCGTTGTCGAAATAGGAGGTAACGGTTTGTTGATTCAGGATTAAAATATTTTTAGAAACCGCTTCTTTTAACAACGCCTGCATCATATTTCCGGTATCTATTTGTGCTTCAAACGGATTGAAAACTAAATATTCCTGTATCCCGCTAAACCCAAAACAGTTTACTTCCTTGGCGAAAACATCGGCTTTGAAAAGTGGTCTTAAGATTTCATTGATAAATGGTAATTTCCCAGCACATTCATTATAGCTACTTTCATCTGCTTTTAAAAACAACTCATATCCGCCGTACGGTTTAAAATCTATCGTGTCATCACCCAATCTTTTTCGCAACAACTGCAAGCCTTGCCACCGTTTTTGAACGAGATGAATGACTTCCTCTTCCGAGTGGGATTTTAAATCATCGATGATTTCTGAGAGACTTCCAAAACACGCAAAACCGGCATTTTTAGTACTCGCGCCCTGCGGCAACATTCCTTTTTCCAACACTAGAATTTTGCTTTCAGGGAATCTTTCGCGCAAGCGTAATGCAGCATGTAAGCCCACAATACCGCTTCCTACGATGGTATAATTTACATCAGTAAACCAGTTTTTCAACTCCCAATAGCTCAAATCCATGTTTAAATATTTTTATAAAAATAATAATTTTTTGGAGCTAATACCGCTATCCGTTCTAAATAAATTCACTGAACTCCAATTAAAATAAAAGTAGTGTGAAGTAATGTTTTATTTTTTAAAGAAAAAAACAAAAGGATTTCCACTTTTATCGGGGCTAAAAAACAAGTATTAAAAACAAAAAAACATCAAATTAAATTGGCTAATTTTAGCATTCGAAAAAATAAATTATTAAAATGAACAAATTCCTATTTATACCTTTATTAATGATGAGTTTAACTGCTATGGCACAAAATGTAATGACTCCAGAACTGCTCTGGAAACTAGGAAGAGTAACACCATTAGGCATTTCCAAAGATGGAAAAAATGTAGTGTATAAAGTAACAACTCCTTCTGTTCAAGAAAATAAATCGGATACAAAATTCTTCACTTTACCCGTAAATGGCGGAAATCCAACCGAAGTAAAAGATACCGCAGCCCTGTTAAAAGATAAAAACAGGTCTCCTGACGGGAAATATATCGTTTACAATGAAGAAGTAAAAATGGAGAACGTTCATGGAAAAGATTTTTATCCAGAATTAGTAAAATCAGATGTTCAAATCTATGACGGATTGAATTATCGTCATTGGGATGCCTGGAATGAAGGCAAATACAACCATGTTTTTTATAAAGAAAACAAAGAAGGCGCCATGGGAATTGACATTCTGAAAGGCGAAAATTTCGACAGTCCACAAAAACCTTTTGGTGGTGATGAAGATTATATTTGGTCGCCAGACAGCAAAAGTATTCTGTACGTAAGCAAGAAAAAAGCAGGAACTGACTATGCTCTTTCTACCAACACCAATATCTATGAATACAACCTGAAAACTGGGAAAACCAGCAATAGAACCGAAGAAAACCTTGGATATGATACCGCTCCACAATTTTCTCCAACCGGAAATTTGACTTGGTTGCAAATGAAACGAGATGGCTATGAGGCAGATAAAAACGACCTGATAGTTAGTTTCAAAGGAATGAAAATGAACTTAACGGCCAATTGGGACGGAACGGTAGATAGTTTTATCTGGAGTAGTGACGGGAAAAAAATATTTTTTGTTGCCCCTGTAGACGGAACAAAGCAGTTGTTTGAAGTTAATTTTCCTGGTCTGACCAATCCAGAAGCTTCGGGAGCAATTACCGTTCGCCAAGTTACCAATGGAGAATTTGATGTCAATGATTTAGTTGGGTTTTCCGGTGATAATATCATTGTAACGAGAACCGACATGAATCATGCGGCAGAACTTTTTTCTTATAATCTGAAGAAAAAGACTTGGAAACAACTGTCTAATGTCAATACTACAATTTATAATTCTTTGGCGTTAAGCAAAACCGAAAGAAGATATGTTACGACAACAGATGGCAAAAAAATGTTAGTTTGGGTGGTTCTTCCTCCTAATTTTGATGCTTCAAAAAAATACCCAACGCTTTTGTATTGTCAAGGCGGACCTCAATCTCCATTGACACAATTTTATTCCTTCCGATGGAATTTACAACTGATGGCTGCCAACGGCTATATTGTTGTGGCTCCTAACCGTCGTGGAATGCAAGGTCATGGCGTGGAATGGAATGAGCAAATCAGCAAAGACTGGGGTGGACAAGTAATTGATGATTACCTATCAGCGATTGATGCTGTTGCTAAGGAAAAATATGTTGATGCCACTCGTTTAGGATGCGTTGGTGCCAGTTACGGCGGGTATTCTGTTTTCTATCTGGCCGGAATGCACAACAACCGATTCAAAACCTTCATTGCCCATGATGGTGTTTTTAACACCCAAAGCATGTTTGGAACTACCGAAGAAGTTTTCTTCAGCAATTGGGATTTTGGCGGTGCGTACTGGGAAAAAGACAATGCTGTAGCGCAAAAAACTTACACGACATTCAACCCAATGACTCTGGTAGAGAAATGGAACAAACCTATTTTAATTATTCAAGGCGGAAAAGATTTTCGTGTACCAATAGGACAAGGACAGGAAGCGTTCCAAGCAGCACAATTACGAGGAATAAAAAGTAGATTTTTGTATTTCCCAGAAGAAAATCACTGGGTACTGAAACCTCAAAATGCGCAGGTTTGGCAAGGTGAATTTTTCAAATGGCTCAAAGAAACCTTGTAGAAATCATTTTAAAAATAGGAAGCCTCACTTTTTCGTGGGGTTTTTTGTTCGTGTCAAAATATTTTGAATACCTTAACTTTAAATAATTTTGTAATTTTTATCTTTGAAAAATGAATAACAAAAAAAGTTATATTCCGATAAAAGTTTTCCTGAGTTATCTGGTTTTGGCGGTGCTTTTTGCCAGTGTGGGCTGGTTTTTATACTCCGAGAACAAGAATTTTTCAAAAACCGAAGAAAGAATTACCGAGGAAAGCAATACTATTTTACGGGTTAGCAACTTGCTCTCTGATACGTATGAAACGGAAAATTTAGCTCGAATAGCCATTCAATCAGAATCAGAAAAAGATTTTAACAACTATATAAAGAAAAATACGCTGTTAAAAGCAGAAATTGATTCCTTGAAATTGTTTGTCTCCACACCACACCAAATCACTTTACTAGACAGTGTCAAGCAATTGCTATCTAAGAAAACGATAAATATCCAGCAACTAAAACTTATTAAAAATAAAAGTGAAAATGAAGATGCGGTGGACGACGCGATTGGTGATTTGACTAAAATGGAGTCTTCTTTGCGGAAACTGGAATTAGAAGATTTTGTAAAAGATCCCGCCAGAATGGGAATTTATCAACGAAATGTCCTTCAGAAATATGTTGCCTACTTAAATCAAAACATTCCGGATGATAGTACCAATACGTTAAGTAAAAAAGCAACCGATTCTATTTTGACGGTTTCTAAAAATTTATTAAATGAGGTAAAAAGAGAAACATCCCGAAAGAAAAAATTATTGAATTTTGAGGAAAATAAATTATTGCAAAATGAACTTTCAATCTCTGACCAGCTAAGAAAAGTCCTTAACACTATAGAGCGGGAAATTATAATAAACACCACAAAAAACTATTCGGATAGAGAGAATTCCTTAGCAAAAACGAATCAAATTGTAACCTCTGCGGCTATAATTGGATTATTGCTTACTTTGTTTTTTTTGATTATAATTCTAAATGATTACTCAAAAACCCAATCCTATAAGAAACAATTGGAGGAGGCAAATCTAAAATCCAAAAAATTACTTAGTAGTCGGGAGCAACTCATTGCAACTGTAAGCCACGACCTGAAAACCCCTTTAAGCACGATTATTGGCTATACGGAATTATTGGGAAATTCCGATTTAAGCAGTAAACAATGCTATTACACCAAGAACATCAAAGGTTCCTCCGATTATATTTCACAATTGGTTCAGGATCTATTGGATTTTACTCAAATTGAAGCTGGGAAAATCACGATAGAAAAAATCCCGTTTTCGCTGTACGAGATGATTTATGAAGTGGCAAATAGCATTCAATCCGTTTATGCACAAAAACCAATTCAACTGATTGTTGAAATTGACCCTAATCTCGAAAAAAAAATCATTGGGGATCCTTTTCGTTTAAGACAAATAGTATCAAACCTTATTGGAAATGCGTTCAAGTTTACTGAAAAAGGATTCATAAAAATTAACGTTGAAATCTACTTGGAAACACAATTGATAGCGATACAAATAGAAGATTCCGGGATTGGAATAGCAGAAAAAAACCAAGAACTCATTTTTGAGGAATTCATTCAAGCCGATAAGAATATAGAGAAAAAATATGGCGGGACAGGATTAGGACTTACCATTTCTAAAAAAATGACAGCGATTCTAGGCGGTGCTTTGCATTTGAAAAGTGAATTAGGAAAGGGAAGTTTGTTTACAATCCAAATTCCATTATTTTTTGATGTCACGGTTTCCGAAAAACAGACTACTGCGAATCCGTCAAAAAAGCATTACAGAGCCATACTGATAGATGACGATGAAAGCTTGTTGAAATTAACAACTGAAGTTTTAAAACAAAACCAATATATTGTATTCCCTTTTGCTAGTGCAAAAGAAGCTCTTGATGCGCTATCAAATATTACCTTTGATTTGATTATCACCGATATTCAAATGCCAGTTATGGACGGGTTTTTATTTTTGAAAGAACTCATAAATAATCCCAAATACGAGTATGAAAAACAACCTGTAATAGCGGTCACCGGAAGAAATGATTTAAATCTGGACAACTACACAACCGCAGGATTTACCACTTTAATCAGCAAGCCTTATTCTCCTAAAATACTGCTTAAAACATTACAGTCTATTTTGAACAATGACGCAGTTCCCTTTGAAGCAATTCTAAAAAGCAAGCAAACAAAGGGGGAAAGGCCTTATTCATTAAAAGTCTTGAACGCTTTTTTATCTAATGATATAGTTGCTTTAAAAGAAGTGTTACTCTCATTTATAAAAAGTACGGCAAAGAATTTAGAAAATTTAGATCGGTCAGTTTCAAACATTGATTTTATGGAGATTAAAAATACAGCTCATAAAATGGCTCCCATGTTCAAGCAAATTAGCGCATCAGAAATCAGTGTTATTCTAGATGTATTAGAGCAAGAAGACTTAACACTTGAAGAGGTAAAAATGGCTTCAATTAATTTGAAGCTCAAAATAACAGCACTTTTTGTCCTGTTAGAAAAGGAATTAAACTAATTGATGTTGTATAATTTTAATTTATTATACAGTGTTTTTCTATTGATTTTCAATAATTTAGCAGCTTCTGTTTTGTTGTTATTGGTTTTAGCTAAAGCCTCCTGAATGACTTCTTTTTCGTTTTGAGACAAAGACAGATCAGAGGTGTCTAGGTTTTCATTTTGAAAAAATTCTGTGGGTAGCGCTGATTTTTCAATGAAATCTCCTTGCGACAAGAGCGTGGCCCTTTTGATGCAATTTTGAAGCTCACGCAGATTTCCCGGCCATCTGTAGTTTTGAAAAATTGTAACTACTTCAGCAGAAAGCCCAATGATTTTTTTGTTTAATTCCTGATTTGATTTTTCAAGAAAAAAATCAGAAAAGAGCATCAAATCTTCGTCACGATCTACCAAAGAGGGGGAATGTATAGAGAACTCATTTATTCTATGGTACAAATCCTCTCTGAATGTCCCATTTTTGACTGCTTCCCGTAAGTCTTCGTTTGTGGCGGTGATGATTCTGATGTCTACATCAATTTCTTTATTGCTTCCTACGGGCTTAATTTTTCTTTCTTGGAGTGCTCTCAATAGTTGGATTTGATTTTCATAGGAAAGATTCCCTATTTCGTCAAGAAATAATGTACCTCTGTTTGCTGCCTCGAAAAATCCAATTTTATCATTTATGGCTCCCGTAAAAGATCCTTTTACATGGCCAAAAAACTCACTTGCAGCTAATTCTTTTGGGATCGATCCACAGTCTACGGCAATGAAATTATTGTTTGTTCTGGAACTGTTCTGGTGAATGCTTTTGGCAATAACTTCCTTCCCCGTTCCGCTTTCGCCGATGATTAAAACTGACATATTTGTTGGGCTGACGAGTTGGATATATTCTGCCAGTTTTTGAGATGCTTTTGAGATCCCCTTCACAAATTCACTAGTCGGTTTTTTGTTTTTTTTATTGTCAGTTTTAGGTTCAGAAATTACTTTATCAGAATTAGTGTGCGTTTCCATTTGAAGAGAATTTTGAATAACCAATAAAACTTCTTCGGGATTGAATGGTTTAGAGATATAATCTGCCGCCCCATTTTTCATGGCTTTTACAGCAGTACTCACATCAGAATATCCCGTCATTAATAGTACGGGAACATTGGGATGGGTACTCTTGATTTCTGACATAAGTTTAATTCCATCATAATTTGGAAGTCTTAAATCCGTAATGATGAGGTCAAATTCAGTGTTTTTTATTTGAGATTTGGCTTCTTCAGCTGAAAATGTAGCCGTTACTTCATAGTTGTTTTTTACTAGAAATTTTTCTAATAACTTACAAAAAGCAACATCATCTTCAATCAATAAAATTTTAGCCATTGTATTTTAACTTTACGGCTAAAATAAAGGTATTAAATTTGTATTTAGCTAATTTTTTGCAAAAAAAAGAGAGACTGTTAAAACAATCTCTCTTTTTAAACAAAACTCACCTAAATTATTTATTTATCCAGTTTCCTTCAGCATCCGCATAAACAGTAGCATTCTGGTCTCCAACTGCAATTTCTAGTTTGTATTCTTTATTTTTATTGATGTATGCTTTTCCCAGAATTGCTCCGGGATATGCTTTTTCCATAGCTGTTTTTATTGCTTGAGGAACTGCTTCTGCTTGTACTTCAGTATATTCCTCTTGTAGTAAAACCGATTGATTTTGTGGGTTTTGAACGGGAAGTATTGTTGCAAATGCGGACATGCTTCCTAAAATAATTGCTGCTGATAAAATTAACTTTTTCATAGTGTTTTTTTTAAATTGTTATTGTTTTGATGCTTTATTTTTGAATCCATTTCCCAGTTGCATCTGCAAAAAGATTTCCTTTTTTGTCCCCAACAGTCACATCCAGTTTATATTCTTTATTAGCATTTGTATATGCTTTGTCTAGAATTGCATCTGGGTAAGCCGTTTTTAACGCTTTTGTTACAGCTTCTGGGACTTCTTCATTTTTCACTTCAATATATTCTTCTTGAATTGAGACTGTTTCCGCTGGTGTAGTTGTTCCTTGAGCTGTAGCTGTATATGTTGAAAAACTTGCTATTAAGATTGCTGCTGTTACCATTAACTTTTTCATACTATTTTATTTTTAGATTATTATTGTTACTTATTATTGATGAAGTAATTGAAATAATTGTACCAGAGTTACAAAGGAAGGTGTTGCGTTATTAAGTTTCTGAAATAGAGGTGTTTAATAAAATCTGTTTTTTCTAAAAAGGAGAAATGTGGGTAATACATAGGGTGTTATGGGTATAAATTACCCGCTTTGTCTTTGTGTAGTGGTTCTAAACAAGAAAACCTTGCATCGCTGCAAGGTTTTTTATTATGGATATGTAAATCTGCTATTCTGGGTCGTTCATTTTGAACGTATCCATAAACGCGGTTGTGTAATCACCTGCAATATAACGAGGATCGTCCATTAATTGTCTGTGAAAAGGAATAGTCGTTTTTATTCCTTCTATCACAAATTCATCTAAGGCTCTTCTCATTTTACTTATTGCTTCTTCACGTGATTGAGCAGTTGTAATCAACTTTGCAATCATTGAATCATAATTAGGTGGTATGGTATACCCGGAATACACATGGGTATCTAGACGAACACCATGTCCTCCCGGCATATGTAACGTTGTAATCTTTCCTGGAGACGGACGAAAATCATTATAAGGATCTTCCGCATTAATACGGCATTCAATGGCATGCAATTGAGGTAAATAATTTTTTCCTGAAATGGCAACTCCTGCAGCAACAAGAATTTGTTCCCGAATCAAATCATAATCTATCACTTGTTCTGTAATTGGATGTTCTACCTGAATACGAGTATTCATTTCCATAAAATAGAAATTACGATTTTTATCCACCAAAAATTCTACCGTTCCGGCACCTTCATATTTAATATATTCGGCCGCTTTTACAGCCGCTTCTCCCATTTTCTGACGCAATTCATCAGTCATAAACGGCGATGGAGTCTCTTCAGTCAGTTTTTGATGGCGTCTTTGTACGGAACAGTCCCTTTCAGAAAGGTGACAGGCTTTTCCGTAGGAATCTCCTATAACCTGAATTTCGATGTGACGGGGTTCTTCAATTAATTTTTCTAAATACATACCATCATTCCCAAAAGCAGCTGCCGATTCTTGACGTGCACCGTCCCATGCTTTTAAGAGTTCTTCTTCTTTCCAAACTGCACGCATTCCTTTTCCACCACCACCAGCGGTTGCTTTGAGCATCACGGGATAGCCAAAATCTCTGGATAGTTGCAGGGCTTGTTCATAGGATTCTAAAATCCCTATTGATCCCGGAACGCAAGGAACGCCCGCTTCAATCATGGTTGATTTTGCAGAAGCTTTATCTCCCATTCTATCAATCATTTCTGGCGAAGCTCCAATGAATTTGATTCCATGTTCTTGACAAATCTTAGAAAACTTAGAATTTTCAGAAAGGAATCCATATCCTGGATGTATTGCATCTGCATTGGTAATTTCTGCGGCGGCAATTATATTTGACATTTTCAAATAGGACAAGTTGCTTGGAGGTGGTCCTATGCAAACGGCTTCATCAGCAAACCTTACATGAAGACTTTCAGCATCTGCAGTAGAGTAAACCGCTACTGTTTTTATACCCATTTCCTTGCAGGTTCTAATTACGCGTAACGCAATTTCTCCTCTATTTGCAATTAATATTTTTTTAAACATCTTGTTTTGAAATTTTAAATGTTGAATTTTAAATTTTAAATTATTTCAAATAATGAAAAAACATCATTCAAAATTTATAATTTATAATTTCTTATGATGGATCTACTAAGAATAAAGGTTGGTCAAATTCAACTGGCGACATATCGTCAACCAATATTTTTACGATTTTACCAGAAACTTCAGATTCAATTTCGTTAAATAATTTCATAGCTTCAATAACGCAAAGAACGTCTCCTTTAGCTATGCTTTTACCTACTTCAACAAACATCGGTTTATCCGGAGATGGTTTTCTATAAAAAGTTCCGATAATTGGAGATTTTATAGTGATGAAATGAGCGTTTTCTATCACGGGTACTACCGGAACAACGGCAACGGGAGTCACTTGCTGTGGAGCTAATGGTTGCTGATGCACTCCTTGAGCGGGCATTTGCTGTACATAAGTAGTCTCAGTGACATTTCCTTCTAAGGTTGTTCTGATGGTGATTTTCACGTCATCCATCTCTAGTTTAACTTCTGCAACTCCTGAATTTGCGACAAACTTGATTAGATTTTGAATTTCTTTTAAATCCATAATTATTTGTTTTTAGTTTAAATTTATTTTTTGTCGTATGCCCATTTTAGATAAATAGATCCCCAAGTGAATCCACCTCCAAAAGCGGCCAAAATTATCGTATCTCCTTTTTTGAACTGATGTTCAAAATCACTGAGCACCAATGGCAAAGTGGCAGAGGTTGTATTTCCGTACTTTTCGATATTCATTAATACTTTAGATTCTTCTAAATTCATTCTGTTGGCTGTCGCATCAATTATACGTTTATTGGCTTGATGCGGAACCAGCCAATCGACATCTTCATTTGTCAGATTATTTCTTTTCAAAATTAATTCGCTTGAATCTGCCATATTGGTTACGGCGTATTTAAACACCGTTTTTCCGTCTTGTATAATGTTGTGTTTGTTGTCTCTTACCGTTTCAAAAGAGGCAGGGTTAAGTGATCCGCCGGCATCAATTTTAAGAAAATCTCTGCCAATTCCGTCACTGCGTAAGTATTCATCCTGCAATCCTAATCCTTCATCGTTAGGTTCAAAGAGTACTGCACCTGCGCCATCTCCAAAAATAATACAAGTCGATCGGTCTTTATAATCCACGATCGAAGACATTTTATCAGCACCAATTAAGAGTACTTTTTTATACCTTCCGGATTGAATATAAGCAGCAGCTGTTGACATCCCAAACAAAAAACTGGAACAAGCAGCCTGCAAATCATAAGCAAAAGCATTTGTGGCTCCAATTTGGGTTGCGACATACACGCCTGTTGATGCTACTGGCATGTCTGGCGTTGCGGTTGCCATAATTAGTAAATCAATCTCTAAAGGGTCAATGTTCGCTTTGGCCAATAAATCCTGTGCGGCTTTTATGGCCAAAAAAGAAGTTCCCTTGTCCTTGTCTTTAAGGATTCTTCTTTCTTTTATTCCTGTACGAGAGGTGATCCATTCGTCATTGGTGTCGACCATGGCTTCAAGAGCTTTGTTCGTTAGTACAAAGTCTGGAACATAGGCTCCAACAGCGGTTATTGCGGCTGTGATTGTATTCATTGTATGCGTTTATTTCTAGTCAAATGGTGCCATTTGAAAATTTTTAAAAAGATTGAAAATTACAAAAAAAATTCCATTCTCTTTGAATTAGAACTTCTTATTTAACGAAAATTACAAACAACAAAAAAACTCTCACGATGTGAGAGTTCGAATATCATTTACAAAAAATGTATTATGCAACAGCTACAGATTTATCTATAACAACTTGCCCTCTGTAGTACATTTTACCTTCATGCCAATATGCTCTGTGGTATAAATGTGCTTCTCCAGTAATTGGACAAGTAGCAATCTGTGCTACAGTAGCTTTGTAATGTGTTCTTCTTTTATCTCTTCTTGTTTTGGAGATTTTTCTCTTAGGATGTGCCATTTTACTATATTATTTATCCGTTAATAGTTGCTTTAACTTGTCCCAACGCGGGTCAATATTTTCTTCTTCTTTGCTTTCTTCTTTTTCTTCCTTTACCGCCAATTCATTGAGTTTAGTCAATGCTTCTGTCTTTAAACTCCCATCTTGTATTCCAGGATGAACGCGTCTTAGAGGGACTGACAGCACAATCATTTCATAGATATATTGTGCAATATTTATTTCAAACTCTCCGTGGGGCAAAATCAATAATTCGTCGTTATCATTATTGTAAACCTCATCAAAACGAACGATTAATTTCATTTCTCCCTCAATTGGCAGATCAAAATCTTCGCTGGTAAGATCACAGGGTACATTTACAACTCCTTTGTGATTAAAACGCAACTCTAAGAGTGTGCTTTTTTTCTCTAAAACTACATTTACTTTGATCTTTGAATCTAGATATTCATCATAATCAAAGATTTCAAAGAACGCATTACTGATTTGATACTCAAAATGATGTTTACCTAGCTTTAATCCTATAAAAGGAATTAAATATTCTTTTGTGTTCTTCATTTCAACAACAATTTTCCCCTAAACTTCGGGAGTGCAAAGATATAAAATTATTGCAAATCTAATACTGTTATTCACTTTTTTTTGTTCACAACTGCTTTTCTTTTGTTTTCAATGGTTTTTTGCTGATTTCCGCGTATTGATTTCTGGAATGATAAATGTCTATTGCCAGATATACCGCCTCTTTGAAGGAGTTAAAATCAGCTATTCCCTTGCCTGCTATATCATAAGCGGTGCCGTGATCTGGAGAGGTTCTTATTTTATGCAAGCCTGCCGTATAATTTACTCCTTTTCCAAAAGATAATGTTTTGAAAGGAATCAATCCTTGATCGTGGTAGGTTGCTATAACGGCATCGTATTTCTCGTATTGATTACTGCCAAAGAAACCATCTGCAGCAAATGGACCAAATACTAAGATCCCTTTGTCGAACATTTTTTTTAATGTAGGTTTTATAATCAAGTCATCCTCTGTCCCTATGACTCCGCCATCTCCACAATGCGGGTTTAAACCTAAAACTGCTATTTTGGGTTTATTAATGCCAAAATCTTTGATCAAAGTCTGTCTGACCGTTTCGATTTTTCGCACAATCAATTCTTCCGTTAGCTGCGAGGCGACTTCACTAAGCGGAATATGATCTGTCAGCAATCCTATTCTCAAAGTATCCTGAACCATCAACATCAGGGCATTGCCTTCTAGTTCTTGGTCTAGGTAATCCGTATGGCCCGGGAACTTAAAATCGTCTGATTGTATATTGAATTTATTTAT
This sequence comes from Flavobacterium sp. RSP15, assembly GCF_003968755.1. Classification (GTDB taxonomy): domain Bacteria; phylum Bacteroidota; class Bacteroidia; order Flavobacteriales; family Flavobacteriaceae; genus Flavobacterium. The sequence goes on along the minus strand of NZ_RYDL01000002.1, from coordinate 150,238 downwards.
TGGTGCGGTTACCAGAACGTCTATGACACCTTCTTTGAGTGCTTTCGTCGCTGCAATAAATGATTTTATAGCATATTCCCCTGCCTTAGTATCATCCATGCCAAGATTTAAATCCACACTTTCTTTCCAGAGGTTTAATACATTGATTTTGCCCACTACAATTTGATCTAATTTGTCGATCCCGTGGAGCAAAGATGTTGATGGAAAACTTTTCTTAACAAAAGACAACAACTTAACATTAGCAAAGATAACTGGAGTGCATAACTCTAACATGCGAGAATCCTCAAATGTTTTTAGAACAACTTCGCTTCCAATACCGTTTAAATCTCCTATAGAAATTCCGACAATTATATTTTCTGCTTTTTTCATAATGACATACCGTTATTTATTGCTAATTTTGAAGTGCAAATTTAGTAAAAAAAACAAGAAATGTTTACAGGAATCATAGAAACCCTTGGTGTCATCCAAGAAATAAAAAAAGAAAAAAATAACGTTCATATTACCATAAACGCATCAATTACCAGTGAACTTAAGATAGATCAAAGCGTGGCTCATAACGGGGTCTGTCTTACGGTTGTTGCTATCAACGACACTTTCTATACCGTAACTGCAATAGACGAAACAATAAAAAAAACAAATTTATCGGATTGGAAAGTTGGGGACAGTATCAATCTGGAAAGAGCAATGAAACTGGGAGACAGGCTGGACGGACATATTGTTCAGGGACATGTAGACCAAACGGGCACCTGCATCACTGCCGAGCAGACTAACGGAAGCTGGCTTTACACATTTGAATACGAGGAAAATTGGAACAACATTACCATTGAGAAAGGATCCATTACGGTAAATGGTGTTAGCTTAACGGTTGTGAACTCAAAGAAAAATCAGTTTAGTGTCGCCATTATTCCTTATACATACGAACATACTAATTTTAAAACCTTTGAAGTTGGTACAAAAATAAATCTTGAATTTGATGTCATTGGTAAATACGTTTCTAGATTGTATGCCAACAAATAAGAACTCAATAGTATTATAAACAAAAAAAACTCCAATCTAGATTGGAGTTTTTTGTTTTAACCTAAAGCTATAAATGATGTAAACCCCAAATAATAAAGCAACTAGCATCATGGTGTTTATATTTTCGTCTACAGACACCCCGGGAGGAGGAGGAGGAGGAACTACTTCTGTTGTCCTTGCCTGCGGTGGTGGTGGTGGATCTTTAGCTAATACATTAAAAATACAAAACACAAATAAAATCAGAGTAATAAAAAACCTTTGAATAAATTTCATATTTAAAATTGAATTATTCTTTAAAAAATCAGAGTATTTATGGTGTAAAATAAATACATCCTTTTAATATAAACAAGACTAACGCTGACAAAAGGCGGTTTTTATAAAATTTTAGATATAAAAAAAGAAAAGCCTCACAGTACTGCAAGGCTTTTAAACTTAAACTGTGGTCCCACCTGGGCTCGCCCAAGTCCCATTACAAAGCTACGCTTCAAGTCTTTATATGTGCTATTCTTAAAACCCAACTTAGAGAAAGGAAGAAAAGCGTCCTTAATTATTACGGAAAACAACTTTTGATTGTTTAATATGATGTGTTTTTCATCTTTAAAGTATTCTCCCCAACATTGTAAGCATATAGGGCTGAGGGTACAAAAGTAAAACGAATGTCGCCAATCTCTTTTACTCCCTCTTTATCAATTGAAGTAACTAATGCACTTTTAAAATCATTGGCTTGACAAAATTGAATAAGACTGTTTAACTCCTGTGGTTTATCAAAATAGCGGTTGCTCCATTTGATCTCAATTGCCCACAACGGTTTGAATTTCCTATCGTCTAGTAAAACCAAATCAACTTCTCCTTCTTTTCTATCTTTCCATCTGGCATAGGTTAAATCTAAATTCTCTCGGTGCATCCATTGGGATAGAATTGCGGTTTCAACCATATTACCCATTTCGCTATCCGTTTCAGAAATAGGAGAAAATAAGGCGGTTCTTAGTGATGGATTGGTTAAGTACACTTTAAAACTGGTTACTCTTTTTAATCGCTTGGCATTGATATCAACTTTATTCAATACTTTAATTAGAAAGGCAGATTCTAGATATTCTAAATATTTTTTCAAAGTATCTTTAGTAATTCCACTTTCTCTTGACATCGTTTCATAAGAGAATTCATTTCCAGTGTTGTAAGCGATGTATGTGAAGAAACGATTTAGTTCTTGAACATCTTTAATGCCGTATAGACTTGGTAAATCTCTCAAAAGCACTTTATCTACAATGTCATTTTTCACATACCTACCCATATCACTTTGTATCTTTTCAGACAAAACAACTTCTGGATAGCCTCCAAAATTTAAGTAGTTCAAAAATTCTTTATTTAGAGCTTTGGTGTCATGCGCTATGGTATATGGGATTTTTCGATTGCCATAATCAATTTCGCCTTTCAATACTAAATGATTCATATTCTTTAAATGAATGTATTCCTGAAAAGTTAGCGGTGGTAGCATAAAATCAGTAAATCGACCAGCACCACTTTCAGTGCTATGCCATCTCAAAGCTGCTGCAGCAGAACCTGAAACTATAAATTTGGTGTCCGGGTATGAATCTACTAATACTTTCAAATGACGTTCCCAATCTTTTAAGTATTGTACTTCGTCAAAAAAAACATAGCATCCATCTAAATTTTGCAATTTGACAGCATCTTTGCAAAGCAATAAAATATCTTCTAAGCTTAAGTTTAAATATAACGGGTTATCGATACCCACAAAAAATATTTTTTGAGGATCAACTTCTTCTTGTATCAATTGATCAATGGAATGAAACATCATGACGGTCTTACCAACGCGACGAGGACCCATCAAGACAACAGCTCTGCGAATATCCTTTTCTTTTACAAAAGGATAAAACAAATCAAAATACAATCGTTTTTGCATGTTCTGATAAGCCGAATGGACTGCCTTAGAAACCCACCACGGATTTTCATAATGTAAACGTTCAATTATTTTTGCTGTTGGAATAATACTTGAAATACTCATAAAAATATTTATTTACACAAAAATAACAAAATAAGCAGACCTAGAACTATCTATTCGTGTATTTTTTGGAGTAATTAGAAAAATGTACCCGTTTTTAATATCTATTTTTTATTAAAAAAGTCCACCTGTAAAATCGAGTTTATCAATTTCATTCTCCACTAGAATAACGTAGCAACATGGGGCCAAAAATGTACACCGCCCTATCAGATTCGAAAAAAGCTTTTACATTTAGTAATGTCCCATGCATGTAGAAGAAATTGTATCGCAAATTATTTTCCATAGCTTTTAGTTTTATTTACAATCATAAATAAAAAAAAGATAGTAATTGAAACAAAATGAAAAGATGACTATATTTGTAAACAACCATTTGTTGTACTGATAGAAACAAAAAAAGCCTCACAGTACTGCAAGGCTTTTAAACTTAAACTGTGGTCCCACCTGGGCTCGAACCAGGGACCACCTGATTATGAGTCAGGTGCTCTAACCAGCTGAGCTATAGGACCGGTTAAGAGTGTGCAATATTACTACTATTTTTCATGTACTCCAAATATTTTGACTTAGATTTCAATAATATTTCAATGATTCATCGCTTTTAAAGAGAAACGTGCTGAATAGTAGATTACTAAATGAATTATCCTGAAAACACTTATTTTATTTCCTGACACAACTCAATCAAAACGCCATTCGTACTTTTTGGATGCAAAAAAGCAACTAGCTTGTTATCAGCCCCTTTTTTAGGAATTTCATTTAATACAATAAACCCCTCTTTTTTTAAACGCGCAATTTCTAAAACTATATCTTCTACGTCAAAGGCAATGTGGTGTATGCCTTCTCCCTTTTTTTCAAGAAACTTAGCAATAGGACTTTCTGGATTGGTAGCTGCTAAAAGCTCAATTTTATTAGGCCCATTCATAAAAAAAGAAGTTGTTACTCCTTCACTTTCCACCGCCTCGAATTTGTAGGCCGGAGCGCCAAAAAGCTTTTCGAAAACTAAATTCGACACTTCTAAATCCTTAACTGCAATCCCAATATGTTCTATTTTTCTCATTATTTATGTTTTGAGCGCAGCGCTACTTTAGTTGAAAAACTCTGGTACCACTGCGAATTATAACTGCAATTATTTTTCTGGGTAAAATTAAACATTAAAAAGAAAAAACAACATTCCCACAAAAAGGAAGTTGAATTTATTGCTCATAATAATTTTATAAAAAATAGCAATCACATGAATTATAATTGTTATTTTGTAAATTCTAATTATGATTTGATATGTTGAAAAACAATTTAAAATACGCCTTCTTATTATTGCTTTTTATTGTAGCTGGTTGTGCCAAAAGAGGCTCTATCACTGGGGGATTAAAAGATACTATTGCGCCTGTTTTGAAAATGAGTTTCCCGGAAAACTTCAACACAAACTTCAAAGAAGATGAGATTAAGTTGGTATTTGACGAAAACATCAAAATAAAAAACCTGAACAAACAATTGATTATTTCACCACCAATGAAGAACGATCCATTGGTTTTACCCACAACGGCAAGCAAAACGATCACCATAAAAATTAAAGATACACTACAACCCAACACCACGTACAGCTTTAATTTTGGACAAAGTATTGCTGATAATAATGAAGGAAATCCGTTAAATCAATTCAAATATGTATTTTCTACCGGCGATTATATTGACTCTTTAAGCCTTGGTGGTACTCTGAAAAGTGCGTATGAAAAGGAAGTGGAATCATTCGTATCAGTTATGCTTTACGAAGTCAATGACAGTTTCAAGGACTCCGTTGTTTATACTGAAACCCCAAGATATGTAACCAACACATTGGACAGCTTGAAGACGTTTCGTTTAGAGAATTTAAAAGCAGGGAAATATCTTCTTGTAGCCATGAAAGACTACAACAGCAACAATAAATACAACCCAAAAACAGATAAAATTGGATTTAGTAAAGACTTTATTACGATTCCAAATGACACTATTTATGAGTTAGAATTATTTAAGGAAACACTTCCTTTCAAAACATTTAAGCCTAGTCAAGCCTCAGGAAACCGCTTGTTAGTAGGGTATGAGGGACTAATAAATTCTGCTGATGACAGTCCCAAAATAATTTTAAAAAACAACAACAATCTTCTGCCTACTGTTATTACTAAATTTCCAAAAAAAGATTCCCTTCAAATCTGGTACAAGCCCATTAAAGCTGATTCACTAAATTTGGCTGTAGCCAAAGGTCAATACGAATCGAAATTCAACTTTAAAATAAAAGACCAGAAAAAAGATACTTTAAACGTCATAGCCCTGCAAAACGGAACCTTAAAATTTAGAGAGCAATTTACATTAGAAAGTAATACTCCTTTAACCCGTTTCGAAAATTCGAAAATAAAACTAACCAATAACGCAAAAGATACAGTGCCTTTTACCACTAAATATGACGAATTCAATCAAAAGCTATTTTTTGATTTCATAAAAGAACCTTCCGAAAATTATACATTTGAAATTTTACCTGGAGCGTTAACTGATTTTTTCGAACAAACAAATGATACTTTAACGTATAAATTAAACACTCAAAGCACTGCTGATTATGGGAATCTGACCGTGCAGTTGCAAAATGTAAAACAATTTCCCGTCATTGTTGAACTCACAAATGCGAAAGGGGATGTTTTAGTTACTGAATATACCGAGGAAAACACCACAATAAATTTTAATTTAATTGACCCTGCGCTGTACACCCTCCGTATTATTTATGATGCCAATAAAAACCGGGAATGGGATTCCGGTAATTATTTAGAAAAACGTCAAGCCGAGGAAGTGATTTACTTTTCCAAAGAAATTGATGTTCGGGCAAATTGGGACGTCAATCAGGCATTTGATTTAAGTCTTCCCTACATTCCGGAACCTAAAAAGAAAACCGACAAAAAGAAATAAATGTTACCTGTTTTCTATTTCAAAAGAATCTCTGTCATTCAAAAAACCCAGTTTTTGTCGGGTTTCCAGCATTTTTTCTTGGTCTAATTCTACTAAAAACAAACCTTCTGGTGCTATTGGCTCTTGAATGTAATTCCCCAGAAAATCGACTGCTTGTGAGTGACCAATGTATTCGTGTCCATTGGCATCGGTTCCTATTCTATTGACACCAATGGTATAGCACATGTTTTCTATCGCTCGTCCTTTCAATAAAGCATCCCAAGCATTTGTTCTAATTTTTGGCCAATTCGCCACATAAATCACCAAGTCATAATCCTCTGAATTTCTGGAAAATACAGGAAATCTCAAATCGTAACATATTTGAAGGCAAATTTTCCAATCTAAATAATTTACAATCGTTTTTTGGGTGCCACTAGTATATACTTTATCTTCGCCAGCTAAGGTAAACAAGTGTTTTTTATCATAGCACTGAATTGTCCCAGAAGGAAATACAAACACCATTCTGTTGTAAAAACTTCCGTTTTCCTTAATAACTAAACTTCCTGTTATAGCACTATTTGTAGCTTTTGCCAATGATTGTAACCATACAATGGTTTCGCCTTGCATTGTTTCTGCAACATCTTTTGGATTCATCGTAAAGCCCGTTGTGAACATTTCAGGAAGCACAATCAAATCTACCTTTTCAGTAAGTGCACTGATTTTTTCTTCGAAATAGTTTCGGTTGGCTTTTGGGTTTTCCCAAACTAAAGGAGCTTGAATTAGGATAATTTTCATTTTACTTTATTTTTTATAAAAATAAGAAATATCACAATACCATAAGTTCATTATATTAGCAAAAAAGAACTTTATGAAAAAGACACTTCTTGTGTGTACACTATTATTTTCTGTTTTGATTTTTGGACAGGAAAAATCGGGAGCGAAACAATTTTGGGAAAACCTACAAAAACAATGTGGGAAATCCTTTGAAGGAACAGTCACAGAGGGTGCAACCAATGACACTTTTCGGGATAAAAAACTGGTGATGCATGTCCGCAACTGCGATGAAAACACGATTCGGATTCCGTTTTTTGTAGGAGACGACAAGTCAAGAACCTGGGTACTTGCTTATGAAAACGATCGCATCCAGTTGAAACACGACCACCGCCACGAAGATGGTTTGGAGGATAAGGTGACACAATATGGAGGTACAACTACTAATTCTGGCTCAGCAACGCTTCAATTTTTTCCGGCAGATCAGGAAACCTGTGATTTGATTCCAAATGCTGCTGCAAATGTTTGGTGGATTACTCTTGACGAAACTTCTTTCACGTACAACCTAAGGCGCATCGGTTCTGACCGATTGTTTTCTGTGAAATTTGATTTGACAAAAACAGTAGGTACGCCTGCTGCACCTTGGGGATGGAAAGATTAGTGTATAATAGATTATTTTACATAAAAAAACGCATTCAACTTTGACATTGAATGCGTTTTATAAATTTATATCTTACGGTTTTATCCTTTCAAACTTGCAGACAAATATTCTCTATTCATTCTGGCAATATTTTCAAGAGAAATTCCTTTTGGACATTCTACTTCACATGCTCCAGTATTGGTACAGTTACCAAAACCTTCTGCATCCATTTGAGCAACCATATTCATTACACGGTCAGCAGCTTCAACTTTACCTTGTGGTAATAAAGCAAATTGAGACACTTTTGCAGAAACAAATAACATAGCCGAGGAGTTTTTACAACTTGCAACACAAGCTCCACAACCAATACAAGTTGCAGCATCAAAAGCTCTATCTGCATCATGTTTAGGAATAGGAATTGTATTTGCGTCGATCGTGTTTCCAGATGTGTTTACAGATACAAAACCACCAGATTGCTGGATTCTGTCAAATGCACCTCTGTCTACTACTAAATCTTTAATTACAGGAAAAGCTTTAGCTCTAAAGGGCTCGATAAAGATAGTATCTCCATCTTTAAATTTACGCATGTGCAATTGACAAGTTGTAACCAAACGGTCAGGCCCATGCGCTTCGCCATTGATGTACAACGAACACATCCCGCAAATTCCTTCGCGACAATCGTGATCAAAAGCAACAGTATCTTCTCCTTTTACGATTAATTCATCGTTCAAAATGTCAAGCATTTCAAGAAAAGACATATCTGGTTCAATTCCATCAATTGGATATTCAACTATTTTTCCTTCTGCAGCGGCATTTTTCTGACGCCATATTTTTAATGTAAGTTTCATATTTTGAGTTTGAAAGTCTTAAAGCCGAAAGTCGAAAGTCGATTGACTTTAAGACATTAGCCATTAGACTAAATTATTTATAACTTCTTTGAACTAGTTTAACATTTTCGAATTTCAACTCTTCTTTGTGCAATACCGCATCGCTTGGTTTTCCTTTGTATTCCCATGCTGCAACGTATGCAAAATTTTCGTCGTCACGTTGCGCTTCTCCTTCTGGAGTTTGATATTCTTCACGAAAGTGCCCTCCACAAGATTCATTTCTATGCAGGGCATCTTTGGCAAACAACTCTCCTAATTCAAGGAAATCAGCAATACGAAGTGCTTTCGCCAATTCTGGGTTAAAACTATCCGCTGTTCCAGGAATCTTTACCTCTTTATAAAATTCGTCTCTAATTGCGGCAATTTCATTTTGTGCCTCTGTTAAACCTTCGGCATTACGAGCCATTCCTACTTTGTCCCACATGATTTTTCCTAATTTTTTATGGAAATAATCTGCTGGTTTAGTACCACCATTATTCATCAATGCCTCAATCTGTTGTTGAACATTTTTCTCAGCTTGCTCAAACTCAGGAGAATCAGTAGAGATAGCACCCATCTTAATATCTGGGGCTAAATAATCTCCAATAGTATAGGGAAGAACAAAATATCCATCAGCCAAACCTTGCATCAGTGCCGAAGCTCCCAACCTGTTGGCTCCGTGATCTGAAAAGTTAGATTCTCCAATAGAGAAACAACCTGGAATTGTAGTTTGTAAGTTATAATCAACCCAAGTTCCGCCCATCGTGTAATGCACGGCAGGATAAATCATCATTGGAGTTGAATATGGATTCTCATCCACAATTTTCTCATACATTTGGAACAAGTTACCGTACTTATTTGCTACAATTTCTGTTCCTAACTTAATAACCAAAGCTTTATCATTCTCGTCTAAATGCTTTAATCTCGCTTGATCCACTCCGTATCTTTCGATTGCGGCAGCAAAATCAAGATAAACAGCTTCTCCCGTTTTGTTAACACCAAAACCGGCATCACATCTTTCTTTAGCCGCACGAGAAGCAATATCTCTGGGTACCAAATTTCCAAAAGCAGGATATCTTCTTTCTAAATAATAATCTCTGTCTGTTTCTGCAATTTGAGTTGGTTTTAATTTTCCCTCACGAATCGCTTTTGCATCTTCTAATTTTGCAGGAACCCAAATACGGCCATCATTACGCAACGATTCAGACATCAAGGTCAATTTTGCTTGGTGATCTCCGGATACTGGAATACAAGTTGGGTGAATTTGTGTGTAACATGGATTAGCAAAATACGCGCCTCTTTTGTGAATTTTCCAAGCTGCTGTTACGTTACTTCCCATTGCGTTAGTCGACAAGAAAAATACGTTTCCGTATCCTCCGGAAGCAATAACTACAGCATGAGCAGAATGTCTTTCGATTTCTCCTGTAACCAAGTTTCGCGCGATGATTCCCCTTGCTTTACCGTTTACAATTACTAAATCTAGCATCTCGTGACGGTTGTGCATTTTTATTTTTCCACGACCTATTTGGCGATTCATTGCTGAATACGCTCCAAGTAATAATTGTTGACCTGTTTGTCCTTTGGCATAAAAAGTTCGAGAAACTAATGTACCTCCAAAAGAACGGTTATCCAATAATCCACCATATTCACGAGCAAAAGGAACACCTTGAGCCACACACTGGTCAATAATATTAGTGGAAACCTCAGCTAGACGGTGTACGTTTGCTTCACGCGCACGATAATCGCCGCCTTTTACAGTATCATAAAACAAACGGAAAGTTGAATCTCCATCTCCTTGATAATTTTTTGCAGCGTTAATCCCCCCTTGTGCAGCAATAGAGTGCGCACGACGTGGTGAATCTTGAAAACAAAACGCTTTTACATTATATCCTAACTCTGCTAATGTTGCAGCTGCAGAACCTCCAGCTAATCCAGTACCTACTACAATAATATCTAAATTACGTTTGTTAGCAGGGTTTACTAAATTAATATGATCTTTATAATTTGTCCATTTGTCCGAAATTGAACCTCCTGGAATTTTTGAATCTAATGCCATTTATAATTTAATATTAATGATTAAAATGATGAAATAATGCAATGAAAATGAAACCAAAAGGAATTACGATTGCAAAACCGTATCCGAAACCTTTTAACGATTTTGAATACTTATTATTAAATCCAACGGATTGAAAAGAAGAACTGAATCCATGCCATAAGTGCAATGACAACAAAAGGAACGATAAGCAATACAACCCCGTTCGTATTGGACTCTCAAATTTTTCAGCTAATTCATGAAAATATCTAGTTTCATTCAATGGACTAACATCTACGTATTTGTAAACCATTTCGGGAACCCAAAAATCATAAAAATGAACTAATAAAAAAGCTAAAACTACTGATCCAGAAATAATCATATTTCTTGAAGCCCAAGAAGAATTAGCCGCTCCGTTATTCTTAGCATAAGAAATTGGTCTTGCACTGTTATTTTTAAATTCCAAGACAAAACCCATGATAAAGTGAAATATTACCCCTACAATCAATATAGGCTGTATAACAAATTGAACCAATGGATTATTTCCCATAAAGTGGGAAATGGAATTAAAAGTATCGGCACTGAAAACCGATGTCATATTGATAAAAAAATGCTGTGCTAGAAACAACATCAGAAAAAGGCCTGAAAGTGCCATAGCTACTTTTTTTGCTATTGACGATTTCAATAATGCAGATTTTGCCATAAGATTTAAATAATTGATTTTAAAGAATCGTACAAAAATAGAGCAATTAGACAGCAACTACAACCTTTTCGCTGTTATTTATAATGAATTTAAAGTGTTTTACACAAAACACCAAGAAATCCTTAAATATCAAACACAAATCTAGAAATGAACTAAAAATGATTCAACAAAAAAGAAAAAAAACTTAAATAAAAAATGAAAAAGACTGAAAATCAATCTTACTATTGAAGAGCAAAAATAGTATTTAAGCACTCGATATTAATAATTTATACATCAATTTCCAAACCTTTAATTACTCTCGCGCGAAATTAAAATGTTTAAAATATAATAAAAAGCACTTCCCAGACTAAAATTTATTTTACTAAAACAGGACTCTATATTAACTGAATTTTGTCATGTATTGCTGCACGATTAAATCCGTATTCTCGTTCCGCATTTTTTGCTCTAACTGAATTGGTGGAGAAGCCCGTTCCAAACAATTTTTTACCGCACAGGTCTCACAGGTAACCCCAACAATTTGTTTTTTAATGGAGTCGTTTTCCATAAACTTAAATTTTTTCTTCACGGCCGGAGTGATTAAAATTCCTACCGAAATACTGCGGATACAATCTACTTTGAACGGATCCGGTGTTGCGGATGAAAAAACAAGATATTCATTTTTACTGTTTTCATAACTGGAGATTTGTGCATCAAAAAAGTGGTTTTTCTTTTGCTTCAAAGACTCCTCAATTGTGCGTATCGAAACCCATCTTCGGCAGTAATGCTCATTCATTTCATTCGCATGCGGCTCCTGCTGATTGGTGATGTGTAATTCTTTCTTTATCTGATAGGTGTCCGTTCCTTTTTGATGGGACAATCGCAGAAAAAAAAGATTTTTTAACTGAAAATCTTTTGGCAAAATATTGGTCAGCCTTTGGTAGAATGATTCCGGAGAAACATTAAACCCGCTCATCAAAGCAATCATTTCCTGAGGTTTCGGATCTGTTTTGGACAAAAATAAATTCAGTTCGTCTATCAGTTTCTGTCTCGGAATAAGCAATGCTCCCGCAAAGTATGAAGCATAAAAATTATTCAGAACTTGGTCGAAATTATCAAATTTAATCCAACTGAACGTATACAGTCTATCGGTGATTGCGAGATAATTATACGCAATTTCTTTGGCCAGAATAAATGCTTTTTGAGGTTCGTCAATATCTAATGAAAGTAACAAAGTCTTGCTTTTTGGCACAAAAATCGACCTCAAATCCCCCAATTGTTCTTGTTCCGAAAAAACAAGTTCTTTTATCGTATATCCGTATTCCTCCATTAATATTGCTGTGAGTTCTTCAATCGAAATTTTAGTGTCAATATTTACGTAGAACGCTTTGGAAAACTGCAAAACCTTCAGCTCTAAATCTTCAAAATAATTGGTGTGCGCTTCCTGATACGAACGCAATGAAGCCAAGAAGAAACTCTCTCTGGTTAAATTATAATGTTGCGCAATCTCAATAATCGTACTGATAAACGCATTGACTTTTGCAGGAGCGTTAGCAATAATGTCGATAAGATCATTTTCCTGAATCCCGAAAATATCCAACGGGATCTCTTTCAGAATACCAGATTTTAGGATTTCTCCAATGGGTGCCAGATTATTATCCAGTTTCAAGGAAACCATATTGTCATAGGAAATATCGAGTTTTTCGGCTAACAGAATAATTTTATCCGTTTTAGGATACTTTTTCCCTTTTTCAATTTCGTTCAAGTACGATTTTGAAAGGTCCGTGATTTTTGCCAAACCAAATAAAGACAGTTTTTTATTGGTACGAGCCTGCTTCAGTTTAAGTCCAAAAATTAACTTGATATAATCCTTTTCTATATTCATATTTCAAAGATAATGTAAAAAATATTTACGCCAAAAAAAATATTTTTAATTTTTAGCGTACGTTCGCTTGTTTTGTAAAAAACTTTTTGTAGTATTGCAGTGTTGAATAATTAATAATTATCAGCAAAAGTTTAATAGTATCAATTTAAATGTGTTAAAAAATGAATTTTAAAGAAGTATATTCGAAAAATTTGTTAAATTTTTCAGAAGAAACCACCGAGCAGTACCCGGAAATCTTAACTGATGAAGCCATGACTTTTTTGTCTTTACTTCATGAAAATTTCAACAAAAAAAGACTCGACCTTTTAGAAGAACGAAAAAAACAACAGGATTTATTTGATCAGGGGGTCTTACCCACTTTTCCTGCTGAAACAAAAAGCATCCGAGAAAGCAATTGGAAAGCAGCGCAAACACCCAAGGATTTATTAGACCGAAGAGTCGAAATAACAGGACCGGTCGACAGAAAAATGGTGATCAATGCCTTGAATTCCGGAGCAAAAACCTTCATGGCTGATTTTGAAGATAGTACTTCGCCTACGTGGAGCAACCTAATGTCAGGACAGCAAAACCTGAAAGACGCGGTGAATAAAACCATCACTCTTGAAGACAAGATAAAAAATAAAAAATACAGCCTGAACGACAAAACTGCCGTTCTGCTTGTCAGACCACGAGGATTGCATTTGCCGGAAAAAAATATTTTGATTGATGGAGAACAAACTTCGGGATCGCTAATTGACTTTGGTTTGTATGCTTTTCATAATTACAAACAACTTATTGAGGATGGAACGGCGCCCTATTTTTACATTCCAAAACTGGAACATTATCTGGAAGCGCGATGGTGGAATGAGGTTTTCGAATTCACGCAGGAATATTTGGGTGTAAATAACGGAACATTCAAAGCTACAGTTTTGATAGAGACCATTACGGCCAGTTTTCAATTGGATGAAATCATTTTTGAACTGAAAGAGCATATTGTAGGCCTTAATTGCGGTCGATGGGATTACATTTTTTCATACATCAAAAAACTAAGAAAAAACCCAGCTTTTCTTGTTCCAAATAGAGATCAGGTGACTATGACTGCCCCATTCATGAGTGCGTATTCCCAATTGGTTATACAAAGATGCCATAAACGAAATATTCACGCAATAGGCGGAATGGCCGCACAAATTCCAATAAAAAATAACGAAGAAGCTAATAAAATTGCTTTCGATAAAGTAATATCCGACAAAGAACGGGAAGTAAAAAATGGTCATGACGGAACTTGGGTTGCACATCCAGATTTGGTTCCGCTTGCCATGACGGTATTCGACAAATACATGCCAAACCAAAACCAAATTCAGGTAAAAAGAGAAGACGTATACGTTACCGAAAGTGATTTACTGGAAACGCCAAAAGGAACCATTACCGAGCAAGGTGTTCGAAAAAACATCAGTATTTCGGTTTTATATATTGCTTCATGGCTCAACGGACAAGGCGCCGCGGCCTTGCACAATTTAATGGAAGATGCCGCTACTGCTGAGATTTCAAGATCACAATTGTGGCAATGGCTGCAAAACAAAGTGGTTTTAGATAATCAAAAAGTCCTGACTGAAAAATACTATCACCGACTGGCTATGGAAGAATTTGAAAAAATAAGAAAGCTCGTTGGAGATGAGAATCACGAAAAACAAAAATACAGATTGGCAGAACAATTATTAGATATTCTGGTCGTGAACGACAATTTTATCGAGTTTTTGACTATTCCAGGATACAAATACATTTAAAATTTCAATAAAATCAATTTCAATAAAAAATTATTAAACACCATTAAACCTTTATAAACACTATGAAAACTACAGAAACAAGAATTCAAGAATTAGTTACCGACTGGATTACAAACCCAAGATGGAATGGCATTGAGCGACCATATACTGCTGAAGAAGTGGTGAAATTGCAAGGTTCATATCAAATAGAACATAGCGTAGCCAGAATTGGAGCGAATACTTTATGGAATAAACTAAATGCTCAGGATTTTGTAGCCGGACTTGGCGCGCTTACCGGAAACCAAGCCATTCAAGAAGTAGAAGCAGGATTAGACGCCATTTATTTGAGCGGATGGCAAGTTGCTGCTGATGCAAACGTAGCCGGCGAAATGTATCCTGACCAATCTTTATATCCTGCTAACAGTGTTCCATTGGTTGTAAAACGTATCAATAACGCTTTATTGAGAGCAGATCAAATACAAGTGGTTAACGGGACTGCAGACAAAAAAGAATATTTAGTTCCTATTGTGGCTGACGCCGAAGCCGGTTTCGGAGGAAACCTAAATGCTTTCGAATTAATGAAAGCGATGATTGAAGCGGGAGCAGCCGGAGTTCACTTTGAGGATCAATTGAGCTCTGCAAAAAAATGCGGTCACTTGGGTGGAAAAGTATTGGTTCCTACGCAAGAAGCCATCAACAAATTGATTGCGGCTCGTTTAGCAGCTGACGTAATGGGAACGCCAACAATTGTTGTGGCACGTACCGATGCGGATGCAGCAAACTTATTGACTAGCGATATTGACCCAAGAGATGCTAAATTCATCACAGGCGAAAAAACAGGAGAAGGCTTTTTCTATGTAAATTGTGGTGTGGAACAAGGAATTGACAGAGGATTGAGCTATGCGCCTTACGCTGATTTAATTTGGATGGAAACTAGCAATCCGGATCTGGATTACGCTAGAAAATTTGCTGAAGGAATTCACGCAAAATTCCCAGGAAAAATGTTGGCTTACAATTGTTCGCCTTCTTTTAACTGGGCTGCTAAATTATCCGTGGCTGAAATGGAAACATTCCGCGAAGATCTTGCAGCAATGGGATACAAATTCCAATTCATCACTTTAGCCGGATTCCATGCGTTGAATACCAGCATGTTCGAATTGTCTAAAGCCTATAAAGAAAGAGGAATGGCAGGATATTCTGAATTGCAGGAAAGAGAGTTTGCTTTGCAAAAACACGGTTTCAAAGCGGTAAAACACCAAGGTTTCGTAGGAACATCTTATTTTGATGCGGTACAAAATACTGTGACAATCGGGAAATCTTCTACAACCGCAATGAAAGATTCTACAGAAGCGGCACAGTTTTAAACAGAACAACAACTATAAAAAAACACGATTTCAGATGAAATCGTGTTTTTTGTTTTTAAAATAAAAGGACTGTTTATTTTGATTCGATAATTTCCAGATCAGTAACCACTTTCTCTTTTCCTTTTTGAATGCTTATTTTATTCACTGAAACCGGAAGGTAATAGTTGCCGTTTTTAGCTGGTTCCATTTTTAATTTTTTGTCTTTATTTTTCCAATTATCAGCAATTGCTTTGGTTATGGAAAGATCATATACGTGTTTGTTCAATCCTTTTACAGCTTTTACTTTCTGAGAATAAACCACTTCTTTCAAGCTGTTCTCAATTTGCAAAAGCACTTCTGCATCTCCATTCGAATAAAACCAAATCTCCGCTTTTGGCTCTGAAGCCTTAGCCCAAGAACTCCAGCTGTTTCCCCATTCTTTTGTTTTTTTTATCTTTTTAAGTTCGAAAACATGAAGATTTTCCGCTACAACTTTATCATTCAGTTGTTGCACTTGATCCAAATTGACTTTATAAATTGAACGACCGTGAGTTCCTACCACTAAATCTTTTGCTTTCTTTTGAATCACTAAATCGTGAACGGCCACGTGTGGAATTCCATTAGAAAAATCATCCCAAGATGTTCCTTTATTTAATGAAACATACAAACCGTTATCCGTTCCCACATATATAACATTCTCGTTTACATTATCCTCCACAATTACATTCACTGGACTTGCAGGTAAATTATTGGCGATATTTTTCCACGTTTGACCAAAATCATCTGACATATAAACATAACTGGTAAAATCATCATTTCGATACCCGTTCAAAGTCGCATACACTCTTTCTTTCTTATGTGCCGAAGCCACGACTCTTGAAACCCATTTGTTTTGCGATAAATTTCCCGAAATTTTGTTCCAAGTTGCACCGCCGTCTTTCGAAACATGAATCAATCCATCATCACTTCCTGTGTAGAGTAACCCAAACTGCAAGGTACTTTCACTGATAACAGCAATTGTTCCAAAAGCAACATTTCCTTCTTTTGCTCCTTGCGTTAAATCCGGCGAAATAGCCGTCCAAGTTTCCCCTTGATTCATCGAACGATGCAAGAAATTAGATCCCATGTATAAAATATCCTGGTTGTGTGAAGACAATAAAATAGGCGTTTGCCAATTGAATCGAAAGGGCTTTTCGTCCTTTTTTGGCTTTGGCGAAATATACTCCCGCTTGTTAGTGGTGCGATCAATTCTGTAATAATTTCCAAATTGAAACCCTGTAAAAACAATATTGGGATTCCTTTTGTCAATTTGAGTCTGCATTCCATCTCCACCCATCAAATTTTCGTAAGGATATTTTCCGGTTTGGTACCATTCTGAGGAATATTTATAATCACTTGGACCAACCCAAACCCCATTATCCTGCATCCCACCATAAATATTATACGGTTCTTGCTCATCCACATTTACTGAATAAAACTGACTTACTGAATGCGAATTACTTTTTACCCAGTGCGCTCCATCATCATACGAAATATTTAGACCGCCATCATTTCCATTGATTAAATGCCCAGATTTATTTGGGTTCACCCAAACAACATGATGATCCGCATGAACATTCTCTTCGCTTATGGAGGTGAATGTTTTTCCGCCATCATTTGATTTTATAATGGGCACACCAGATAAATAAATTTTATTGACATCGTTAGGATCAACTGAAATAACACTGAAATAATACCCGTATGAATAAAAGAAATCATCGATAAAATCTTGATGGGTCTTCGTCCAATTTTTTCCTCCGTTACTTGATTTGTAAACTTCGGCTCCAATAACTTCTGTCTCGGCTAAACTATTTATTGCATCCAAAACTACTTTGGCAGCTTCGTTAGGTTGCAAATAGCCGTTTTGAACCCAGTGTTTGATATTTTCGGCTCTGTATTTTTCTGTCAATCCGTAATTCTTTAAAATAGAATTCAGACTTTTATTAGGTAATTTTAAGAATTCGTCTCCCGGAACAGAAAATGCAATTGGTAACGAATTACTTTTTTTGGATTGTAACGGTCTTTTAAATTGGTTGTCCAAAATGGCATACACATTTTCATCGTCATATACCGCTAAACCAATCCTTCCAACGCCTTCTCCAACCGGAAATCCGCTTTCAGCATTCGTGAAAAGTTTCCATGTCAATCCCGCATCTTCACTTTTATAAATTCCCGAAGTAGCACCGCTTCCTATAAAATCCCACGCTTTTCTGTCTTTACTCCAAGAAGCCGCATATTGAACCTTGAAATTTTTTGGTGAAACAGCCACATCTATTATCCCCGTTTCATCATTGATATAAAGTGTTTTACTCCACGTTTTTCCACCATTTGTCGTTTTGTAAATTCCTCTTTCTTCATTTTTTGAGTACAAATGACCCACGGCACCCACAACAACTTCATCTGGATTTGATGGATTTATCAAAATTCTGCTGATGTGATGACTGTCGTGCAATCCCATATTTTGCCAAGTCTTTCCTTTGTCTTCGGATTTTAAAATTCCAATTCCGGCGTAAGACGATCGCGACGAATTGACTTCGCCAGTTCCTACCCAAATCGTGCCTTGTTTCCAGTCTATCGCAATATCACCCACATTTTGTGTAGGCGCCGCATCCATAATAGGCGAAAAACTCATTCCGTTATTATTCGTGTACCAAAGTCCGCCTGAGGCATAGCCCACATAAAACTCGGTTGGATTTTCGGGGTTTACATCTATATCTACCACTCTTCCGCTCATCACCGTTGGACCCACATTTTCGAAAGCAACATTTTGAAAAAGCGATTGTTTCTCCATTATTTTTTTGGCTTCCAATGCTTGCTGAATCGCTTCGGCAGAAACTTGTCCCCAAGAGATACTTTGTACAATAAGAGCCGAAAAAAGCACTATTTTTTTCATGTAAATTAATTTGAGTTGGAAAATTAATCATAAAAATAGTTATCTGAAAATTTTATTGTGTAATTAACATCCGTTTCTCTCAAAGTTAGTATTTTTGATTATTCAAGATATTAAACGATGTGTAATGAAATGAGTAGACCCAGAAATGGTATCAGAACCAATACTAGCGCTCTGCTAATTACGCTTATTCCATAAAAAACAATAAAAATCAACACATGAAATACCATCAAATTGACAGCGATTTATTTATAAAAAACAGAGCAAAGTTCATGGCTCAGATGAAGCCAAAAAGCGTTGCTATTTTTAATTCTAATGATATTTATCCCGTTTCGGCAGATAGTACGTTGCCTTTTGCACAACACCGCGACATCTTTTATCTGAGCGGAGTAGATCAGGAAGAAAGTATTTTATTGCTTTTCCCGGATGCGCCTTACGAGCACCAAAGAGAAATGGTATTCTTGAAAGAAACCAGTGAGCACATTGCCATTTGGGAAGGGGAAAAACTGACTAAAGAGCGTGCTTTTGAAGTAACAGGAATCAGAACTGTGTATTGGTTGCAGGAATTTGAAAAAGTCTTATTTGAGATGATGACGCACGCTGACACGATTTACATCAATACCAACGAGCATTACCGCGCTACTGTAGAAACCGAAACTCGCGAAGCCCGTTTTGTAAAATGGTGGAAAGACAAATATCCAGCACATGCAGTTGCCAAAAGCAATCCGATATTACAACGCCTGCGTTCTGTAAAAGAAACCGAAGAATTGGATTTAATCCAAAAAGCCTGTACTATTACGGAACTCGGTTTTAGAAGAATATTACCTTTCGTGAAACCAAATGTAACCGAATACGAAATTGAAGCCGAGCTAATTCACGAATTCATTCGCAACCGTTCAAGAGGTTTTGCCTACACGCCAATTATTGCTTCCGGAAATAATGCTAATGTATTGCATTACATAGAGAACAATCAACAATGCAAACCCGGTGATTTGATTTTACTGGATGTTGCGGCTGAATATGCGAATTATTCCAGTGACATGACGCGTACCATTCCGGTTTCAGGAACGTATACCAAAAGACAAAAAGAAGTGTATAATGCCGTTTTAAGCGTAAAAAATGAAGCGACTAAAATGCTGACAACAGGTACACTTTGGAAACAATATCATATCGAAGTGGGGAAATTAATGACTTCAGAATTGCTAGGTTTGGGTCTTATTGACACAGCCGATGTGCAAAACGAAAAACCGGAATGGCCCGCTTACAAAAAATATTTCATGCACGGAACATCACACCACATGGGATTGGACACGCACGATTATGGAATCCTCACCGAACCCATGCAAGCGAATATGGTTTTTACCGTAGAGCCTGGAATCTACATTCCTGCCGAAGGTTTCGGAATCCGTCTGGAGGATAACATTATCGTTCAGGAAAGCGGCGAACCATTCAACATGATGCGTAACATCCCAATTGAAGTAGACGAAATTGAAGAATTAATGAACAGTTAATTCCTTAAAAACGTATAAGGAAATCGGTTTACAGCAATGTGAACCGATTTTTTTTGGGCGCTACCCAGCCTCCGTAAACTCCGGCTGCGTCGGGCTATTCGCTGCAAATGAAATTCACTGAACTCCTATAAAAATAAATGTACGATGAAGTAATCCCTTGCGCACTTCAACGAGAAAATCTACAATTCCAAAACATCAATTCCAAAATCCATGGTAAAGCTGTAACTTTTTAATCATCTTACCGACCTATTTAAAAACAAAAAATATTTTAAACCATTAAGTAATTAAGAAAAATTAAGCTCTGATTCTAAATGAAACTTAATTTCTTAATGGTAAAATCTTTTAAACAAAAACTTAAAGTACAGAAATCATGCAAGCACACGAAATAGACTACCACATTTACGGCGAGGAAATGCAATATGTGGAAATAGAATTAGACCCACAGGAAATTGTAATTGCCGAAGCCGGAAGTTTTATGATGATGGACAATAATATCCAAATGGAAACTATTTTTGGAGACGGTTCCGGACAAGAAAACGGATTGTTCGATAAACTTTTAAGTGCCGGAAAAAGAGTATTGACCGGCGAAAGTCTTTTTATGACCGCGTTCATCAATCAAAATACTATCAAAAGCAAAGTTTCCTTTGCCTCACCGTATCCCGGAAAAATAATCCCAATTGACTTAACGCAATTTAACGGCAAATTCATTTGCCAGAAAGATGCCTTTCTCTGCGCCGCTAAAGGTGTTTCAGTGGGAATTGAATTCTCTAAAAAACTGGGTCGCGGATTGTTTGGTGGCGAAGGTTTTATCATGCAAAAATTAGAAGGTGACGGTTTGGCGTTTGTGCATACCGGCGGAACATTAGCCAAAAAAGAATTAGCAACAGGCGAAATCCTAAAAGTCGATACCGGTTGCATTGTTGGCTTTACCAAAGATGTGGATTACGATATTGAGTTTATTGGCGGGATCAAGAATTCTATTTTTGGTGGTGAAGGTTTATTTTACGCCACGCTTCGTGGTCCGGGAACAGTTTACGTGCAATCGTTGCCTTTCAGTCGACTCGCCGACAGAATCATCGCATCTGCTCCTAGAGCTGGCGGAAACAGTCGCGAGGAAGGTAGTTTATTGGGCGGTTTAGGCAGTTTACTCAATGGTGATAAACGATTTTAGTTTACAAAGTATTTTGTCCAATTGTCATCCCGACAAAGGAGGGGGTCTCATTATTAAAGTCAAGAATGTGATTTCTCCTTCGTCGAGATGACAAAACAAAAACACTTTTTGTTTACTAATTCTGCTCAAATATTTTTTTTAATTTTTATTGGCATTTTTTAGTCTAATCCATACAAGAATTCTAAAAAATAATATGACGCATCTGTTTAAAAAAAATTAAAGTCCTAATTTTGCAGTCGTTCGAAACAAACCCAAAAAAGGGAAACAAATTATCTTTAAAAACACCATCATCTCCTATTGCGATATCAGGAAAGGAACCGCTATTATTTTGCCTCATGGTTTTCTAGAGAACAAAACGATGTGGGGTTTTACACTCCGAAACGGAATGCTTGAATTACATACAAAGAATGAAATGTTCAAAAACTTCTGAGATTGATCTTGGATTGGTAATGTGCTTTGGGGAAAATCCAGAATTGAAACGTATTATACATACAAACAATAAAAAACATAACAAATAAAATTAGAGATAATCTGTAAAATCAGAATTGTCCGCAGGCTAAATTTATGAAACTATTCATCACAGGAATTGGTACTGATGTAGGTAAAACCATCGCGTCAGCCATTGTAACAGAAGCTTTAGAAGCTGATTATTGGAAACCCATTCAAGCGGGGGATTTAGACAACTCAGACAGTCATAAGATTAAGTCGTTTTTGTCCAATAAAAAGACGGTAATTCATCCCAACGGTTATGCCTTAAAAACGCCTGCAAGTCCTCATTTTGCTGCAGAACGAGATGGAGTTGTTATTGATTTAAAGAAAATTAGAGAACCTCAAACACAAAACCACTTGGTTATTGAAGGTGCAGGCGGTGTTTTTGTGCCGTTAAACGCTAAGGATTGTGTTGTAGATTTGATTCAGCCCGATTACAAAGTGATTGTGGTTTCCCGACATTATCTGGGAAGTATCAATCATACGTTATTGACCATTGAAGCTTTGCAAAACCGAAAAATTAAAATCGCCGGAATTATTTTTTCGGGGGATGAAAATAAGGCTACTGAAGAAATAATTCTGAGTAAAACGGTTGTAAAGTGCATTGGACGAATAGCGCAAGAACCGTATTTTGATCAAAATGTAATTCAGGAATATGCAGCTTTATTTCGGGAGCAGCTATTGAGTTTATAAAATCTTTGGGAAACTCTGTGCTTTCTCTGTGTATCTTTGTGAAATATATTATTTAAAATGACTTTAACAGAAAGAGACCGCCAATATCTATGGCATCCGTATACCCAACACAAAACGGCAGCGTTACCAATTGCGATCAAAAAGGGGAAAGGCGCTTTGCTTTGGGACGAAAACAACAAAGAATATATTGATGCGATTGCCTCGTGGTGGGTCAATCCGTACGGACATTCCAATACATTTATCGCCGATGCGATTTACAAACAACTCACCACATTAGAGCACGTATTATTTGGCGGATTCACTCACGAACCAGCTATTTTGGTAGCAGAGAAGCTAATGGAAATTTTACCTAAAAATCAACAAAAAATATTCTTTTCCGATAATGGTTCTACGGCTGTTGAAATTGCGATTAAAGTTGCCCTACAATATTTTTTCAATAAAGGAGAAAAGAGAACGGTGATAATTGCTTTTGAAAATGCGTTTCACGGAGACACTTTTGGTGCTATGGCCGCAAGTGGAATATCGTTTTTTGTGGAAGCATTTAAGGATTCTTTGATTGAAGTGATTCGGATTCCGGTTCCTGTTAAAGGGCAGGAAGAGCAAAGTTGTAACGCTTTACGTCATGTAATAAAAAACAATAATTGTGCGGGTTTTATTTTTGAGCCATTGGTTCAGGGAGCTGCAGGAATGGTGATGTACGAACCGGAATCGTTAGATAAATTAATGCGAATTTGTCAGCAGAATAATGTACTGACTATTGCAGATGAAGTGATGACCGGCTTTGGGAAAACGGGAAAAACGTTTGCAACGGATTATTTGATTGAAAAACCAGATATGATGTGTTTGTCTAAAGCGTTGACCGGAGGAACAATTCCGATGGCGATTACGACTTTTACACAGGATTTATTTGATGCTTTTTATGATGATGATATTAATAAAGCGTTGTTTCATGGGCATACATTTACAGCAAATCCAACAGGTTGTGCAGCGGCTTTGGCCAGTTTGGAATTGCTGCAAACGAATGAAATGCAGGCGAATTTAATTCGGGTCAATCAAAGGCATCTGAACTTTCAGGAGCGGATCAAAAATCATCCAAAAGTTACTGCAACCCGAGTGCTGGGCGTTATTTTTGCTTTAGAAATAAAAACCGAAAGTGCTGCCAGTTATTACGGGAGTTTACGGAACAAACTCTATGATTTTTTTATCGAAAACGGAGTGATTCTGCGTCCTGTTGGTAATATCGTTTACATCTTACCGCCTTATGTTATTACCGATGAGCAATTACAAAAAGTGTATGAAGTGGTCGAAAAAGCGTTAGAAATAGTCTAGTTTTTTGGCTGCAGATTAGAAAAATCCGTTTTGATCGGTTTAGATCCGTGTGCTATTTTCTGGCCACAGATTAAACGGATTTTCACTGATTAAAAAAAATCCGTTTTTTATCGGTTCAGATCCGCGTCATTGGTGTGCTATTTTTCCGCAGATTGAACGCAGAATGTAAATAACTTTGCGACCTTTGCGAAAAATAAAATAACTTGTCAACAACAATCTCCATAACTGCCATAGCTTCCCTTTCTCCATTAGGAAATGCACCTGAGGAAATTTGGAAAAAATATCTCGATAAAAATCATTGTTTTTCCGAACATTTTTTAGACCAAAAAAACACATTTGTAGCCAAAATTGATGCTGATTCTACTGAAATAATTCGCAAGTTGAAACAGTCAGATAACAAATATAAATCCTTGGACCAATCGGTTTTGTATGCTATAGCGGCTTCGCGGCAAGCGATGCAAAATGCAGGCTGGAATATAAATGACGTTTTTGGAATCAATATTGGTTCATCTCGCGGTGCCACGGATTTATTCGAAAAGCACCATCAGGAGTATTTAAAAACAGGAAAAGCACAAACATTGGCTTCTCCAACGACCACTTTGGGTAATATTTCCTCTTGGGTGGCACATGATTTGCAAAGTTCTGGCCCTGAAATTTCACATTCTATTACGTGTTCTACTGCGTTGCATGCCGTGTTAAACGGAGTGGCGTGGCTAAAAGCGGGAATGGCAGATAAGTTTTTAGTCGGTGGAACTGAAGCGCCTTTAACTGATTTTACGATTGCTCAAATGCGCGCCTTGAAAATTTATTCTAGCCGCGCAGAAGAATATCCCAATCTTGCTCTTGATTTAGAAAAAAAGCAAAATACTATGATTCTGGGTGAAGGTGCTGGGGTGTGTTGTCTCGAAATTGGGAAAAAAGAAAACGCCTTGGCCTACATCGAAGGAATTGGATACGCTACAGAAATTCTGGAACATAGTATTTCTATTTCGGCAGAAGCGACCTGTTTCCAGAAATCCATGAAGATGGCACTTCAAAATACTGATTTGTCCAAAGTGGATGTGATTGTCATGCATGCTCCGGGAACTGTAAAAGGGGATTTGACCGAATATAAAGCGATACAGAAAGTTTTTGGTGAAAGCCTGCCTTTGCTCACTACCAATAAATGGAAAATTGGTCACACCTTTGGTGCATCAGGGATTTTGAGTATGGAATTCGCTATTTTGATGCTGCAACACAATCGTTTTATCGGAGTCCCTTTTGCAAAAGCGCAAGCACAAACAAAACCGATTAAGAAAGTATTGATTAACGCCGTTGGTTTTGGAGGAAACGCGGTAAGTGTTCTTTTGAGTGTATAAGGATGCCATTTATAAGAGGTGTTCTTTTTAAAAAAGTAGCTACGAATTACTCTAATTTCACAAATTTTGGTAATCAGTGTTAATTGGTGCGATCTGTTTATAAAGGTCAAGGTTTAATGGCACGCAGATACCGCAGATTTAAGCGGATTTTTATTTTTGTGTGGAATACCATTTGAATGAAATCAAATAATTCCATTGTCGGTTTTGGTTTTTTTTCAATGTGACTTAGAACTGAATCTTGGGCTAAAATTAATTGTTTTGGAGTAGCTTTTTCTTTTGCAAACAAAAAAAATCAGCGTTAATCGGTTTTATCCGTGTCATCCGTGTTCCAACTTTCCAGTTCTTTTGCTTTTTCGTAAACCAAATTACTTTCGTAGCCTTTTCGTAATAAATAATCACAAAATTTTTTTCGTTTTTTCAACCGGCTTGTTTCCCGGATGGCTTCCCATTGTTTTTGGGAAATGCCGTCAAAGGTTGCGGTATATTCCTCATGCGTAATTTCTTTGAGTGCCAGATTAATATTGTATTGTGTGATTTTTCGGAATTTTAATTCATTGACAATTCTGATTTTGCCCCAAAACTTGATGCGGTGTTTTCCTCTGGCGAAACTGCAGGCAAAACGACTTTCATTCAGGAAATTGCTACTGATCAGATGTACTACAATCGTATCGATTTCATCAGAGTCCATTTTCATGCTCCACAGCTTTTGTATTACTTCTTCGTGACAGCGTTCCTGATAAGCACAGTAGTATTCAATTTTAGGAATGGCTGTTTTTAGGGTATATATGGGATTCATTTTTTTTGCTTTTGTACTTGTTCTTTATGGTTTAAATAGGTTCAAGAATCCTTATTGAGAATTTCAAAAATAAGATATTAAATTTAAAGTGTCGCAGGACGGGAAACAGGAATTTATTTTTTGTTGTTTTAGCTAGGAAAAACGTGTTTGATCTTAGGAAATTCAGTTTTTTTAAGAGTGACGGATAAATAGAGCGTTTTTAGTCTCGGATGCTATTAATATAGGAAGATGCAGTTGTTGAAATATTTATTTGGACAGCGAAACAAGGACATGCAAGATTTTAATTTATTTTCTAATTTGTAGGACCAACTTTTGTGCGATTTTAGATTTTCATAAAGGAGCAAATTATATTCAATAATGGCAGGGTCTAATGTTATAAATAAATAGTCAAACCTGATCTTTGAACGGATATTGTAATTTCAAAGAAAATAGGAAGTGGAGCTGATAATATTAATTTATCGTAATAATTCTATAAGGGATGCTAAACTAAAGATATATGATGATTTTGATACAGCGATTAGCTACAAAGTTAGATTGGGTATTTGGTTGCATAATGGTGCAAAGAATAATAAATTTAAAAAAGTTAATATTTCAGCACAATGACAAAAAGATAAGTTGACGAAACAGTAAATTTTTATAAGTTCCAAACTACTACTTTTAAACATAACAATAAAATTGTTTTAGTGAAAGTACCTTTAGATAATGGAAAGGTAATTGTTGAAAAAGCCATGTATTAGAGGCTGCGGATCGATTTTACAACCTATTTTAAGTGTCATTCTGTTTGTTGAGAATAGGTTTTTTAGTTTAAATATCACTAAATGTGGGTATTGTGATTGCAAAAGATTGTATTTACTTTTATAAAGTTATCGCTGGTATTTCTTTATCAAATGAGTTTCAATAAAAAAAGCAACAATTTAAAATAACCCATATGGCACTTAATCTTTTAGTACAGTCATGAATTTTCGTGCGATTTTCACAAATGTTAATAACTCAATTTTAGCGATTAAAATACGACACTTCACTGTTTTTTTCTTCTTCCTTTTTATCAATGTAGCTTTTTCGCAACAAGGAAAGTCGGATGTTGCATTCAATACGTATGATGACGGTTTGCAAGGCGACGGTTTTGATGGAACTGTCAGAACAGTTGCTTTGCAAACGGATGGGAAACTAATTGTTGGAGGTGATTTTTTTAATTTTAATGGGGCTTTAACGCCATATTTATGTAGGTTACTGCCGGACGGTTCCAAAGATCTTTCGTTTAATTTAGGTTCAGGCATCAATGGCAAAGTATATTGTTCCTTAATACAACCGGATGGGAAGATTATTTTAGGCGGTTCCTTTACAACCTTCAACGGTGTAAATGTTGGAAAGCTGATTCGTCTCAATGCGGATGGTTCTAGAGACGTCACATTCAACTCTTCACCAGGAACTACAACTTACATTATTTATGCCTGCGATTTACAACCAGACGGCAGCGTTGTTATTGGGGGAAGCTTCACGAGTTACAACGGAGTTGCGGCACCTAGGGCAGCCCGGATTTTACCTAATGGAAATATTGACACAGGCTTTACAATAGGCAGTGGTGCTGCCTCCCTTGTTGAAGAAATCAAAATTCAAGCTGATGGTAAAATAATTTTGGGCGGATCTTTTACTTCCTTTAATGGGACTGCTTGCGGAAGAATAATTCGATTGAATAGCAATGGAACTGTTGACGCTACTTTTGTTCAAGGAGCCGGTTTTGATGATAATGTGTCAGCACTCGCGACACAAGCGGACGGAAAAATTCTAGTAGGAGGTGTGTTTTTAAATTTCAATGGTGTTAAAGCCAGTAGAATAATTCGGTTAAATAGCGATGGCTCACTTGATGCTAATTTTAGCACAGGCTTAGGATTTAGTGGTGGTGCTGTAGAGGTTGTGAAATTAAATCCGGCTGGAGGTGTTTTGGTTGGAGGATCTTTTACGGGGACTTATAATGGAGCCGCTGTTAATAGATTAGTTTTACTGGAAGCAAATGGAGTTATTAGTCCTGCCTTTGATATTGGTGCAGGCCCGTTTTCGGCATCCGTTCTTGATTTAGCTACTGCATCTGAGGGATCTTGGTACGTTAGTGGATCGTTTTCTGTTTTCGATTCCCAGAATCAAGGACGTTTGGCGCGAATTGATGCTTTTGGCGCTTTAGACATTGGATATCTCACTGCTGGAGTTGGTTTTGATAATTCTGTTTTAAAAGTAAATGCGTTATCAGACAATAAAACAATGGTTTTTGGAAATTTTACCAAATTTAACGGAACGATGTGCAACCGAATTGCAAGGTTATCAGAAGACGGAGCAATTGATGTGTCTTTTAATAATTCTGGTGCCGGAGCCAATAATTCTATAAAAGCTGCGATCGTACAACCGGATGGCAAAGTTGTTATTGCAGGCGTTTTTACATATTATAATGGTGTCGTAAGGAACAGAATTGTGCGGATTCTGGCAAATGGTGACATTGATGCGACTTTTTCCATTGGAACCGGATTTAACAATCAGGTGTATGCTTTGGCGGTACAGCTAGATGGAAAAATAATTGTCGGTGGAAATTTCACAAATTACAATGGGGACTTGAAGAATAGAATTGTTCGATTATTACCCGATGGAACTTTAGACTCCAGTTTTAATACCGGTTCTGGAGCTGATGCTATCGTAGAAAATATAGTATTGCAACCCGATGGAAAAATTGTTTTAGGTGGTCAGTTTTCTTTTTTTAATGGGATTTCGTATAATAGGATGGTTCGCCTGAATGCGGATGGAAGCATAGATTCTGGATTTTCTATTGGAACTGGTTTTGACAAAAATGTGTATGCAATAGCACTACAATCAGATAGTAAACTGATTGTTGGGGGCGTATTTACAACTTATAAAGGCGTTTCCGCAAAAAGAGTGTTGCGATTGAACATTGACGGGAGTTTAGATACCACTTTTGCAATGGGATTGGGTTTTAGTAATGGAGAAATTAGGGTAGTTTTAGTCCAGCCCGATGATCGCTTATTAATTGGCGGAACGTTCTCCGGGACATACAACGGGACAGCTGTAAGGCGAATGGTTCGTTTGCTTGCAACTGGAGTTGTTGATACGACATTTTTGGTAAATTTAAATAATACATTGTTCAGTATTTGTTTTACTCCAAATAATAAAGTGCTTATTGGCGGAAATTTCAATTCGGTTTCAGGTGTATCAAAACATCGTATAGCCCGAATTAAACTCTGTTCCAATAGCTCCGTTTGGAATGGGAGTTCCTGGAGTAATGGAACGCCTTCTGCTGAAAAAACATTGCTTTTTCAGGGAAATTACCCCTCATTTACAACAGTTAACTCCTGTTCTTGCTTCATTAGTGCGGGGAACACGGTTACAATTATGGCTGGAAATACGTTAGGATTGGTTTTCGATTATGCGGGTTCAGGCACATTAATTTTAGAAAACAATGCGGCATTGTATCAATCCGAAGAGCAGGTCAGTAATTCCGGAGTGATCCAATTAAAAAGAAAAACAACGCCTATTCTCCTCACAGATTATACCTTTTGGTCTTCGCCTGTTTTAAATCAAAGACTGATTGATGTTTCGCCTGATACGTCTTGGGATAAGTTTTATTCCTTTGATGCTTCAAGGTATTCATGGGCTAATGAGATTTCAACAAACGTAATGTCAGTTGGTAAAGGATATATTATTCGTGGTCCGGAAACTTTTTCAGAGACAAGTGCAGCTAATTATGAAGCTATTTTTACGGGAGTTCCCAATAATGGGTCGGTACCAATTGCGACCACAGGTACGTCAAATTTGATTGGTAATCCGTATCCCTCAGCAATTAACGCAGATTTGTTTATAAATGAGAATAAAAAAATTATTGACGGAACTATTTATCTCTGGACACACAATACGGCTATTAATAAGAATGTATATACTTCAGATGATTACGCTGTGTATAACTTATTGGGAGGTGTAGGTACGAGTGCTGCAACTAATTCAGGCGTTAATAATACTAAGCCAGACGGGAAAATAGCTTCAGGACAATCTTTTTTTGTGACGAGTATCAATGGTGGCGGAACAGCGATTTTTAATAACAATATGCGTGTTATTGGTCAGAATGCTAATTTTTTTAAATCAAGTGCCACTAATAAATCAAAAGATGAGGCTATAGAAAAACACCGAATTTGGTTGAATTTGAGTAATAATGAAGGTGCTTTCAAACAAATCTTAATAGGATATGCAACGGGAGCGACAAATGATTTTGACCGTTCTTTTGACGGCGAGAGTTTAGATGAAAATAAATATTTAGACTTTTATAGTAGGAGTCAAGATAAGAATTTAGTAATTCAAGGGCGTGCGTTGCCGTTTGAAGAGACGGATGAAATAAAATTAGGTTTCAAAAGTACAGTAGCAGGAACTTTTATCATTAAAATAGATCAGACAGACGGGGTGTTAGTCGATAAAAATGTTTTTATTGAGGATAAATTAAACAATAATCTTGTTGCTATAAAAAACGAAGGTTATGCTTTCACTACTGCTGTGGGAATATTTGACGATCGTTTTGTTTTGCGATATACAAACAAAACCCTGATTTCAGATGAATTTGAAAAAGAAGATGAATCTGTTTTTGTTTCGAGTAAAAACAAAGAATTGCAAATAAAATCAACCAAAGAATTCATAGAGCAGGTTGTTGTATACAATTTAGCAGGAAGTACAATTTATCAAAAAAACGAGATTTACAACCGTGATTTCTCAGTGCTGAATTTGCTTGTTGGCCATCAAGTTGTGTTGGTGAAAATAGTTTTGCAGCATGGAAGGGTTGTTACTAAGAAAATAGTGTACTAAAAGCGAAGCCAAAAAAACCATCCTGCAAGAGCAAGATGGTTTTGAGTATTTATTCAAAATAAAGTTTATTTACCTTTGCCGGATGCTTCAAGGTTCTTCTCGATCATATGACCAGGTCTTGACCATTTTGGTTTTTCACCCAAGGGAGCAAATTGAGAATCTGCAGCTTCAACGGTTTGAGGCTGAGAAACTTTTGTAAAGGGTTTTTGTGGATTTAAACCTAACATTTCAAACATTTTCATATCTTCGTTTACGTCAGGATTTGGAGTGGTCAATAACTTGTCTCCAGCAAAAATGGAATTGGCACCAGCAAAAAAGCACATGGCTTGACCTTCACGACTCATGTTCATTCTTCCCGCAGAAAGTCGGACTTGGGTTTCTGGCATGATGATTCGGGTTGTGGCTACCATTCGAATCATTTCCCATATTTCAACTGGTTTTTCTTCTTCCATTGGCGTTCCTTCCACAGCAACCAAGGCGTTTATAGGCACTGACTCCGGTTGTGGGTTTAAGGTAGAAAGTGCGACAAGCATTCCAGCTCGGTCTTCAATACTTTCTCCCATTCCAATTATTCCGCCGCTACAAACAGTGACATTTGTTTTACGAACATTCTCAATAGTTTGCAAACGGTCTTCAAATCCACGGGTCGAGATTACTTCTTTATAATATTCTTCAGAGGTGTCTAAATTATGGTTGTAGGCATATAAACCAGCTTCTGCCAGTCGATGTGCTTGGTTTTCAGTGATCATTCCAAGGGTACAACACACTTCCATATCCAGTTTGTTTATGGTACGGACCATTTCCAGTACCTGGTCAAATTCAGGACCATCTTTTACATTTCTCCAAGCGGCGCCCATGCATACACGGGATGATCCGCTTGATTTTGCACGTAAAGCTTGTGCTTTTACCTGACTTACTGACATTAAATCATTGCCTTCAATTTCAGTATGATACCTTGCGGCCTGTGGGCAATAGCCACAATCCTCAGGACATCCACCTGTTTTTATAGAGAGCAAAGTAGAGACCTGAACCACGTTAGGATCATGGTGTTCTCTATGAATAGAAGCTGCTTCATACAGCAAGTCCATCATAGGTTTGTTATATATTGCGATAATTTCGTCTTTGGTCCAATTGTGTTTTGTAATGCTCATTGATACGATTTTTTGATGGTTCAAAAGTAGTTAAATTGTTCTAAAGAACCAATGTAATACCATTGAAAAGCCGGTTCTGAAAATTTTAATAGCCAAATTAAGTAGATGTATACCGGTGTTTTTATATTCCATAAATTCTGGTTGTGCTACTGTAGATATAGCGGTTTATTGATACAGCGGATTTTAGAATTTAATAATACTGTTACAAAGACCAACATTAATTGTGCTTTGCGACGGTATTAGAGGAAGAGATAATTTAAAATATAGGTTATGATTCAGCTCCGTGTTTGTCTGATGCATAGCGGGGGTCCCAGTACAACATAAGCATAAAGGTCACAATTACAGCGGATACTATCCCTTCAAAAAACAAAGAAATGGAATACGTCATCACTGACGGATCTCCGCCAAATAAAAAGGTTTTGGATAGTGATCCCACATAAGCATCACCACCTTTGGAATAGCTGTAAATAATTAAGCCAATAATGCTCAGAAATATTCCTGTAAGCGCTGTTAATAATGCTGAAACCGCATTAGAAACTAATATTGTTTTGTTTTCGGAAAAATTAGCCTTTAGTGTTCTATGGGCGCCGTAAAAGACAAACAACACGTTAAATAAACGCAACAAATAAATATCTGCCAGGCCTAAAAGTTCCATTATTAAGAAATAAAGACCAATTCCTACGAAAATAATGAATCCGTTTACTAATTCTTTAGGTAGTTTCATACAGCTAGTTTTAAAATTTAAAAAGGATACATTTCTTATAAAAAGCATCCTATTTTCAAATTTACAGAAAAAATAGTAATGTTTTATGAAAAAATCAATATTTATTCCAATAGGCAAGTGCTGTTTTTTTATCTTTTTCAAGTTGTCCTTTTAGTATGTCAACTGATTCAAATTTTTGTTCGGAACGAATTCTTTGAAGGATAGAGACACTAATATCTTGATTGTATAAATCAGCATCGAAATCAAAATAATGAATTTCGATCGACTGATTTTGTCCGTCAACAGTAGGATTGAACCCAATGTTCATCATCCCGAAAACCGTTTTTTGATTGATGCTACTTTGGACAATATACACTCCATTTTGTGGAATCAGTTTGTAGTTTTCTTCAATTTTTAAGTTAGCCGTAGGAAAACCGATAGTCCTTCCCAACTGTTTTCCTTGAATAATTTTCCCCTTGAGCGAATAATCATAGCCTAAATATTCATTGGCCAAAGCCATATTGCCTTCTAATAAGGCCTTTCTGATTTTCGTGGAACTCACGGAAATGGCATTGATTTCCTGAACGGATATTTGTTCTACTTCAAAATTATACTCTTTTCCAAAGGCGATAAGATCGTCAATATCAGCTGTTCGATTTCGTCCAAATCGATGGTCGTGACCTATTATTATCTTGTGGATGTGAAAACGATCTACGAGAATAGTACTTACAAATTCTTCGGCAGTCAATCTTGAAAAAGTTTCGTCAAAAGGATGGATGACAAGGTTTTCGATACCAATTTTTCCCAACAAATCAATTTTCTCAGCGATGGTGTTGAGTAATTTTAGATCAGAATGTTCCTGCAAAACCATTCGGGGATGGGGAAAAAAAGTAAGTACCAGACTTTCGTAATTCTCGTTTTCCGTATTTTGGATTAGTTTATTCAGGATTTTTTTGTGACCAATATGGACACCATCAAAGGTACCCAACGTTAGAATTGTTTTTTTGGGGGAAGCGAAATCGTTTATAGAATGAAAAATCTTCAAAGCAAGTGTTTTATAATGATGCAAATTTAAGGTATCCAATTGATATAATTAAAAAAGGATTAAAAAGTTCAATCCTTTTTTAATGTATTATAGACTTTAGTTTAGTTTTTAATAAACGGTATAGTTGTCGTTTCAGATTGATTTTTCGATAATTTTAAAAAATAAATACCTTGCGATAAATGGGAGACGTTTATCTGAAGATCCTCCGCTGATTCTATTTTTTTTGATTTTAGGATCTGACCTAAAGTATTGATAATAGTGTAAACCTCCGGAGTATTGAGTTTGTTCTCACTAACTACGTTCAGTATGTTAGAGGTGGGATTTGGGTAGAGGTAAACCGAATTTAATTTTTCTATATCGACTGTAGATAATGATCCAATTCTAAAACTTTTAGATTCGGTTTCCCTAAAGGCTCCTCCGGAAGCAATAATTTCATTCGTAGGGGTTGATATAGTGTAAGAGCCATTTCCGAAATCACAACAGATACCATCATTTTCAGTATCAAATATAGTAAAAGTGTAACAATCATTGCCTGTGAGATCGAAGCTTATATTGATTGGATTTGGAAGCGGCCCGGATTCTGGAAGATCTGTATAAGGCCCTCCTTTGTATAATACGGTTCCGGCTGAATTTGTAAGATTCCAGGTGGTTTCTGAACCATAATAGTCTTGTTGTAAGGAGAAAACTACTGTATTGTTGGCGTAATTTTTTGTAATGTCAAAATTTATAGTATCGTTGTTGTTGGCGCTGTTTTGATCCGTTGTCCTGTTGGTACTGGTTATTGTACTGCTGAAATTATGATTGCCTCCAGTAGTGGTTAAACTATTTAAAGTGATATTTTGGGCTTCGTTATTTGCCAGGCTTCCAGTCCAATTATAGGTTTGCAGATTGTTATTATCAATTCCATAACGGATTGATGCTTGAGTTAATGTCGCGCTACCTTTATTCACAATTCTAATAACAGGAATAAAACTAGTGCTGCAAGGAGCAATGTTTAAGTTTATAACCATTGTTGAGGCATCATTGGCAAACAGTACTCCCGGAGTAAGTGCGTCCGAAGTTTTCAACGAAGCCCGTCTTACGGAATTGTTCATAACAGTAATCATTCGTGCTTTTTGATCTGCTGTAAAGATGTTCATACAGGCGTCATCCGTATAGTCCATGTAATTTTCAACCATATCTAAGCCTGGGGATGCGGGACAGGAATCAATATTTGATGGGCAGCCCGTGTTTTCTTGTCCTGCATTAGGCGTATCTTGACAAAAATCGTCAACGTCACAGCCTCCGTCACCCCAGATGTGGCGCAGCCCAAGCCAGTGTCCTACCTCATGGGAGGTTGTTCTCCCTTTGTCATAAGGAGTAGAGTAGTTTCCTCCGGTAAAATAACTGGAGGAGCCAAAAACAGAATAACCAATCACAACACCGTCAGTGTTAGCGAAGCCTCCATTTGTATTAATTCCAGTAAGTCCTGACGTACTAGGAAATTGTGCATATCCCAAAAGATCGGTTCTGTTAAATTTGACTACCCAAATATTAAAGTATTTTTCAGGATTCCATTGTGTTTGTGGTTTTACAGAGCCATCAATATCGTCAGTAGACCAGCTTTCTCGCCCTAAGTTTACATGGTTTATCCCGTTTGATAAAATGCCCGATGGATCTCGTTTAGCCAATGCGAATTCTATTTCTACATCAGCTCCTACAGAATTGGTGTTGAAGCCAGGAGTACCTGATTTTTTTCTGAAATCTTCGTTGAGTACTTGAATTTGAGAAATTACTTGTTGATCAAAAATGTTTTCATCACTGCCTAAAAGGTCACCATTATGAATCACGTGAACGACAACCGGTATGGTAATTAATGCATTTGTTTTGAATCCTTGTGCAGCATTCTTTTTTTTATTTTTTTCGAGTTCAATCTTTGGTGTTATCCATTGTTCAAATTCAGCAGTAGATATTCTATTTGGATTTTTGGATTTTAGGTATTCTTCATATTCTGTCGTGGCACATCGAATTACAGAACCTTCCGGAATGATTTTATTTTTGCCAAAAAGAAGTGTTTTTGAAGGGTTGTTATTTACTTGTGCAAACGCAGGATTTATTAAAAAAAAAAAGCATAATGCAATAAAAAAAATAATTTTTTTCATGTTAGGGGGTGTTTAGAAACTGGTAATTTAATGCATTGATTTTTAGTGCGTATTAAAAATTTGCTCTAAAATTAATTATTATTTTTATCTAATACAAATTAAAAAAAACACGCAGGCATATACTACAAGTATATTCCCTTTTTTTTATTTCCCGTTAAATGTGGTCATGGTGATTTCCAGTCCTGCAGTTCCAAAGGATTTTATGATTTCGGAGGCTAATTCCAGTCGTTCCGGAAGCGCTATTTTTTCAGTATCATCCCAGTCGCCAAGGACATAGTCAACTTGTTTTCCTTTTTTGAATTCGTCACTGATCCCAAAACGGAATCGGGCGTAATTTTGCGTATTCAATACCAGATTGATGTTTTTGAGTCCGTTGTGTCCGCCATCGCTTCCTTTTTGTCGGATGCGAATGGCTCCAAAAGATAGATTCAAATCGTCAGTAATCACCAGAATATTTTCAAGTGGAATGTTCTCTTTTTCCATCCAGTACTGCACGGCTTTCCCGCTCAAATTCATGTAGGTGTTGGGTTTGAGTAGCACAAAAGTTCTTCCTTTGAATTTGTATTTGGCCAGTGTACCCAGTTTTACGGTTTCGAAAGTAACACTTTCTTTCCGGGCGAGGAAATCCACGATTTTAAAACCAATGTTGTGGCGAGTGTTAACATATTCGGCGCCAATATTGCCGAGTCCTACTATTAAAAATTTATTACTCACGTTTTCTATATTATTTTTTTGGTGTTCGAGAGGCTCTGATTTCCTACAATCTGTATTATTCTCAGTTTTTGTAGGTGAGAATAAATTTGAAATCCATTTTATCATATTGCAAAAATAGACTTAATTAGAATAGTGTACTATTAGATTTTTAGAAAATCGGTATTGGGAACAAAATAGTTCTGGATAGCCCTGATGGGAGTGGCATCCCACGCTTTTTGGCGTGGATACAACGGACAGCAGGAGGAGCGTTGTTGTGAAAATGGGTAGTGGTGCTCCTTATAATTTAAAATAGGATAATGAGGTTTTTCGTTGCTCTAAATGAAAAAATAAAAAGCAAAAAAAAGCACCAGTTGTTGAACTGATGCTTTCTTGAATGATTGAAAAAATATTATTTTTTCTTTCCTTTTACGGGAGCTTTTGCTGCTTTTGCTGCCTCTTGAGCTGCTTTCATAGCGGCACGAGAGATTTTCACTTGACAGATTACAGTGTTGTCCGGGTGCATGATTTTGTAGTCTGGAGAAGCTACTTTAGTAACGTACAATTTGTTACCCATGTCTAAGGCAGTAATGTCAGCTTCAATAAAATCAGGAAGATTTTTTGGTAAAGCTTTTACTTTTAGTTTACGAGTGTTCAAACGTAAATCTCCACCGGCCATAACTCCTTTAGAGTTACCAATGATTTTTACAGGAACTTCCATAGTGATTTCTTTGTCATCAAATAATTGAAAGAAGTCAATGTGTAAGATCTTGTCAGACACCGGGTGAACCTGAATGTCTTGTAAAATAGCGTTAAATGATTTTCCTTCACCTAGATTGATCTCAACTGTGTGAGCATTTGGGGTGTAAACCAAGTTTTTGAAAGCCATAACTTCTGCTGAGAAATGAACTGCCTGATTTCCTCCGTATAATACGCAAGGAACCAATCCAGCATTACGTAGGGCTTTAGTCGCAACTTTACCCACGCTTTCTCTTTCTGATCCTTTAATTGTAATCGATTTCATTGTAAAAAAAATATAGTTATTAAATAATATTACTTGTTTGGCTTTTAGCTTTTGGCTATCAGCATGACTTTATAACTTTAAGACATTGGACTTTACGACTAATGTATTACATTATAAATTTTCCACTTATGGAATTGTTGTGGTGCACCATGTGCATAACTTCAGCAAAAAGAGGCGCACAACTCAACACTCTTATTTTTTTTGATTCTTTCTTTAACGGAATAGAATCGGTGACAATTAATTCTAATAATTTAGAATTCTCTATTTTTTCGTAAGCATCCCCGGATAAAATCGCGTGGGTACAAATTGCTCGTACGCTCAGCGCTCCTTTTTCGATCATTAAATCTGCGGCTTTCGCCAAAGTGCCTCCAGTATCAATCATGTCATCTACTAAGATTACATTTTTACCTTTAACTTCACCAATCAATTCCATGGTGTCAATAATATTGGCTTCTTTTCTTTGTTTGTAACAAATCACCACATCCGATTCTAAGAATTTAGAGTAGGCGTACGCTCTTTTAGAACCACCCATATCTGGAGAAGCGATAGTCAGATTGTCTAAACCTAAACTTTTAACATACGGCATGAATATTGTCGATGCAAAAAGATGGTCTACTGGTTTTTCAAAGAATCCTTGAATTTGATCTGCGTGCAAATCCATGGTCATTACTCTTGTTGCGCCTGCTGCATCAAGTAAATTAGCTACTAGTTTAGCTCCTATTGGAACTCTTGGCTTGTCTTTTCTATCTTGTCTAGCCCAACCAAAGTAAGGAATCACTGCTGTTATGTGTCGCGCCGAAGCCCGTTTTGCAGCATCAATCATCAGTAACATTTCCATCAAATTATCTGCCGTAGGAAAAGTAGAACAAACGATAAAAACCCGTAATCCTCTGATAGACTCTTCATAAGAAGGCTGAAATTCACCGTCGCTGTATTTTGACATGGTGATTTTCCCTAAAGGAATTCCGTATTGCTCTGCTATTTTTTCAGCTAGATAGACACTTTGTGAACACGCAAAAATTTTAGCTTCTGGTTCTAGGTGTGACATTTAATTTATTGTTTTTATTCCGTTGCACTCCATACTGTTGGCTTTGTCATTTGTATAAAGCCGTATGTTTGTATTTGCCTCGGGTGTAGTTAGTTGTGTGTTGTGTTTTTAACGAGGTGCAAATTTATAAAATTTATTCAACTCTGAAAGGAAAAAATTAAGTATTTTTAGTTGAACATTTA
The DNA here is from genome assembly GCF_003968755.1 of Flavobacterium sp. RSP15. Taxonomy (GTDB): domain Bacteria; phylum Bacteroidota; class Bacteroidia; order Flavobacteriales; family Flavobacteriaceae; genus Flavobacterium. The sequence continues at coordinate 111,234 of NZ_RYDL01000002.1, read as the reverse complement.
ATATTATTTTTTACATTTGCACCGTGTTAAAGGAATTGATGGTTGATTTAAACACAACCACCTCTTTTATTGCGTTGAAATAACTGTTGTTATTTCATGTCTAGCTAAGCCCGGATGGCGGAATTGGTAGACGCGCTGGTCTCAAACACCTGTGGGAAACCGTGCCGGTTCGACTCCGGCTCCGGGTACAAAAACCGCTTCGAAAGAAGCGGTTTTTTTGGTTTTATGTCACAACGAATTCCTGTGTAGTTTTGCTTTGTTTGCTATTGATTGCGGGTACGGAATTCAATTCCGCACGATCAAAGAGAGATGTATCCGGGCGATCTGGCTATTGAACAAAAAAAAAGGCGTTCCGTAATGGTTCGCCTTTTAACTCTTTTACTAAATCTTTAATTATTCAACTAAAGCAAGTGTTCTATTAATCAATTCCTTTTTGTGCTTTAAAACATCGTCAATGTGTTCTAAAGTATATTCATTGTTTTCAATAATCATTTTCATTTTTGAATCACTGAAAACTAATTTACAGATAACTTTTTTAGAATTGTCGTCAATACCAATATTGAGAAAGCTTTTGAAATCTTTGTAACCTAATCTTTCATTAGGAATTTTTTTGTCTTGAATTAACAAAGTTCTTATTGTGTGGTATGCTTGAATTTCTAATTCAGTAGTTACTACACCTAAAGAGTTTGAATTTGTTTCAGCAATAACTTTTTTATCATACAACGATTTTAACAATGAAGAATTAATTAAGCTTATCATTTTAACTTGTGTATCCTCATTAAACTTAGTTTTAAAATTCATATTCCTATGTATTATTTTTAATAAGTCTTTTGTTGGTGCTGTTAATTCCTTAAACAATGCACTTTCAAAATCTTCAACAAAAACAGATTCCTGTGCAGTTTGAATAATCTCTTTTACTAAAATATATCTTTTGTCAAATTTTATAAGTGTGTCTAAATCTTTATCTACATACTTACTCAAATTAAAAATAAAAAAAGGTTTACCATCAATTACGTTAGGATCTAAAACGTCAGAATAAAATCTATATTCAATACCATTTGTTAAAACTGCAATTTTAGAATTTTTAGTATTATTAAAATATCCGTTTAATTGTCCAGCTTCCTTATCTGTTAATTTACTATTTTGCTTTTTAGCTTCAATTAGTATAGTATCTTTTTTGTTTAATATGATAGCATAATCAATTTTTTGACTTATTCGTTCCCCAAAATCAGCATTGTATTCAGGAATTAAATCATTTGAAACATAGTTCAACATTTCAAAAAAAGGTTCAATTAAAAACTTACGTGTTTGTGCTTCATTTGTACTCAATTCAATTGCATCAGTAAGTTTAAAATTATCCAATGATTTTTTTAATTGATTGACTGACTGTTTAGGTATGTTTATTTCCATAATATTTTTGGTTTGGTTTTAGAAATCTAATCTACACACAATAAGTCATTTAAATTAAAAATGTCATTCTGATTATTAATTTTTTTATTTTTTTAAATTAACTTTCGTGATATTCCAATAAGGCGTTCCGTTATGGTTCGCCTTTCTTGTTTTATTCTTTTAAAACATTCCTGTTTCAATTTATCTCCTTTGTAACTTTTTTAATTTAAACGCATTCGTAATCTGTTAAAAAGATGTTCCTTATGGTTTATCAAAAAACACAGTCTTTATTTAATTATTATTGGTGTAAGTTCAGCTTTTAGTTTATCAAAATCTTCTTGTTTAACTATTCCTAAATCAAATAAATCTTTTGTTTCCTTTAATTTTGCGATAGCTTCTTCTTTAGTCATTCCATTTGTTCTAATTTCTTTTGTTTCTATAGCTAATTCAATATCAACAATTAAATTATTGCAAGTACCACATGTTGCTAATTCAGCCATTGTTTTAAATCCTAATTTTCTTGTTCCAGCTATAAATAACGTTTTAATTGTTATTTCGGTATTACTCATTGAGGTATTAACAGTTGAATTAAATCCGCTATTCCCTAGCATATCCATTACGGTTGGCTTGTTTTGTATGGAAACAAATGTTTTAGCTCCACCTTCAGGTCTGTTTATACGGAATTTATCACCAATTTTTATTACTGCACTATTTAAAGCAGTATATTGTGAAATTCCATCCTTAGTTAATACTTTTGCTTCAGCCTTTTCTTTTAAAGCCTTAACTTGTTCAAAATTTACTTGATTATCAACCAATGTTGTTTGCGCAAATGCTATTGTTGATAATGCTAATGCGAATACTAAAATAATTTTTTTCATTCTTTTTTTTAAATAAATATTCCTGCTAATAAACCCTTTTATAATCATTTCAGCAATACCCACTTTTAGTGATATTTAATAAAAAAATCACTCATCTCTGAACGGTTATAATAATAATAAAGACTTTCGTATATTAGTGTGGGTTTTATTTTTCTACTTCAACTTTTTCATCGAAAATAAACTTTGTTTGATCTGCGTTTGTAAAATAGATTTCATCATGTGTTTGTTTTATTTTTAGTAAAGGATTTGTTAAAGAATAACTTACCTTATATTTAGTGCTTATTATAGAGTCTGGATTTTTGGAATATAAATCAAATTTACTTTTCCAAGCTCCGGCGTATACTGAAATTTTAATGTTTTCATTTCGCTTTTCTTTATATTCATAGTTTTTATACTCCTCATCGTTCCTAATATTACCTAGTATTATTTCTTGATAAGTATTAGTTAATTTATTAAGTTCTTTTATCACGTAATTAAAAGTTAATGTGTCTTTTTCTGTCAAAACAGCATCTTTTCCAAGCCAAGCTAGAACAAGCTTATCTTTTAAAATTTTAATGCTATCGGAGGACTTAACTCCACCAATTTTCTCAATTGAATTTATTTCAAAATCTAACTCTTCTAAACTTGTGCTAAATAATTGTTTTATAGATTTAGACTTATAGTCATAGAGCATTTGTTCTTCATTACTTTTCCACAAGAAAACATTAAAGCAACAGCTAAAAATAATAATATTTTTTTCATTTTCATTTTTTTTTAATATTACGAATAAACCAATTTAAAATCATTGTCACAATACCCACTTTTAGTGATATTTCAAATATTAAATATAGACATCAAATTTACTTGTTGTGGTTGGTAAGTCCTGTTTTGTTGTTGTTTCGGGTTCTATCTTCATTTTAGCGAGAATGCTTCCATTCGCTTCGTGGTGGTATGGTTGTTTTTATGGAAATAATAATCAAAGTGTTGTATGACAACTTCTTTGGTGCCCAATGCATTTAGGAAGTCTTCAGGAATTCTAATCCCGTGAGAATTACCTATTTTTATTATTTGTGTTTGGCGGACTTTTATCATCCAACAAATGTATTTACTTTTGTGGTTACTTTTTTGTTTTTTTAACATATTATCTCAAAGGAGTTTATAGAGTTTAGTTCATTACAATGAATTCCTGACATTCAAAGCACTCTTATTCTCGATTTGTTCTTTTTTGCCTTTTAAAATCATCTGTGCCAATACCTTTCCCATGACTTCAAAGTTCGTTGAAATTGTAGTGATGCCGTTTTCAACTACCTTTTTAAGCGGGGTTTCGTTGTATGATATAATGCCGTAATCACTGCCCAATTGTAGGTTTTGCATTTTTGCTTTTTCTATAACGCTGACTAAATCCCGGTCACTCGGGATGATGTACACTTCGCCTTTATTAATTTCGCGATTCTTAAATTCAGTGATGATTTCATAATCGAAAGCAAAGTCGCTGCAGAAATTTTCAAAACCTATTTTCATGCCCAGCGGTTCACGAAATCCCGGGAAAATCATAATCAGTTTTTTGTATTTGTTCAATCTGGATTTCCCTTTCAGTAAGCCGTCATAAATGTCTTTTACGAAATTTTGATACACGGCAGGAAAGGATTTTAGTTCTGGATTGGTCTGGTCTAATATGTATACATCATTAACTGGTAGGGTTTTTATCACGGTGGCGGCCTGGGTTAAATTGGTCGGCATGATGATGTATTTGGTGTAATTACCATTACTGTCATTAATTAGTTTCTGGAAAACAGGAGCATTAAAATGATGAAAGAAAATGTCTACCTGAACATTTGTACCAATGTTTTCCAGAAACGAATTATACAGGTCTTCTTTGAAAATATTCAATTCGTCAAAAAGTAAAAAAATCCGTTGTTTTATAGTGACTTCAACACTTTTTATATAATAGCCTTTGCCCGGAATGGCATAAATAATACCTCTTTTTTTTAATTCGTCGTAGGCTAGAAGAACCGTATCTCGAGACAATGAAAACTCTAAGCACACTTTATTTATTGAGGGGAGTTTATCTCCTTTTACTAATTTTCCTTCTTCAATTCCCTTCTCAACGGTAATGATAATTTGTTTGTATTTAGGAACTCCAAGATTGTTTTGAATGGAAATTATTTTCATATAAAACGGAATTTCTTGGCAATATACAAAAACTGGTAGGTACTGGTATGTAAGTAACAGTAATTATTTTACTTTTGGTTTTAATATTTCATAAATAAATAATGAAAATAAAACACATATCACATTTTAAAGCTAATTCTGTAATGAAATTATTTGGTTTGATGCCAGATGGACAAGAGGTGTCGGTTTGTGAACTTATAAACAAAAATGGCATGCAACTTAAAGTTACCAATTACGGTGCAACTATTACTTGGTTGAAAATGCCACTGAAAAACGGTGCATTGGTAGATGTGGTATTGGGTTTTGATACTTTGGAGGCCTATATTAAATCATTTGATCTGAAAAGTGCGCCTTACTTTGGAGCGACTGTTGGACGTTATGCCGGCAGAATTAATAATGGCTTTTTTAGTTTGAACGGTAAAGCTTTTCATTTAAATAAAAACAATAACCATAATTCGTTACATGGAGGAAATATTGGATTTAGTCAAAAAATTTGGCGGGTAAAAAACGTGAAAGAAGGGAAGAATCCATCAATAACTTTAGCGTATTTCAGTCCTGATGGGGAAGAAAATTATCCAGGAGGCTTATCAGTAGAAATTACCTATATGGTATCGGAAGACAATGAATTAATTATAGAGTATAAAGCCATTTCAACCGAAGATACAGTTGTGAATTTAACCCATCACAGTTATTTTAATCTCGATGGTCACGATTCTGATATTTTAAAACAAGAGTTAATCGTTAACGCTCAAAAAATGGTAGAGACTACTGATCAAAATAGTCCAACTGGTAGGTTTTTGGATTTAGATAATAAACCTTTCGATTTTAATAAACCTAAAAAGTGTCCCTCAAAAATTGATGCCACTTTTATATTAGAAAAGAAAAATGAATTTGCTGCTTCCCTTTTTAATAAAAAAAATAATTTGAAAATGTCTGTTTACACCAATCAGCCCGCGGTTCATATCTATGTTGGTGGTAATTGTTTTAATACAATAAAAGGGAAAGATAACGCAGATTACCATGCTTTGAGCGGTATTTGTTTTGAAGCGCAAAATTTCCCGGATGCGCCCAATCACGAACATTTCCCGAATGCTATTCTAAAAAAAGGTGAAATATATTATCATAAAACAAGTTATAAATTCCAATCTTTTTAAAATGAAAAATAGTAAAACTATATTGTCGTTGTTACTGTCGTTTCTGTTTTTTACGTCTTGTAATTCTCAAATGAATGTGGATCATACGCCAGCTCCAACGGTTTCTGCTTTTGCAAAAGGAGCAGATGTGGGATGGTTGCCGCAGATGGAAGGTACTGGATATAAATTTTATGATACTGATGGTATTGAAAAAGATTGTTTACAACTCCTAAAGGACAGAGGAATGAATACCATTCGGCTTCGTGTTTGGGTCAATCCAAATGACGATAAAGCCAGTGGGCATTGCAGCAAGGAAGAAACCGTTGTCATGGCTTTGCGTGCGCAAAAAATGGGAATGCGCATCATGATCAATTTTCATTATAGCGATTCGTGGGCAGATCCTGCCAAACAATTTAAACCCAAAGCATGGGAAAACCATACTTTTCAGGAGTTAATGACGGATGTGTATGATCATACTTTTGATGTTTTGAGTGCCTTGAAATCAGCAGGAGTTACTCCGGAATGGGTTCAAGTAGGCAATGAAATTCCAGGCGGTATGATGTGGCCGGAAGGCAGCACTAAAAATTGGAGCCAACTCGCACAATTACTCAATAAAGGCTATGAAGCAACAAAAGCCATTGATCCTAAAATCAAAGTAATTGTTCATCTTGACGAAGGAAATAACAATGAAAAATTCCGCTGGTTTTTTGATAATGCGACTGCTAATAATGCAAAGTACGATGTGATTGGATTGTCCTATTACCCTTTTTGGATCAAGAAAGATTACACAGAAACTATTGGGGATTTAGCGTATAATCTAAACGATATGGTTGCCAGATACAACAAAGAAGTGATGGTTGTAGAAGTTGGTGGCGAATATGACAAAGTGCAAAATACGTACGAAATGTTAGCAGCAACAATCAAAGCAGTCGAAGCGATACCAAATAACAAAGGACTTGGCGTAATTTATTGGGAACCACAAGGAGAAAAAAGTTGGAGCGGTTATTCCCTGAGTGCTTGGCAGTCTGACGGAAAACCATCAATGGCTTTAGATGCGTTTAAGGATTAGTTTTGATTAGTTAAAGAAAAGAAATGCCGCTTAATCCTAGGAAAAAAACAGCATTTTATTAATTTTTTTTGCAACATAAGTAACAACCATTGTTTAATGTCGTGTTTTAAAATTAGACAAAACGACGCAACAGATTGATTTTAAACTACTATTCACAATATTGCTCTTTTTGACTTTATGACGTTTAAACTTTCGACTTACTTATAAGTCATATAAGTCTTTAATTTGAATTAAATCAAGTGAAAACTCAGAATTCATTTAAGTCATTAATCATGTAAAGAATATTTTAACTTACATTCACTGTAAATGGTTAATTGACAAGCGTACAATGCTATACAACCAGAAGTACATGGAGCAGGACTAAAGAGCGGTAAATTGACCTTGTACGCTACGAAACAAACCAAAATTCATATAGTTTTACTGAATATTTAAAAAAATAACAACAGCGAGTTCCTAAAAAAAGGAAATGGATAATTTTTAAATCATGAATGACATTTTAGTACACAAAACAATTGATTTTTTTCAGCAGACTTTTGGATCAGAGCCTGAAAAAATTGTTCTTTCCCCGGGCAGAATCAATATTATAGGAGAGCACATTGATTACAACGATGGTTTTGTTTTGCCTGCAGCAATTGACAAAATTATCTGTTTTGCTTTCGAAAAAAATAAATCTGATACGTCAAAGATTATTGCGATTGACCTTGACGATTCCTTTGAAGTAGATCTTTCAACCGATATGAATTTGAGTGAAAGTGTTTGGACGAATTACATCCGAGGTGTTATTCATCAACTGAAAATTAAAGGTTTTAAATTTGATGGATTCAACTGTGTTTTCAGCAGTAACATTCCGGTAGGTTCTGGATTGTCCTCTTCGGCGGCACTAGAATGTGGGTTTTTATTTGGAATCAACGAACTTTTTGATTTGAAAATAAAACCGGTTGATATTGCCTTAATGGGTCAAAGTGCCGAGCATTGGGTAGGGATTAATTGCGGAATTATGGATCAGTTTTCGAGTGTCATGGGAAAAGAAAACAAAGTCATAAAAATTGATTGTAAGACCTTAGAATATGAATATCACAATGCTGATTTTATTGATTATTCTTTGGTTTTATTCGATTCGAATGTAAAACATTCCTTAATGACATCGGCTTATAATGAAAGAAGACAGCAATGTGAAGAAGGGATTGCGATTATAAAAAGTAATTTTCCTGAGATAACTAGTTTTAGAGATTGTAACGAACAACATGTTTTAGGATTGCAACATGTAATGAGTGCCAATGTTTTTAAAAGGTGTCTTTTTGTTGTAAAAGAAATCAAACGAGTAATTCAGGCTTGTGAAGCATTAGATCATGGAAAGATTGAAGTTTTAGGTAAATTAATGTTCGAAACGCACGAAGGATTGTCGGTTGATTATGAAGTTAGTTGTGCTGAATTGGACATGATTGTGAATACGCTTAAAAAGGAAGAAGCCGTAGTGGGTTCCCGATTAATGGGCGGTGGTTTTGGAGGTTGCACCATCAACTTGATCAAAAAAGGGCATGAAGAACGAATCAAACAGCAACTATCAGCGCTCTATTTTGATACTTTTGGAATAGAATTAAAAATTTATGATGTTAAAATCGGAAACGGAACATCACTTTACAACAAAAATTAGAATGAAAAAATTTGATATCAACGAAGATCCGCACAGACGCTTTAATCCGTTAATTAACGAATGGGTTTTGGTTTCTCCCCATCGTTCGAAACGTCCTTGGCAGGGTCAAAACGAAACCGTTCACTCCGATGAACTTCCAGAATATGACCCAACGTGTTACTTATGTCCTGGGAATGTTCGAGCGAATGGAATGGTAAATCCGGATTATAAAAATTCTTTTGTTTTTGAAAATGATTTTGCGGCTTTAAAGCAAGACGAAATTGCTTTTGAAGAAAACAAGAAAGATACTTTTTTTAAAGCGATACCCGAAAGAGGAATTTCTCGTGTGGTGTGCTTTTCGCCAAAACATAATTTGACATTGCCTGAAATGCCAGTTAAAGCAATTGAAAATATCATTCATACCTGGCAACAAGAATATACGGAATTAGGTGCTGTGGACTACATCAATCACGTTCAGATTTTTGAAAATAAAGGAAGTGCGATGGGGTGCAGCAATCCGCATCCGCACGGACAAATTTGGGCGCAATCATCTTTGCCAACCGAAGTGGAAAAAACGCAAAAAAATCTAAAATCGTATTTTGATAAACACAACAGAACTCTTTTTCAGGATTACTTACAAGAAGAAATGAAACTGGACGAACGCATTGTTGTTGAGAATGATCATTTCGTGGCATTAGTTCCTTTTTGGGCGATTTGGCCCTATGAAACTATGATTGTCAGCAAACGAAATGTGACTAAAATAACTGATTTCACGGAAACCGAAGTGACGGATTTTGCAATTATTTTAAAACATTTGACAACCAGATACGATAACCTTTTTGAAACATCTTTTCCATATTCATCCGGAATTCATCAGTCGCCAACAGACGGAGAATTGCATCCGGAATGGCATTTTCACATGCATTTTTATCCACCGTTATTGCGGTCTGCAACCGTAAAGAAATTTATGGTAGGGTATGAAATGATGGGTGAATCGCAAAGGGACATCACGGCGGAGAAAAGTGCAGCCGTTTTAATAGCGCAATCAAATGTACATTATAAAAATAGATAACCATTAACCAATAACTAAATACATTTAACCAATGCAAACTTTAGCAATCCAAGATTATATTGTCTTTTTCTTCTATTTCATCCTGATTGTCAGTTATGGAATATGGATTTACAGAAAGAAAAAGAAAGAAGAAACGAGCAGTAAAGATTATTTCTTAGCAGAAGGATCGCTTACTTGGTGGGCCATAGGCGCATCATTAATTGCCAGTAATATTAGTGCGGAGCAATTTATAGGAATGAGTGGAAGTGGTTTTAAAATGGGACTGGCGATTGCTACGTATGAATGGATGGCAGCTTTTACCTTGATTATTGTTGCTATTTTCTTTATTCCGGTATACTTGAAAAATAAAATTTTCACCATGCCGCAATACCTGAATCAAAGGTATAACAGTAATGTTGCTATGATTATGGCTGTTTTTTGGTTGTTGTTGTATGTCTTGGTCAATCTTACTTCTATATTGTATTTGGGCGCTTTGGCGATAAGCAGCATTTCTGGTCTGGATATTACTTTGTGTATGATTTTCTTAGCGTTTTTTGCGGTGATGATTACGCTGGGCGGAATGAAAGTGATTGGGTATACGGATGTGATTCAAGTTTTCTTTTTGATCTTGGGTGGATTGGTTACTACTTATTTAGCATTGAATTTAGTTGCCGAAGAATTTGGTTCTACGGGAGTTATAAATGGGTTCAATTTGATGACGACGCATGCAAACGACCATTTTCACATGATTTTTGAAAAAACGAATCCTAATTATATGGATTTACCAGGATTGTCAGTTTTGATAGGAGGAATGTTAATCATCAATTTAAATTATTGGGGATGTAATCAATACATTACACAACGTGCGTTGGGGGCGGATTTAAAAACGGCGAGAAATGGAATTTTGTTTGCTGCTTTCTTGAAATTGCTAATGCCTATAATTGTTGTTTTGCCTGGAATAGCTGCTTTTGTATTGTATCAGAACGGGCATTTTGGTGCTGAAATGTTGCAAGATGGTACAGTAAATCCTGATCGTGCGTATCCGGTTTTGTTAAATTTGCTTCCTGTGGGCCTAAAAGGACTTTCATTTGCTGCTTTGACTGCGGCGATTGTAGCGTCATTGGCTGGAAAAGCGAATAGTATCGCTACTATTTTTACGTTGGATATTTACAAAACCAAATTGAATGTGCATGCCGATGAAAAGACATTAGTTAATGTGGGGAAGAAAGCAATTGTGGCGGCGATGTTAATTGCAGTTGTAGTAGCGCCTTTTCTTGGAATTGATAAAAAAGGAGGATTTCAATACATTCAGGAATATACAGGTTTTGTAAGTCCGGGCGTTTTCGCCATGTTTATTTTAGGATTCTTTTGGAAAAAAACAACTTCTAACGCGGCTTTGTTTGCAACAATTGGTGGATTTATGTTTTCTATTCTGTTTAAATTCATACCGGCTTTTGTAGATTTATCGTTCCTTCATTCTTCCGGTTTTTCAGTTCCAAATGGGAATGGTGTCTATGAAATTCCTTTTATTGATCGCATGGGATTTGTTTTCTTGATTTGTGTCATCGGGATGTACAGCATCAGTATGTATGAAACAGCTCGAGGCGTTAAAACTAACGGTCTGGAAATTGATCGTTCCATGTTTAAAATGTCACCAGGTTTTACTGTCGGGATGTTGATTGTTCTTTCGATTATTGCAGCGTTTTACACTATTTTTTGGTAGATAATGTTTTAGATGCAAAAAAAGTGATGCGTTCAATTTTTATTGAATTCATCGCTTTTTTGTTGTTTAAAAAAGTGTATTGAGGATCATAAAAACGATTCAAATCCATTAGTTATGAATCCATAAAAACTTCAATTAATCTTAAATAAAAAAGACATCTAATAAAAACATAGAAAAAAGAGCCAGATAGCCCAATTATTAGGTTGCTTCGCCAGTCCTTCTGTGGTATTGGGTCACATAGATTTGGTTTTTTCTAAAAAAAAGTGACAGGCCTACCGGAATTATAAAATCGATATTTCTAGCCAGCACAGAGCGAAGTCGGAGTGAGGTTTAAAAATTAGACCTAATGGGCTATAAGAACTTTTTTAATTTAGGACTGATTATTTCCCGAAGAAACGTTATATTCTTAGTTTAATTTTTCGTGTCCATTTTTTTATTAGATGAGACAAAACTCTAAAGGTGTATTAACCCAAAAATATAAGGCACAAAAAAAAGCCTTCGGAGTAACGAAAGCTTTTGTAGTTGTTAAGGTCTTTTTAGTTGGTTACTAATGCTTCTTGTTTCCAAGTTTTTACGGAAGCAATTCTGCTGTCAGAATAGTCTACTTCGTTTAAATTATTGCCATTCCAAAAAAGCCATTTTCCAGTTTTTTCTCCATTTTCATAAATAGCAACAGATAGTTTATTACCATTTGTGTCGTACGCAGTCCAGATTCCTTCCAATTTTCCATTTTTAAAGAAGCCTTCTTGTTGTACTTTTCCATTTTCAAAGTAGTAAGTTGTTTTTACTAAATCACCTAGAGCTTCTAATTTTGGATTATTTTCTTGAGCGAATGCTATTCCTGAAAAAAGCAGTGCGGTTAATATTATATATTTTTTCATGGTTTTGGGTTTTTAAAATTCATATTGGCTTAACAAATATATAAATTATTTTACAATAAAAAAACTTTTACTTAACAATTTAGTAACATTAGAATAAAATTTAACATTTTAACGAAGTGCCTTGCGTTACTCATTACTAAAATTTCTTATTTCTCAATTCATTATTCATAATTAGTCCTAAATTTGCAGCCATGTCCAAAGGACAAAATAATCAAAAATTTAGAACATGTATAGAAGTCATAACTGTGGCGAGTTGAACGCCTCACACATTAACACCGAAGTTACACTTGCCGGTTGGGTGCAAAAATCACGTGATAAGGGATTTATGAACTGGGTTGATTTGCGCGACCGTTATGGAATTACGCAATTAATTTTTGACGAAGGTCGTTCGGATAAAACAGTTTTTGAAAGAGCTAAAACCCTTGGTCGTGAATTTGTGATTCAAGTAAAAGGTACTGTTATTGAGCGCGAAGCCAAAAATAATAATATCCCAACGGGAGCGATAGAAATTTTAGTAACGGAACTTACTATTTTGAATGCTTCTCTCACGCCTCCTTTTACTATTGAAGACGAAACGGATGGTGGCGAAGATATCCGAATGAAATACCGTTACCTTGATATCCGAAGAAATCCAGTGAAAAACAGTTTGATGTTTCGTCATAAAGTAGCGATGGAAGTTCGTAAATACCTTTCGGATTTGGATTTCTGTGAAGTAGAAACTCCTTATTTGATCAAGTCTACTCCAGAGGGAGCCAGAGATTTCGTAGTGCCTTCCCGAATGAATGAAGGACAGTTTTATGCATTGCCACAATCGCCTCAGACTTTTAAACAATTATTGATGGTGGGCGGAATGGATAAATATTTCCAAATCGTAAAATGTTTCCGTGACGAAGATTTACGTGCAGACAGACAGCCGGAGTTTACACAAATCGATTGTGAAATGGCTTTTGTCGAACAAGAAGATATTTTAAATGTTTTCGAAGGACTGACCAGACATTTATTAAAAGAAATAAACGGTATTGAAGTAGATAAATTTCCAAGAATTACCTACGATTATGCTATGAAAACTTACGGGAATGATAAACCGGACATTCGTTTCGGAATGGAATTTGGCGAGTTGAATGAAGTAGCGCAACATAAAGAATTTTCGGTTTTCAATGCTGCCGAATTAGTGGTGGGAATTGCAGTTCCAGGAGTTGGAAACTACACCCGAAAAGAAATTGACGGACTTATTGAGTGGGTAAAACGTCCGCAAGTTGGCGCATCCGGAATGGTGTATGTAAAATGCAATGAAGATGGAACCTATAAATCATCCGTTGACAAATTTTACGATCAAGACGATTTAGCACAGTGGGCAAAAATCACCGGAGCAAAACCCGGAGATATGATTTTTGTGCTTTCTGGTCCTACTGATAAAACGCGAACGCAGTTAAGTGCGTTGCGTATGGAACTCGCCACTCGTTTAGGATTGCGAAATCCAGCTGAATTTGCTCCGTTGTGGGTGGTTGATTTTCCTTTATTAGAGTTTGACGAGGAAAGTGGCCGTTACCATGCCATGCATCATCCTTTTACATCTCCTAAGCCGGAAGATATGCACTTACTGGAAACCGATCCAGGGAAAGTTCGTGCCAATGCGTATGATATGGTTTTGAATGGAAATGAAATTGGTGGTGGTTCAATACGTATCCATGATAAAGCAACACAGGAATTAATGTTCAAATATTTAGGCTTCACAGCGGAAGATGCAAAAGCGCAATTTGGATTCCTGATGGATGCATTTCAGTTTGGCGCACCGCCACACGGAGGATTGGCTTTTGGATTGGACCGTTTAGTAGCCATTCTTGGCGGACAGGAAACCATTAGAGACTTTATTGCCTTTCCAAAAAATAATTCGGGCAGGGATGTTATGATTGATGCTCCGTCTAAAATTGACGAATCACAGTTAAAAGAGCTGCATATAAAGTTAGCGTAATTGTAGTTTGTCGATAAAATTCGTTAGAAAACGTTGAATGTCAATATTTTTGCAAAATAAAAACACAACATCGTATTTCGTATTATATTAAATATTACATTTGCTCCATTATAAATTATTATTACTATTACAATGCGTACAGGTACAGTTAAATTTTTCAATGAATCTAAAGGTTACGGATTCATTACAGACGAAGAAACAGGAAAAGACATTTTTGTTCATGCATCAGGAATCAACGCGGAAGAATTACGCGAAGGGGATAGAGTTAGCTATGAAGAAGAAGAAGGAAGAAAAGGAAAAGTTGCTGCGAAAGTAGCAGTGATCTAAGCATAAAAATTAATTTTTTTGCCTACGAATGTTTAAAACGTTCCGATATTTATCGGAACGTTTTTTTTTGCACCAAAGCGTAGTATTCAAAAAGACTACTGATATTTGACTTTGTTAAACCCTTGGGATGTTAAACACATCACAAGATAAATATTTTTTGTTATTTATAATTAATAAAAATTGTAAATTTACATCGATATAGTAGCCATGTATTTTTAAGTTTTCATTGCTATTTAATAATTTGAAGGGTATCTTTGTCATTTATATTTATTTAAAAAAACCACAACCATGCAATCCGATCAATTAAGTTATATTCCAATTTTAATGCAGTTAGTTTTAGCGGTGGGATTTGTTGTAGGCACCATAATAATTTCTGGTAAATTAGGGCCTAAAAGATCTTCAGAAGCGAAAGATAAAAACTTTGAATGCGGTGTTGAATCGGTAGGAAATGCCAGAATTCCATTTTCTGTTAAATATTTTCTAGTAGCCATATTGTTTGTTTTGTTTGATGTGGAGGTAATTTTTCTGTATCCCTGGGCAGTCAATTTCAAAGAATTAGGAATGGAAGGAATGGTAAAGATGGTGATTTTTATGTCTTTGCTTTTGATAGGGTTTTTCTATATCATCAAAAAGAAAGCGTTAGAGTGGGAATAAAAATTTATTTTTAAATGCTGAATTTTAAATTTTAAATGGTTTCATTATAATTTACAATTCAAAATTTGTAATTCAAAATAATAAAAGATGAGTGATTCTAAAATAAATATGGTAGCGCCACCCGAAGGAGTTGTAGGAGAAGGTTTCTTCGCTACAAAACTGAATGATGTTGTGGGTATGGCTCGTGCTAATTCATTATGGCCATTACCTTTTGCAACCTCTTGTTGCGGTATAGAGTTTATGGCAACAATGGCTTCGCATTATGATTTGGCTCGATTTGGCTCAGAGCGAGTGAGTTTCTCTCCGCGCCAGGCCGATATGTTAATGGTAATGGGAACGATTTCAAAAAAAATGGCCCCTATTTTACGTCAGGTATATGAGCAAATGGCAGAGCCTCGTTGGGTAATAGCCGTTGGTGCTTGCGCTTCCTCTGGAGGGATTTTTGACACCTATTCTGTTTTGCAGGGAATTGATAAAGTGATACCGGTCGATGTCTATGTTCCGGGTTGTCCGCCAAGACCGGAGCAAATTGTTGACGGAGTTATGAAATTACAAGAGTTGGTTCGAACTGAATCCGTAAGAAGAAGAAGTTCCCCGGAATACCAAGAATTATTAGCTTCGTATAATATCAAATAAAAGAATGGCGCTAGAAACGATACAAATCCAAGAGAAATTAGTTGAGACATTTGATTCAGCTGTTTTTGAATTCAATCAAGAGAGAGATATATTTTCATTTGAAGTTACTGCGGACAAAATTACTGCGGTGATTCTTTTTTTAAAAAATGATCCCATATTGCGTTTTCATTTTTTAACTGATCTGTGTGGAATTCATTACCCAGATAATGATGTAGAACATCAATTTGCGGTAGTATATCATTTACACAATTGGTACGAAAACAAAAGAATTAAAATCAAAGTGTTTATCAATGGTGAAACCCCTGAAATAAAATCGATATCAAGTATTTTCCTAAGTTCAAACTGGATGGAAAGAGAAACGTATGATTTTTATGGGATAAACTTTATTGGTCATCCGCAATTGAAACGTATCTTGAATATGGACGAAATGATTTCTTTTCCAATGCGAAAGGAATTCCCAATGGAAGACAGCGGAAGAACGGATAAAGATGACCGTTTCTTTGGTAGAACAACCGACAATTATTAAAAAAAACAATTATAATTTTTCACATTAAATAAATGTCAGAACTATTATTATCCCCAGAGCATCGCTATGCTAAAAGAATTGCAGCGCAGTTAAATGAAGATGGAAGCGAGCTTTCTATATTGAATTTAGGGCCTACGCATCCTGCGACTCACGGTATTTTTCAAAATATCCTGTTGATGGATGGAGAGCGAATTCTGGAGGCGGAACCAACCATTGGTTACATCCACAGAGCTTTTGAAAAAATCGCTGAAAACAGACCTTTTTACCAAATCACTCCCCTCACGGACAGAATGAATTATTGTTCGTCGCCTATCAATAACATGGGTTGGTGGATGACATTAGAAAAATTATTAGATATTGAAGTTCCTAAAAGAGCACAATATTTAAGAGTTATCGTAATGGAGTTGGCGAGAATTACGGATCACATTATTTGTAATTCAATCCTTGGTGTCGATACCGGCGCCTATACCGGTTTTTTGTATGTTTTCCAATTTAGAGAAAAAGTATACGAAATATACGAAGAAATTTGCGGGGCTCGTTTGACTACCAATATGGGAAGAATTGGTGGTTTCGAAAGAGATTGGTCACCAGAAGCCTTTAGAAAATTAGATGTTTTTTTAGCTGATTTTCCAGCCGCTTGGAAAGAATTTGAAAACTTATTCGAAAGAAATAGAATTTTTATTGACAGAACTGTAAATGTTGGCGCTATATCGGCTGAGCAAGCTATGGCATACGGATTTACCGGTCCTAACTTACGGGCTACCGGTGTTGATTACGATATTCGTGTTGCGCAACCCTATTCTTCTTACGAAGATTTTGATTTTATTGTTCCGGTGGGAAAATCAGGCGATACATATGATCGTTTCTGTGTTCGTAACGCTGAAGTTTGGGAAAGTTTGAGTATTATTCGTCAGGCATTGGAAAAAATGCCAGAAGGCAACGAGTTCCATGCGGATGTCCCGGATTATTACCTTCCGCCTAAAGAGGATGTGTACAACAATATGGAATCCTTAATTTACCATTTCAAAATTGTAATGGGTGAAGTTCCGGTTCCGGTTGCTGAGGTGTATCACCCGGTAGAAGGAGGTAATGGAGAACTTGGTTTTTACTTGGTTACTGATGGAAGTCGGACGCCGTACAGATTGCATTTTCGCAGACCTTGTTTTATCTATTACCAAGCCTATCCAGAAATGATAAAAGGAGCCTTGCTTTCAGATGCAATTGTTATTTTATCAAGTTTAAATGTTATTGCCGGAGAATTAGACGCTTAATGAAATTATAAAAGATGAATTATAAATTTTGAATAAAAGTTAAAAAACATTAAAAATTTAGCATTCAAAATTTGAAATAATAAAAAATGGAACGTACGTATCACAAACAAGAAATAAATATGACTGAAGTCTTGATGTCTCGCATCAATGAATTGATTAGTCATTATCCTGAAAACAAAAGAAAATCGGCGTTATTGCCTATTTTGCATGAAGTTCAAGACGCTCATGAGAATTGGTTGAGTATTGAATTAATGAATAAAGTGGCCGAAATTCTTTTGATTAAACCAATTGAAGTGTACGAAGTAGTGTCGTTTTATACGATGTACAACCAAAGACCAATTGGAAAATACATGTTCGAATTTTGCCAAACCTCTCCTTGTTGTTTGAACGGAGTCGAGGATTTAATGGATTACACTTGTGAAAAATTAGGTGTAAAAGTAGGTGAAACTACTCAAGATGGTCTTTTTGAAGTAAGAGGCGTGGAATGTTTAGGAGCTTGTGGTTACGCTCCAATGATGCAATTAGGAGACTTTTATAAAGAACATTTGACGGTGGCAAAAATCGACCAGTTAATTGAAGATTGCAAAAATGATACAATAGTTTTACACGATACATAATATGTCACAAAAAATATTATTAGATAAAATAAATATTCCGGGGATTAAAACTTACGAAGTGTACCGTCAGAATGGTGGATATGCTTCAGTAGAAAAAGCCATCAAAACATTAACGCCAGACGAGGTTGTCGAAGAAGTGAAAACTTCCGGATTGCGAGGTCGCGGTGGGGCAGGTTTTCCCGCAGGAATGAAGTGGAGTTTCATTGATAAAAAATCAGGAAAACCAAGGCATTTAGTTTGTAATGCAGATGAATCAGAACCAGGAACTTTTAAGGATCGTTATTTGATGGAATTTATTCCTCATTTGTTGATTGAAGGAATGATTACTTCTAGTTATGCTTTGGGTGCAAACCTATCCTACATCTACATTCGTGGAGAATATATGTGGGTATATAAAATATTAGAACGAGCCATTAACGAAGCAAAAGCCGCTGGATTTTTGGGTAAAAATATATTAGGTTCAGGCTATGATTTAGAACTATATGTTCATTGTGGTGCCGGAGCTTACATCTGTGGCGAAGAAACTGCATTGATAGAATCGTTGGAAGGAAAAAGAGGAAATCCTCGCATCAAGCCACCATTTCCTGCTATTTCAGGACTTTGGGCTAATCCAACGGTGGTGAATAACGTAGAGACGATCGCCGCGGTGCCGTGGATTGTTAATAATTCAGGTGCAGAATATGCCAAAATTGGTATTGGGCGTTCTACAGGGACCAAATTAATTTCGGCTTCAGGGCATATTAAAAATCCGGGTGTTTATGAAATTGAATTGGGTTTAAGTGTTTATGAATTCATGAATTCTGATGAATATTTAGGCGGAATGAGCTCTGACAGACCTTTAAAAGCATTTGTACCGGGAGGAAGTTCTGTTCCCGTTTTACCAGCGCATTTGATTTATAAAACTGCCGCCGGTGAAGATCGTTTAATGTCCTACGAATCGTTAAGTGACGGTGGATTTGCAACAGGTTCTATGTTAGGATCAGGTGGATTTATCGTTTATAATGATACGTCTTGCATCGTTCGTAATACTTGGAATTTCTCTCGTTTTTACCACCATGAAAGTTGTGGACAATGTTCCCCTTGTCGTGAAGGAACAGGCTGGATGGAAAAAGTATTGCACCGAATAGAAAATGGTCACGGTCGTGAAGAAGATATCGATTTGTTGTTGAGCATTCAAAGCAAAATTGAAGGTAATACAATTTGTCCATTAGGTGATGCGGCAGCTTGGCCAGTGGCAGCGGCGATTCGTCACTTTAGAGACGAGTTTGAATACCACATTCGTTTCCCTGAAAAAATAAAACATAGAGACCATTTTGTCGCTGAACCTTTTAATAGTCTCAATGTCTTAAAGTCGAAAGTCATAACGTAAAGAAAGAATGGGAAAATTTAAATCGTTTGAAGAAATTAATTCTTGGCAAAAATCTAGATTATTTAATAAAAGGATTTATGAAATAACAGAGAATACAATTTTTAAAAAAGATTTTGATTTAGTTAGACAAATTAGAAGAGCATCAATTTCAATTTCTTCAAATATTGCTGAAGGTTTTGAAAGGAATACAGATAAAGAGTTTGTTTATTTTTTATATGTATCAAAAGCATCAGCTGCCGAAGTAAGGTCGCAATTATATTTAGCATTAGATTTAAACTATATTTCAAAGATAGAATTCGATGAATTATATTTAAATGTTTCGGATATATCAAAATTATTAAGTGGATTTATAAAATATTTAAATGATAGTCAAAAGAAATAAAGTCGAAATGTATTCGGCATTAAGACATTTGACTTTAAGACGTTAAGACTTTAAACATGAAAGTAACCATAGACGGTCAAAGCATAGAAGTAGAACCAGGAACAACAATCCTGCAGGCAGCACGTATGATAGGTGGAGAGGTAGTTCCGCCAGCGATGTGCTATTATTCTAAACTAAAAGGAAGCGGCGGAAAATGCCGTTGTTGTTTAGTGGAAGTGGCAAAAGGAAGTGAAGCCGACCCGAGACCAATGCCAAAATTAATGGCATCTTGTGTAACGGGCTGTATGGACGGAATGGAAGTGAATAGTAAATCTTCGCCAAGAGTAACCGAAGCCAGAAAATCAGTAACGGAGTTTTTATTGATTAATCACCCTTTAGATTGTCCGGTTTGTGATCAGGCAGGAGAATGTGATTTGCAAAATTTAAGCTTTGAGCACGGAAAGTCAGAAACGCGTTTTATCGAGGAAAAAAGAACATTTGAGCCCGAAGATATAGGACCAAATATTCAATTACACATGAACCGTTGTATTCTTTGTTACCGCTGTGTGATGGTGGCTGATCAATTGACAGACGATCGTGTGCACGGAGTAATGGATAGAGGAGATCATTCTAATATATCAACGTGTATCTCAAAAGCGGTTGACAATGAATTCTCTGGAAATATGATTGATGTTTGTCCGGTAGGTGCTTTAACAGATAAAACATTTAGATTTAAATCGAGAGTTTGGTTCAGCAAACCTTATAATGCACACAGAGATTGCCCAACTTGTTCTGGAAAAACTACCGTTTGGATGTTTGGTGACGAAATTCAACGCGTTACAGGAAGAAAAGATGAGTACCATGAAGTAGATGAATTTATTTGTAATGGGTGTCGTTTTGATCACAAAGATGTTGCGGATTGGATTATTGAAGGACCGAGAGCCTTTGAAAAAGATTCTGTGATCAATCAAAATAAATACAATAGAAAATTACAAAAAGTGGAAATCGCTACCGAAGAGAATATTCTTTTAGGAAGAGAGAAAGACCGCAAGAAAATAAGCATGGTAGAGTTTCCATTGACTGAAGAAGATATTACGAATCAAAAAAGCTTAGGTAATAATGGATAGTACACTTATCATTGATAAAAGCGTCATTATTGTAGTAGTTTTTGCTATAACAATGTTGATGGCGATGTATTCTACTTGGGCAGAACGTAAAGTTGCCGCATGGCTTCAAGATCGAGTTGGCCCAAACCGAGCGGGACCTATGGGATTGTTTCAACCACTCGCTGATGGTTTGAAATTGTTTTCGAAAGAAGAATTTGAACCCAATACACCAAACCGAGTGTTGTTTTTTGCAGGTCCGGCCATTGCAATGAGTACGGCCTTAATGACTAGTGCTGTTATTCCTTGGGGCGATCGTTTTCATTTGTTTGGCAGGGATATTTTGCTGCAAGCAGCTGATATTGACATAGCATTATTATACTTTTTTGGAGTTGTTTCTGTAGGTGTTTATGGAATTATGATTGGAGGTTGGGCCTCAAACAATAAATTTTCATTGATTGGTGCGGTTCGTGCTGCCTCTCAAATGGTTTCTTATGAAGTGGCAATGGGGCTTTCAATTATCGCTCTATTGATGATGACCGGGACGTTGAGTTTGAGAGAAATTTCAGCACAGCAGTCTGGAATGAGTTGGAATGTTTTTTACCAACCTTTATCTTTTTTGATTTTCTTGGTGTGTGCTTTTGCGGAGACCAACAGAACGCCATTTGATTTGCCAGAATGTGAAACCGAATTAATTGGAGGGTATCATACGGAATATTCGTCGATGAAAATGGGTTTCTATTTGTTCTCTGAATATGCAAATATGTTTATTTCATCTACTATTTTGGCGGTTTTATTCTTTGGCGGCTATAATTATCCTGGAATGAGTTGGGTGGTTGAAAATTGGGGAATCAATATTGCTAATGTTATAGGTATTGGAGTTCTTTTTATAAAAATATGTGGATTCATTTTCTTTTACATGTGGGTACGATGGACTATTCCAAGATTTAGATACGATCAATTGATGCATTTGGGTTGGAGAATATTGATTCCACTGTCTATCATCAATATAGTGATTACGGGTATTGTAATTTTGAGAAGCGATATTGCGGCTTATTTAGGATTTTAATGTCTACTCTTAAAATGAAATTAATTAGCATTAAATTTAATACATAGATCTCAAAATCATTAACCCTGATAGTAGCGGCATCCTTTTATTTTTTTCTCTAAAAAATAAAAGATACAGCGAATAGCAGGATTAAGCTTCAAATAAAAATAAGTAGTAAGGATTAAAATTGAGTGTGCGATTGCTTCGTTCCTCGAAATGACTAAAAAATGAGTATAGAAAGCATATCCTTATCGGGAAGGAAAAAAGTGGTCTCTAACAAAGAGATGACTTTTTGGGAAAGAATGTACCTAGTTGCGATTGTCAAAGGCTTGATAATTACGATTCAGCATTTGTTCGCCAGAAAAGTAACGATTCAGTATCCGGAGCAAGTTCGTGAAATGAGTCCTGTGTATCGGGGGCAGCACATGTTGAAGCGAGATGAGGAAGGTCGTGAAAACTGTACGGCATGTGGTTTGTGTGCTTTGTCTTGTCCTGCAGAGGCCATCACGATGAAGGCTGAAGAACGCAGAGGGGATGAAAAACATTTGTATCGAGAAGAAAAATATGCTTCGATATATGAAATCAATATGTTGCGTTGTATATTTTGTGGATTGTGTGAAGAGGCTTGTCCTAAAGACGCCATTTACCTGACGACCTCTAAAGTATTGGTCCCTTCGAGTTATGAACGAGAAGATTTCATTTTTGGAAAAGACAGATTGGTCATGCCATTAGATATCGCAATGAAAAATGCTCAACTTAAAAACGCGAACTAAATGTCTACAATACTTATAATTTTTTGTGTATTGGCTGCTATCACATTAGCAACCGCCTTTTTGACAATTTTCAGCAAAAATCCGATTCACAGTGCTATTTACCTAGTGGTGTGTTTCTTTTCGATTGCGGGTCATTATCTATTATTGAATTCTCAATTTTTAGCCATAGTACATGTCATCGTGTATTCTGGAGCGATTATGATTTTGTTTTTGTTCACGATCATGTTGATGAATCTGAACGAAGAAAAAGAAGTCCACAAACCAAGAATAACAAGATTAGGAGCAATTGTTTCTTTTTGTTTGATCTGTTTGATTTTGATTGCTATTTTTATAAACTCAAAACCTATTGTTGGCGAATATGTAACCACTGGCGAAGATTATCAATCTATAAAAGTACTGGGTAAAGTGTTGCTCAACGAATATATGGTGCCTTTTGAATTTGCCTCTATATTGCTTTTGGTCGCTATGATTGGTACTGTTTTATTGTCTAAAAAAGAAAAATTGCAAAAATAAAATGAACAATATTTTAAACCACATTGGTATTGAAAATTATATATTCCTAAGCGTGATACTTTTTTGTATTGGCGTTTTTGGGGTGTTGTACAGACGAAATGCCATAATCGTATTTATGTCAATTGAAATTATGCTGAATGCAGTAAACTTATTGTTTGTAGCATTTTCGACGTATCATCAAGATGCGCAAGGACAAGTTTTTGTGTTCTTCTCGATGGCTGTTGCTGCGGCAGAAGTTGCGGTAGGATTGGCAATTCTGGTTTCTATTTTTAGAAATTTAGGTTCAATTACCATCGATAATTTAAAAAACCTAAAAGGATAAATGGAAATGAATACCAATATAGCTTTAGTTTTAGTTCTTGCTCCTTTTTTAGGATTTTTAATCAATGTTTTCTTTGGTAAAAGCCTTGGAAAATCGCTATCAGGAATAATAGGGACCCTGTCAGTTGTGGTTTCTTTTATTGCGACTGCTTATTTCTTCGGTGTAATTGCAGCGCAACCAGAAGGCATTCGAATTGCTCTTTTTGACTGGATCCAAATCAGTACTTTCAAAGTCGATTTTGGATTTCAATTGGACCAACTGTCCATTTTATGGTTGCTTTTTGTGACCGGAATTGGATCTTTGATTCATTTGTATTCGATCAGTTACATGCATGAGGATGAAAATATGCATACCTTTTTTGCGTATTTGAATCTGTTTATATTTTTCATGATCACATTAGTAATAGGAAGTAACTTATTAGTGATGTTCATCGGTTGGGAAGGCGTAGGTCTTTGTTCGTATTTGTTAATTGGTTTTTGGCATAAAAACCAAGAGTTCAATGATGCAGCTAAAAAGGCATTTATTATGAACCGTATTGGGGATTTAGGGTTGTTAGTTGGAATTTTCATTCTCGGTAATTTATTCTCGACTTTAGATTACGCTACTTTAAAAACTGCTATTGCCGGTGCAACGGATCTTGATATGTATTGGCTTTCTGTTGCTGCTTTCGCGTTATTCATTGGCGCTTGCGGTAAATCAGCACAAATTCCATTGTATACGTGGTTACCGGACGCGATGGCGGGACCAACACCGGTTTCGGCACTGATACACGCGGCGACGATGGTAACAGCAGGAATTTTTATGATTACCAGATTGAATTTCTTGTTTGATTTGACTCCGGATGTGCAATCGATAATTGCAATAATTGGAGCCGTTACTGCTCTGGTTGCTGCAACCATTGGATTGGTTCAAAATGATATTAAGAAAGTCTTGGCGTATTCTACTGTTTCTCAACTGGGATTAATGTTTTTGGCTTTGGGATTGGGCGCCTATGAAGTGGCTGTTTTCCATGTAATCACGCACGCTTTCTTTAAAGCTTGTTTGTTCTTGGGTTCCGGTTCTGTAATTCATGCTTTGCACGGTGAACAAGACATGCGCAAGATGGGTGGATTGAAAAAAGCGATGCCAATTACTTTTGCAACAATGCTTATTGCTTCATTAGCGATTTCAGGGGTTCCATTATTCTCCGGTTTTTTCTCTAAAGACGAAATATTATTAGTGGCTTTCCATAATAACATTCCGTTATGGATCGTGGCTTCGGTTGCCTCTATAATGACTGCTTTTTATATGTTCCGTTTAATGTTTTTAACGTTCTTCCAAGAATTCAGAGGAACAGCAGAACAAAAGCACCATTTGCACGAAAGTCCAGCTTTGATAACCATTCCTTTGATTGTTTTGGCAATATTGGCTACTATAGGTGGTATGATCAGTTTGCCTGGAAATAGTTGGTTGAATGAATATTTGACTCCTATTGTACCTAAATTAGCCACTGCAGAACACCATTTAGGAACTACTGAATACATCTTAATGGTTATTGCTGTTGTGGGTGGATTGGTTGGAATTGGTATTGCTTACGCCAAATACATCAAACAAAACGAGATTCCTACAGAGGATGCAGCCATTACAGGATTTTCTAAAGTTCTTTACAATAAATATTATGTGGACGAATTTTATGATGGTATTTTTGTTAAACCAATTAACTTTTTGTCCCGTTTTTTCAGAGACACAATAGAAACGGGTGTAACAGCTTTTGTTTTTGGTATTGGAAAAGTAGCAAACGAAATAAGTTTTCAAGGAAAGAAAGTCCAAAACGGAAGTATCGGTCTTTATCTCTTTGCCTTCGTTTTCGGACTTTGTGCTATTGTTTCGTATTTGTTTTTAGCAGAATAACCCTATTTACACACAATTTTTCATAATACTAAAATTATAATTTTAAAATAAATTCCCTTTTAAAAATCTGGTTCGAAGGATGTTTAAAAAACAATAAATAATTACAAATGAATGTATCTCTAATATTAATTATACTTTTGGTCGGTACGTTTGCAACGTATCTTGCAGGCGATAAGCTAGCTTCAAAAGTAGCTTTGTTCTTTGGGTTAGCTGCTGCAGGCGCTTCAATTGTATTATTAAATCACTATAATTTAGGTGAAAACATCAGTTTCATCAACCAGTGGATTACGCAACCTAATATTTCTTTCGCTCTAAAAGCAGATGGATTGTCAATGTCGATGCTTTTATTGACTACGGTTTTGACTCCAATAATTATATTCTCTTCTTTTGGAAATCAATACGAAAATTCAAAATCTTTTTATGCTTTAATCTTGTTCATGTCATTTGCAATGGCAGGAACATTCTTAGCATCAGACGGTTTGTTGTATTATGTTTTTTGGGAATTATCATTGATTCCAATTTACTTCATCGCTTTGATTTGGGGTAATGGAGACGTGGAAGAACGGAAAAAAGCAGTAGTTAAATTCTTTATCTACACCTTAGCAGGTTCTTTATTTATGTTAGTGGCTTTTGTTTATATGTATCAAAAAGCAGGGAGTCTTTTATTAGAAGATTTATACAAATTGAACCTAACAGCAACGGAACAATTGTGGATATTCTTAGCTTTCTTCTTGGCGTATGCCATTAAGATTCCATTAATTCCTTTTCATACTTGGCAGGCAAATGTGTATCAGAAAGCACCAACCGTTGGTACGATGCTTTTGTCAGGGATCATGCTAAAAATGGGATTGTATAGCGTTATTCGTTGGCAATTGCCTTTGACACCTCTGGCAGCTAAGGAATACATGTATATTTTCATCGGACTTGGACTTGCAGGGGTGATTTACGGGTCTATCGTTGCATTGAAACAAAAAGATTTGAAGAAATTATTAGCGTATTCTTCTTTGGCTCACGTTGGATTAATAGCAGCCGGAACGTACACGTTGACATTAGACGGATTGCGTGGTGCTGTTTTACAAATGATTGCACACGGATTTGTAGTTGTTGGATTGTTTTATGTAGCTGAAATTATTTATAGAAGATATGAAACTAGAGCAATTGCTGAAATGGGCGGCATTCGTTCACAGACACCAAAATTTACATCAATGTTTTTAATCTTGGTTTTAGCCTCTGTTGCTTTGCCAACTACTTTTAATTTCATTGGAGAATTCACCGTTTTATACAGTCTTTCACAAATCAACATTTGGTTTGCTATTTTAGGAGGAACAACCATAATATTAGGAGCGTATTATATGTTGAAAATGTTTCAACATGCCATGTTGGGCGAAACTAATTCAAAACCTTTTCCGGATGTAACGTTCAATGAAGGATTAACTTTGGTACTAATAATTGGTGTTTTATTCTTTTTTGGGATGTATCCAAAGCCAATTACTGATTTGATTACCCCAAGTCTGGAAGAAATTTTAACTCAAATAAACCGAATTAACTAAGTCAAATATAAAATGAATACATTAATAGCTATAATAGGATTAGGTGTTTTATGCCTTTTATTTGAAATATTTAATTTAAGAAAAGCCATTGTTCCAATAATGATTATTGGATTATTGGGAGTGCTGGGTTTAACCATATCTGAATATAATTCAACAGAAAGTTACTATAGCAACATGATTGTTGTGAGTAAATTTTCAACTACTTTTTCATCTTTGTTTATTGTGCTAACCATTTTCTTGGTAGCTTTAGGACATAATTTTTACGAAAATCACCAATCTAAAATTTCGGATTATATTGCCATAAAAATATTTTTATTAGCAGGGGCAGTGGCAATGGTTTCTTTTGGAAATTTAGCGATGTTCTTTTTAGGAATCGAAGTATTGTCCATTGCACTTTACATTCTTGCTGCAAGTGACCGTCTGAGTTTGAAAAGTAACGAAGCGGGAATGAAATATTTTTTAATGGGATCTTTTGCCTCGGGAATCATTCTTTTTGGAATCTGTTTAATTTATGGTGCCATGGGAAGTTTTGACGTTACTGAAATCAGTGAATTGTCGCAATCAGCGGAATTGCCAGTTTGGTTTCCAATAGGAATTGTGTTGGTTACCATAGGAATGTTGTTTAAAGTGGCGGCAGTTCCATTTCATTTCTGGGCACCGGATGTTTACGAAGGTTCTCCAGCGTTGACCACTGCATTAATGAGTACTTTGGCAAAAGTAGTTGCTATGGCTAGTTTGTACAAATTACTATCAGTAATGAATGCGGATGTTTCTGAGTCATTCAAAATGGTAGTCGTTGTGATTTCGATGGCTTCGATGACCGTTGGTAATATTATGGCATTGAGACAAACAAACGTGAAACGTATGTTGGCTTTTTCTGGCGTTTCTCATGCCGGTTTTATGTTGATGACTTTGTTGAGTTTGTCTACATCAGCTGGAAGTTTGTTGTATTATGCCTCAGCGTATTCTTTATCTGGAATCGCTGCTTTTTGTGTGATTTTATACGTTTGTAAAAATAGAGACAACGAAGATGTTGTAAATTTCCACGGATTAGGAAAAACCAACCCTTTATTAGCGGCCATTCTTACAGCAGCTTTACTTTCTATGGCAGGTATTCCTATTTTTGCGGGTTTCTTTGCTAAGTTGGTTTTGTTCAATCAAACAATTC
This sequence comes from Flavobacterium sp. RSP15, assembly GCF_003968755.1. Classification (GTDB taxonomy): domain Bacteria; phylum Bacteroidota; class Bacteroidia; order Flavobacteriales; family Flavobacteriaceae; genus Flavobacterium. The sequence continues at coordinate 83,226 of NZ_RYDL01000002.1, read as the reverse complement.
AAGCGGGTTATTTGGCTTTAGTGATCGTAGCAGTGATCAATTCGATTATAAGCGTTGGGTACTACTTCAAATTGATTTTGGCGATGTATACCAAAGAACCAAATGAGGAACGAAAAGGAACGTCGGTTGTTATTTATGCGGTTGCCATTGTAGCAGTTGTGTTAAATATTGCATTAGGGTTGTTTCCATCCTTAGTGTTGGATTTGTTGGTATAAATTAATGTTCCAATACATCGTCTTTATTATCAAAAGAAAAATAGTGCTTTTGGCTTTCAATTGACCGTAAATAATCTATTCGATAACAAAGTCAAAAACGATTATTCTTTTCCGGACTATTTGGCTAGCGAGCGCACCACATTTGTTTTGCCGAGAGTATTCTTGTTATCGGTGTGTTATAAGTTGTAATTAATTATAAACTCGTAGTGACGTTCCATTGACTTGAACCCGATATTGCTTCATGGGATATTGTAATGTTCCTTGTCCGGTAAATAAACTGTATTCTTCGCTGTCACACCCGCAAAGGGCATTGATTCCCTTTATAGTCATGGTAGAGCAGGCACTTATCGCTTGATTGGGGCAAGCCGCATCAAAAGCATTGTATCCACTACCGGTATTAAAAACGATAACGCCTCGAGCGCCTATTCCGGTTACATAAACAGCATTACTAACGAATTTTAGATTAGAGTATTCCGGCAAATTCAGGTTTAGGTCTACGACGAAAGTATAATTAGGCACAAATGGATTGGTGTTGTTAAAACCAGAATCACTACACGAAAAAAGGAAAGGAATGACAAGAAAAACCAGTGCGTATTTTTTCATTTTAAAATATAGTCAAAGTATTAGTGAAACAAATTTAATTTATTTAACTTTGAATTATATATGATTAACATATATTTATAGGCAAAAAAAAATATAGTAGTATCTTTGTGGAAAGAAATCCCGTCCTGATGGGATTTTTTCTATTTATATAAAGGAATAAGTTATGAGTACAGTATCGTATTACACCGCAGAAGGGTTAAAGAAATTAAGAGAAGAATTGGATTATTTAAAAAGCGTAATGCGCCCAAAAGCCTCTGCTGATATAGCCGAAGCACGAGATAAGGGCGATCTTTCTGAGAATGCAGAATACGATGCCGCAAAAGAAGCACAAGGGATGCTGGAAATGCGTATTGCTAAAATGGAAGAAGTACATTCTAACGCCAGATTGATTGATGAATCTCATTTAGATCTTTCTAAAGTATTGGTTTTATCGAATGTAAAAATTAAAAATCAAACCAACGGAATGGAAATGACCTATACGTTAGTTGCCGAAAGTGAAGCTGATTTAAAAACGGGTAAAATCTCGGTAACCTCACCTATTGGGAAAGGTTTATTAGGGAAATCAGTTGGAGAATTTGCTGAGATCACGGTTCCAAACGGTGTGTTGAAATTCGAAATTTTAGAAATATCTCGCGACTAATTAAAGGTTTATTCGGTTAACCGATTAATCGATTCAACAATTAACCAATTTCACAATGTCAAGTATATTTACAAAAATCATAAATGGAGAAATTCCATGCTATAAAATTGCAGAGGATGAAAATTTTCTGGCTTTTTTAGATGTAAATCCAAATGCAAAAGGACATACCCTTTGTATCCCAAAACAAGAAATTGATAAGATTTTTGAAATCGAAGATGATTTATATATAGGGCTGATGCAATTTTCTAAAAAAATAGCAGTTGCCCTTGAAAAAACAGTTCCGTGTAAACGGATCGGAATGGCGGTTGTAGGACTCGAAGTTCCCCATGCGCACGTACATTTAATTCCGTTGAATGAAATGGACGAAATGCGTTTTCAAAATAAAGTATCCTTGTCCAATGAGGAATTTGAAGCCTTAGCAGCAAGCATAAAAACCAATTTATAATAATTGCAGAAATAGAATAAATTAGTATGATTTTAGTTTAAAAGGGGACAGGTGAATACCGGTTCCCTTCTCTGATTTAGGGAACTTACATTCGAGATTATGAAAAATATATTTTTGTTTCTTTCCCTCTTTTTCTCTCTTCTGAGTGCTGGACAGGTTTATTCAGGATATTTGTTAGTTGATGCTAAAATGGATGCTGTTCCTGCTAATTCAACAACTTCTATAGATGCTATTGGTTCCTATATCAATGCTAATTTTAATACAGAAACCGATAAAATAAGAGCTGCTTTCTATTGGACCGCATCTAACATCAGCTATGATGTTGCGAATAGGTATGCTGTGAATCCCAATGAAACAGAAGCTGAGAAAATAACGAAGACATTAAAAACTAAAAAAGGGGTTTGCATTCATTATGCAACGGTTTTTAATGCGCTTGTGCAAAAGATAGGAGTCCAATCTTATATCATTGAAGGATATACCAAACAAAACGGAAAAGTAAGTGACTTGGCTCATGCTTGGACAGCAGCTAAAATTGACAAAAAGTGGTATGTATTTGATCCCACATGGGGTTCAGGGTATGTCAATAATGGGCGATTTTCAAAAAAGCTGAACAATATTTATTTTAAGTCTGATCCGGCTAAAATAATCGCTTCGCACATTCCATTTGATTATTTGTGGCAATTTTCGAATTTTCCTATTACTAATGGTGAGTTTTATGAAGGAAAGATCCAAAGTAGTATAACCAAGAACCATTTTGATTTTGAGAAAGAAATCAACAAATACGATGCTTTGTCTGAAGCCGATCAGTTGTTTGCCTCAGCAGAAAGAATAGCAAGAAATGGAGTAAAAAATGCTATGATTCTGGAGCGTTACGAAGGCAAAAAGGAACAAAGGACTTTTTTGCGGCACAACATGAATATTGAAAAATTAAATGTGGTTGTCATCGAATTGAATGAAGCGGTTGTATTGTTGAATGATTTCATACACTACAGAAATAATAAGTTTAAGCCTTCTTTTTCAGATACTGAAATTAGCCGAATGATTGAAATTCCAAGAATGAAACTCGTAAAATGTCAAAACGATATGTACAGTTTGGGCTCCACTGGTAATCAAAACGCATCTAATGTAGCATCGATTAAAAAATCAATTGAAGCCTCTTTGGCGCAAGCCGAAGAGCACGCATTGTTTGTGAAAAATTATTTAAGTAAGTCCAAAATAGTCAGAAAAACAATGTTTTCTAAAGTTACATGGTTTGGAGTTCTATTACGCTAGGTTGTTTTTTTTAAAACTCACTTGCATCGTTGTTCCTTTTCCAATTTCGGAATTCAAGACTTTTATGGTTCCTTTGTGGTATTCTTCCACGATTCTTTTGGTTAGTGAAAGTCCCAATCCCCAACCTCTTTTTTTAGTTGTAAAACCTGGTTCAAAAATACTTTTGAATTGTTGTTTCTGAATTCCTCCACCGGTATCAGAAACATTTATTTTTACACAATCGCCTTCTTGTACAATTTCTAAAGCTAATTTTCCTTTTCCTTTCATTGCATCGATAGCGTTTTTTACTAAATTCTCGATGGTCCAACTGTGCAGCGTAGGATTAAGAGATACCATAATAGGAGTTTTTGGCGCTTGGAACGAAAACTCAATTTGTTTGGAGAATCGGGATTGCAAATAGTCGTAAGATTGCTGTGTTTCGGCTACAATATCTTTGTTTTCTAATTTGGGTTCCGATCCTATTTTTGAGAAACGATCGGTAATGGTTTGCAAACGCTCAATATCTTTTTCAATTTCAAAAGTAGTACTTTCATCCATGTTTTCAGATTTTAGGAGTTCAACCCAGCCTATCAGTGACGAGAGCGGCGTTCCTATCTGATGCGCCGTTTCCTTCGCCATTCCTGCCCAAAGTTTGTTTTGTGTTGCCATTTTGGTGCTTCTATAAAAATTATAAACTAAACCGCCAAAAAGCACTATGATCAGCACTAAAGCAACGGGATAATATTTCAATTTATTCAGTAAAGCCGAGTTGCCGTAATATAATTTTTGAAATTTCCCAGGAACATACTCAATGACTATGGGCACGTTTTCGTTTTTCAGGTTATGCAAGAATGCGGCTGCCTTTGAATTATTTTTTACAATAGCATCGTCAATATTTACGGTGTTTATGATGCTGTCATTCTCTGTCAGTATAATAGGAATTGAAGTGTTGTCACTGAAAATTTGCAACGGAAGATCAACATCTGTATTTTCATTGGCATTAATGAGTGTTTTTTGGGCTTGTGCCCAAAGATTCATTTTTAATCGTTCTTCGTTTTTGAAGATTTGAAAAAATGTGTATGTGTTCCAAAGAATCAGTGAAATGATTAAAAAAGAGGCAGAAATTATAATCCAACGGGTTGTATTTCTTCTTTCAGAAAACTGCATAAATGAAAATTTGAATTATAAATATAACGAAATAAACGCTGTGGTATTTTAGTTTTAAAGAAAGATTTTTTTTCAGAGTAAATTCAGATGTAATTTTATTCTAATTGGATATACTCTTTCATAAACTGATCCGATTTGTTTACTTTTGTACCACACTGCTATAAAGTAAAAAATATGATTACGATTGATCCTAAAAGTATCGAAACAGCAAAATTACAAGGCTATTTGCAAAGTTCAGTTGGACCTAGACCTATTGCTTTTGCCAGTACTATGGATGCGGAAGGTAATGCTAATGTATCGCCTTTTAGTTTTTTTAATGTGTTCAGCGCCAATCCTCCAATCCTTATTTTTTCACCAGCAAGGCGCGTTCGTGATAATTCGATAAAACACACGTTGATCAATGCTGAAGCAACTCGGGAAGTAGTTATTAATGTGGTGAATTATGACATGGTACAACAGATTTCTTTGGCTAGTACAGAATATGCTGATGGCGTCGATGAGTTTGTGAAATCTGGCTTAACTCCGGTAGCTTCTGAGGTGGTAAAACCATTTAGAGTAAAAGAATCTCCAGTACAATTTGAATGTAAAGTCACTCAGATTATTCCGTTGGGAACGGAGGGTGGAGCTGGGAATTTAGTGCTTTGCGAAGTGCTTCGAATTCACATTGATGAATCGGTTTTAGACGTTAATGGTGCGATTGATCAGTATAAAATCGACTTGGTTTCTAGATTGGGTGGTAACTGGTATTCAAGATCCAATCAAGGTCTTTTTGAAGTTCCAAAACCATTATCCACACTAGGAATTGGAGTAGATGCAATCCCAAATTTTGTTAAAGAAAGTTCGGTTTTTAACGGAAATGATTTAGGGATGTTAGGGAATATAGAAGCCTTGCCCACAATGGAAGAAGTTAGTATATTTGTAAAACAGAATTTTGCTGTAAAAGGAGTTTTAAGTGCTGATGACCAGCAAAAAGTACACTTGGAGGCAAAAAAATACCTGAATGAGAATGATGTCTTATCGGCTTGGAAAGTACTTTTGGCAAAAAAATAATATAAATAACATTAAAAACAACGAAGATGGAAGTTACAGGAAAAATTAAAATGCTTGGGGATGCAAAAAATGTGGGAAGCGGAAGTTTCTTAAAAAGAGAATTGGTAGTAACCACTGAGGAGCAATATCCACAACATATTTTAGTAGAATTTGTACAAGATAAATGCGATTTATTGAACAGTTTTAAAGTAGGTGAAGCGGTTAAAGTTTCGATCAATTTAAGAGGACGCGAATGGGTTGACCCACAAGGAGTGACTAAATATTTTAATGCAATTCAAGGATGGAGAGTAGAAAGAGTAGCCACAGAAGCCACTGCTGCTCAAATGCCTCCGATGCCGGCTGCTGCAGCATTTGCACCAGCAACAAACCTAAACGAAGAAGAAGCAGACGATTTGCCTTTCTAAGGGATGAAAAAGTTAGAATTTAGAAGTCAGAAGTTTGAGTTTTACTTGAATTTCTGACTTTTTTATTTTTTGAAATTGGTATTGATTTTTGAAATTGAAAAATGTATTATTTATCCCCAACCTTATTTTTCCCTCCTGTTGACCAAGCCAATTGCGATGGAATTTTGGCCATTGGAGGTGATTTGTCCCCGGAACGCTTGCGACTTGCGTATCAAAGCGGCATTTTTCCTTGGTTTGAAGCGGGAGAACCCATTATGTGGTGGTCTCCAAATCCCAGAATGGTGCTGTTTCTCGATGAATTGATTGTATCTAAAAGCATGCGAAATATCCTGAACCGGAATATTTTCAGTGTTACTTTCAATCAAAATTTCAGAGATGTAATTTCAAATTGTCAAAATATAGAACGTGACGGTCAAAACGGGACTTGGATTACCAATGACATGATTGAAGCGTATTGTAAGCTGCATGAATCAGGTATTGCAAAATCAGTTGAGGTTTGGCAAGATAAAGTATTAGTTGGTGGTTTATATGGAATTGATTTGGGAGGTGTTTTTTGTGGTGAAAGTATGTTCTCGAAAGTATCTAATGCGTCGAAAACGGCTTTTATAGCTTTGGTCAACCAATTAAAAAAAGAAGATTACAAACTTTTGGATTGTCAGGTTTATAATCCGCATCTTGAAAGTTTAGGTTGCAGGGAAATCGACAGAACAGATTTTATGGAAATTTTAAAAAGTAAATAACTCTTAAAATTCCAGCTTCTTAAAACTCCAATCCAGCGTATTAAAAAGAACCAATTCATTTTCCAATGTCGGTAAATCCATAACAAGTTTCAACGTTTCATGCGCCATCATAGTGCCAATAATCCCAGGGAGCGTACCCAATACTCCGTTCAAATCACAATTAGGAACATCTTTAGGATTTGGAGGTTCTGGGAATAAGTCCCGAAGATTTTTATTTCCATTATGGTTAAAAACGGACATTTGCCCCTCGAATTTTAAGATGCTGCCGTAAATTAATGATTTTCCTAATGTTACGCAAGTATCATTTACCAGATAACGGGTTTTGAAATTATCACAACCGTCAACAATTACATCAAAATCCTGGATGATTTGTACTGCATTTTTAAAGGTTAATTTTTCTTCAAAAGCAACAACATTAATCAATGGATTCAGAGTTTCTATAACCGATTTTGCCGTGATTGCTTTTAATTGACCAACGTGCCTCTCCGTATATAAAATTTGACGGTGTAAGTTGTGCAATTCGATTTTGTCAAAATCAACTATACCAATAGTTCCTACTCCGGCCGTTGCAATATATTGTAAGATTGGACAACCCAATCCGCCTGCGCCGATCACTAAAACTTTCGCTTTTTTGAGTTTTTCCTGTCCGGAATCGCCTATTTCCGGCATCATCATCTGGCGGTTATAGCGTAAAAAATCTTGAATAATACTCATTTTTTTAGTCTTAAAGTTGAGAAGTCATAAAGTTGGAAAGTCATAAAGTCAAAAGTCATAAAGTCAAAAGTCATAAAGTTTTAAAGTCAAAAACAAGTCAGTTCGAGCGCAGTCGATAACTTTTTTTAAAGTTAGTTGCTATTAGTAATAAATATTAAGGTGTGGCCCCATGTTGCTTTCTAAATTTTTAGACTCTTGTCTCTTGTCTAATTTTTTTGTTGATTTCTAAACTTTTAGACTTTCGACTTTTGACTAAAATTTCTGTCCCAATCTTTCCAAACGGGCTCGTATCCTTTGCTGGAAATAATTTTTGCAATCTCTGCCGCAGAACGTTCGTCACTGATTTCAAATTGCTCCAAGGATTGTGGGTCAACTGAATAACCCCCAGGATTAGTTTTAGAACCGGCACTCATACTAGTGATTCCAATTGGAATAATATTGTCCCGGAATTTTTCGTTCTCCCGGGTAGACAGGGAGATTTCTAAGTCTTCATTCCACAAACGGTAGGCACAAATGAGCTGGGTCAAATCAGCATCATCCATGATAAAGTTGGGTTTAATTACACCTTCTGCCGGTCGTAATCTGGGAAATGAAACTGCATATTTCGTTTGCCAATACGTTTTTTGTAAATAATCTAAATGCAAGGCATTAAAAAAACTGTCAGTGCGCCAATCTTCTAATCCCAATAAGACACCCAAGCCTATTTTATGAATGCCCGCAGTTCCTATGCGATTGGGTGTTTCTAAACGAAAATCAAAATTGGATTTCTTTCCTTTGGTATGGTACTGTTTGTAAACATCACGGTGGTAGGTTTCCTGATAGACTAAAATCGAATAGACCCCGGCTTCGTGTAATTGTTCGTATTCTTCTGTTGACAAGGGTTGTACTTCGGCTGAAATGGTGGAGAAATCGTTTTTTATCTGAGCAATTGCCTTTAGAAAATAATGAATGTTTACGGTCTGATTGGCTTCGCCGGTTACTAATAAAACATGATCAAATCCTGCTTTTTTTAAGACTTCAATTTCTTGTGTAATTTCATTTTCGGTAAGTGTTTTTCGTTTAATTTTGTTGTCTAAACTAAACCCACAATACGTACAAATGTTTTGGCATTCGTTGCTTAAATACAAAGGCGCATACATTTGAATCGTTTTGCCAAATCTTTTTTTGGTTGATTCCTGTGTGAGTTGTGCCATTTGCTCTAAGTAAGGTTTCGCAGCAGGTGAAATCAATCTCAGAAAATCATCGAGACTGCGTTTTTTTTTGTCTAACGCAGATTCGACTTCTATCGAAGTGGTATGGTATATTTTTGTTTTGATTGTTTCCCAATCGTAGTTGTCAAAAACCGATCTAAATGTGTTCATTGTTTAAGTTGGTTATTAGTACTCATCTTTTTATTATCCTGTTTACGCTCCCTCTCCTTTGGAGAAAGTTGGGGAGAGGATTACTCATACAAAAACGCGGTCAAAGGACTTGAAGCCATTGCACGATTTACTTTTTGGGCTAATTGTGATTCGAATGCTTTTCGACCTGCGATAACGGCTTCTCTAAAAGCCTCTGCCATCAATATAGGATTTCCAGCTACTGCTATTGCTGTGTTTACTAAAACCGCGTCAGCTCCGAGTTCCATCGCTTTTGCTGCGTCGGATGGTGCGCCAATTCCAGCATCTATAATCACGGGAACTCTGCTCTGTTCAATTATTATTTCTAAAAAATCGATCGTTTTTAATCCTTTGTTGCTACCAATTGGAGAACCTAAAGGCATCACCGCCGAAGTTCCTGCGTCTTCCAGTCGTTTACATAAAACGGGGTCGGCATGGATGTAAGGCAAAACGATAAATCCTAATTTGGCTAATGCTTCCGTAGCTTTTAAGGTTTCGATTGCATCGGGCATCAAATATTTTGGATCGGGATGAATTTCCAGTTTAAGCCAATTAGTCTCCAACGCTTCTCGTGCTAGTTGTGCCGCAAAAACCGCTTCTTTGGCATTTCGTGCGCCAGAAGTATTGGGTAGCAAATTAATCAGCGGATGTTTGAGATGGGATAAAATGGCATCGGTTTCCGTTTCTAAATCGATACGTTTTAGTGCTACGGTTACTAACTCGCTTCCAGAGGCTAAAATGGCTTCTTCCATCTGTTGGTTAGAACCGAATTTTCCTGTGCCTAAAAACAAGCGGGAATGAAAGGTCTTGTCTCCTATTTTAAATGGTATCATATAATTTGTCGTTAAGTTGCTTGATGAGTTGAGATGGATTTTTGCTTTGGGTGATCAAACCAGAAGCTGCAATACCCTGAATTCCAGTTTCCATCAGGTCTTCTACGTTTTCTAGTGTGATTCCTCCAATGGCATAAATGGGAATTTGGATGTTTTTTATTTTCATTTGTTGGATAATCAATCGATACCCTTCCAATCCTAAAATGGGACTTAAATTTTGTTTGGTTGTCGTAAATTGAAATGGACCCAGACCTATATAATCACAGTTTTCGGCTGTCCTTTGGCGCACATCTATAAAAGTATTTGCCGTTCCTCCAATGATTTTTGTTGTTCCTAAAATTAGTCTTGCTTCTTCCACTTTCATATCACTTAAACCCAAATGAACGCCATCGGCATCCAATTGCTTTACCAAATGCACGTTGTCATTGATGATAAAAGTGGCTAAATATTCTTTACATAACATTTTTACGGCTTCCGCCAAAGTGAAAACTTCAAGCGCGTTTTGATTTTTGAATCGCAATTGTATCCAATGGCAACCATTGTCCAGTGCTTTGTGAATGTTGTGCAATTGTTCTTCGACTGTATTTCCTTGCGAAATGTAGTGTAGCTTATTATACATGATGGTATCCTAATTTGGTTTGATTAGATTGTAAATAGGTTTCTATATATTTTTTGGCATTGATGCAAGCTGTTTTCAGGTCTAATCCCAAAGCTAAATTGGCTGTAATCGCTGATGATAATACACAGCCAGAGCCGTGTTTCTCGAAAACCAGAGTCTTATTTGGCGTAAGCCTGAAGGTTTCCTTTCCGGTATACAAACAGTCAACACCAATTGCCCGAGGATTGTGACCGCCTTTCAATAATACAGCGCACTGTTTTGACACCTCTTGAGCAATTAATTCAGGATTTTTTTCTACTACGGAAAGTTGTAGAATTTCATTATAATTGGGTGTTATTAAATCTATTTGTTCTAATATTTCAATCAAAATAGTATGATTGTCTATAGTTATAAAAGGGAATTCGGTTGTCGATTTTAAAACGGTATCCCAAACAATCTTTGTTTTTGGCGAAAGCTTTTTTATAGCAAAAACAATTTTTTTTAAACAATCCAGTGAAGGAACAATTCCAATTTTTACGGCTTTGATGCTATAATTTTCAAACAATTGATCCAGTGATCTCATAACAAAATCTTGGTCAGTCCAGTGCATTTCGAAGAACTGATTTTCGGTTTGAATGGTGTTACCGGTATTGACGGCAAAACCATAAACGTGATGTTGCTCGAATGTCTTGATGTCTGCTAAAACTCCCGCGCCTCCAGAAGGATCAAAGCCTGCAATTGTTACTACGAAAGGTCTGTTTTCTTGCATTGTTTAAAATTTTCTATTGGATGGTTACTATTCCAAATGGCACCTAAAAGTGCCACATCATCAAAGCCATATTTTAATGCCGTTTTAATTTTATCAGCTGTAATTCCACCAAGTGCTACTAATGAAGTTTCGTCATTCTTCCTTTGTTGCAATGCTTTTTTAAAGTCAATATCCGAAGCATACTTTGGTTTTGAAATACTTTCGAAAACAGGACCAAAAAAAGCATAAGCAAAAACAGTAGGTAGTTCTTCAAAATCAATCATTTGATGAATCGAAGTAGAGAGTTTAAATCCACTTTCTTTCCAGTTTTTTAAACTTTTCTCCGATGTTTCAATTCTTGCTTTTTCTGTAAAATGAATCCGATGTATTCCAGATGCTAAAGCCAGTTGGTGATGACTGTGCAAAACCACTTGCTGACGGAAATCTGATTTTATTTCGGATAAAAAAGCGTTCATTTCTGTTTCTGAAAAATCAGGTTTCCGAATATGAAGCAACTCCAGTCCATTCTCAAAAAGAGAATGAATGGTGTCGATTTCATTAATTACAGGAATTGGATTTGTGATTACGATCATAATCTTTTTTCTTTCCTCTTTCTTCTACAGTCTTATAAGTAAATTTCTTTGCCGCTTTCTACAAATTCTTTTGATTTTTCTTTCATGCCTTTTTCGGCTTCAGCTACATCGCGAATTTCTTGTGAAATTTTCATAGAACAAAATTTTGGTCCACACATGGAACAAAAATGAGCTACTTTGGCACCATCTGCTGGTAATGTTTCATCATGAAATTCACGAGCAGTATCGGGATCTAAGGACAAGTTGAATTGGTCTTCCCAACGGAATTCAAAACGGGCTTTGCTCAAGGCATTGTCACGGTATTGCGATCCAGGATGCCCTTTGGCCAAATCAGCAGCATGAGCCGAAATTTTATAGGTGATCACACCGTCTTTTACATCTTTTTTGTTGGGTAAACCAAGGTGTTCTTTTGGAGTCACATAGCACAACATCGCACAGCCATACCAGCCAATCATAGCAGCTCCAATTGCAGAAGTGATGTGGTCATAACCCGGAGCTATATCCGTTGTTAATGGTCCTAAAGTGTAAAACGGAGCTTCGTCACAATGTTCTAATTGTTTGTCCATGTTTTCCTTTATCATGTGCATGGGTACGTGACCGGGGCCTTCAATAAATACCTGAACATCGTGTTTCCAAGCTATTTTTGTCAGTTCGCCAAGTGTTTCCAATTCGGCAAACTGCGCGGCATCATTCGCATCGGCAATAGAACCAGGGCGTAACCCATCTCCTAATGAAAACGCTACGTCATATTGTTTCATGATTTCGCATATATCTTCAAAATGAGTGTAAAGAAAGTTTTCTTTGTGGTGAAACAAACACCATTTTGCCATAATCGAACCACCACGGGAAACAATTCCGGTAACACGTTCCGCAGTCAAATGGATGTAGCGCAATAAAACACCGGCATGGATGGTAAAATAGGAAACCCCTTGTTCTGCTTGTTCTATTAACGTATCCCGATAGACTTCCCAAGTGAGATCTTCGGCCACGCCATTTACTTTTTCCAAAGCTTGGTAAATAGGCACGGTTCCAATTGGCACAGGAGAATTTCGGATAATCCATTCTCTGGTTTCGTGAATGTTTTTACCGGTTGATAAATCCATAATCGTGTCAGCTCCCCAGCGGCATGCCCAAACTGCTTTTTCAACTTCCTCTTCGATTGTTGAGGTTACGGCGCTGTTGCCAATGTTAGCATTAATTTTCACTAAGAAGTTACGACCCACAATCATAGGCTCACTTTCTGGGTGGTTGATGTTATTTGGAATTATGGCACGGCCTCTTGCTACTTCGCTGCGGACAAATTCAGGGGTGATTTTCCCCACTCCGGTTCTCCCAGAAGGTGAGGGAGTGTTTGCGCCCCAGCTATTTCCTTCGTGTTGCTGTTGCATGGCCTTGGTTTGATCGTTTATCAACTCCAAGCGTTGGTTTTCGCGAATGGCTATGTATTCCATTTCGGGAGTAATGATTCCTTGTTTTGCATAATACAATTGGGAAACGTTGGCTCCTTTTTTGGCGCGCATGGGTTTGTGCAAATATTCAAAACGCAATTCGTTTAATTTTTCGTCATTCAAACGATTTTTCCCATATTCAGATGAGATTTCAGTCAGTTCTTCTACATCATTACGGTCCAGAATCCATTGTTCCCGAATGCGGGGCAATCCTTTTCGAATGTCAATTTCTATATTTGGGTCGGTAAATGGGCCCGAAGTATCATAAACCGTTACAGGTGGATTTTTTTCTATTCGGCCATTTGACATTTTAGTGTCAGCCAATGCAATTTCTCGCATCGCTACTTTTATGGGATGAATGGTTCCTTCTACGTATATTTTTGTAGAGTTTGGAAAAGGAGTGGTTGATATTTTTTCTTCGTATTTCATATTTTTTTTATTGAAAGATTTAAGTATTAAAAAATTGAAAGATTGAAGAGTAGATTTGATAAATATTTTAATCTATAAATCTTTCAATCTTTAAATTAAAATGGTTATCCACCTTGAGTTGCAGAGATGATTAGAATGTTATCGGTTTCTTGTATCTGGTAAGAATTCCAGTTGGATTTTGGGATCACGGTATTGTTTATGGCTACGGCAATTCCGTTTTGTTTTATGGGAATTTCGAAGTCAAGAAGTGCCTGAACAGTAAGACTGTCAGTTGCAAATTGTTTCGTTTGATTGTTGATTTTGAGTTCCATTCCTTTTGAATTTAGTATACAGTTATACTTTAGGAATGGCTACAAGAGTACATAAATGTACTAGGAAGTCATCTTACTTTTTCCTACGCTAGTATGAACTAGATCAGGTTCAGAGGGTAATTCTCAGCCTACAATGTTGTAGACACCCCTAAAGTGTGAAACAAATGTAATGGTTTTTTTGATTAAAGTTTCGGATTTAAAGTTTTATTTGATAATTTAACTGTCGAAAACGGATTACTCACTACTGTTTTTTCCAGCAATCTGCAACGTGGTCATCAACCATTCCGGTGGCTTGCAGGAGTGCATAAACTACCGTTGAACCGACGAATTTGAATCCGCGTTTTTTTAAATCCTTACTTATTGTATCTGAAAGCGGAGTAGTAGCCGGAACTTCTTGTAAAGATTGTCGGTTGTTTTGAATGGGTTTTCCATCAGTGAATTTCCAAACATAATTTGAAAAACTGCCAAATTCTTCTTGTACTTTCATAAAGGCTGCCGCATTTGATACTGCCGACCTAATTTTTAATTGATTGCGAATTATTCCGGCATCTTGAAGTAATTCATGGATTTTATTTTCAGTATAAAGCGCTATTTTTTTATAGTCAAATTGGTTAAAAGCAGCTCTAAAATTTTCTCTCTTGTTCAAAATAGTAATCCAACTGAGTCCAGCCTGAAACGTTTCAAGTAGTAAAAATTCAAATAAAGTGGCGTCCTCATACACGGGAACACCCCATTCTTCGTCGTGGTATTTTTTATACAAAACGCTAGAAGTACACCATCCACAGCGGGGTTTATCGTCTGTAATCATTTGTTATCAGTGGCTAAATAGTTTTTTATAATGTAGTGACCCAAGTAAATTAAAGGAGTCAAGAGAATGGCAATACCAAGTTTAAATGTATAGCCTGTTAAGGCGGAGGTTAAAAATGTATCAAAGTTTATTTTTCCGGGCAACCAAAAAGCGATTCCCAACACAATAAAAGAATCGAATAATTGCGAAATGATAGTAGAACCCGTAGCTCTGAGCCATATTTTTTTGTTTCCTGTACGGTTTTTGAAAAACCAAAAAACGCTTACGTCTATCAATTGAGAAACTAGGAACGCAATGATACTTCCCACTATGATCCACATGCTTTGTCCAAAAACGGCAAAAAACTGTTCGTCATTGACTGGGCTTATTCCTTTTGCGGCGGGAATATTGATCGCAAAAAGTAAAACAAGGAACGAGTAGACGATTAAACCGGCTGTGATTAAGGACAATTTCTTTACTCCTTTTTCTCCAAAGTATTCATTGATTAAATCAGTTGTCAGGAAAACAATAGGCCAAGGCAAAATACCGATGCTCATTACAAACGGACCTATTTGTATCAGTTTCCCACCGATGAGTTCAGCAGTAACGGCGTTAGTAATGAATATTCCGGCGAGAATAACGAATACAAGTTCTTTTTTGGTTTTGAACATAAATAAAAATTAAATTTCAAATTTAGTGTTTTAATTTTTTTTCAAACAAAAAAAATCCCATCTTGTTTTAGAACAAAATGGGATTTTATATTGAGGTTAGAAAACTTCTAAAATAAATTTAGAGATTCTAAAACCATTTTAGGATGATTATCCTAACGCAGCTCTTTTAAAACCGGTAACGATAAGATCTTTGTCTAAAGATTTAACATAAGCAGCAACGCTCATTTTGTTGTCTTTGATATAATCTTGGTTTACTAACGTATTGTCTTTAAAGAAACGGGCTAGTTTACCTTTAGCGATATTGTCTAACATTGCTTCTGGTTTTCCTTCTTGACGTAGGATATCTTTAGCAATTTCTATTTCTTTAGCGATTGTGTCAGCATCGACACCCGTTTCGTCTAAAGCAATTGGAGCCATTGCAGCTGCTTGCATAGACACGTTTCTTGAAACTTCCTCAGCACCTTCTACATTTGCAGATAGCGCCACTAAAGTAGCAATTTTGTTTCCGGAGTGAATGTAAGATCCGATAAAAGCACCTTCTAATTTCTCGAAAGTTCTGATTTCTAATTTTTCACCGATAACACCAGTTTGCTCGATTAATTTATCAGCAACAGTGATTCCATTGAAATCAGCCGCTAAAAATTCTTCTTTTGTGTTGAAGTTCAATGCTAAATTAGCCATTTCAGTAGCCATTTTTACAAAGTTTTCGTTCATCCCTACGAAGTCAGTTTCACAGTTTAATGTGATCGCAACTCCGACAGTTTTGTCAGCGTTAACAACAGCAATTGCAGCACCTTCTGTAGATTCTCTATCAGAACGATTTGCGGCTACTTTTTGTCCTTTTTTACGTAAGTTTTCGATAGCTAAATCAAAATCTCCTTCTGCTTCAACCAAGGCTTTTTTGCAGTCCATCATTCCTGCACCAGTGATTGTTCTTAATTTATTTACGTCTGCAGCAGTAATTGTTGCCATAATTTTTTTATTTTAAAGATTAAAAGATTGAGAAATTTAAAGAGTTCATTATCAATTTTACAATCAATAACTTTTATCTTTAAATTCTTCAATCTTTAAATTTATTTTTATTCTTCAGTTGCAGGAGTTGGAGCTACTGTTTCAGTAACAGGAACAACTACTTCTGCAGCAACAGGAGCTACTACTTCGGTTGTTGCTTCAGCAACAGGAAGATCAGTTTCTTTATCAGAACCTCTATCAGAAAGTCCTTCGATAATTGCACCAGTTACTAAAGTTAAGATTTTGTCAATTGATTTAGAAGCATCATCGTTAGATGGAATTACGAATTCAACCTCTCTTGGGTCAGAATTGGTATCCACCATAGCGAAAACTGGAATGTTTAATTTTTGAGCTTCTTTTATTGCGATATGTTCTGCTTTGATATCAACTACGAACAATGCAGCTGGTAGTCTTGACATGTCAGCGATTGAACCTAAGTTTTTCTCTAATTTAGCACGAAGACGATCTACTTGCAAACGCTCTTTTTTAGAAAGTGTCATGAAAGTACCATCTTTCTTCATTTTATCAATAGTTGCCATTTTTTTAACAGCTTTACGGATAGTTACGAAGTTAGTTAGCATTCCACCAGGCCATCTTTCAGTGATGTAAGGCATGTTTGCAGCTTTAGCTTTTTCAGCTACGATGTCTTTTGCTTGTTTTTTGGTAGCTACGAATAATATTTTTCTACCTGATGCAGCGATTTTTTTCAAAGCGTCATTCGCTTCTTCAATTTTTGCTGCTGTTTTATAAAGATTGATAATGTGTATACCATTACGCTCCATATAAATGTAAGGGGCCATATTTGGATCCCATTTTCTAGTCATGTGTCCGAAGTGTACACCTGCTTCTAGTAATTCTTTTACTTCTACTTTGTTTGACATTTTTTGTTTAGTTTACGTTCTGTTGATTAGCAATGTTCCTTTTTAATTTAAAGATTCAATCTTTTAATTGGGTTTCATTTAGATGCTAAACTAATTTCCCGTCTCAACGGGACAACAACAACATTGTTTTTAAATTTAATAATCAATACGTCTTGTATAAATAATACAAGACAGGTACTATTAACGTTTAGAGAATTGGAATCTCTTACGAGCTTTCTTCTGACCGAATTTCTTACGTTCAACCATTCTTGGATCTCTTGTCAATAAACCTTCTGGTTTCAGTATCGCTCTGTTTTCAGCATTTACTTCACACATAACGCGTGCTAATGCCATTCTTACTGCTTCTGCTTGTCCAGTTGAACCACCTCCGTAAACGTTCACTTTTACATCAAAGTTTGTTACATTTTCTGTCATGGACATAGGTTGTAATACTTTGTACTGTAACGTTGCAGTTGGGAAGTATGTTTCGAATGCTTTTTTGTTTACAGTGATCACTCCAGTTCCTTCCGAAACATAAACACGTGCAACAGCGGTTTTTCTTCTACCGATTTTGTGAATAACTCCCATTACTTAAGATCGTTAAGGTTAACTGTTCTAGGTTTTTGAGCGCCTTGTTTGTGCTCTGATCCTACAACAACATTTAAATTTCTAAAAAGTTCAGCGCCTAATTTGTTTTTAGGTAACATTCCTTTTATCGCTTTTTCAACTAGTAATGCAGGGTTTTTTGATTGCAATACTTCAGCAGTTAAAGTTCTTTGTCCTCCAGGATAACCAGTGTGACGGATGTAAGTTTTTTCTTTCATCTTGTTTCCTGTAAGGTTGATTTTTTCTGAGTTGATAACAATTACGTTATCTCCACAGTCAACATGTGGCGTATAACTTGCTTTGTATTTACCTCTAAGGATCATTGCGATCTTCGAAGCCATACGACCTAAGTTATGCCCATCAGCATCTACAACAATCCACTCTTTTGTAACGGTGGCTTTGCTTGCTGATTGTGTCTTGTAGCTTAATGCGTCCATAATATTATTTTAATTAAACATTCCATCCCCAATAAAGGGGTTGCAAAAGTACAATTAATTATTTTAATTACAAATACCTTAAAAGATTATTTTTTTCTTGTTTTAGTGCTGATTATCAAATGTATATTTGAAATATTTTTCCGGCAATGAATTTAGAATTAATCGAAACCGTCGATAGATTGTTTTGTTTTGAATTTTTATGTAAATTTATTGAATATTCCTCATTTTTCAGAACCAATTTTTATATTATAATCGCTATTTTTGTCGATCTAATTGTTAATATTCTATTTATTTACATCTTGTCCCTTTTTTCTATATTAATTACAATAAACATTTTTTTATGAAAGCCAGAGCTACACTAAAACAAATCGCAAAAGAACTGAATGTTTCTGTTTCTACAGTTTCAAAAGCACTTAATGATAGTCCGGAAATTAGTGAGTTAACCAAAATAAAAATAAAAGAATACGCAAAGCTAAAAAATTACAAGCCTAACGTAATTGGTTTGAACTTAAAAAACAGGAAAACAAAAACCATTGGGGTGATTATTCCTAATATTTTGAATTCTTTCTTTGCCAAAGTATTTAGTGGTATTGAAAAAGTGGCTGATGAAAAAGGATACAACGTGATTATGTGTATTTCAAATGAATCTTTGGATAAAGAAGCGCATACTTTGGAGATGCTCAGTAATGGTACTATCGACGGATTTATTGTTTCAGTGTCTGAAGAGGCTCAAAAAAATCAGGAATACAGTCATTTTTCGGCAATCATTAATGATGGAACTCCTATTGTGATGTTTGATCGAATTGCGGATGGAGTTGATTGTGACAAAGTTATTGTGGATGATTTTGATTCGGCCCTCGATTCTACTCAACATTTGATTGATTTAGGGTGCAAAAATATAGCGTTGTTTTCTTCGGTTGATAATTTGAGTGTCGGTAAATTGCGGGCCGATGGGTATTTGAAGGCGCTGGAAATTAACAATATTCCCGTTAATAATGCTTTAATTCTGAGAACTGATTCGGATGAAAATCTAAATAATCTCATAGAAAATATTTTTGATACCAATACAATTGACGGGATTTTTGCTTTGGACGAAAATGACTCCGTGGCTGCTTTGAGAATTGGACTCAAAAAAGGATATAAAATTCCCGAATCACTTTCTATCATAGGTTTTGCCGATGGTATACTGGCTTCCCGTAGGTTGTCTCCCAGTTTGACCACGGTCAGTCAGCATGGCATAGAAATAGGCGAAGTTGCTGCTAAACTGCTTATTGATCGACTGGAATCTAAAGAAGAACACATTCCCTATGAAACGGTCGTCATTAAGACAAAATTGAAAGAAAGGGAGTCAACAAGAAAACTTTAAAAGATCATATAACAATTCTGCGGAATCGCGTTTAGCAATGAAATGAACCCGAAAAAGAGTTTTTACGATGCCATAAAGCATAAAATCTGTTCTTTTTTGTTTTTATTGAACACATCATAGATGAGAATTAAAAAATCACTAGCGCTTTTATTAATTTGATTTTTAATTTTATAATAGGAACCTTTTTTCTGTTTCAAGAGAATGACCAGCGTGAAATGGAGGTTTTTTTTAGTTTTTGTAATTCTTAAAAAAGCATTATCTAAAGCATCATCAGCAATCTTTTACCGTGCCATAAAACACTCGGATCGATTAGTACAATACAAAATACTCCAGAGACAATTAAAAATTTCAGGATATTATGAAGCAATAGGAATTGTGGTTTAGCATTTGATTTCCACAAGTAAAGCAGGCATAAAATAAGGATTATGAGAGAGGAATAAAAATAAATATCCATATATCCCACATCGTAAATTTCGATTAAAACGTAAACGGGTAAAACGGTAAGTAGTGTCAAAAAGGTTATGATTTTTTTTGAAATTTCTTCGCCATAAACAATGGGAATCGTTTTATAATCAGTAATCAAATCACCTTTCAGATTTTCTAGATCTTTAATCATTTCCCGAATCAGCAGCAATAAGAACAAAAAAGAGGCATGCACAAATATTACTCCAAGCTGTCTTTTGTAATTTTCAATTTCTTCAAACGGGATCTGATTGTAGTAATACAATAGTATGGCAAAAAAAGGGGTCACGGCAAGTAAAGCTGCTGTCAAATTTCCTATTATAGGGTATTTTTTTATTTTATGGGAATAAAACCAAATAACGAAAATGTAAAGGGAAAAGAAGAAAAAAGCACGCCAGGAAACAAACAGAGCCATTAAGGCAACAATGAAATTTAATGTAAAATAGACATTTAATTTTGTTTTTTGACTCACTAATCGATCTAACATGGACTTGTTAGGGCGATTGATTAAATCTTTTTGGCTGTCATAAAAATTATTGATAATATATCCCGAAGCAATTGTTAGTGATGAAGCAAAAACCAAGATAAATAAATTGAAATCGAGTAAAATAGCCAAAGCTCTTGTGTCAGGAGCCAAAATAAATATGGCTGAGAGGTATTGTGCCAGGATAATGACCGGAATGTTGTAGCCTCTAACCACAGAGAACAAACTTGCAATTTTTATTAGGAGAAGTTTGTGCTGCCTGCTTAACATTTAGATTTATTTAAGAATGTGCTCCCAATAATAAGGGTACTATTTTAGGTTTTCTTCTCCCTTTCCTTTGGATAGGGTTGGGGAGAGGATGTTTAAAACTGGTACACGACTTCTAGTTTATACTCTTTCAGGGAAATTTTGGCTTTTTCTAAATCTTCTGTGAATCCTAAGATGTAACCACCGCCACCAGAACCACATAATTTCAAATAATAATCATTACTGTCAATTCCTTGTTGCCAGATGCTATGAAATTGTTCCGGAATCATTGGTTTAAAGTTATTCAAGACCACTTTAGATAGTTTCTTGGTATTCATGAACAATGACTTCATGTCACCACCTAGGAAATTTTCAACGCAGGCATCCGTATATTTTACGAATTGATTTTTTAACATGGCACGGAATCCTTTGTCTTTCAGGTTTTCCATGAAAATATTCACCATCGGAGCTGTTTCGCCTACAATTCCGGAATCTAACAAAAATACGGCTCCTTTGCCGTCAAAGCTTTGATTTGGAATTCCGGTAGCTTGAATGTTATCTTTAGAATTGATTAAAATAGGGATACTCAGATAGCTGTTCAAAGGATCTAATCCAGAACTTTTTCCGTGAAAAAAACTCTCCATTTGAGAAAATATATTTTTTAGCTGCAATAATTTTTCACGAGTCAAATTTTCCAGAACGGTAATTTTATTTTGAGCATATTTATCATAAATGGCGGCTACAAGTGCGCCACTGCTGCCTACGCCATAACCCTGAGGAATACTGGAATCAAAATACATTCCGGTTTCCACATCGTTTTTCAAGAGATCTAAATCAAAAGTAACCAGATTGGGGTGTTCGTGCTGTAAGGTGTCTAAATAGGCAACAAAACGTCTTAAATTTCCATTTGATTTTACCGCTTCCTCAGACGTGTTTCCGTCTCTTTTTAGTGCGCCATTATAAAAATTATAAGGAATTGAAAGCCCTTTTGAGTCACGTATAATTCCGTATTCTCCAAAGAGTAGTATTTTTGAGTAAAATAAAGGTCCTTTCATATGATGTTGTAGGTTAACAATATAATCTTGCTAATCAAGAGTATTAGTGAGCAATTTTTATAATTCGAGTTGATCTCCACGATTTGCTTCCTGAATTTCAAGGTCGATTTCTTCTTGTTGTTCAGGTGATAAATCTTTCCAAACCGCTTTTTTTTGTGATTTGAAAATATTTTTTAATGCCTCGATTATCGATTTGTCGTCAGTTTTTAACAACAATCGTATCAATTCTAATTTTTCTGATTGAATGTCCATGTTTTCAAGTCTTTAAAAATTAAAGATAGTGAAAAATAAATAAATTAAAGCAATACCGCTCCATTTCCAATTTGGTCACAAATGTACTGACCATTTTGACAATAGCCAACTAATTCGTGCTGAATAAATTGTAACACTTTCTCTTTGTGATCAAATGGATATAAAACATGCACATTTGCTCCGGCATCCAGCGTGAAACAAACAGGAATTTTAGTCTTATTTCTAAACTTCCAAATCGCATTTATAATCTCCAACGTATTCGGTTTCATTAGTATAAAATAAGGCATCGAAGTCATCATCATGGCATGTAAAGTTAAGGCTTCGCTCTCTACAATTTTGATGAATTCGTCCAGATTTCCACTTTCGAAAATTGAGATCAGTTGGTCTAAATTTTCATGTGCTTGAGCAAATCGCCTTTCGGCAAAAGGATGGTTGTGCATCAAGTCATGACCAACGGTACTCGAGACTTGTTTTTCACCTTTGTCAACTAGTAAAATAGTATCTTGGAAATTCTTGAAATTAGCATGTATCGCATTTGGAAATTCCACGCCAAATAAATCAGAACTTCTGGAAATGTTGGCGTGATTTCCCCACACTACAACTTGTCCTTTTACACTTCGGCAAGCGCTTCCTGAACCCAAACGTGCCAGCAAAGACGCTTTCTGATAAAAATATTCTTTGGTCATTTCAGGGTTTAGTGCTTTTTCTAAACTCATTAAGTTCATCGCCAACGCAGCCATTCCAGATGCCGATGAAGCAATTCCGGAACTGTGCGGAAAAGTATTTTCCGTGTCAATCGTAAAATGGTAGTCTTTTAAAAAAGGCAAATAGATTTCAATTCGTTCCAGAAATTTTTGAATCTTTGGTTTGAAATCTTCTTTTGGTTGTCCCTCAAAAAGTAAATCAAAAGAGAAATTATTACCCGTCACATTGAGCTCAGGGGAAATGTTTTTTTTGGCGAAAGTCAATTTAGTAATCGTTTTGCAATTATTCAACGTAAAACTCACCGAAGGATTCGCAGGAATTTGATTGTCCTTTTTCCCCCAATATTTTACAAGAGCAATATTGCTGGGCGCGCTCCATTGAAAATTGCCTTCTTCAATAGAATGTGTATATTTTGATGGAATAAAATCGTTTGCTGAAATCATGAATGTATAAATTTACGCAAAGATACTTTTTTTGCGTTATTTGTTTATTCGAATAGATGGTTAATCGTTAGAAAGATTTGAGTAAATTTGGGCAATAAAAATAATCATGTAAGTCCTTCAAGGATTTTAACCATCTAGGAATTAAGATTCATTAAGAATTGAACTTAATTTTTCTTAATGGTTAGAATTGTAAAGTTTACGAGATAATCAGTACACTTATTGTTTCTTAAATGGCTTATATGTTTCCAGAAAACAGTACATTTCAATAAATTAAAAATGAATAAAATCACCCGAATATTAGCTGTTGTTGTCACCTGTCTTGCCATTGGATATTTCTCTGGAACGGTTACTCGTTCCGCCATTACCACTTGGTATCCCACTTTGATAAAGCCAAGTTTTAATCCTCCTAATTGGGTTTTTGCACCTGTTTGGAGTATGTTATATGTGATGATGGGTGTTGCTGCAGGATTAGTATGGGATAGAATAGAGGTAGAAAAAGAACTAGTAAAAAAAGCGTTGATTTTCTTTGCAATACAATTGGCATTAAATGCTTTGTGGTCGTATTTATTCTTTGGATTACACAACCCGATGTTAGCCGGGTTAGAAATTATTGTGCTTTGGCTAATGATATTTGAAACCTACCTTCAGTTTTCTAAAATCAATAAAATTGCGGGTTATTTATTCATTCCGTATTTGGCTTGGGTAAGTTTTGCAGCAGTTTTGAATGGAAGTATCTGGTGGTTGAACAGATAGGTTTTATTCTTTCAAGCTTCCACACTGTGAAAGGGCTGATTATTATATAGCACTCGCCACAATAAACCCACTCGTCCAGGCATTCTGAAAATTGAATCCGCCTGTAATGGCATCAATATTTACTATTTCACCAGCAAAATAAAGGTTTTCATGCAATTTGCTTTCCATGGTTTTAAAGTTGATTTCCTTTAAATCAATTCCGCCTGCAGTTACAAATTCTTCTTTGAAGGTGCTTTTTCCATTCACTTGAAAAGTCCCATTTGTCAATTGATTAGCTAGATTTTGCAGTTGAATTTTAGACAAATCCGCCCATTTTGTCTCCACTTCAATTCCGGAAGCGAGAACCAAACTTTCCCATAATCTATTGGTTAATTCGAAAGGAGATTTCTTGGAAACTGATTTTTTCGCGTGTTCCTGTTTTAAATCTTTTAGTTTCTTCTCGACATCCGTAGTATCTTCATCATTTAACCAATTTATAAAAATGGTAAATTGATAACTTTTGTCATGTAAGATTCGGGCTCCCCAAGCGGAGAGTTTCAATATCGCCGGGCCACTCATTCCCCAATGGGTAATTAACAACGGACCTGTTGATGTAAGTTTGGTGTCTTTTACCTTTACGGTTACTTGTGCCGCAACGCCAGGTAATTCTTTTATTCTGGAATCTTTGATGTTAAAAGTGAATAGGGAAGGAACTGGGCTGACAACTGCGTGACCAAAATTCTGTAACATTTCCCATACTTTAGGATTACTTCCTGTGGCTAGAATTAGTTTTTCGGCAAGATAATTTTCAGTTTGGGTTTCGATTTTCCATTCATTCTCTTTCTTGAAAATTGATTGTACACTTTGTCCTGTAAGCACTGCAATACCCAGTTTTTGTGTGGCAGTTAGAAAGCAATCAATAATTGTTTGTGAAGAATTTGAAACGGGGAACATGCGTCCGTCTCCTTCTATTTTTAATTCTACACCATGTTTCTCAAACCATTCAATCGTATCGCCAGAACAGAACTGATGAAAAGGACCTCGTAATTCTTTTTCGCCACGCGGATAAAACTTCACCAATTCATTTGGCTCAAAACAAGCGTGCGTCACGTTGCATCTTCCGCCGCCGGAAATGCGAACTTTTTGCAATACCTCTGCACCGCGCTCCAGAATGGCAACTTTCAGTTTTGGATTTTTTTCTACAATATTTATCGCTGTAAAAAAACCTGCTGCGCCACCGCCTACTATTATTATATCAAAATTCTGATTCATATTCTATTTGGGAAATCGGTTATGATTCCGTTTACGTTGAATGTTTTTATTTTTTCAATATCTTCTAATTCATTGATAGTCCAAGGAAAAACCTGCAATCCTTTTTCTTGCATTTGCGCCGTGTTTTCTTTTGTCAATAAATGAAAATGCGGATGAATGGATTTTGCCTGAATGAATTTGGCGAAAGCCAAAGCCAAGTCTAAATCAGTTTCCGTTAAAACGCCAATTGAAATTTTATCATTTAAAAACGCCACTTGCTGCAACGCATTCCAATCAAAACTGGAAATTAAAAAACGATCGTATTTCCAACCTTTTTTAGCAATATATTTTTCAATGAGTGAGACTACTTTGTCTGTTGCTTCGTAGCTTTTGAGTTCAATATTGATCAGGCAGCCTTGGTTTACCAAATCAAAAACCTCTTGTAACGTAGGGATTTGGTGCTTTCCATTTATTCGAAATGCTGTTAATTCTTGCAACGATAAAACTTTTACAAAACCTTTTCCATTTGTCGTTCGGTCAATGGTTTCATCGTGAATAACGATTATTTCACCATCAGCGCTCAAATGCACGTCGAGTTCAATACCGTCTACTTGCATGTCTAATGCTTTTTGGAACGAAACCAAGGTGTTCTCCGGTTCGTATCCTTTTGCACCACGATGTCCAATTTTGAGCATTGCTTTCTAATTTTGAGTAAAGATAAACATAAAAAAAACGCCTTCATTTCTAAAAGCGTTTGGATTTAAGTATGGAACCTAAATTCAGTTTAACTTTTTCGGTTTCATCTCCCTTTCTTTTGGAGAGGGTTGGGGAGAGGACCTTTATTTTTTCATTTCTAATAAAACAATGTCAAAGTCGGTTCGAATAGTCACTTTTCCTTTTGAAACTTTGGCTTCTTTCCCGGAATAGGCATCCCTTACTTTAGATCCATCTTTAAAAATAGGGGCTACAATAATTTCTTTTTTGCCAGTAGAGAGATCCAGACCAACCACTACTTTGTCTGCGAAAGTTCCTTTAGTGTATGTTCTTGAAAATGTGTAGGGCGTGTCCGAAATCATGGTGTGAATTCCAGCTCCCACAGCAGGATGGTTCTTTCTGAACTTTCCTAATTTTCTCCAGTGTGTCAGTATTTTTTTTGTTTCAGGATTGGATTTTATGTCTTTCCAGTTCATAAAGGAACGCAAGGTAGCATCGCCGTTTGTACCTTCAATTACTAAGGGACGTGCACTCTCATCACCATAATATACTTGAGAAAGTCCTGGACTCAACAATAATTTTGTACCGGCTTCGATGCTTTTGGTGCGTTTTGCGTCAAATGGAGCGCCGTCATCATGTGAGGATAAATAGTTTAAAACACTGTATCCTTTTAGGTCGTTGTTGAGCCTGTCAGAGTATTTTGAGAATATGAATTCATAGTCTTTTTGGGCGTCCCATTTGAACTCAAAATTAATCATGTTGTTGAAACCATTTTTAAAATAGTTTATTTTTTTATCTCCAAAATCAAAATCTTGTCCGCCGCTGATACCATAATTATAGACTTCGGCAATGGTGTAAAAGGAGTTGTTATCCAGTACTTTTGTAGGGTTTTTTTTCTTCCAAGTCTCAAATGAATAGTCACATTGCGTTTTGAAATCTGCCCAGACGGTTTCGTCTGTATGTTTTACGGTATCTCCTCTGTAGCCGTCTATCCCATAATCAGCAACGTAGTCTGTCAGCCATTTTATGATGTAATATTTTGGAGTTTTAGGATAGCCTGTCCGAGAAAAAAAAGCATCTAACTCATTCATTTCCTGTTCGTATCTACCTTCTTTTTTCCATTTTTCGACAAGAAAAGGAGGTAAGTCTACATTCTGGGTGCTTTCAGTTCTGATATCTGGAAGATTGGCCACCAAAGTGCAGGTTGTTGTATTTTGATAATTTTTATAATCACAAACCGGATTGGTACGAACCCAGTAATTTGGCCAAACAGTATCTATTTCAGTCACAGGACCGGTGTGATTAATGACGCCGTCAAGAATGATTCTGATTCCTCGTGCATGCGCTTTTTTTACTAATTCAGCTAACTCTTTTTTAGTTCCAAAATTGGGATCTAATGCCGTCCAATCTTTGGCCCAATAGCCATGATAGCCATAACTCAATCCAGTGCCTTCATCTACAGCGTCATGAATTTGTTCCACTACAGGAGTAAACCAAATGGCATTTATCCCTAGTTTGTCAAAATAACCTTCTTCAATTTTTTTAGTAATTCCTTTGATATCTCCTCCTTCAAAACCACGAAGTTTTCCTGTAGTTTTAGTTCTGTTTAAAGTAATGTCATTGGAACGATCACCATTATTAAAGCGATCTGTCATAAGGAAATAGACATTAGCACCTTCCCAGACAAAAGGGGTTTTTTTTGTCTTTTTTATTGGAGTGTTGTTTTCCGTAACAGGTTTGGTACCGGAACAACTCACGCAAAAAGCGAGCACGGATAGAATTAATAGTAAAGATTTTTTTTTCATTTTTTTTAAATTGAATAATTATTTTTTTGCTGGAGCTTTTTTTCAAGGAGCAGCAGTCAGTATCTGGTATTTTTTTCAGTAGTTCTCCGGATTCTTGTATTTTAGAGTGTGAATTACTTCAGTTCTAAAATCAAAACAGATTTAGGTTCGATTATTATTTCGTTCGTCACCTCAAAGGTGAGTTCAGAAATGACATCTTTTCCAGTTTTAAAGTCTTTGATATTTTCTTTGAAACGATGTGTGTTTACCGTCTTGGTTTCGTTGCTGTTGTTCATTAAAACCATTACCGTTTCATTTGCGTTGTATCTAAAATAAGCGTAGATATTATTTTCCGGAATATAATGGGTTGTTTTTCCAAAATGAACCACTGCTTTTGTTTTTCTCCATTGGAACAATTTGGCGGTAAAATCAAAATATTGGTTTTGCTCCGGAGTTCGTCCTTCCTTCGTAAAAGCATTGTTTTTATCGCCTTCCCAACCGCCTGGAAAATCAAGACGAATAGCTGCATCACCTTTGTTTTTATCACCGGCCATACCTATTTCGCTTCCGTAATACAATTGTGGAATCCCGCGAACGGTAGCCATCAAAGTCATTGCCATCTTGTATTTTCTGATGTCGTTCCCGTAGGTTTGATTGATGCGATTGGTATCATGATTTTCTGCAAATAGCAACATATTATTGACATTAGGATACAGAAAATCATTGGTGAAATTGTCATAGAGTTTTACCATTCCTTTGTCCCAAGAGCCGTCATCTTCATTGAAAACTTTAGTGACTGCTTCATATAATGTAAAATCCATTACACTTGGCAGATATGAATTGTAATTTTGTATTGCTGCAATTTTATTGTCTTTTTGCCAATACGCCATTTGCGCTTGACTTTGCATCCAGACTTCGCCTACAATATTAAAATTGGGGTATTCATCGGTTATGGATTTGGTCCATTTTGCAATTCCTTTCGGATCAGAATAATTGTAGGTGTCGACTCTGAAGCCATCTAAATCAGCATATTCTATCCACCAAATGGCATTTTGAATCAAGTATTTTAAAGTCAACGGATTCTTCAAATTTAAATCGGGCATGGATGAAACAAACCAACCGTCTATTGTGATTTTTTTATCAATTTCAGAGGCATTGGTGTCGTGAATAACTGTTCTTTTATGATTTGTTTGGGTGTAGGTGTCAAATTGATTGATCCATTCTTTTGTGGGTAAATCTTTCATCATCCAATGTTCAATTCCCCAGTGATTCGTCACATAATCCATTACTAATTTCAGGTCTCTTTTATGCATTTCGTCAGCCAATCGAACATAATCAGCATTGGTTCCATAACGGGGATCTATTTTATACACATCAGATTGTCCGTAGGTATGATACGAAAAAGCAGCGTCATTATCTTCGCAAAGTGGTGTACTCCAAATTGTTGTTGCACCTAGTTCTGCTATGTAATCCAGATTTTTTATAATCCCTTCAATATCGCCACCGTGTCTTCCTCCGGGTAATTCTCTATTGTATTTTTCTTGGGTTGAATTTTCACTATCGTTGTTTCTGTTTCCGTTGGCAAAGCGATCTGGCATCAACAAATACATCATATCCGAAGCGTCAAAGCTTTTGCGTTGCGCTGAGTTTTCTCTTCTTTTCTTAAGGCTGTATTTTTGTGTAAAGGTTTCTTCAGTGTTGTTTTTAAAGGTAAAAATCAGATCTGATGCCACCACTTTTTTAGTGTCAATGGTAACAAATAGGTAGTTGGGATTTTCCGTTCTTTTTACGTCGGTTATTTTTATGCTATTAGAAACCGTTACTTGGTTTTGAGCAATGCCTTTGCCATAAAAAAGAATTTGCAGCTCTGGATTCTGCATTCCTGCATACCAAAAAGGCGGTTCCACTTTGTCGATTTGCGCATGTACAGTTATTGACATAAAAAAAAGGAATAAAGTTATTTTTTTTAGAACGCTTCTGTTTAAGAACGGAAATTGATCTGTTTTCTTCATTGTATGTATTTTTTAGTGCTATTTAATGTTGTATTGGCTTCAAATAAAACGGATTCATGTTTGAATAGAACTATTTTCAGCATTTTAGAGGCCATTCTTTTTTTATTTAAGAGTAGTTTTCAATCGAACAATCCCAATAGATATTGGGATTGTCAGTAAGCCTAGCAAGGCTTGGGTTCAAATGATAGAATTAACTACAAGTTCTAGCAAATGTTAGTTTACGGAGACTAAATTTTCAGTAGTGACCACAAGAGTCTTGCCATTTACCACAATTTCCAATTCTTTATCTCCAAGAATTGTAAATGAAGTCTCTTTATGATTGATCGCTACTTTCAGAATTTGATTTCTAAAGTTGATTTTAAACGAATAGCCTTTCCATTGTTTTGGAATTTTTGGAGAAAAATGAAGCGTATCATCTTTAACTCTCATTCCGCCAAAACCTTCTACGATACTCATCCATGTTCCGGCCATTGATGTTATATGACACCCTTCTTCGACCTCTTTATTGTAATCATCAAGATCCAGACGTGACGTTCTCAAATAGAACGAGTACGCCATGTCCATTTTGTCTAATAAAGCGGCTTGAATCGAGTGTACGCAAGGCGAAAGGGAGCTCTCATGGACCGTAAAGGATTCGTAAAATTCAAAATTGTTTTTTAGTTCTTCTTTCGAAAAATGCTCTTCAAAGAAATAAAAACACTGCAAAACATCGGCTTGTTTGATGTATGGGGAACGCAAAATTCTATCCCAAGACCATTTCTGATTGATGGGTCTTTGGCTTTTATCCAAATCAGCTACTCGAACCAATTCTTTGTCCAAGAAACCGTCTTGTTGCAAGTACACATTATATTCTTCAGAAAAAGGGAAGTACATATTGTCCGAAACTTTTTTCCAAGACTGTAATTCGGAATCGGAGATTTTTACCTTTTCGGTAATTCTTTTGTGATCCGAAGGATATTCCAGCGACACTTTCTGAATTTGTTCGTAGGTATATTCCAGACACCATTTTGCAATATAATTGGTGTAAAAATTATTGTTTACATTGTTCTCATATTCGTTTGGACCCGTAACGCCAAGAATTACATATTGGTTTAAATTAGTCGAAAAATTCGCTCTTTGATGCCAGAAACGAGCAATTCCTATTAACACTTCCAGTCCTTTTTCAGGAATATAACTGTAATCGCCAGTGTATCTGTAAAAGTTATAAATGGCAAAAGCGATAGCTCCGTTT
The DNA here is from genome assembly GCF_003968755.1 of Flavobacterium sp. RSP15. Classification (GTDB taxonomy): domain Bacteria; phylum Bacteroidota; class Bacteroidia; order Flavobacteriales; family Flavobacteriaceae; genus Flavobacterium. The sequence continues at coordinate 52,549 of NZ_RYDL01000002.1, read as the reverse complement.
CTATGAATTTCTTCAAAAGTAATTTCCCATTCGTTATGACATTCCTCGCCGTTCATCGTCACCATTGGATACAAAGCTGCTCCGTTAGTAAATCCTAATTTAGTAGCGTTTTCAATGGCTTTATCCAATTGATTGTAACGGTACGTCAATAAATTCCGAGCCACTTCCTGATCTTTCGTCGCCATGTAAAACGGAATGCAATAGGCTTCGGTATCCCAATACGTTGATCCACCGTATTTTTCTCCGGTGAAACCTTTTGGACCAATATTCAATCGGGAATCTTTGCCTAAATAGGTCTGGTTTAATTGGAAAATATTGAAACGAATTCCTTGTTGTGCCTTGACATCGCCATCAATTGTAATGTCTGACATTTCCCAAATTTTTGCCCAAGCATCAATCTGGTCCTGCAACATTTGGTCATAGCCTACTGCTAAAGCGGATTGAATCACTTTTTCGGCAGCAGTAATGGTATTTTCATGGTTTAAAGAAACCGTATATCCGCCAATTTTTTGGATCGATGATTTTTGACCCTGTCCCACAATTACATCATAACTAAACTGAATTTTGTCAGCAGTTGCATCAATATTAGAAGGAGAAATTCCCGTTTTTTCACCACTTGTAAAAATGCTATTTTGCATGAAAGTGGTTACTTTGAAATGTGTTTTGAAGGTTTGTGCCGTTACAAAAGCTTCATTTCCTGATTTTCTTACATCTAGCGGTTCCCAGAATTTTTCTTCCCAGTTCGCATCTTCATTGGTTACACCAGCATCAATATAAGGTTTGTAAACGATTTTTGAATCTTTGTTCAAAGGGGTAATTTCATAATTGATAACCCCAACTTCATCCAACACGATTGAAAGAAAACGACGAATACTAACTGCGATTTCGGTTCCGTTTTTTAAAGTGGCTTCAAAAGAACGGTGGTACCAACCTTCTTTCATGTTCAGCTCCCGACGAAAGTTTTTGACTTCAGCACAGGTATTCAAATCTAATTTTTCTCCATTGATTTCAATATCAATTCCAATCCAGTTTGGTGCATTCAAAACTTTAGCAAAGTATTCCGGATACCCGTTTTTCCACCAGCCCACTTTGGTTTTATCCGGATAATAAATTCCTGCAACATAACTTCCCTGAAATGTTTCACCAGTATAATTTTCTTCAAAATTAGCCCGTTGTCCCATAGCACCGTTGCCAATGCTGAACAGACTTTCAGATGATTTTACACACTCGGCATCAAATCCTTCTTCTATGATAGACCAATTGTCTGGTTTTATATAATCTTGATTCATTTTTTATAATTTAAAAATTCAAAGATTAAAAATTCAAAAATTATTGTGATGCACAAATAATATTATCCTTTTTACTTTTTTGAATTTGTTTCGTTATTTGTTAATTAATTCTTCTATGAATTGGGTATCGATAGCTGTAAAATCGTTGAAGATGTATTTTGCTTCGTGCAAAGTAGTTGCTTCCCCAATTCCTATGCTGGTCATATTACCAATATTCGCCGCTTGAACTCCTGCGACTGAATCTTCAAAAACAATTGAATCTTCTGGTTTTATTTTTAATAATTTTGCGGCCATTAAGAATACTTCCGGATCGGGTTTCGCATTGGTCACATCATTTCCGTCTACAACAGCGTCAAAATAAGAGAGTAGTCCTGTTTTTTCCAGAATGGGTCTGGCGTTTTTACTGGCTGAACCCAATGCGATGGGTTGGTTGTTTTGTTTTAAAAATTTTAAAATTTCAAAAACTCCCGGAAGAATCTCACTTTCATTCATATCCACTAAATAAGATAAGTATTCCTCGTTTTTTTGGACTAACCATTGGTCTTTGTCTTCTTGTGAGGCGGTTACTTTTCCTAGTTCTAATATAATATCCAAAGAGCGCACCCGGCTGACTCCTTTTAGTAATTCGTTGTGTTCCAGTGTAAATTCGATATTTAATTCATTTGCAATTTTTTGCCACGCTAAATAATGGTATTTAGCCGTGTCTACAATCACTCCGTCTAGGTCGAATATAAATGCTTTTGTATTCATTGATTATTGTTTTATTAGGTCATCAACATCTTGTACTTTAACTACTAAAATAGCAGCAATCAAAAAGCTGACACCACTAGTGACTAATGCAAATATGGCATTGTCATGGTATACATATTTAACTAATGGTCCGCCAATTAAGGCATTGATAATTTGGGGAATAACGACAAAGAAGTTGAAAATACCCATGTAAACTCCCATTTTCATTGGGGAGATTGATCCGGCTAATATGGCATACGGCATAGATAGAATACTAGCCCAAGCGATACCCACTGCAACCATAGAAAGAATAAGCCAGTTTTCGTTAGGGACAAAATAGATCGAAATTAATCCAAGGCCACCAATAATAAGGGATAGGGAATGGGTTAATTTTCTTCCGATTTTTTTTGCGATATAAGGCAACGCAAAAGCATAGAAAGCAGAAACCAAATTGTAAATACCAAACAACACGCCAACCCAGTCTCCTGCGTTTTGATACGCCTCACTTTTGCTGTCCGAAATAGGTAAACCATAAATATGATGGGCTATGGCCGGAGTGGTAAAAACCCACATTCCAAACAAACCAAACCAAGAGAAAAATTGTACCCAGCTCAATTGCCGCATCGTGGTAGGCATTTTTCTGAAATCATCAAAAATGTCCAGTACGCTGGATTCTTTAGCATTGGCATCAGCCACTTTGGTTTTCTGATGCGCCATTTCGTCTTCAAATTGGGCTAGCTCTTCCGGAGAATATTCTTTGGTAGAAAAAATGGAAACCAGGATAGAACCTATAAGTATAACAGCTCCTATTACAAAAGATAAAATCAAATGCATGGGAACACCGCCATCCTTATCTCTATTGGAAACGCCAAACCAATTCGTCAAAACATAAGGCAGCCAAGAACCAATCACGGCACCGAAACCAATTAAGGCGGTTTGTACGCTAAATCCAAGTGTTCTTTGATCCGTTCTTAAATTGTCGCCTACTAAAGCCCTGAAAGGTTCCATAGCAATATTGAAAGAGGCATCCATAATCATCAACATTCCGGCACCTACCCATAAGGCAGGCAAAAGAGCAATGAAAATTTCGGCTTGCGGCATTAATATTAAACCAATGGAGGCCAACAAAGCACCCACTAAAAAGAAGGGTTTTCGTCTTCCAAATTTTCCCCACGTTTTATCACTGTAATGGCCTATGATGGGCTGTACAATAAGTCCCATCAACGGGGCAATGATCCAAAACCAGGATAGTTCGTGCACATCAGCACCAAAAATCTGAAGAATTCTGCTGGCATTAGCATTTTGCAGTGCAAAACCCATCTGTATTCCCAGAAATCCGAAACTCATGTTCCAAATTTGCCAGAAACTTAATCTACGCTTTTCCATTATCGTAATTTATAAATTAATACGATAAGCGATATGCTTATCAAAACTTGTCTTATTTTCGAAGTAAAAGTGAGGCTTTGATGGGGTAAATATAAAAATATATTTTAAACTTTTGTTTTTCAGATACAAATAAAAAGAAACATTTTTCACTACAAGGTTGTAGTACTGAATATAATACAGCTGTTTTAAAAATTAGTCACAGTTTTCAGTCGCAGTTTTATGAAGGCAACTGAAAACGTATAATATCTAATGTGTAGATTCTCTTTCTATCAGATGCGTTTCAATTACTTCAGTTTTGTAATTTTCATCTTCTTCATCTTCCTCAGATTCGAGTCTTTCAATCAGCATTTTTGCCGCTTTATTTCCCATTTTGATACCATTCTGACTTACAGTAGTAATAGTAGGTGTAGAATATTTAGAAATGATACCATCTGTAAAGGCAATAACGGCTAAGTCTTTAGGAACATTTAATCCTATTTTATTGGCAGTTTTAATTATCGTTACTGCAAAAAGTTCGTTTACTGCAAAGACGGCATCAATGGCTTTGTCTTCTAATAGTTTTCCAATGGTGATTTCGCAGGTATCAACATCTTCAATTTTGATAATAAGATTTTCATTGAAGGGGATGTCATTGTCCAGTAATGCTTTGATATAACCATCTGTGCGAAGTTTACCCACACTCACATAATCAACAGTGGTAACTAAGGCGATTTTTTTCCGTCCTTTATCAATCAAGCTCTGAACGGCTTCATAGGCTGCAGATTGATCGTCTATAATGACTTTGTCGCAAAGGATATCGTTCGTAACTCTGTCAAACATGACTACAGGCATTCCCTGATTGATGACTTCTGTAATGTGGTGAAAATCGCCTTTGAATTGGGTTTCTTTAGACAGTGACATAATGAATCCGTCAATACTGCCGTTAGCGAGCATTTCCATATTCAGGACTTCTTTATCAAAGGAATCGTCTGAGAGGCAAATGAGTACGCTATACCCGTTTTCATTGGCCACTTGTTCAATTCCATTAATGACCGTGGAGAAGAAATGATGCACAATTTCCGGGATGATAATTCCAATGGTTTTTGTTTTTCTGTTTTTTAGGCTCAGCGCAATATTATTGGGTTTGTAATTGTAAAATTTGGCGAAAGCTTGTACTTTAAGTCTGGTTTCCTCGCCTATTTCTGGACTGTTCCGTAATGACTTAGAAACGGTAGAAATAGAAACGTCTAATTCTTTGGCAATTTGTTTAAGCGTTATTTTCCTTTTCATGTGGAGAGGGAGTAAAATTTTATTTCGTAATAAAGATAAAATTTAATTTTACAAATGGTAATTAAACGGGTTAAAATTTAAATAAATCAGAAAGTTTTCAACACTATTACGTTTTCGTAACCCAATTAAAAAGGGCTCTTGTCGGGCGTGCAAAAATTTACATAAATTTAACATTCGAAGTAATAGTTACGCTTGAAAATTCAAGGAAAATTCAATTAAATTAAAGAAAATGTATGAAAACAATTTATAAAAAGTTGTTGATTTTAGTACTGCTGCTCCCTTTTAGTGTTCTGGCTCAGAATATTGTTGGCGGAACCGTTCTTGATAAAGTGTCAGGAGAGCCAATTCCGGGAGTAAACATAAATGTACAGGGTACAAATAATGGTGTTTCTACTGATTTTGATGGTAAATATCAGTTGTCTAATGTAAAAAGAGGGGATAAAATTGTGTTCTCTTATATTGGTTACACCAATACGGTCGTGACTTATGTTGCTCAAAATTCATTAAACGTGTCTTTAGAAGAAGATGCCAATCAATTAAAAGAAGTGGTGATCCAAGTGGGTTACGGGACTGTTAAGAAAAAAGATGCTACAGGAGCGGTAACCGTGCTGACTTCCAAAGATTTTAATAAAGGACCTGTTACTTCTGCAGATCAAATGATAACAGGGAAAGTAGCTGGTTTGCAGGTTATTAATGGAGGAGGTTCTCCAGGTGAAGGTGCAACTATTAGAATTAGAAGTGGCTCTTCACTATCTGCTAATAACGATCCGTTGTATGTTATTGATGGTGTACCGGTTGCTGCTGGTGGCGTAGAAGGAAGTAGAAATCCTTTGAGTACTATTAATCAAAATAATATTGAATCGATTACGGTTTTGAAAGATGCTTCGGCAACTGCTATCTACGGATCTCGTGCTTCGAATGGGGTAATTATAATTACTACCAAAAAAGGTAAAGCAGGGGAAATGCAAATTAATTATAATGCAAACTTCCAGGTTTCTGAAATCACGAATAAAGTAGATGCTTTATCAAGTACACAATTCAGAGATTTTGTAACGGCTAACGGAAATGCTGCTCAAATTGCGTTGATGGGTGCTGCTGATACAGATTGGCAGGATGAAATATTCAGAACAGCTATTGGTACAGATCATAATATTGCCCTAAGCGGTGGTTCTGATAATATAGTGTACAGAGCCTCTGTGGGATATGCTAATTTGAATGGTATCTTAAAAAGAGATAACATGGAGCGTACTACAATGTCTGCTGGTATAACCGGAAACTTCTTTGACGATCATTTAAAGATAGAATTGAATAATAATACGTCTCTGATTAATAGTAATTATAGTAATCGTGGTGCCATTGGTTCAGCCATTCGTTTTGATCCAACACAGGCGGTAAGAAATCCTGACGGAACCTTTTTTCAATGGTATACGTCTCCAACTGAAATCAACCAATTGGCAGGCAGAAACCCATTGTCTCAAATCGAACAACAAAACAGTTTTGGAACAGCGTACAGAAGCATTGGAAATATTCAAACCGAATATAAAATGCATTTTTTACCAGAATTAAAAGCAGTAGCTAATTTTGGATACGATCAATTAACAGGACGTTCATTTGGTAATACAGAAGCTAATTTTTTGAATGGACTTTCCGGTTCCGGTTTCAAGAATACGTATGAAAAAACCCAATCACGGTTCAATAAATTGATGGATTTGTACTTAAATTACAACAAAAAAGTAGAATCGATCAATACCGTTTTTGATGTTACCGGTGGGTATTCCTACCAAGATTTCAGAGAGACTTTTTACTCTTCCAATTTTAATTTTCAGAGTAATAACACTACGGTAGATCCTAATTTCCCGTCTCGTATCAACTTGCAGTCTTTCTTTGCAAGAACTAATATTAATATCGCCGATAAGTATTTAGTGACTTTGTCCTATAGACGTGATGGTACTTCAAGATTTACAGAATCGAATCGTTGGGCTAATTTCCCTGCCGTTGCTTTGGCTTGGAAACTGAACGAAGAAAACTTCTTGAAAGACGTAAGTAGTATTTCTACCTTAAAAATTCGTGGGGGTTGGGGTATTACCGGACAACAGGATATTGGAATAAGTTATCCTTCTATTCCGTTGTATTTAGCCTCTAATACTGCTGCTCAATACCCGTTTGGAAGTCAGTTTTACACTACTTACAGACCACAGCCGTACAATAGTAATTTGAAATGGGAACAAACCACTACTGTGAATGCAGGGTTGGATTTTGGATTTTTGAACAATAGAATCAATGGTAGTGTTGATTTGTACAAAAGAACTACACAAGATTTATTATTGTACACACAAAACCCATCATTCTTCGGGTTTTCAAATTTTGACAATTATAACGTAGGAACAATTGAAAATAGGGGGATTGAGATTGCTGCAGAAGTAATCCCATTTCGTTCTGATGATTTTGAATGGAGAATTGGCGGAAACGTAACCTTTCAAGAGTCTAAAATCACTAAGCTGACTACTACACTTCCTAATACGCCAGGAATTAATGTTGGAGGCTATGAAGGTGCTACCGGAAATTTTATTCAAAATCACCAAGTGGGTTATGCACCAAGTTCTTTTTACGTGTATGAGCAAGCGTATGGTGTAAACGGAAAACCTTTAGATGGGGTGTATGTTGACAGAAATCAAGATGGAATAATATCAGAGTTGGATAAATACCGTTTTCATAAACCGGCAGCAGATGTTTTTTACGGGTTTAACACTAGTGTGACCTACAAAAATTTTGATATGGGCATGAACTGGAGAGGATCATGGGGTAATTACAATTACAACAATGTGGATTCCAGTAAAGGATCTTTCAATAATATTTTGATCAGAAACACAGATTTGTCAAACGGAGTTGAAAATGTTTTGGAAACAGGTTTCAGATCTAATGATACCAAACGTTTCGAATCTGATTATTACATTCAAGACGCGTCTTTTGTAAGATTAGACAACGTAAGTGTTGGATATACTTTCAATCAAAAAGAGAATACGTCTTCATTAGTTAAATTGACATTGTCAGCACAAAATGTTTTGTTAATAACTAAATATCAAGGATTAGATCCGGAGGTTGTTGATGTTCTTGGAAGGACTCAAGGTATAGACGGAAATTTATACCCACGACCAATTACTTTCACGTTAGGTTTAAACGTTAATTTCTAATACAAATAGCAAGAAAAATGAAAAAGATACAAATAAAATTATTGGGCATTTCTTTGTTACTGTGCGTGATGGTATTCTCATCGTGTACAGATGATTTGAGCCAAGCCCCGGCAAGTAGTGTTGCAGTTCCGGGAGAACAGTTTTTTAGCACCCCGGAATCGTACAAACAAAATCTAGCCAAGTTATACGCAGGATTTGCTACTTCAGGGCAAACTGCAGCTGGTTCTCCAGATATCTCCGGAATTGATGAAGGGGAAAGTCAATACATCAGAGGGATCTGGTTGATGCAGGAATTAACAACAGATGAAGCGGTTATTGCCTGGAATGACGGAACAATAAAAGACCTTCATTCACAAACATGGACTTCTTTAGACCGTTTTATCACGGCTACATTTGCTCGATTTTCTTTTCAAATTGTAAACTGTAATGAGTTTTTAAGACAAACTACGGATGCTAAATTAGCCTCCAGAGGTCTTGATGCCGCTTTGATAGCAAAGATTAAAACCTACAGAGCAGAAGCGCGTTTTATTAGAGCATTCACCTATTGGCACTTGATTGATATGTTTGGCGGAGGTTCTTTGGTTACTGAAGATTCCCCAACGAGTTTTTACTACCCGGAATATGCGTCAAGAGCAGAATTGTACAAATTTGTGGATGCCGAATTAACAGCAATTATTCCAGAATTGAAAGCGCCAAAATCAAATGAGGCGTATCGTGTGGATCAAGCTGCTGCCTGGATGTTACAAGCTAAGTTATACATGAATGCTAAAGTATATATTGGTACTGATAATTATGCAGGAGCATTGCCTTTGATTACTAAAGTAATAGGATCAGGGTATACTTTACACAACAATTATAACCAATTATTTTTTGCGGATAATGATAGAAACGGAGCTCAAAACGAATTCATTTTTGCAATTGCTTTTGATGGACTAAGAACGCAAACGTATGGTGGGACTACTTTCTTGACGCATGCACCAGTTGGTGGTACTATGAAGGCTTCTGAATTTGGAATCAATGGTGGTTGGGCTGGTATCAGAACAACATCAGCATTTGTAAATAAGTTTAGTGAAAATACTACAGACGCAAGAGGTCAATTTTATACCGATGGACAAACTAAAGAAATTGCTGACATTGGTACATTTACTGATGGATACGCAATTCAGAAATTTAGAAATGTGACGGTAAACGGAGTTCAGGGCTCAGATAAATCAGGAGACTTTTCTGATTCTGATTTTCCAATGTTCCGTTTAGCCGATGCGTATTTAATGTATGCTGAATGTGCGGTAGTTGGTAAAGTAGGAGATCTAGGAACTGCCAGAGGATATGTAAATGCTTTAAGAACCAGAGCGAATGCTTCAACGATAAGCGCTCTTACTGCGGATGCTGCAGGTGCTAACCTGATTCTAGACGAGCGAGCAAAAGAACTGCACTGGGAAGGACACCGAAGAACGGATTTAATTCGTTTTGGTAAATTTACAGGCGGTAGTTATGTGTGGCCTTGGAAAGGAAATGTAGCGGGTGGTGCGCCAACGCAAGCATTTAAAAATTTATTTCCTATTCCTGCTACAGCATTAGCATCAAACAATAAATTGAAACAAAACCCTGGGTATTAATAAAATTTAAATAATAAATAAAAAATGAAAAATATAACTAAATCAGTAATTGCCTTATTCGCAGTTCTTACCTTGTCTTGTAGCGTAGAGGATGTAGAAGACAGACCAGTAATTCAAGGAGTGGATACTCCTGAATTAGTGGCGCCTGAAAATGATAAATCATACGTTTTACTAGAAGAAAATGCGGAAGATGTTATAGAACGTTTTGTGTGGACCAAAGCAACTTATGCTGGTAATGTAGAGATTGGGTACAAACTTTTGATGGATGTTAAAGGAGGAAATTTTACAAAAGCAATTGAATTAGGAGGAACTTCTGGAGCAACTCAAATTGAAGTAACTGTAAAAACATTGAATCAAGCAGTAATTCAATTGGGAGGAACACCTGATCAACTGGGTTCTTATGATGTCAAAGTAGTTTCTAGTTTAGCAGGAATTGAAAAAATGATGTCTAAAACTCCACTGACTATTTTAGTTAATGCGTACACTGGATTAATTCCTTACGCATTTAAAGACTGGTATTTTGTAGGCGACGCAACTGCTTCAGGATGGAACAATAATAATAAAAACCAACCTTTATTCAGAAGCGGAACAAACCCAAGTTTGTATCAATTTACTGGATTTTTCAAAGCGGGTGCATTCAAATTAATTTCTACACTTGGACAATGGGCTCCAATGTATGGTAAAGGAGATAATGGTGCTATTGTGGCTAGACCTACAGAAGCTGATCCAGATCCAGCATCTTTTACTATTGCAACGGAAGGCTATTATACTTTTACAATGAATACTGAAACATTAAAATACACTTTAGTGACGTATAATGCAGCTGCTGCTAAAACTTTCACTACCGTAGGTATCATTGGAGATAGCACACCATTAAAATGGGATGCTTCAACAGCATTAACCCAATCTACGTTCAATTCTCATGTTTGGTCATTAAATTTGTTGCCATTAAATGATGGTAAAGCTAAATTTAGAGCAAATAATGCATGGGACGTAAGTTGGGGTGGAAACACTGCTTTTTCAGGATTCCCAAATAACGGAACAAGTGGAGGTGACCTACCGGTTGCAAAATCTAAATACAAAATCTATTTTAATGATTTAGATGGTAGTTATTTAATGATTCCTAATCAAGGATAATTTATTTCAAAAATTTTTAAGGGCTATCTATGGGTAGCCCTTTTTTTTAGTTTTTAATTTAATTAATACTTAGCCATGAAAAAAAATCTACTTTTTTTATTGTTCTTTCTTTCAATTGTAGCTACTGCGCAACAACAAACCATCGCGTATTCGATAAGTCCGGCCACTTTTGAAGAAACAACATCCGTAACAATCACTATTACTGGTAATAATGTGGATGAAGCAGCTTGGGGAATTACCGGGAATGCTTTGTATATGTGGACTTGGTCTCTGGATATCAATGATGCCAACAGTATAGATTGCCCCACTAATGGCACTTGGACTGCGTCTAACGAAGCCAACCGTTTTGCCTATAATTCGGCTACGAATACTTATACTAAAACGTTTACACCAAATGTTTTTTATAACAGAAATGGAATTGGTAGAATAGGATTCCTAGTAAAAGCGAAAGATGGAACGGGAGATAAAAAATCCCAGGATAATTTTGTTGAAGTTGGTGCGTACCAAGTGACACTAAATGCACCCGCAGAAAACAGTTCGACAATTATTGCATCTGGTGGCAGTTTGAATATTTCAGCTTCTAATACAGGCGGAAATGCCAGTTATGTTTTGAAGGCAAACGGAACAACTTTAAACATAAATACAGCTGCTTCCAGTTATACTTTTAATCACACAAATATCACCGGAAATCAAATCTATGAGTTGGAAGTTACTCAAGGAACTACTGTTATTACTAAAAAATTCAGTGTGATTGTAAATACGGGAACGATAAGTGCCGCGATGGCTAATGGTTTGTTAGACGGAATTAATTACAATACTGGTGATGCGACAAAAGCAACTTTAGTGTTGGATGCACCTTTAAAAGATTTTATTTATGTAGCAGGGAGTTTTAATAACTGGCAGCCAACATCAGCGCACTCTATGAAAAAAGACCCAACCAGCGGTAAATTTTGGTTAGAATTAACCGGATTGGTCTCGGGGACAAATTACATGTATCAATATTGGGTGGGGGACGCAACTCCCTTGGCCGGTTCGCCTGGTTTAGTAAAAACTGCGGATCCTTATTCCACTTTGGTTTTATCTCCTTTTGATGATCCAGGGATTTCATCTGTAAATTATCCAAATCTTCCGGTATATCCCGTTGGTCAGGAACGTGAAGTAACCGTTTTGCAAACCGGGAAAGCTGCTTACGCTTGGAGTAGCGCCACTACAAACTTTGTTAAACCAGCTAAAGAAAAATTAGTAGTTTATGAATTGTTAGTGCGTGATTTTGATGCCAATAAAAGCTATCAGGACTTGATTAATAAAATCGATTATTTCAAAAATTTGAAGATAAATGCGATTGAATTAATGCCAGTAATGGAGTTTGAAGGTAATGAAAGTTGGGGTTACAATACCTCTTTTCACATGGCTTTGGATAAATTCTATGGCACTTCGGATAAATTGAAAGAGTTTATTGATTTATGCCATCAAAACGGAATTGCTGTTATTCTTGATGTGGCGCTAAATCACGCTTTTGGTAGAAACCCAATGCTTCGCATGTGGATGAATGATCCTGACGGCAATGGTTGGGGCTCGCCTTCCACTGAAAATCCTTATTTTAATACAACAGCGATGCACAGTTATAGTGTGGGGGAAGATTTTAATCATCAACTGCCCAGAACACAAAATTATGTACAACGGGTCATTAAACAATGGGTTGAAGAATATAAAATTGACGGTTTCCGTTGGGATTTAACCAAAGGTTTTACACAAAATTGTCCAGCGAACGTAGCTGGCGGGCAAGAAAATTGTACCGGCAGTTTACAACAAGATAGAATAGATGTATTGAAAAAATATGCCGATTATTCTTGGAATTTAGATCCAAATCACTACGTTATTTTCGAACATTTGGGTGGTAATGAGGAAGAACAACAATGGGCTAATTACAGGTTGAATGAAACGCCAAGTAAAGGCGTGATGATGTGGGGAATAATGACTTTTGACTATAACAATCTTACAAAAGGGTATGCAGGTAATATTTCAAGAATGAGTTCATCAAGTCGAGGATTTACTGCACACCGATTGATGGGCTATGCAGAGAGTCATGATGAGGAGCGCTTAATGTACAATAATGTGCAAGCAGGAAACAATACCACTCCGGACCATAATGTACGAACCCTTACTGTAGCTTTATCCAGAATGTCTGCATTAGGAGCTGTTTCTTTATTGGTTCCAGGGCCAAAAATGATTTGGCAATTTGGAGAATTAGGATGGAATTCTTCTATTTTTACCTGCAATAATGGAACTGTGAACTCTCCTTCTGATGGTACATCCGGGGATTGTAAATTAGACACTAAGCCACAGCCACAATGGACGGGTAAATGGCTTGGAGATACCAGCAGAAGCATAATTTACGACGACTGGGCAAAAATGATTACGATGAAGACCGAAGAACCTGTGTTTTTAGGAACTGTAACAATCAATAATAGCAGTTCGTTATTACCGAATATCAAAATTACCAACAGTGCACTAGCATCAACACAACTGAAAGATGTATTGATTGTAGCTAATTTTGATGTGACGCCAAAAAATGCTCCTTCCGGGTTTCCATACACCGGAACATGGTACAATTTGATGGACAATACATCTATTAATGTAATCAGTACCTCAGTTGCAATTACTTTGAAACCGGGGGAATTTAAAATCTATGGGAATAAAACAGCATCATTGGCAATAGCGGATTACGAAAAAGCACCAACGATTGTGTTGTATCCAAATCCGGCATCTGATTATTTTACGTTGAATGAAACAACTGCTAAAGTGCAGGTATTTTCTATCACGGGACAATTGGTAAAAAGTTTTGATACCAATAAAACGGCAGGATCTCAATTTTTGGTTAGTGATTTGAATCAAGGACTTTACATCGTAAAAACATTTGATGAAAATAATGAAATGAAAGTATTGAAACTGTTGAAAAATTAAGAATACCTTGAAGATTGAAAAGGCTGTCCATAAAAAGGCAGCCTTTTTTGTATAAAAAAACTGCTCCATAAATGAAGCAGTTTTTAACTACAATTATAACTAAATATTAAATTTTACCGTCTTTGATTTCCTCCACAATTTCAGGATTTAACAAGGTTGAGGTATCGCCAAAATTAGAATAATCCCCTTCAGCAATCTTACGCAAAATTCTGCGCATGATTTTTCCGGAACGGGTTTTTGGCAAACCGGAAACAAACTGGATTTTGTCTAATTTGGCAATGGGTCCTATGTGATCGGATATGTGTTGGTTGATCTCTTTACTCAGGTTTTCTCTGTCGCGATATTCTCCGGTTTCTTTTAGAATTACAAAACCATACAACGCATTTCCTTTGATATCATGCGGGAAACCTACAATGGCTGATTCCGCAACAGCAGGATGTTCATTGATGGCATCTTCAATAGGGGCAGTCCCCAGATTGTGTCCGGAAACAATTACTACATCATCTACACGTCCAGTGATTCTGTAATACCCAACCTCGTCACGCAAAGCGCCGTCGCCAGTGAAATATTTACCTGGAAAGGTAGAAAAATAGGTTTCTTTATACCGTTGATGATCGCCCCAAATTGTTCTTGCAATTCCTGGCCAAGGAAATTTAATACACAAACTTCCGGTAACCTGATTCCCTTCTATTTCATTTCGTTTTTCATCCATCAAAACGGGTTGGATTCCCGGTAAAGGTAATGAAGCATAAGTAGGTTTTGTCGGGGTTACAAAGGCAATTGGTGAGATCATAATTCCTCCGGTTTCCGTTTGCCACCACGTATCTACCACAGGACATTTTTTATCGCCTACGTGGTTGTTGTACCAGTGCCATGCTTCCTCATTGATGGGTTCTCCTACAGATCCAATTACTTTCAAAGAGGTCAACTGGTAGCGTTGCACGTATTCGATGCTTTCTTTTGCTAAAGCTCTAATCGCTGTTGGCGCCGTGTAAAACTGGGTAACTTTGTGTTTTTCGATGGTTTGCCAAAAGCGACTGAAATCAGGATAAGACGGAACGCCTTCGAAAATTACGGTCGTAGCTCCGTTCAATAACGGGCCGTAAAGAATATAGGAATGTCCGGTAATCCAGCCAATATCAGCGGTACACCAGAAAATATCATTGTCTTCATAATTAAAAACGTTCTTGAACGTATATGCGGAATACACCATATAACCGGCTGTAGTGTGAACCATTCCTTTTGGTTTTCCTGTTGAACCGGAAGTATAAAGGATGAACAAAGGATCTTCGGCATCCATGATTTCAGCCACATTGTTATTCGAAGCTTGGTCTAAAAGTGGTTGCAGCCATTGGTCACGACCTTCTTTCATGTGGATAGTGGAGTTGATTCTTTTAGCTACTAAAACGTTCTCTACACAAGGGCAATTCAATAAGGCTTCGTCAACGATACTTTTTAAATCGATGGTTTTATTCCCGCGATACCCACCATCTGAAGTGATGACCATTTTACATTCGCTGTCATTGATTCTTGCGGCAACTGCCGAGGCGGAAAATCCTGCAAAAACAACCGAATGGATTGCTCCAATTCTGGCGCAGGCCAGAGTGGTAATCGCTAATTCAGGAATCATGGGTAAATAAATACAAACCCGATCTCCTTTTTGTATGCCTTGCTCCTTTAAGACATTCGCCATTTTGCAAACACGCTCGTATAACTCATTATATGAAATATGCAATGCCTCTTCATTTGGGTCATTCGGTTCAAAAATGATAGCTGTTTTATCTCCTTTTTTAGCAAGATGCCTGTCGATACAGTTTTTTACAATGTTTACTTTGGCATTGGTAAACCATTTTATTTCGGCGTCAGCCATATTGAAATCAACTACTTTATCCCATTGCTGGTACCAAGTAAAATTCTCTGAGGCCACTTTGTCCCAGAATTTTCCCGGTTCACGAATTGATTTTTTGTAATGTTTAAAGTACTCTTCTAGATTATTAATTTTATAGTAACTCATGATTATTGATAAATTTTATATGTTGTTAATTCCTATTTTATACTTTTTTAATGCGGTGATAATTTCTTCCACAATCGATTCGTCGTCAATGGTCGACGGAATTTGGAATTCGGCACCATCTGCAATGTTGCGCAGTAGTTTCCGAAGGGTTTTTCCCGAGCGCGTTTTTGGTAAGCGCGTTACAATAACTACATTTCGTAAAGAAGTGACCGCTCCAATTTGCTGGCGAATCAATTTAATAATTTCTTGCTCCAATTGATAATGCTCTATTGCAATATCTAATTTCGTTACGACCAATGCCAACGGAATTTGTCCTTTCAAATCATCTTGAATTCCAATGACCGCACACTCTGCAACGAATCGGTGGGAAGCAACAACTTCTTCCATTTCAGCTGTAGATAAGCGGTGTCCTGCTACATTGATAACATCATCCGTTCTTCCGGTGATGAAAATATAACCGTCCTCATCTTTATAACCACCATCACCAGATAGATAATAGCCATCAAATTTGCTGAAATAACTGGCTTTAAAACGGGCTTCGTTTTCCCAGATACCCAACATATTTCCCGGAGGCAAAGGTAATTTTATGACAACCAAGCCTTCTTCATTGGCGCTTAATTCGTCACCGTTTTCATTGAAAATCCGAATATCATATCCGCAAACTGCTTTTGTGGCAGAACCGAATTTCACCGGCATTTTTTCAATGCCGAGAGAATTGGCAATCATTGGCCAGCCTGATTCTGTTTGCCACCAATGGTCAATTACAGGAATAGGAATGTGTTGTTGATACCATTCTAAAGTGGCATTATCACAACGTTCGCCCGCCAAAAATTGATTTTTGAGACAACTTAAATCATATTGTTTGATGAATGTTCCATCAGGATCTTCTTTTTTGATAGCTCTAATGGCGGTAGGAGCCGTAAACATAGTGCCCACTTTATGCTCTGAAATTATTCTCCAAAACGTACTCGCATCGGGAGTTTTAATCGGTTTGCCTTCAAAAATTATGGTAGTATTTCGATTTAATAACGGAGCGTAAAGGATGTAGCTATGACCTACTGCCCAACCCATATCTGATGCGGCCCAAAAAGTCTCGCCTTCTTTGACATTATAGATGTATTTCATAGAGAATTTCAATGCCACAGCATATCCACCAGTATCTCTTACAATTCCTTTTGGCTTTCCCGTCGTTCCCGAAGTATACAAAATATAAAGCGGATGATTTGAATTTACAGGAACACAAGGAGTTTCTTCTGAGCCATAAACCAAGGCATCATAATCTACATCATATTTCTTAAACGGAATTCGGGCGCCTAATTTTCTGTTGAAAACGATTACTTTTTTTGGTCGGTGTGAAGCGAGTTCAATAGCTTGATCGACCAAAGGTTTGTACGCAATCAAACGATCCACTTCAATTCCCGAAGAAGCGGTAATAATGGCCCGGGGTTTGCAATCATCGATTCTGATGGCCAATTCATGTGGTGCAAAACCTCCAAAAACAACGGAATGGATTACGCCAATTCTTGCGCAAGCCAACATGGCAAAAGCTGTTTGTGGAATCATGGGCATGTAAATTATTGCGGTGTCGCCTTTTTTTAATCCCAGTGATTGCATGCCTCCTGCGAGTTTTGCAACTTCGGTTTTTACTTCCGAAAAAGTGTATTTTTTTACGGTTTGTGTTACCGGAGAGTCATAAATAAAAGCGACCTGGTCCCCACAGCCATCCTGAATGTGTTTGTCTAACGCCAGGTAACAAATGTTCAATTCGCCATCTTTGTACCAAAGCGGATAGCCATTTTCGTCTTTTGACAAAATTGTCTCCGGTTTGTTGTACCACTCAATTGCATCAGCTTGTTCAGCCCAGAATTTTTCTGGCTGCTCAATGCTTTCCTCATAAATTTCCTTGTATGTCATTGTGTTGAATTTGTTTCTTATTGAATTAATTCATGAACTTGGTCGACTAACTTTTTGATTGAAAAAGGCTTGACTACATATAAATTAGCGCCTAATGAAAGGCCTTTTTCAATGTCCTTTTCCTTGTTTTTTGCCGAAAGGAAAATGACTTTGCAATGCTGCAACCGTTCGTCTTTTTTTATTTGCTCTAATGTGGCATACCCGTCCACCATAGGCATCATGACATCAAGAATAATGACATCCGGAAGTTTATTTTTTAAAATATCCAATGCTTCCTGACCGTCGCGCGCAATGAAAACTTCAAAATTGTTCTTTTTGAAAGTGTACTCTAATGACATTACAATATTTGGTTCGTCATCTACAATTAAAATTTTTTTCATTTTTAATTATTTTCTGTTGTATTATAATTGGGTAATGTAAATACGAATGTGGCGCCTTCAGCGGTATCGTCTTCGGCCCAAATTTTACCTTTGTGATGTTCTATTATTTGTTTGCATATGGCTAAACCCAAGCCGCTTCCTATTGGTTTTTTTACGTTTTGGTTTCGAGATTGATAAAATTTATCAAAAATAGCTTGAAAATCTTCTTTCTTAATTGCCTTGCCGTTGTTGTGTATTTTGACTTCAATATTGTCTTTGTTTTCATGAATGGAAATCACTATTTTCCCGTTTGTCTCAGCGCAGAATTTTATCGCATTGGATACTAAATTGTGAATCACCTGAATGATTCGTTCCTCGTCATAAAAGGCTTTGATCTCTCTTGATTCCTCCTGAAATTCAACATTTATGTTTTTGTTTTTTAGGAGTTGCTGGAGGGAATTCAATGTTTTTTTGATTGTTTTTGAAATGTTGTTTTTAGAGAGGTAAATTTTTTGTTTTCCGGTTTCAAATTTTTCTAAATCCAGAATTTTATCAATTAAACGATTCAAACGATCGGACTCAGAAATGATATTTTGCAAAAACTGTTTTCTCAACTCCTCTGGAATGTCGTCATCATCATGAAGGATTTCGCTTGCCGCACGAATTGCGGTTATTGGCGTTCTCAATTCGTGGGTAACAGTGTCAAGAAATTCATCTTTTTGAATGTCTTTGTTTATTAATTCCAAATTGGCATTTTTGAGTTGTTCGGATATTTTTTTTAATTCATTTGAGGTGTCTGTCAGCTTTTTGTTGATGATGATGTTTTCTTTGGATTCTTCTAAAATTCGCAACACTTCTGGCAGACTGATTTTGTCTTCTTTGACCACGCTTGATATTAATATTTTGGCGGAAGCCGTACCAATGTGTCCCGTCAATAAATTCTCAGCAAATTTTATAAATCGGGCATCGGCGGTGGTGATGTCTTTGTCTATGTTGTATTTCAAATTGAAAATGGTCAGTGCACGTTTTGTTCTTTCTTCCCCTAGAAATCGCTGCAATACTTTTTGAATGTCGGAGATATAGGCCGTTCCTTTCCAAATAAAAGCATTTTCATGATTGGTAATGTATTTGTCGATGTCTACAAACATTTCGGCATAATTGCGTTCCCTGTAATTCCCTTTAAAACTAACGGAAATGGCCAGATAACTCATCAAATTGATTAATAAACTCCAAAAAACGGCATGTGGTATAGGTTCTAAATAATCCAGTCCGAAAAGCTGAAATGGTTTTAGAAGTTCAATTCCCCAAGGGCCTTCTTGAATGAATAAGCTTGTTGATTCGGTTATCCCAATGGCGTAAGGAACTAGAAGGGTATAAAAACAGGTTATAAATCCAAATAAAATCCCTGTTATAGCACCATTTTTTGATCCTCTTTTCCAGAATATGGCACCAAAAAAAGAAGGAGCCAATTGCGCGATTACTACAAAGGCGACAAGTCCTATGGAAACCAAAGAGTAGTCCAGAATAAAAATTCGATAGATAGCATACGCCAGGATAATGAGAGAAAAAATGCCTATTTTCCGACTGATCAAGATGCGTTTGTTGTTTTTTTTCTGGGAATCATTCTCGAGTGAACCTATAAAGCCATAAGGGATTAATAGGTTGTTACTAAGCATAGTGGCGAGCGCAATTGAGGAAACGATTATCATTGAGATCGCTGCCGAAAATCCGCCCAGAAAGACTAAAACCATTACGGTGTTGTTGTTGAAATATTGTGGGATTAACAATGAATAGGTATCGGAATTGAGTCCTTGCCCCTCAAATAAGATGTTTCCTCCCCAAGCAATTGGGAAAACAAAAAGATTAAAAAGCAACAGATAGAGTGGAAAAAGCCAAATGGCTGTTCGAATGTGGCTTTCTTTATTGTTTTCTACGATGGCGGTGTGAAACTGTCTTGGCAATAAAAAAATGGCAAACATAGACAACACACAAAGGAAAAACCAGTTGATTCCGTTTGTAATCCCGCCAATGGTATTTTTTTTGTCAAAATTTTCAAGGACACTCGCTTTTTGATAAATATCATCAAACCCATCAAAAACAAAGAAGGTTACGTAAATGCCAATCATTAAAAAGAAAACTAATTTTAGGATTGATTCCATGGCTACGGCAGTTACAATACCACGTCTTTTTTCGGAAGCATCCACGTAGCGTGTTCCATAATAAGAGGCAAATAATGCCAAAGCAAGACACACATATGTAGTTGTATCCGTAAAGATGTTGTCGCTTGATTGTGTTTTGCTGACAATATGAAAGGTATCTGAAATTGATTTTAGTTGTAGTGAAATATAAGGAAGTATCCCAATAACACAAACCATGGTGACTAATGCTCCAAGAAATCTACTGTTTCCGTATCGTAAAGAAATAAAATCTGCTATACTGGAGATTTTATTTACTCTCGAAATTCGGATAATTCTCTTTAGGATGATCATCCACGTTGGTATAATAATAATAGGTCCTAAATAAATAGGTAAATAGGCTAGTCCTGTTTCTGCTGCGACTCCTATACTGCCATAATAGGTCCAAGCAGTACAATATACTGCCAATGAAAAAGAATAGACATACGGATTGTTAGTCCATTTAGAATGTCTTCTTTTTTCAGACCAATGCGCTATGTAAAATAAAATGGAGACATAAAGCGCTAAAATCAGTAAAACCCCTACGCTATTCATAATATCTTTTTATGATTAAGTAGGTTATAGCGATTGAAAATAGCCATGCCGAAAAAATGTAGAGGTAAATTAGGGGTAAACCAAAAATAGGTTTAGAACTGTCAAATAATAGCAAAAGCGGAATATTCAATGCTAATAAGATTAACACTGAGAGTATAACCAGCTTTTGTTCATGTCTTTTTTTCATTGTAAAAAAATAAACAATCTCTGCAAAAAAATGCAGAGATTGTTTTTAAGGAATGCATTTAATTAATCGTTTTTTTCATCGTAATCTCCCATTAAGGAGAAGTACCCAAAGGTTCCCAATCCTAAAACAATTAGTGGGGTGAGTATGAATAGGATGATAATCCCGAATACTAAATCCTCTTGTTTACCGGACATAAATTTGGGCAATCCGAAAGTGAAGATGCAAAAATAGGCTGCAGCAGCTGCTAATGCAATCCAAACTAATCCTAAAATTCTTTTTATTTGATTCATAGCTGTGTTTTTTAAATGTGAGCGTTTTTGTCTTTATTTTTAATGTAAACCATTCCAATTACAAAGCTGATAGCAGCAATAACAATTGGATACCAAAGTCCTTCGAGGTAAAATTCCGGATTCCCGCCTTCTTTTGCATTTATAACAAAATAGGTTGAAATGGCAGGAAGCAGTCCTCCAAAAATTCCATTTCCTACGTGGTATGGCAACGACATAGACGTATATCTAATTTTTACAGGGAACATCTCTACAAGGAAAGCCGCAATTGGACCATATACCATTGTAACAAATATGACCTGAACGAAGACTAGAAATATTAACGACCATTCGTCAGCAGTTGTAATTTTGATTGTTGTTTTGGTGTCTACTTTTGGTTTGCCATCTACAACCATCGCCATTCCGTTTTCTAAATGTACGGTTTTTATTTCTTGAAAAGTAGTTCCATCCGCATACTCTTTACTGGTGGTGTAAATTGAGTCCATGGTTTGCTTCTTGTTCTCTTTCAGCTCCGCGATTAGCGTTGTTTTTTCTACCATTTCCGTTTTATTGGCTATCGAGGTAGTTTCGTACATACTTTTATAAATAGGTCTGTATAATATGATGGCTAACAACATCCCACCCATCATGATGTATTTTCGGCCTATTTTATCACTTAACCAACCAAAAAGAATGAAAAATGGAGTACCAAGCATTAATGCAATTCCCAGTAAAGTGTCAACTTGTGACGAATCAATAGCCATTACTGTTTTCATGAAATTCATGGCATAGAATTGACCGGTGTACCAAACGACCCCTTGGCCCATAGTAGCTCCAAATAAAGCTAATAAAACAAATTTCAAATTGTAACGATTTCCAAAACTTTCTTTCAATGGATTGGTACTAGTTTTTCCTTCCGCTTTTGCTTTAGCAAAAACAGGAGATTCATCCATATTTTTTCTAATTAAATAAGAAACGCCAACCATGATGATAGATACCCAGAACGGAACTCTCCATCCCCATTCGTCAAATTGCTCTGGCGTAAGGATATTTCGGGTGGCTAAAATCACCATCAAAGAGATGAATAAACCCACTGTTGCCGTAGTTTGAATCCACGAAGTCCAGTAGCCTCTTTGTCCTACAGGGGCATGCTCTGCTACGTATGTCGCGGCTCCGCCATATTCACCACCCAAAGCAAGACCTTGTAATAAACGAAGAATTAATACTAATAAAGGAGCCATAAATCCAATGGTTTCATAACTCGGAATACAACCTATCAAGAAGGTAGCACCACCCATTAAAAGTAAAGTAACCATGAAGGTGTATTTCCGCCCAATTAAATCTCCTAATCTTCCAAAGAAAAGGGCTCCAAATGGTCTAACTACAAACCCTGCTGCAAATGTTGCCAAAGTTGACAGGAAAGCAGCTGTTGGATTATCCGAAGGGAAAAATTTAGTTGAAATTACAACTGCTAAACTTCCAAAGATGTAAAAGTCATACCATTCGATCATGGTACCCATTGAGGATGCGGAAATAACTTTCCAAATTCCTTTTGTTGATTTTTCTTTCATGTATTGTTATTTTTAAAATTGATTATAGATAAATTTGAAGTTGTACTATGAAGTCTCCTAATGATCCTGAGCGGTTTGTTAGAGAGGTGTATACGGGTCTAGTTGAATATTGTGCCGTTATTTTGGCATGGTGTCCATCTATGAAAAAGTTAGATCCTACATCAAACTGTGTGCTTGATTGTTCCAAAGCATCAAAGTTTTTATAGGTAACAGCACCGAAAGGCTGGATACGAATTTTAGGTTTCGCTTCTTTACATGGCAATAAAACACCTGCTTGTGTGTACCAAATATTTCCAGATCCCATCGTTGGCTGTGCATTTCCAGCTCCCGCTATAGCTCTACTCCCTGTGAAATTTGGATCTACTGAGCCAATATTCATAATCCCAACATTACGCAAATAATTAGGACCAAAATCATAATCATATAGTACACTGTACGCTGTAACGGCCATTTTGTTTTCTTTTTTTCCAATAGGCATATCAAGAAAAACATCGGCAGAGAAAAGTTTGATGTCATGTTTGTTGATCGTGCTGTTTACAGAAGTTTTTGTGGCATCAGGTGCAGTGTAAAAACCAGCACCAATGTTGAATACTTTTTTAGTTCCTAAATAGCTACCTACTTTAAAAGGCAATACATTGGCTTCTTGATCTAAAAATTGATACTCAAAATAACCCGCTTTAGACCATTTTGTATTTCCGCTATTGTCAACCGCTACTGCATTATCGGCCACTGTTACATTAGTAGGAACTAAATTTGTAGCATACGGTTTATTATAACTCATTCTATATTCTAACTTACCGTATTTTCCTTTAGCGAATAAACCTACTTGTCTGGCAAACTGATCGGAGTTCTCTATTAAAGGCCAGTTAAAAATAGGGGCGTCTATGGTTAAGAAGTTTAGCGTTGAAGCCATCGTAAGTCTAGACAATCCCATGTAGTAGTGCAATCCAGCTCCGAGGGTAAAACTAAATTTCTTATCTTTTTCTGGTAATACAACTGCATATTCATTCCATGCGTCATGAAAGAATAAGCCAGGTTTTTTTCCGGCACCGTAGCCACCAGTACCTGAGGATCCTGCTGCGCCACCGTTAATAAAAGTTTGGTTGTTGATTCCAAAATGGGTTAAGATCATGTATCTTTTGGATACTTGAGCATAAGCTAGAAAACGCAAACGTCGATTACCAATGTCGGTTGCGGTTGAAGTTGCTTCGCCGCCAATCATTGTTCCTGGATTCATCGCAGAGGAACGCATCCAGATCTGGTTCCATGCAATTACCCGCATGAATTTGGAACCGTCTTCGTTCAGGTTAAATTTCAATCCAGCGCCATAGTCAGTAGAGCCTTGTGAAAAACTTTTTAGCGACAATAATAATAGTGCCGCGATAAAAAATATTTTTTTCATAAATAAAATTTTGGTTATTAAATGGTTGGTTAATAAAGTGCCAAATTGAGTTATTTAATTCTAGAAAAAAATTTTGATATATTTTTATGTAAAGAGATATAGTTAGTCCTTGAATCGTTCCCATTTTATGAGCATAAACTTGTCTCCCAATTCAGTAATGATCATGCCTGCTCCGGATAACAATTGTTTATTTTTGAGATATTCCACTAGTTCTAAGTGGCTAAAAATCTTATAAGTAGGGTGGTAATTTGCATGCGAAGGTTTTTTGATGTTAAAGGACTTTACCCAATTGCTGATCGTAACATGTGAAACGCCCAGAATACGCTCTATTTCCCGAAAACTGAGTCCTTCCAGATACAGCTGTAAAGCCTTGGTAACATAGTAATCATCAATCTTTTTTCCTATTTTATTTACCGTAAAAAAATACTTGCATTTTTTGCATAAGTACCTTTGTTTACTGTTGATTATGCCACTTTTTATTATCTGATTGTTTTGGCATTTAGGACAGCTTAAAATCTCCATATATATAAATTTTGCATAAATATAGTAATTTAGCAACAATTTAAAAATGAATTGTGTTAAAAAAATAGATTTATTTTACACACTATTTATTTTTATTGGTGAATGCTTTAATTATAAGTAGATAATTGCAGTTTTATGTAAAGCAGTTTTTAGAAAGTAGAAGTTTATTGGGTGTTAAAAATTAAATAGGGTTTGCCTCTTTGTAGCAATTTTTTTTAGACAAAAATATCTTTGGTAGTAAATAAAAAGCGCTATTCTATCCGAAGAAAAGCGCTTTTTATTGGTGTTAAAATTGGTTTTAATGTGAGGAGGCTTCACCAACACCTGAAGGAATTCGGATGTTTTCTACAATTTCCTGAACTTCCAAGGGTGGCTCCGGTGTAAAACTATTGATAATAAAAGCAACAATGAAATTGGCTAACATAGCGATTGTACCAAAACCCTCTGGAGAAATGCCAAACCACCAGCCGTCTTTTAATCCGGAAACAGCGTCTTGTCCGCCATCGAAAATTCCAAATTTGAATTTCAGCATATAAAAAAGCATCAAAAGCATTCCTACTATCATTCCTCCAATAGCGCCCTCTTTGTTCATTTTTTTGTGAAAAATACCCAGAATAATAGCTGGAAAAAAGGAGGCTGCAGCTAAGCCAAAGGCTAATGCAACGACGGCTGCGACGAATCCGGGTGGATGTATTCCAAAATAACCTGCAATAACTACTGCTACGGTTGCAGCTCCCCTGGCTGCCCATAATTCGGCTTTTTCTGAGATGTTAGGGTTGATCATTTTCTTGATCAAATCATGTGAAATCGAGGATGAAATAACCAATAATAAACCTGCAGCCGTTGATAAGGCTGCGGCCAAAGCACCCGCCGCAACCAGAGCAATAACCCAATCCGGTAAATTGGCAATTTCCGGATTTGCCAATACCATAATGTCATTATCAATTTTTAGCTCACTTCCCTTTAAGCCTTTTGCGTCGGCAGTGGCCAGAAAAACAAGATCTTTTGATTGATCATTATAGTACTGAATTACTCCATCTCCATTTTTATCATCAAATATTAATAAACCTGTTTTTTCCCAATTGCTAAACCATTCCGGCATACTGGCATATTCTTTATTGTTTACGGTTTCTAATAAATTAGTTTTAGCAAAAACAGAAATTGCTGGTGCGGTGGTATACAATATTGCAATGAGTAGCAAGGCTAGACCTGCTGATTTTCTGGCATCCTTTACATTTTTTACAGTAAAGAAACGCACAATAACATGCGGCAAACCTGCTGTTCCAGCCATTAATGCTAGTGTGATTGCAAAAATATCAATCACTGATTTCGTTCCGCTGGTGTATTCCGCAAAACCCAATTCAGTAGAGAGGCCGTTTAATTTGTCCAGTAAATAAGTGCCTGATCCGTCATTAATAGTTCCTCCCATTCCTAATTGCGGAATTGCATTTCCTGTCATTTGAATCGATATGAAAATAGCAGGCACCATGAAAGCAAAGATCAAAACGCAATATTGCGCAACTTGAGTATACGTAATTCCTTTCATCCCACCCAAAACAGCATAAAATAAAACGATTACCATTCCAATTATAACGCCAGTGTCAATTTCAACTTCGAGAAATCGGGAGAAAACTACTCCAACGCCTCTCATTTGTCCGGCTACATAAGTAAAAGACACGATTAAAGCACAAATTACGGCTACCGTCCGGGCGGTATTCGAATAATAGCGTTCCCCGATAAAATCAGGTACTGTAAATTTCCCGAATTTTCTCAGATAAGGAGCCAGTAATAATGCCAATAGCACATAGCCACCCGTCCACCCCATCAGGTAAACGGCGCCGTCATATCCTGAAAAAGAAATAATTCCGGCCATGGATATAAAAGAGGCGGCACTCATCCAGTCAGCCGCAGTAGCCATTCCGTTAGCCAAAGGGGAAACCCCTCCTCCTGCAATGTAAAATTCTTTAGTAGAGCCTGCTCTGCTCCAAATGGCTATGCCAATGTAAAGCGCAAATGATATACCTACTATGATGTAGGTCCAAATTTGTACATTCATATTTAGTAATTTTAAGATTAAATAATTAAACTGAAAAACCTATTCGTCATAACCATATTTCTTGTCTAATTTATTCATCAAATGAACATAGACAAAAATTAGAACGACAAAAACATAAATGGAACCTTGCTGTGCAAACCAAAATCCTAGTGGGAATCCACCCAGTTTTATGGTGTTTAATTGTTCTGCAAATAGTATTCCTGCTCCAAAAGAAGCGATAAACCAGATCGCTAGTAAAATAAAGAGGTATCGTAAATTTTCCTTCCAATAGGCGCTTGCGTTTTCTTGTGTTGTCATACTGTTTTTTTAATAGATTAATTTATAAATAGATCATGGCTTGTAATGTAATTGTATTGATGGTGTTGAACGTAGCATATTTCAGAGATTGAAATTCTAACGTTAATTTTGAATTATGGCCACTGAAATAAGCATTGGCGCCAATTCCAAATTGATTTGCAGAATCATCTAAAACATCAATTTGACGATTGTCATAAGATACATACGGCTGGATACGGTTTTTAGATTCTCCCGGAATAACATACCCTAAATGACCGTGAACTAGAGAGCCAGTTTCGTATGTAGTTCCTAATCTAAAATTTTTGCCATAATCTGTTTTTTGAAACATACCATAAGCGGTTATGGCTCCTCCTTTAGTGCCAACTGGGACATCGTAAAAAGCATCCAGAGCAAAAATGTTTACATTTTCACCACTTATATTTCCCGAAGCATCCGCTACGACTGCACCATTAGGATGGGAAAAAAATCCGGCTCCAATATTAAATACTTTTTGTGTTCCTAAATAGGATCCTACTTTATAGGGCAAAACATTGCTTTCGGTATCAAAAAGGCTGTATTCAAAATAACCGGCAAAGGTTTTTCCCGCAGCTTTTGAACCCAATAACCTTCTGCCTGTATAGGTAGCGGCTCCGCCATTAGTAGGCACAACTAATTGTTCTAAATTATTATTTGAGGCTTCATTCACAGAAACGCGATACTGTAACTTTCCAACGGTTCCTTTTGCATAAACCCCAATATGTCTAGCAAATTGATCCGATAAACCCAGCGTAGCCCAGCCTTGACGCGTATTGTCTAAGGTCATTAAGTTTAAAGTTCCTTGGTTGTTCATTCTGGAGATTCCGTTCCAATAATGCAGCCCTGCGCCCACGGCATTATTTGCGCCCAAACTGTATTGTGCCCATGCATCATGAAGAAAAAATTGTGAGCCATCACCAAGTCCGGTTGGAGTCATTGAATTAGCATTTAAACTATTCAATCCAACATGGGTGACTATCAGAAAGTCTTTATTAATTTGTGCTAACAATAATACTCTGGATCTCCTAACGCTAAAATCGATATCGCCTTGTTGGTTTCCATTGGCATCTAAAGGGCGATCCGAATTGTATTGTGACCAAATTTGAGCCCAGGAAATCACCCTTAGATATTTTGTTCCTTCGTCATTTAAATCAAATTTCATCCCAGCTCCATAATCCGGAGAACCTTGTGAAAAACCTTTTAAAAAGAGGAGCAGTAGGAAAGCTATCAAATACGTTTTTTTCATAATAAATTAGAATTTAAGGTGTTAAAAAATATTCTTGCAACAATGCTAAAGTCCAATTTTATATTTGGTATAAAAACATATGGTATATATTTAAGTTAAATGCTATAGTTTTATATAAATTAAAGACTTTTAATGTACAGGAATGGATAAGTCCGTTTGTGGTTTATATAAGTCTGACAGGAACGAAAAAGGATTGGTGTTTTGATGAAGTATCTTCAGTTAAAGCACTAAAATCAATCATTAAAATTAATTTTTACTTATATTTTTTTTTTTTAGGAATTTAACCGCGATTGGTTTAGCCGGAACAGCACGATTCTCAACTTGTTTTAAAATCAATATGATCTTTTACATTAGGAATGTTCTTGTTGTATTAAAAAAAGAGAAATAAGGGAAATGCAGGGGTTGTTTTATAAATACTTTTCAGATAGAATTTATTAGCTTCTTTCTGTTTTTTGTATTGCTGACGGTGCTTAAGCTGTTTGTGTGTGGTTGTATTCTGGGTATATTCAATAGGAAAAGGTTCGAGTGTATATAAATTTTACAAAAATATAGTAAATTAGCAATTATACAAAAAACGAATTATGTAAAAAATAAGATATATTTTTATATTATTCTGTTTTATATGCAGTTAATTATCTTAATAAACGATGATATAATAGGTTTTTTGCTTAATAATCACATATTGACTGTATCTTGAATTATTTTTATTTTTTAACTAAAACGATAAAACGACTAGGATTTTAATATAATTTTTGTCTTTTTGTATAAATATAATTTATTTGTCATAAATAAAAAACTGCTTTTGAAGAGGCAAATCGGATGCATCCTTTGATCGGAATCAATTCGAAACGAATACTGCCAGTTTTAAAAAAGGCAATTGATGAAAATGATTTGAAAATGACACGCTCAATTGCATCGGTACAACACCAATTGATTCCAATTCCGAATGAAAAACGACAGGTGTTTAAAAATATAAATGCTGTTGCCGAGTTGAACGAATTGAATACCAATTTATCCCAGTTAAAATGAAAAATTCCAATACACCAAAATTGACAATCGTAGGGGCAGGTCCCGGAGATGCAGAGTTAATTACTTTGAAAGCGATCAAAGTATTAGAAAGTGCCGCTGTTGTTTTGTATGATGCCCTTGTAAATGAAGAATTGTTGCAATATGCGTCGAATGCCGAAATTATTTTTGTGGGGAAACGTTTTGGTTGTCACGCCTACAGTCAAGATCAAATTAATGAGTTGATTGTATCGATGGCAAAACGGTTTGGTCATGTCGTCCGGTTGAAAGGCGGCGATCCATTTGTTTTTGGAAGAGGAAGCGAAGAGATTGAATATGCTGAAAAATTTGATTTGGAAACCGCAATTGTTCCCGGAATTTCATCGGCTTTAGGTGTCCCGGCGTCTAACGGAATCAGTTTGACACAGCGAAAAATTGCCGAAAGTTTCTGGGTAATCACCGGAACTACTTCGAATCATAAATTATCTAAAGATGTGGCTTTGGCATCGCAATCCGCCGCAACGGTGGTTATTTTGATGGGAATGAATAAATTAGACGAAATTATTTCGATTTATCAAAACAACAGAGCCGATGATTTACCGGTTGCCATCATTCAGAACGGAACAAAAGACTCGGAGAAAAAAGTGGTGGGAACCATCAATTCTATTGTGAAATTGGTTCACGAACACCAACTTTCATCACCTGCAATTATTGTCATTGGAGAAGTAGTGCGAAATGCTTCAAAACTAACGGCTTATTTTCAAGAGAAGAAAGTAGAAGATATACCTGTTTCTGATAAAGAAGTAGCTGAAAACAGTACTTTTACGGAGAATAGAAATAGGTTGTAGTATAAATATCATAAAGTAACCGAGTCGAAGGTCTTAAAGGCTAAAGTCATAAAGTCCGTTGTCGATAGCGATTGTCTTTAATGATTGTCTTAAACATTTTAAAGTACAAAAATAATTAAAAAGTAGCTCGTAGTTCCTATAATTAGTCGTTATCAGATTTAACCTGAAACTTTAAACATTTAAAAAAAATGGTTGATATCACACATAAAATAAGTACGCTTCGTACAGCAACCGCAAAGGCCACAGTAATTGTGAGTCTTCAAGCCACAATTGACGCCGTTATAAATAATCTGGTTCCCAAAGGAAACGTGCTGGAAATGGCTAAAACGGCTGGTTTGTTTGCCGTAAAAAACACGCATTTATCCATTCCGGATTGCCATCCTATTCCAATTGAATTTACATCGGTGGAATATGAAATTAACGAATTACGCATTGATATTATTTTCAACGTGAAAACGGTTTACAAAACCGGAGTTGAGGTAGAGGCGATGCACGGTGCTTCGATTGTGGCGCTTACAATGTATGACATGCTGAAACCAATTGATAAAAATATCGAGATTTCAACCATTAAATTAATTAGTAAGGAGGGCGGAAAATCTTCTTTCAAAAACAGATTTCCATCAGCCATCAAAGCGGCGGTTTTCGTTTGTTCCGATTCTATTTTTTCGGGAGATAAGCAAGATCGTTCCGGAAAAATAATCGTTGAAAAACTGGGAATTAACGGAGTAGAAACGACGCATTACGAAATCATACCGGATGAAATTGATGTGATTCAGGAGCGGACTAAAGCTTTTGCCAAAGAAAATCAATTGATCATTTTTACAGGAGGAACCGGGCTTTCGCCAAGAGATGTTACCCCGCAAGCACTGGAACCTTTATTAGAAACCCGAATTCCGGGAATTGAGGAGGCCATTCGCAATTATGGACAACAACGCATGCCGTATTCCATGCTTTCCAGAACAGTCGCGGGAACTTTAGGGAATTCGTTGGTATTGGCTTTGCCAGGTTCAACCAATGGCGCAAAGGAATCTATGGATGCGATATTTCCTCATGTGCTGCATGTTTTTCATGTTTTAAAAGGCAATAATCATGACGCCAAATAACGCTGTTTTATCGAATGATTTTGAACGTAAACACAACTATTTGCGTATTTCTCTAATTGAGAAATGCAATTTGCGTTGTGCCTATTGCATGCCAGATGATGGAATTGTAGTACCTCCAAAAGCGGGCCTGATGACGACTGACGAAATTCAAGCAATCGCCAGCTAGCGCGAGCGTCCCGCTCGTGCCCATAATCAAATACTTCAATTAGTTGAACCCCGTTCCCCGTTCGCTCAGATACCCACAATCGTTAGCGCAGAATTGTATTCTGTGCCCACAAACGACGGCAGGCAAAAAAGCCAAAAAAAGCTACATCCATAAAACAGAATAACTTTTTTTGTGCCTAAAGATTAATTGAGAAGCAGTTTTGTCAGGTTAGTTTTGGTTGTTAATTGAAGTATGCTTGAGAATAGCTATTTAAAACAATGCAGAACAGGAATAAGACGTTAACGGTTATTTTTTTCATTTTAGTTAGATTTAGGTATCCAAGCATTAATTTTATTTTCTAATATCGCTAAAGGCATTACACCGGATTCCAATACTTTTTCATGGAATTTTTTAATATCAAATTTAGCACCCATTTTTGTTTCGGCTTTTTTACGTAATTCTAGAATCTTCAACTGACCAATTTTATAGGATAAAGCCTGTCCAGGGATGGCCATATACCGCTCTATTTCTGGAATAATACTAGCTTCACTTTCGGCCTCATTTGCTAATGAATATTGGATGGCTTGCGCTCTAGTCCAGCCTTTGGAGTGCAGTCCAGTGTCAACTACTAGTCGCACTGCGCGGTGCATTTCATTGCCCAGCATTCCAAAATATTGATACGGATCTTGATACAATCCCAGTTCTTTTCCTAAGCTTTCCGTGTACAAAGCCCAACCCTCACCATAAGCGCCAAACCAATTGAATTTTCTGAAGTCAGGAAGATTTTCGTTTTCCTGCTGCAAGGATATTTGGAAATGGTGTCCAGGAACGGCTTCATGCAAAAACAAATCTTCATCGCCGTACATATTATAATTCGCTACATCAGGTATCGGAACATAGAAAATGCCTGGGCGCGAACCATCAGCAGTTCCTTGATTGTACTCGGCGCTAGCCGTTTTTTCTCTAAAGGCTTCTGTTCTTCTGATTTCAAACTTCGTCTTGGGTTGGAGTGCGAATAATTTATCTACATTCGGTTTGATTCGGGTATAAATGCTTTGAAAATTGGCTATAACCTCTTCTGGTTTTGTAAATGGTTTTAATTCTTTTTTGTTTCTAACCACCTCAAAGAATTCTAATAAAGTGCCCTTGAAACCTACTTGCGTTTTTACCTTTTCCATTTCGGAGTTCAATCGTGCGACTTCTTTTAATCCCAGTTCGTGAATTTGTTCGGGAGTCATATCAGTAGTGGTCCATTGTTTTACATACGTGGCATATAGCTCTTTTCCAAAAGGCAAACTTCCTATTCCGCTGGTAGCTCTGGAAGCAGGAAGATATTCTTTATTCAGGAAATCGGCCATTTTCTTGTATTGCGGAATCAATTTGTTGTTGATGGTTGCGGTATATTTTGCGGTTAACTCGTTTTTGATTCTGTCAGGAAAAGTAGTAGGCAGGAGTATTATAGAAGAATAAAACAAATTGTCTTCGATTTTAGGTGTAGCCATTTCTGCAAATTGTGGAATCAGTTTTACCGTTAATGATTTTGGTAAAACAACCCCTTTTGCCATTCCTTTTTTCATATACACCATTGCTGAATCGATCCAGACAGCATATTTGTCCATTCTTTTTAGGAAATTGGTATAATCTTGTTCTGTCTTAAATGGTTGTGCACCGGTTCCTCCCGCAAATTGTCCCATGGTTAGATGTGTTCCCCAAAATTGATGTACCGGCAGCAAATTTGTCGGTTGTTTTAATAAATCTTTCCCGATTTCAACTTCCCATTTGATGATTTCGTAACTGTTTTTTTCCTCTTCGGATAAGTCTTCAATAGCAAATCCTTTTAAGGCAGTTTGGTATTTGTCAAAGAAAGCTTCTTGTGATTTTCTAAAACTGTCCGTCATTTCAAACTGCAGTTGGTCGTTGTATTGGTTTTGACCACTTTGGGTCGCATCCAGAGGATTCATAGCATTTTTGTCGTCAAAATAATTTTCTGTCAGACTGCTAAAGTCTTGTTTTTTTTCTTCCGATTTACAATTAAGTAGCAATAATGAAGTGGTTACGGAAAGTAAAAGAGTGGTTATTTTTTTCATAATTATATTTGGTAATAGATTGAGCTAATTTATTGTTTTTTTTTCAAATTCAAATGTAAGAATAGTTTTTCGTTTGTAAAAACATCTTTATTTGTCATAAAATTTAGTTAACGCGCCATCGTACAGTTTGTTTTTAGTAGATTTCTGCTAAATTTACTTTTTTAATTAATCACACCTAAATGAGAAAAAAATCCTTTTTTATTTTGTTAGTTATCGGAAATATGCTAACAATTGAAGCACAAGAAAAACAAGAAAACACTAGTATGAATCCATTTTTTCAGGCTTACGACACGCCGTTTAATGTGCCGCCTTTCGATAAAATTAAAAACGAACATTTTAAGCCCGCGATTTTAGAGGGAATTAGTACCCATCAAGCGGAGGTTAATGCTGTTGCAAATAATACGCAACCCGCTACTTTTGAGAATACTATTCTTGCCATGGAAAATGCAGGGGAATTATTATCGAATGTGAATACGGTTTTTTCTAATCTGAATTCGGCGAATACCAATAAAGAGATTCAGAATATTGCCAAAGAAATGGCACCAAATCTTTCCGCGCACAGAGATAATATTTACCTGAACGAGAAATTATTCGCAAAAGTAAAAACGCTTTGGGACAAAAAAGAAACTTTGGGACTGAATTTAGAACAGGCTAAAATTTTGGATAATGCGTACAAAGATTTCGTTCGTAGTGGAGCCAATTTATCAAATGCTGACAAGGAAATATTGCGTAAAATAAACGGAGATCTTTCGCTGACCAGTTTAAAGTATGGACAGAATATTTTGGCGGAGACTAATTCATACGAGTTGGTTGTTGATGCCAAAAAAGATTTGTCCGGATTGCCACAAGGATTAATTGATGCTGCAGCTGTTGATGCCAAAGCAAAAGGCAAAGAAGGAAAATGGGTTTTTACCCTTTCTAATTCCAGTGTGATGCCATTTCTGCAATACAGTTCTAATCGAGAATTGCGCAAGCAAATTTGGAATGCCTACCAGACTAGAGGTAATCAAGATAATGAATTTGACAATAAAAAGAATGCAATAGCATTAGCAAATCTTCGTGGGCAAAAAGCACGATTATTAGGGTATAAATCACATTCCAATTATGTCTTGGAAGAATCAATGGCTAAAACTCCCGAAAATGTGAATAAGCTATTGAATGATTTGTGGAAACCAGCTTTGGAAATTGCTAAAACGGAAGCTGCCGATATTCAGAAAATGATGGCTAAAGAAGGAATTAAAGGTGCCGTACAGCCGTATGACTGGAGGTATTACACGGAGAAAATCAGAAAAGAACGTTTTGATTTAGACGAAGAAGAATTAAAGCCGTATTTCAGTTTAGAAAATGTTAGAAAAGGCGTTTTTCAAGTAACCGAAAAGCTATACGGGCTTCAGTTTAAAGTATTGACGGATGTTCCAAAATACCATGAAGATGTTACAGTTTGGGAAGTGACTGAGAAAGACGGAACCCATTTGGGTGTTTTATACATGGACTTTCATCCGCGTGAATCCAAACGAGGCGGTGCATGGATGACCTCATACAGAACTCAAAAAACGGTTGACGGAAAACGCGTGGCTCCAGTAGTTTCTATTGTTTGTAATTTTACTAAACCATCAGCGAATGCCCCAGCACTTTTGACATTTGATGAGGTTACGACTTTCTTTCACGAGTTTGGACATTCTTTACACGGAATGCTGTCTAATGTGACCTATAAAAGTTTAGCAGGAACAAGTGTTCCAAGAGATTTTGTAGAACTTCCTTCTCAAATTATGGAGAATTGGGCAGCTGAACCAGAGGTCTTAAAAATGTATGCAAAGCATTATAAAACTGGGGAAGTGATTCCAGAAACATTGGTGAATAAATTAAAAAAAGCAGGGACTTTTGACCAAGGTTTTACTACAACAGAATATCTAGCAGCTTCTTTATTGGATTTAGAATACCATTCTCAAACCAAAAACATTACCGTTGATGCAAACGCTTTCGAAAAAGCAGCAATGACAAAAATTGGTTTGATTGCATCTATTATTCCAAGATACCGAAGTACGTATTTCAGTCATATATTCTCTGGAGGATATTCTTCTGGATATTACAGTTATATATGGTCAGGAGTTTTAGATACGGATGCT
The DNA here is from genome assembly GCF_003968755.1 of Flavobacterium sp. RSP15. Classification (GTDB taxonomy): domain Bacteria; phylum Bacteroidota; class Bacteroidia; order Flavobacteriales; family Flavobacteriaceae; genus Flavobacterium. Next base: position 17,076 of record NZ_RYDL01000002.1, on the reverse strand, counting down.
TTTGAAGCGTTCAAAACAACTACTTTGTTCAATCCTGAAAAAGCCAAATTATTCCGTGAGAATGTTTTGGAAAAAGGAGGGACAGAAGATCCGATGGTTTTGTACAAACGTTTCCGCGGTGCGGAGCCAAGTATTGAACCGCTGTTGAGAAAACGTGGTTTGGACAAAAAAGAAGAAGTATTTAAAAAGATAAAAGGATAAAATAATTTTGTTCTAAAGCAAAAACCCTACAATACAAATAATGTGTTGTAGGGTTTTTTATTGTCCTTCAAAAAAGGCTTATCCGTGATACACTCTGGAAGCAATTATTTTACCTTCTCTGATATCTAATACTTCTGCTACCAGTAAATCTTCTTCACCGGCTACCGTTCGTATGTATTCCATAAAAACGCGGTCACCATTTGCGGTAAGCGATTTTACATTGTAATTCAAACTCGGCAAACGTTCAAAAGTATCTTTCCGCCATTCTCGCAAGGCTTCTTTGCCGGTGACAAAACCGTTGCTTTCGGGTTTGAATATTTTTAGTTTTGGACTAAAATGCACAGCATCGTCATCATACAAAGACAATAGTTTTTCTAATTCTTTATTGTTGAAAGTTTCAAACCATTTAAAAGCTATAGATTGTAATTTTTCTGGCATCATACTAATTTTAATTTGCATTTTTAATTAAAAAAATCCCGTTTTGCTACGCAAAAGGGATTTAATTTTATAATTTCAAAGAAATATTAAACGTTCTTCAAATTGATGATTTCTTGTTCCGTAAGCAATCTCCAGTTTCCTCTTGGTAAATTCTTTTTAGTCAAACCAGCAAAAGCAACTCTGTCAATACGCAACACATCATAACTGAAATGTTCAAAAATATTACGAACCACTTTCACGTTAGCGGATCTCAACTGTAATCCAATTTCACTTTTCGCTTCTCCGTCAATGTAGCTTACATCTTCCACAAAAACACGGTGTCCATCAAGAGTCAGTCCTTTGTTTATTTTTTCTAAATCCTCAAATTTCAAGTTTTTATCTAATGAAACTTGGTAGATTTTAGATGATTTTTGACTTGGTAACGTAAATTTACGAATCATATCCGTATCATTCGTAAACAATAGTAAACCAGTTGTATTCTTGTCCATTCTCCCAATAGCGCCAATTTTTGCTGTTGTAGAGCCTTTTACTAGTTCCAGTACATTACGATATTCCTGACCTTCGTCCATCGCAGTAGTAAAGTTTTTTGGTTTGTTCAATAAGATGTATACTTTTTTCTCCGGTGTCAAAGTGGCGCCATCAAAATTTACTACGTCTCCCGGTTTTACCATATATCCCATTTCGATAACGGGAATTCCATTTACTTTTACAGTTCCGGATTGAATGTAAATATCCGCATCACGACGCGAGCATGCCCCAGAATTAGCGATGTATTTATTCAAACGGATTTCGTCTTTTACCTTTGGTCTTTTAGGAGCTTGATTTGGTTTTTTTTCTACTTTATCCGTATCGACAGCTACAACTTTAGTATTTATTTTAACTTTTTTTGGCCCTTGTGCCCGTTTTTGCATCGCAGGTTTTGGCTTGTTAGAACTTGGTCTTGAACTATTTGTTCTAGCACCACTTCCTTTATTGTTGCCTTGCTTATTATTCATAATATTCCTTAATTTGCGCAAAGATAGTATTTATATAATTGAGAATCAATAGATGGCAATTATAAAAAAGGTAACTGGCTTGTTAATAAGCGAATTAAAAAAAATTAAATTCGCTTTTTAGAGCTGGCTCTCGATTTCTACTGTTCCCCCTTTTCTTTTTAAAACAAAAAAAATCTAGTCATCTTGCTATTTTCATAAGTTGTTTTTGTTCGTTTTATCAGGAATGAAATAGTGAAATACTGCCGCAATAAAGCGCTAATTGTACTATTTAGATGCAATCTTTCTGGGATATTTCAAGCAGTTATTAATGCGCTTCCAGCCAATCTTTCCCCATTCCTAAATCTACATCCAAAGGTACATCAAGTTTAAACGCATGTTCCATTTCATGTTTAATCATCGGTTTGATTTTTTCGAGTTCGTCATTATGCACATCAAACACAAGCTCATCATGAACCTGTAGCAACATTTTACTTTTCCAATTTTCAGAGGTTAGTTTTCCGTGAATATTAATCATTGCAATTTTGATGATATCAGCAGCACTGCCTTGAATTGGTGCGTTTACCGCATTTCGTTCTGCTCCACCACGAACAATGGCGTTTTGTGAATTGATATCTTTCAAATAACGACGACGGCCCAGGATGGTTTGCACATAGCCGTTCTCTCTTGCAAAATCTATTTGTTCCTGAATATAAGACTTTAATCTTGGATAGGTTTGGTAATACGCTTCAATCAAATCAGCACTCTCTTTACGAGATAAGTTAGTTTGATTGCTCAATCCAAAAGCCGAAACACCATATATAATTCCGAAATTGACCGTTTTGGCATGACTTCGTTGCTCGCGAGTCACTTCTTCCAGCGGAACATTAAAGACTTTTGAAGCAGTAGATTTGTGAATGTCTTCGTGATTCTGAAAGGCTTTGATCATGTTTTCTTCACCGCTTAATGCAGCAATTACCCGCAATTCTATTTGGGAATAATCTGCAGAAACCAATGTGTAATTTTCATCTCGTGCCACAAATGCTTTCCGGATTTGTCGGCCACGTTCGGTTCGAATCGGGATGTTTTGTAAGTTGGGATTATTCGAACTCAATCGTCCTGTTGCCGCAACGGTTTGCATATAATCGGTGTGTATGCGGTTCGTGATTTTGTCAACTTGGTTGGGTAAAGCATCAACATACGTGTTTTGCAGCTTTATCAATTGTCGCCAATCCAGAATGTCTTTTACAATTGGGTTTTCAGCGGCTAAATAGCTTAAGATTTCCTCTCCGGTTGCGTATTGACCGGTTTTGGTTTTCTTTTGTTTGGCTCCTCCAATTTTCAATTTGTCAAATAATACATCGCCCAGTTGTTTTGGGGAAGCGAGATTGAATTTTTCACCGGCAGTTTCATAAATATTTGCTTCCAATATCTTTATATCATCATCCAAGGTTTTCGACAGGGATTTCAAGAAATCGACATCTACACGGATTCCTTCTTTTTCCATAGCGGCCAAAACAGGTACCAATGGAATTTCGATTTCCTCAAAAAGTTTTTTGGTGCCGGTTTTGTCTAATTCTAAAGTGAATATTTCCTTGAGTTGCAAAGTTACATCAGCGTCTTCAACCGCATATTCTTTGATTTCTTCCAGTTCAACGTCGCGCATTGATTTCTGGTTTTTTCCTTTTTTCCCAATTAAAGTTTCAATAGATTGCGGGGAATATTTTAAATATGTTTCTGCCAAAATATCCATATTATGACGCATATCCGGATTGATTAGATAATGTGCAATCATGGTATCGAATAGTTTTCCTTTTACGGTAACCTTGTAATTAGAGAGTATCTTTAAATCGTATTTTAAATTCTGACCAATTTTCTCGATGTTTTCATTTTCGAAAAAAGGAATGAATTTCTCGATTAAAACTTGTGCTTCCTCTTGATTTTCCGGAAAAGGAACATAGAATCCTTTTCCTTTTTCGAAAGAAAACGAAATCCCCACTAATTCGGCATGCAAAGCATCTAGACCAGTTGTTTCGGTGTCAAAACATACTGAAGCTTGTTTTTGTAAATTTTGCAACAGCAACTTCAGCCCTAAATCCCCTTGGATTATCTGATACGAATGTTCTGTGTTTGCTAGTGAACTATAATATTGATGGCGTGTTTCTTCTGATGAATCTTCCTGAATGGCACTTCCAAAAAGATCAAATTGTTCTTCAGTTTTAGGTTGTGTTTTTTTATATAATTTAGTTTCATCAACCGGGTTATTGGCTGTCGCAGTCGCTCCTTTTTTGAATATAGCGTCAAACTGCTCTGCCATTCGGCGGAATTCTAACTCGTTGAACAGTGCGTCTGTTTTTTCGACATCAGGAGTGGATAATTCATAGTCCGTTTCATCAAAAATAACGGGACAATCCAGTAAAATTGTGGCTAAGGTTTTAGATAATAATCCTTTTTCCTTGTTCGCCTCAATGTTCTCTTTCATTTTTCCTTTCAGCTTATCCGTATTAGCTAAAAGATTTTCCATGGTTCCAAATTCTTTTAGAAACTTCTTTGCAGTGACTTCGCCTACCCCGGGAAGTCCTGGAATATTATCCGCTGCATCACCCATCATTCCAAGGAAATCGATTACCTGATCCGGGCGTTCAATTTCAAATTTTGCCAAAACCTCAGGAATTCCCCAGATCTCTATTCCATTCCCCATTCGGGCAGGTTTGTACATAAATATGTTTTCAGAAACAAGTTGTGCAAAATCCTTATCCGGGGTGACCATAAAAACTTTATAATTTTGTTTTTCGGCTTGTTTGGCAATGGTCCCAATTAGGTCATCAGCCTCATAGCCTTTGACTTCTATTATAGGAATATGCATGGCTTTCAGTAAATCTTGGATATAAGGAATAGCAATTTTTATGGCTTCCGGAGTAGCATCACGATGGGCTTTGTATTCCGGGAAGATGTCATTTCTCAACTGGCTGCCACCATTGTCAAAAGCAACGGCTAAATGATCTGGTTTTTCTCTTTTTATAACATCCATCAATGAATTCATAAAACCCATAATGGCGGATGTATCCATTCCTTTAGAATTGATCCGTGGATTTTTTATAAAAGCATAATAGCCTCTGAAGATTAAGGCATAGGCATCAAGAAGAAACAGGCGTTTTTGTTGTGACATGAATTGTAATTTTTGTAAAGTTTTCAAAAGTACAAAACTTGTCAGATAAAGGCATGAAATATTTCTTCAAATCAATTTCACTATATTTTTTAAAATAAAATAGGCGAATCCGGGGCTTAGGTGTAGCGATTTTATATTTGTTAAACTTGTTTATTAAATAAAGTACGAATAATTTGTACGATAACGGTTTTGCTTTTTATTTAAAATTAAGTTTTCTATTTCAGCTAAGCTGTTTCAAGTTGATTTAATGTAATTTTAGTTAAATTTAGATTAATAAAAACGCATACTATTTTCTTAATTTGTTATTTTGTGTAAAATTTGATTAAAAATGATTTTCCGTGTCGTATTCTTGTGTTCAATTCTACTTATTATTGAGCTGTATACTTTTCAGATCTTAAAAACTTTGATAAAATCAAAACTAATATTGTTTTCAATTCAGGGTATAAGCCTATTAGTTTTAATATATATCGTGTATTCTTTAATGCAATTTGACCGTAGCGTAGGACAAACCCAGCAATTCATGTTTAGCATGGGATTGTTGCTTATTGTTTATGTTCCAAAATTAATTTTAGCCTTAATTTTAATAGGGGAAGACATTTTTAGAGTAGGTGCTGGAGCCTTAAATTTTTTCGTGGATTATGACAAGAGTACTGATTTCCTTAATTCCAGAAGAAAGTTTATCAGTCAAATAGGATTAGGGTTAGCGGCGGTTCCGTTTTTATCCTTGATATATGGAGTCACGATTGGGAAATACAATTACAAAGTGATCAGGCAGCGTATTTTTTTTCCGGATTTACCGGATGCTTTTGATGGTTTTAAAATTACTCAAATATCCGATGTTCATAGTGGAAGCTTTGATGACCCGGAAAAAATTAATTATGCGATTGACTTGGTAAATGAGCAAAATTCAGATATGATTCTGTTTACTGGAGATATTGTCAATACGCACGCCAAAGAGATGCATCCTTGGATAGAAACATTCAACCGAATTAGGAAACATGAATATGGCAAATATTCCGTTTTGGGGAATCATGATTACGGAGAATATGTAACCTGGGCAAGTGAAGCCGCAAAAGCAGATAATTTTAAGGCAATAAAAAATTTATACGGAGAAATTGGGTTTGATTTATTGCTGAATGAGCATACGTTTATCGAGAAAGGAGATGCCAAAATAGCATTAGTAGGTGTCGAAAACTGGGGACATAATTTCAAGCAGGCCGGAGATTTGAATAAGGCTTCGGGGCAGTTAAAGAAAGAAGATTTCAAGATTTTGATGAGCCATGACCCTTCCCATTGGGAGCACGTGGTGCAGCACGATGATAAACACTACCACCTTACGCTTTCCGGGCACACACACGGAATGCAATTTGGAATCGAAATTCCCGGTTATTTCAAATGGAGTTTGGCGCAATACGTATACAAACAATGGGCCGGCTTATATGAAAACCTGGGAAGATACGTTTATGTCAATAGGGGATTTGGTTTTCATGCCTTTCCCGGCAGAGTAGGAATCATGCCGGAAATAACGGTCATCGAACTAAAAAAAGGCACTAATGTAGCAGAATTCGTTTAAAATGCTACATTTGTAAAAATAATATCTCTGTTTAGTGAATTTTAAAAATTAAATTTTTGGTTTTATGTCAAAATTTGGAGAACTTATAAATACTAAAATTCCGGTATTAATTGACTTTTATACGGAGTGGAATGAATCCTCCGTTTTAATGCATCCTGTGATCAGAGATGTAGCGGCGGCTCTTGGCGATAAAGCGAAAGTCATTAAGATTGACGTGGATAAAAATCAAGAATTAGCGGATGCTTTGCGGATCAAAGGGTTGCCTACGTTGATGATCTATAAACAAGGTCAGATGATCTGGAGACAGTCCGGAGAACTTGACGCCAATACGATAATTAGTCTCGTTCAGGAACAATTGTAATATTTTTATAAAGGGTTGCAATTAAAATTATTTTCTTTTAAATAAGCTAGTGTTTTTGGCAACACGTATTGTAGGTTCTTGAACGCTTTTATACTGTCGTGAAAAACAATAATACTCCCCGGTCTTACATTTGACAACACATTATTCAGGCATTTTTCTTTAGATATTGTGGCATCAAAATCCGCACTCAGGACATCCCACATAATTATTTTGTACCCTAGTTTTTGTAGTTTTTTTGATTGCGATTTTTTTATTTTTCCATACGGAGGGCGAAAAAGTTTAGCGTCTGGATGGGTGTGGTTTTCAATCGCTTCTTGAGCTTGTTTCGTGTTTTTGATGTACGTCTCAGTAGTTGTTTGCCAGCCATTTAAGTGGTTGAAAGTGTGGTTTCCTATGGTGTGGCCTTCCCGAATCACCTTTTTGAATATTTCAGAATTTTTCTCGATATTATTTCCAATACAGAAAAAAGTGGCTTTGATTCCGTATTTTTTTAATTCCACCAAAACCCATTCTGTAACTTCTGGAATGGGGCCGTCATCAAAGGTAAGGTATACAGTATTTCCTGTATTGGAGACATCCCAACTATAATTAGAGAATATTTTTTTTATAATCGAATGGGTCTTTGTCCAGTACAATTTCATTTTTTTCATTTTAAAATTAAAAAAAATAGCGACATTGAAAAATGTCGCTATTTTTTTAATGGCTCTCTAATATTACTCTTTGTCGCGTCCAAAACGTTCAAACATTATGATGTACGTATTGAAGACAATTTTGTTCTTATTGTAAAATGCGAGATCGCCATTTTCTTTCATGACTTGCAAGAGGCTTCTGTAGCGCTCAATATCAGTTATGATTGGAATTGCAATACTGCTTTGTTCAGAAGATTTAAGATTGCCATAATAGTTGAGGTTTTCTTGGTACTTAAAGACTAATCGGTCCAATAATTGTTCGGCTTTTATTTTTTCGCCAGTTTTATAATAGCCTCCCGCAAAAGGTTCTACTAATGAATAATAGCCAAAGCTGTCCAAAGGCATTTTTGCCATAGCTAAATCAATGATTTTTTTGGCTTTTTCTTTCTGTCCTTCCAGGATTAACTGATTCATCAGTCTTGACAGATTGTTTCGGTAGGTGATGCTGTTTTTTCTGGTTTCTGGATCATGATAAATAGAAGGACTATCACTATTTCCCCAATCCCATTTCATGACCTTTGCATACATTCTGTCAGTGTCTATTTGTCCCATTTCAAGTGGACTTCCATCTTTGGACATTGGAGTTTTTATTGGAACTAGTTTGTACACCATACCTTCGAGTTGAAGATATTCTTTCATCCAGAGGTAGTCCTCGCTATCATAAGCACCACCGCTAAAATAAATGGGTCTTTTCCAGTTGTTATTAGCAACAATGTCAAGCATCATTAATCTGTTTTTGTACAAAGCATTCCCTTTGATGTCGATATCAATGTAAGACACTATAGCGTCATTGTATTTAGGGGATACTACTTTATTTTGTATGACCGTATTTTTGTCAACGGGAATCCGAATCTTATTGGTTGGGTAAAAATGGATGGTTTGTCCGTTTTGCATTCCTACCGTTGATTTTGGATTTTTAATAAAATCGATAAAATCTTTTATATCCCAGCGACTTTCAATTTTTGGAATATGGGCTACATAATCTAATTTATCTCCTACATATTCCTCGTGTGTAAATGAAACCGGTACCGGGTCTGATTCGTATGTTTTGGTTTTCATTTGATCGATATACCAGTCCGTCATGAATAAACTGGTGTTTACAATTTTGACATCGGTTCTTATTTTTTCAATTTCCTGTGCGTACCAAAGCGGGAAAGTGTCATTGTCTCCAATGGTGAATAAGATGGCATTAGGGTCACACGAGGTAAGATACGCTTTTGCCATAGACAAGGCGGTATATTTGCCGGAACGGTCGTGGTCATCCCAGTTTTGTGACGCCATAAGCATTGGTGCTGCTACTAAACTTAATGCGATAAGGAGAGGGCCAGCTATTTTTGGAGCGAGGTGTTTTTTGACGCTTTCATACAAGGCGTATACACCAAAGCCTATCCAGATGGCAAATACATAAAAGGAGCCTACCAGTGCATAATCCCTTTCTCGAGGTTCAAAAGGTCTTTCGTTCAAATAAATTTTCAGGGCTATTCCCGTAAAAAGGAACAAGGCAAGCAAAACATAAAAGCTTTTTAAATCCTTATTGGCATGATACATAAGTCCAATAAGGCCCAGAATAAAAGGCAAAAAGAAATATACATTCCGACCTTTATTGTTCAATACATCCGATGGTAAGTTGTCCTGACTTCCTAAATGCAATTCATCAATGAATTTTATACCACTGAGCCAGTTGCCATCCAGATAATCGTATCGTCCCTGAACATCATTTTGACGGCCAACAAAATTCCACATCAAGTACCTCCAATACATGTATCCAAATTGATACTCTACCATAAAACCTAGATTGTCCGCAGTTGTTGGTTTTTCAACAATCAAATAGTCGCCATAACTTTTTAGGAAGGTGACATATCCTTCGTTGTCAATTTGTTTTTGTGCGTAGGCTTGTCTGAATTCAGAAATTATTTTTTGAGTTTCATTTTTGAGTTGAGCAATCGCTTTATTATAATCTTCTTCACTAAGCTGACTGGCATCAATACCGTATTTTGCTAAATCATCCTCGTAAGGATAATTAGGATTTAATTTGAATTGAGGCGGATTGGTAAAATTCATGTAATTTTCAATATGTCCATCGCTCCACATTCTTGGCAGAATGGTTTTGTGATTATCATCTGAATTTTGGGAAGCATTTTTATAATTATTGACAATAACATATTTCCCTGTTTTATAATCTCTTTCATAATTGGGTGCTTTGTCTAAATAAGGATTATTGGCATCTAATCCGGCAAAATTCTCTGTGTATTGTGGACCATAGAACAATGCATTTACGCCATATTGTTCTCTATTGTAATAGGCTAAAACTTCGCGGGCATCAGACGGTTTGTTTTCATTGATTACAGTATTTGCATTTGCTCGAATGGGTAGCATCATCCATGTCGAGAAACCAATTAAAATAAAAAGGATGCAAAGAATTATGGTGTTGTAGAACACAAACCCTTTTTGTTTGGTGTATTTCAATCCAAAGTAAAAGAAAGCAATCAAAGCTATTGTAACAAACACAGTGCCCGAGTCAAACGGCAGTCCTAAACTATTGACCATAAAAACTTCTGTTTTACCAAAGAATCCCATGGTCATAGGAAGTAGCAATTTGAAAATAAACAACAAAATAGCAATTACTACAACATTTGCAATAAAGAAACTTTTAACTGTTACTACCTTATAGTTTTTAAAAAAATAAAGAAAACCTATTGCGGGAATTGTTAGTAATGCCATAAAGTGAACCCCAAAGGAAAGTCCTACAACAAGAGAAATAATCAATAACCACTTATTTCCTCTTGGAGTATTCATGTCTTGCTCCCAGCGTAAACCCAGCCAAAACAATAGGGCAATAAACAAGGATGCCATGGCGTAAACCTCAGCCTCGACAGCATTGTACCAAAAGCTATCTGAAAAGGTGAAGGCTAAAGCACCAACAAATGAACTTCCTAGTATAACGATTTCATTGTTTCTGTTAGTCTCTGAAAATCGGGAAATCAATTTTTTTAGAAGTATAGACGAAGACCAAAAAAGGAATAAAATAGTAAAGGCACTCGAGAATACAGACATCATATTTACCATTAAGGCAATGTGTTGATCATCTGATGCAAACATGGCAAAAAAAGCGCCAATCATCTGGTATAAAGGAGCTCCCGGAGGGTGGCCAACTTGAAGTTTTGCTGCGGTGGAAATGTATTCGCCACAATCCCAAAAACTCATAGTAGGCTCAACAGTTAAAGTGTAAGTTAATAATGCGATTCCAAATGTTAACCAACCAACAATTGTGTTCCATTTATTGAAGTTGAATGTTCCTTTGTCCATGTATTAAAATTTAGTTTAAATGTAAGTTACAAAGAAAATGTTTTTTTATTTAACCCTTGTAGCATTAACACTATTTTCTGGAAAAGTAATAAAATTCAATAATCAATTGATTGTAAAGCTCTTTTGAGATGCTTTGCAGCTGATTTTATTTTTTGTTGTTATTTTTTTAATAAAAAGACAAAAAAAATTTGTGCAAACTAAATATTATTTTAAATTTGCACTCGCTTAGCAGCAATGCTGGTCTATGGTGTAATGGTAACACAACTGTTTTTGGTGCAGTCGTTCAAGGTTCGAGTCCTTGTAGACCAACAAAAAACCTCTCAATTCCTGAGAGGTTTTTTTATAGATAAAATTCTGAGTAGTGTTTGTTGGGATTTCCGAGATAAGAGAGTGAAGTTGGTTAGTTGTTTTTGCAAAGCCAAAAGGAGTTAAATTCTAAAAATGATAACAGGTCTGGTGGTGTGGTTTACTAAGTCCTCACTGATGCTTCCGTTAAAAAAATGCGCTAAACCAGTTCTGCCATGAGTGCAAAGGCCAATTAAATCAGCATCTATTGTTTTTGAAAAATTGATTATTCCACTTTCAATATTTGCATCATTAAATAGATGTGAGGAGTAGTTTGGAAGATCAAATTCAGCCATAAAAGCGCCCATCACCTTTTCGGCAGCAAGAGTGGTCTTAAAACTATTGGGAGTGCAAATCATGACTAAAAACAAATTGGCATCAAAGATCTTCGCGAACTCCATCATTTTTTTAAAAGGCTTTTTAGCTTCTTTTGAAAAATCAGAGGCAAAGACGAAATTTTTAAATTTTAATTTACCTACATCTTTTTTTATAACTAAAACTGGAATTTCGGAGAGTCGGACCACTTTTTCAGTATTAGAGCCAATAATGATTTCTTCAATGCCTGAAGTGCCATGAGAGCCCATAACGATTAAATCAATTTTATTCTTTTTGTTAAAGGATAAAATACCGCTAAAAGCTTTTTCAAATTGTACAGAGACATGTACCGGAATTCCTTTCAAGTAGGGCTGTTCTTTTATTTTTTGAAGGTTTTCGTTAACTTTTTTGATGAACAACATAAGCGCCGGAGTAATGTCTGCTCCAGTAACAGAGTCATTCATGTGGTTTGGGAGTTCTAACAAATGCAATAGGAATATTTCACACTTGTTTTTTCTTGCAATTACAGCAGCCACTTTTAGAGCGTTTCCGGCATGATCAGAAAAATCGGTTGGGACTAAAATACGTTTCATAATTACAGCGTGTTAAATTATGGTAAAACTGTTGTTTTGAATTGTTCATTAAAGATAAGAAATTATTTTAGAGCAATCGATTATTTTGGTTTATAAAAAAAAACACTATATTTGCACCGTTATTTATTAAAATCTAGATAATGAGGGGACTAAATGTCCCCTCTTTTTATAAGCGTATGACATTTAAAGAAAAAGTAAGCACGTTATTGGCAGAAGGCCTGGTGGAGAAGCCGTCAATTTTTTTGATAGACCTGATTATCACGGATGCTTTTAAGGTTATTGTGACCTTGGATGGGGATAATGGAGTGGCGCTTCAGGATTGTATTGATGTGAGCCGTTCCCTAGACAATAACCTGGACCGTGAGGAGCAGGATTTTTCTTTAGAAGTGGCTTCGGTAGGAGTAGGATCTCCATTGAAATTGATCAGACAATACAAGAAAAATATAGGGCGTACATTGATTGTGAAGACTGGAGCAGAAATAATTGAAGCGGAATTAGTGGAAGCTAATGATGATTTTGTAATTTTGTCATGGGAAGCAAGAGAGCCAAAAAAGATAGGTAAAGGGAAGGAGACCGTTCAAAAAGAACTTAAACTGCCTTATGGAGACATTAAAGAAGCAATTGTTACAGTAACATTTTAATTAAAGAATTCGCATGGAAAATTTAGCATTGATCGATTCATTCTCAGAGTTTAAAGATGATAAACTTATTGATCGTGTAACGCTTATGGCAATTTTAGAAGATGTATTTAGAAATGCATTGAAAAAAAAATACGGTTCAGATGATAATTTCGATATCATTATAAATCCTGATAAAGGAGATATGGAGATTTGGCAAAGAAGAGTAATTGTTGCGGATGAAGACTTGGATTTTGATCACCTTGAAATTACATTGACTGAAGCTAGAAAAATAGAGCCTGATTTTGAAATTGGAGAAGAGGTTTCTGAAGAAGTTAAATTAATTGATTTAGGAAGAAGAGCAATTTTAGCTTTGCGTCAGAATTTGATTTCTAAAATTCATGAACACGATAACACCAATCTTTACAAGCAGTTTAAAGATTTAATAGGAGATATTTACACCGCTGAAGTGCACCACGTGCGTCCAAGAGTTGTGATTTTAGTTGATGATGAAGGCAATGAAATTATTTTGCCAAAAGAAAAACAAATACCTTCTGATTTTTTCCGCAAGGGGGATAATGTAAGAGGGATAATTGAAAGCGTTGAGTTGAAGGGAAATAAACCTCAAATTATTATGTCTAGAACTTCAGAGAAATTCTTGGAAAAATTGTTTGAGCAAGAAATTCCAGAAGTATTTGATGGTTTAATCATGGTAAAGAAAGTGGTTAGAATACCTGGCGAAAAAGCAAAAGTAGCTGTTGATTCTTATGACGACAGAATAGATCCTGTGGGTGCCTGTGTGGGTATGAAAGGGTCTCGTATTCATGGAATCGTACGTGAATTAGGTAATGAAAATATAGATGTTATCAATTATACAAGCAACATTCAATTGTTTATCACAAGAGCATTAAGCCCTGCAAAAGTATCTTCAATCAAGATTAATGAAGAGACTAAAAGAGCGGAGGTTTTCTTGAAGCTTGAAGAGGTTTCAAAAGCAATTGGTCGTGGGGGACACAATATCAAATTAGCGGGCTTACTAACGGGCTATGAATTAGACGTTATTCGTGAAGGTGATGTTGCTGGTGCTACCGCTGATGATGATGATGTTGAATTAACAGAGTTTTCAGATGAAATTGAAGACTGGGTTATTGAAGAATTTGCAAAAATTGGATTGGATACTGCAAAAAGTATCTTAAAGCAAGATGTAGAAGATTTAGTACGAAGAACAGACCTGGAAGAGGAAACGATTCTGGATGTAATGAGAATATTGAAAGAAGAATTTGATAGTTAGTCATTAAATCTTCAACGATAAACATGCCATTTTACAATTAATTCTTGCTCGGTAGGTATCGAGTCGGGAGTAAAGTGAGGAATAACAAAAAAGGTAATAATAAAAAGGTTTTATGTCTGAAGAGAGAATTATTAGAATAAACAAAGTTTTAAGGGAATTGAATATTTCTTTGGAAAGAGCTGTGGATTATCTAAAAGATAAAGGGATAGCTATTGAAGCAAACCCAAACACAAAAATTTCTGATGATGTATACAATGTCTTGTGCGGTCAATTTGCAGGTGACAAAGGGAATAAAGAAGCTTCGAAAGAAGTTGGGGAAGAAAAAAGAAAAGAAAAAGAGGCTTTGCGTTTAGAACGAGAGAAAGAAATCGAAGACAAACGTAAGATTGAGGAAGAGCGTCTGAAACAGCAAGAAGTGATAAAGGCGAGAGCAGTTATAGCGGGTCCTGTTCAGGTAGGTAAGATTGATCTTAATCCTAAAAAACCTTCCATCGTTCCTCCTGCGAAGGCGATTGAAAAAGTGGAGACTCCAGTTGCTAAAGTAGCGGAGGGGAAAGCAATTCAAAAAGAAGCTTCAACAGAAAAACGGTCGCCAGAAAAATCTTTAGAAGAAAAACCTGTTTCAGATAAAAAAGAGATAAAACCGGTTGTTGGAATTAAAGAGGTAAAAAAAGAGACTGTAAAAGCAGTCCCTGCTGAACCAAAAGAGGTAGCGAAAACGGAAATCGCTAAAACTGATGACGTGCCTGTTGATGAAACCATCACAACGCAATATCAAAAATTATCAGGAACTACTTTGACAGGGCAAATCATTGATTTGTCACAATTCAACAAACCAAAAAAGAAAAAAGAAGAACCTAAAATCACTCCTAATAAACCGGGTGCTCCAGGATCGGCTGCGGCTAATGCTAATGCAAATAAAAATAAGCGTAAAAGGATTGCTCCTAAACCGGGAGCTCCAAGGCCGCCTGGAGTTCCGGGAGCGCCAAATCCTAACAAGATTACGCCAAATGTTGGTGGTGGCGGATTTAATGCTAACAGAAGTGCAAGACCTGGTTTCGTAAGAGGAAACAGGCCTGCTATTGTTGCTAAAGTAGAGCCTACGGAAGAAGAAGTAAAAAACCAAATTAGAGAGACTTTAGAAAAACTTCAAGGAAAAGGAGGTAAATCTAAAGCTGCTAAATATAGAAGAGATAAGAGAGATACGCATCGTCAAAAATCAGATGACGAGCAAAGAGCTATAGACGAAGGAAGTAAAACGATTAAGGTTACTGAATTTGTTACCGTTGGTGAAATTGCTATCATGATGGATGTGCCAATTACAAAAGTTATTGGAACTTGTATGTCGCTTGGAATCATGGTTACGATGAATCAGCGTCTTGATGCGGAAACATTGACAATTGTTGCGGATGAGTTTGGTTATGAAGTTGAATTTATCACGGTAGATATTGAAGAGGCCATTCAGGTAGTTGCTGATAAAGAGGAAGATTTGGTTTTCAGAGCGCCTATTGTTACGGTTATGGGTCACGTCGATCACGGTAAAACATCGTTACTGGATTACGTTCGTAAAGAAAACGTAATCGCAGGGGAGTCTGGAGGAATTACACAACATATTGGTGCCTACGGAGTAACTTTGGATAACGGACAAAAAATTGCATTCTTAGATACACCGGGTCACGAAGCTTTTACAGCGATGCGCGCGCGTGGTGCTCAAGTTACGGATATTGCAATTATTGTGATTGCTGCGGATGATGACATCATGCCACAAACGAAAGAAGCGATCAGTCATGCTCAAGCAGCAGGCGTTCCTATTATATTTGCCATTAATAAAATTGACAAGCCAAATGCCAATCCTGAAAAAGTAAAAGAAAGATTAGCGGGTATGAATTTACTAGTAGAAGATTGGGGTGGAAAAATTCAATCTCATGATATCTCTGCAAAAGTTGGTACAGGTGTCAAAGAATTATTAGAGAAGGTATTGTTAGAAGCAGAACTTTTAGATTTAAAATCAAATCCAAATAAAGCGGCTCAAGGTACAGTGGTTGAGGCATTTCTTGATAAAGGAAAAGGATATGTTTCTACCATATTAGTACAGCACGGAACGTTACGAGTTGGTGATTATATGTTAGCAGGGAAGCATCATGGTAAGATAAAAGCCATGCATGATGAAAGAGGGAATATAGTTACAGTTGCGGGACCTTCAACTCCGGTTTCTGTTCTGGGTCTTGATGGAGCAGCCACTGCAGGGGATAAGTTCAATATTTTTGAAGATGAAAAAGAAGCCAAACAAATTGCTTCAAAACGTTCTCAATTGATGCGTGAGCAGTCTGTACGTACACAACGACACATTACATTGGATGAAATTGGACGAAGAATAGCATTGGGTCAATTTAAAGAATTAAATATTATCCTTAAGGGAGATGTGGATGGTTCTGTTGAAGCATTGTCTGATTCGTTCTCTAAATTATCTACCGAAGAAATTCAAATTAATATTATTCATAAAGGGGTTGGTGCAATTAC
Organism: Flavobacterium sp. RSP15; assembly: GCF_003968755.1. GTDB lineage: Bacteria > Bacteroidota > Bacteroidia > Flavobacteriales > Flavobacteriaceae > Flavobacterium. Next base: position 687 of record NZ_RYDL01000002.1, on the reverse strand, counting down.
AGAAACTGACGTAATGTTGGCTTCGGCATCGGATGCAATCATCATCGGATTCAATGTTCGTCCTGCTGGAAACGCAAGACAATTAGCAGATAAAGAAGAAATCGATATCCGTTACTATTCTATTATTTATGCTGCAATTGATGACTTGAAAGATGCCATGGAAGGGATGTTAGCTCCGGAAATGAAAGAAGAGATTCTGGGTACTGCGGAGATCAGAGAGATATTCAAAATCTCTAAAGTTGGTTCAATTGCGGGTTGTATGGTAATGGACGGTAAAATTTCCAGAAGTGCTAAAATGAGAATCATTAGAGATGGTGTGGTGGTGCATACAGGTGAACTGATAGCACTGAAACGTTTCAAAGATGATGTTAAAGAGGTTGCTAAAGGCTATGATTGTGGAATTCAGATCAAGGGATATAATGACATTGAGGAAAGAGATGTTATTGAATCTTACCATGAGGTAGCAATTAAGAAGAAATTGAAATAGAATTGTATTATTTATAATTAAAATCCCGACTAGTCGGGATTTTTTTGTTTTAAACAAAGGCTGCTTTAGTCTTGAAATTTTTTTTAAATGGTTGAATAAAAAAGGGCTTTTATTTTAAGGATGTGTCCCGTCCTGAAATAGCGATACACAAAAAGTATCCTAATGGAAAAACATGAAGAAACACGCTATGTGAAGCGGAC
>NZ_RYDL01000029.1 GCF_003968755.1 Flavobacterium sp. RSP15 | reverse complement strand
CATTGTTGTCCGGTAAAAAACTTTTAAAAGTTAATTATCCTATATATTTATGGGCTTAGCGAGAATTTATCTCGTAGTAGCTTGTTTTTTATTACACTTTGGAGATTTTGATAATTGAGAAAAAACATATTTTTTTTCCGATTACTGAATTCTCAGGAGTTTTTTTTATACCATATTCAAAAATACAACTTCTGAATTGTCCTCAAAAAGACTAAGTTGTCCATCTTCCCCTGTATCCATTTCCCAGTCGTTTTCGGGGCTATTTAAAAATTTAGTGAGATGGATATAATTGAATAAATGTATTCTGCAAAAGCTAACCAAATTAGAAAAAGCCCATTTTCTTTTCAAACTTTTCTTTATCACTCCCATCAAAAGATTAACAATTAAAACACAATAAATTTGAATCTTAATTGCATTTTCATTGTCTCCTAAAAAATATTTCAACGGAAAGTTTTGTTTAATTTGCTTGAAAAGCAATTCTATTTGCCAACGTATTTTATAGAGAGCTGCTATTGTGTCGGCTCTAAAATCAAATAAATTAGAGATGAATTCAAACGCTCTTTTATTTTCTCTATCATAAAACCTTATTTTTCTTAATTTTAATTTCGATATGGACTTGCCATTCTTTACATCGACTTCGATAATTTCATCCGACAAAACTCCACTGTGAATATCCTCTGAAATCGCTCGTATTTCAGTTATCCCGTACTTAGCATTGTCTTTCAATCGGGTTACAAAACCTGTTTTTTGTTCCGTAAAATGCTCGAAAGCCTTGTAATCATTATAGCCTTTGTCGAATACATAGACAGTGTTTTCATCGCATTTCAACTTTTCTAAAAACTGATGATCATGCGTTGCCGCAGAACTAAACCAAACTAAATTCGGCACTTTCTCGTCGGCATTAATCACGCTATGTGCTTTTATTCCACCTTTGTTTTTCCCGTTAGCAGGCTTCCTGCCAACGCATTTTAAAATATCTTTAAACAAGCTAATTGTTGTACTATCTACAATTTTAACTTCTTTTCCTAAGGCATCCTTAACTCGGCTGTCCGACAAAACATAGCTATATTTCTTGAGTAACAAATTATAGACTTCTTCGAAAAAATCAACTTTTCTGTTCTTATTAGCATCCGCCAAAGTACTTTTTTTAGGAATGCAATTCAATCTTAAAGTCCCCTCCTTCCCAGACAAGCCAAGCATTCCTCCTGCAACTTCACGTAAAGAATTACACTTCACCAAGCTGCAAAAAATCATACTAAACAAATGGTCTTGACTTTTGAAGCGTTTTACATACCGATCCGAATTATGCTTCTTTACAGCTTCTTTTATCATCGAATCGTCTAGTAAAGAAATCAGCTGTCCGAAAACAGATTTAGTCGAAAAATACCTATTTTTACCCATCGTCTTTTTAATTTTGCAAAACTAAAATACGATTTTTACTAAGAAGCCATTAATTTGGCTTCTTTTTTTATCGGACAACAATGA
>NZ_RYDL01000028.1 GCF_003968755.1 Flavobacterium sp. RSP15 | reverse complement strand
ATAAATGGCGCACTTTGTTGCGGAATCGTGGTGTACTTTGCTCCGGAATGGGTGGTGTACTTTCGTCGGAATATCTAAAAACATAAAAATGGCGCGTAAAAGAAGAAAACTCACTATGATACAGGTCGCGGAGAGAGCCGACATTTCAAGATCCACATTACACCTAATCGAGTTAGGAAACACAAGTGTGGCAATGGGTGCTTATTTCAATGTACTCAGAGTATTAGGCCTTCAGGACGATTTCCTAAAACTAGCTTCAGACGATGAACTCGGAAGAAAACTCCAAGACCTCGAACTTCTAAAATAAAACCACTCCACTTAACTCGCACTAAAATTCCCCTCCTTTGGAGGGGTGCCCAAAGGGCGGGGTGGTAAATTAATAATATAAAATGGCAACTAACAAAACCGACATATACGTTTACGCACATTGGCAAGATTTGATTTTAAGAGGAGGACTGCCAGTGGCAGTCTGGTATAATCTCAATTTAACAATATAAGATGTCTATAAAAACTGAAATATACGTATATGCACATTGGAAGGGTTTACCTGAACCCAAGATAATTGGCATCTTATCAGCACAACAAGCTAAAGGTAAAAAAACATTCAGCTTTGAATACAATAAAGACTGGATAAAATCAGAACAAAAATTCCTGTTAGACCCGGACATTCAATTATATGGTGGACCACAATACCCAAACAAAAAAGAAAACTTCGGAATCTTTTTGGACAGTATGCCCGACACTTGGGGAAGAACACTGATGAAGCGGAGAGCGGCGCAATGGGCAAAAGAAGAAGGAGAAAAAGCACCAACACTCTATGATATTGATTTTCTGTTAGGTGTTTACGATGAAAGTCGTATGGGAGCATTACGCTTCAAAATAAATCCGGAAGGAGATTTCTTAGACAACAACAAAACAGCTTCAACACCGCCTTGGTCATCCATTCGCGAACTACAAAATGCAGCTACTAATTTTGAAAATGACGATGACAATGATGAGGTAAAAAAATGGCTATCTGTGTTGATGGCACCAGGTTCTTCACTCGGAGGAGCTAGACCAAAAGCCAATATCTTAGACAATGATAAAAGCCTGTGGATTGCCAAATTCCCATCCAAAACCGACACCACAGACAAAGGTGCCTGGGAATTCCTATCCTATAAATTGGCAATAAATGCGGGTATAGAAATGGCACCATGTCGTATCGAAAAAATAATGGGGAACTACCATACATTTTTCACAAAACGCTTCGACAGAGAAAACGGAGAAAGAATACACTTTGCATCCGCAATGACCATGACTGGAAACAATGAAGATACAATCCGGCAAGCTATTTAGACATAGCCGAATTTATTAGTAATCATGGAACAAATATAGAAGCTAACTTATACCAATTATGGCGCAGAATAGTATTTAACATAGCTATTTCAAACACAGATGACCATTTAAGAAACCACGGCTTTATCCTGACCAAAGAAGGTTGGATATTGTCACCAGCCTATGACCTAAACCCCTCAATTGAAAAGGATGGTTTGGCTTTAAATATCGATACCGATAATAACGACCTCGATTTCGAATTAGCAAAAAGTGTTGGAGAATATTTCCGCCTAAACAAAGAACAAATGGAAACCATCATACAAGAAGTACTCCAAGCAACAAGCAATTGGAAAAACATTGCTAGTGAAATAGGTATTTCAAGAGGAGAACAAGAATTGATGGTAAAAGCATTTAATTCCTGAACATCATTATGATAGAATCATCTTTCGACAAAATAATTACAACGTTAACCGTAAGATTAAAGGATTTCCTAAACAATGATTATATCGGTAGTGGTGTCATCTACTATCAGGATAACTTCAAAGACAAAGTTTATATACTGACAGCTTCACATTGCTTATTTACAGATGGAGATCAGTTCCGGAACCAAAGAAATTAAATCTGTATCGATTTATTAAAGCCCGTTCGCGCATTCTATGATAAAAAACAAGCGATATTTTAAAAATTAGCAGGCAAATTTATATGTATTTATGTATGGGGTTTGCCTGTTAATTACTGAAAAGACCCGACCAATAATTTTGCATTTTACATTGTTTAAAACCAACATAGCATTCTTACCCTCTGCTTTTTTTCTTTCATAATATTCTTTGAGTTGTGGATCGTGTTTCACTGCCACTAAAGCACACATTTGTAATATTGATTTCATCTTTTTATCTGCCATATGATTTACTTTGGTTCTGCCTTTAATACTCGAACCCGAACTATATTCAAAAGGGGCAGTTCCAGCATAACAAGCAAATTTTCTAGCATTATCAAA
>NZ_RYDL01000027.1 GCF_003968755.1 Flavobacterium sp. RSP15 | reverse complement strand
CAAAGTACACCACCCATTCCGCTTCAAAGTACACCAATTATTCCGCTGCAAAGGTCGCCACTTATTCCGGAGCAAAGTACACCACTTTTCTCCTGATTTAATACTTGTAAAGGACTGACATTCCGACACAAAGTGCACCACCTATTCCAGATCCTTTATCTCACTAAGTAGAGATTTAACCGTCATATAGCATAAGTTTGGTTTGTAATCAAAAAACCACTTGCAATATGGCAAATAAACCACTTAGTATGATTAAGATAAGACAGGTACTTTTATTTTTAGAACGTGGTGCTTCACAGCGTACCATAGAAAAAGAAGTTCGAATTTCTAGAAGGACAATTGCAGGGTATTTGCTGAAATTTACGCAAACAGGAGTTGATTTCAAAGAATTACTAAAGCGTTCAGATCAGGAACTTGAACAAATACTAGGTCTTTTAAAGCCTGTTGTATCGGAAGATACTGATCCCCGAAAAGTTCATTTTAATAATCTGATCGGTTACTTCAGCAAGGAACTTAATCGAACTGGTGTAACACGTCTATTACTTTGGGAAGAATATATTAAAGAATATCCTGAAGGTTTTCAATATTCTAGATTTTGTGAACTCTTACAAGATCAGGAGAAGGTAAACAATGCTGTAATGCATTTTGTCCACACTCCTGCAAAGCTGCTTGAAGTTGATTTTGCTGGGGATATGCTTCACTATGTGGATACTTCAACTGGTGAACTAATTGCATGCCCTGTATATGTTGCTATTCTTCCCTTTAGTGGCTATGGCTATGTAGAGGCCTTACCGGATGCAAAACTGCCTCAAGTAGTTAAAGCGTTGAATCATACCATTGAATACTTTGGAGGTGTTCCCTTGACTGTTAAATCAGATAACATGAGGCAATGGGTATCCAAAAGTTGTAAATATGAACCTGTATTTACTGATATGCTCGAGCAATGGGCCAACCACAATAATATCGCACTGCTTGCGGCTCGCCCGTATAAGCCCAAGGACAAGCCCTCTGTTGAGAATAACGTAAAGATTACCTATAGACGTATTTATGCTAGCCTACGTAATGATACTTTTCATAGTCTTACTGAACTAAACAAGGCCATTAGAGAAAAACTTGATTATCATCATCAGCTGAACTTTCAGAAGAAAGTATACAGTAGACTCGAGTTGTTTAAAAGCGAGGAAAAAACACTACTACAGCCCCTTCCAGAATCCCCATACAGTATCAGACATTATACCAAAGCAAAGGTTCAAAAGCATTACCATGTACTGGTGGGTGAAGACTGGCACTTTTATTCTGTTCCCTATCGTTACATTGGAAAAGAGGTACGCATTGCTTATGATCAGGATGTCGTGGAGATCTATTGCGATGCACAAAGGATTGCTGTGCATACTAGGAATTACACCAGCCATGGTTATACCAGTATCACGGAGCATATGCCCGAAAGACATCAGATCATTAAAAATCAACGTGGATGGAGTCCGGAATATTATCTCAAAAAAGCAGAAGAAAACGGCCCCAATACTTTTGAATTTTTCAAAAAGGTGATGAACAGTAAGCTGATAATTGATCAGTCTTATACTGCTTGTCTGGGACTATTGAGACTCATGAGTTCCTATGGTAACATTCGGATGGAAGCTGCATGTAAACGGGGCTTAAGAGGTCACAAATTTAGCTACGGTGTTATCAAAAACATCCTAGTGAATAATATGGATTTACTCGAAGAAGAGGCTCCTATCGAATTCCGTATCCCCGAGCACAGTAATATTAGAGGTCCTGAAGCTTATAATTAATCAACTTATAAAATCCTAATAAATGAACACACAAAACACATTAGAACAGCTCAAAGGTCTTAAATTAACAGGCATGGCTAAAAGGTATGAAGCTGCATTGTCACTTCCAGTACATCAACAAGAAGATGTCCATTCTCTCATAGCTATGCTTACTCAGGCAGAAGTAGAATACAGGGATTACTCCAGAACACAGAAGTACCTAAAAGCAAGTAAGCTCCGTTATCATGCCTTACCAGAAGATATCATTTGCAATACAGAAAGAGGTATTACCAGAGAACAGCTACTTAGGCTCTCTGATGGCATGTTTATAGAAAGGGGAGAAAATGTCCTGATAACTGGTGCCACTGGTTGTGGTAAATCTTTTATGGCCTGCGCCTTAGGGCGTAGTGCCTGTTTACTTGGTTACCGAACCCTATATTTTAGTATGAACAAGTTTATGGATGCCTTGACTCAAGTCAGACTTGATGGGACATACCTGAAGTGGATTAAAAGTATCTCCACAAACAAACTTCTAATACTGGATGATTTTGGGCTAAAACCGTCGAATAATGATGCCAGGATTGCGTTACTAGATATCCTCGAAGACAGGTATGGTATAGGATCAACTATGATCACTTCCCAGCTCCCAGTAGACACTTGGCATTCCTTCTTAAACGAGCCAACATTATCGGATGCTATTATGGACAGATTGTCAGCTTCTGCCCACAGAATTACACTAACAGGTAAATCTTTGAGATCTAAAAAAAATTATTAACTTTGAAAAATATCATCTTTACTTAGTGATGATAAAGGACGATTTGACTGGTGTACTTTGCTCTGGAATAAATGGCGCACTTTGTTGCGGAATCGTGGTGTACTTTGCTCCGGAATGGGTGGTGTACTTTCGTCGGAATATCTA
>NZ_RYDL01000026.1 GCF_003968755.1 Flavobacterium sp. RSP15 | reverse complement strand
GAAAATTTATTTTCAAAAAAAGATTTAATAAAGCTTGCGAGAATAGAAAAGGATGTTACCTTTGCACCCCGCAAAACGCGCAACGTTCGTTGACAGATTGATAAGAAAAGCAGAAGAAAGGGATAAGGAAATTATCTCAAAAAAAACTTCACATTTTTCTTGTTAGTTAAAAAGAAAGTTTTACTTTTGCACCCGCTTCGAGAAACGCTATACCAAGTGTTGGTAGAGGTGATAGAAATAAAAGAACACGTTCCTAGACATATTGAATTGACAGCCGTTTTGTCGTAAAGACAAGACAAAAGAATAAGAGTAATAGAATTGAGAGATTTGAAAAAACCACTAGAATTTAGTCGCATAAACAAAGAGAACAGATTTATCTGAACTCACACAATATACGATGAAGAGTTTGATCCTGGCTCAGGATGAACGCTAGCGGCAGGCTTAACACATGCAAGTCGAGGGGTATGTTTCTTCGGAGACAGAGACCGGCGCACGGGTGCGTAACGCGTATGCAATCTACCTTTCACAGAGGGATAGCCCAGAGAAATTTGGATTAATACCTCATAGTATAGTACCTTGGCATCAAGGAGCTATTAAAGTCACAACGGTGAAAGATGAGCATGCGTCCCATTAGCTAGTTGGTATGGTAACGGCATACCAAGGCAACGATGGGTAGGGGTCCTGAGAGGGAGATCCCCCACACTGGTACTGAGACACGGACCAGACTCCTACGGGAGGCAGCAGTGAGGAATATTGGACAATGGGCGCAAGCCTGATCCAGCCATGCCGCGTGCAGGATGACGGTCCTATGGATTGTAAACTGCTTTTATACGAGAAGAAACCCTGCTACGTGTAGCAGCTTGACGGTATCGTAAGAATAAGGATCGGCTAACTCCGTGCCAGCAGCCGCGGTAATACGGAGGATCCAAGCGTTATCCGGAATCATTGGGTTTAAAGGGTCCGTAGGCGGTCAGATAAGTCAGTGGTGAAAGCCCATCGCTCAACGGTGGAACGGCCATTGATACTGTCTGACTTGAATTATTAGGAAGTAACTAGAATATGTAGTGTAGCGGTGAAATGCTTAGAGATTACATGGAATACCAATTGCGAAGGCAGGTTACTACTAATATATTGACGCTGATGGACGAAAGCGTGGGTAGCGAACAGGATTAGATACCCTGGTAGTCCACGCCGTAAACGATGGATACTAGCTGTTGGAAGCAATTTCAGTGGCTAAGCGAAAGTGATAAGTATCCCACCTGGGGAGTACGTTCGCAAGAATGAAACTCAAAGGAATTGACGGGGGCCCGCACAAGCGGTGGAGCATGTGGTTTAATTCGATGATACGCGAGGAACCTTACCAAGGCTTAAATGTAGATTGACCGTTTTGGAAACAGAACTTTCGCAAGACAATTTACAAGGTGCTGCATGGTTGTCGTCAGCTCGTGCCGTGAGGTGTCAGGTTAAGTCCTATAACGAGCGCAACCCCTGTTGTTAGTTGCCAGCGAGTGAAGTCGGGAACTCTAACAAGACTGCCAGTGCAAACTGCGAGGAAGGTGGGGATGACGTCAAATCATCACGGCCCTTACGCCTTGGGCTACACACGTGCTACAATGGACGGTACAGAGAGCAGCCACTGGGTGACCAGGAGCGAATCTACAAAACCGTTCTCAGTTCGGATCGGAGTCTGCAACTCGACTCCGTGAAGCTGGAATCGCTAGTAATCGGATATCAGCCATGATCCGGTGAATACGTTCCCGGGCCTTGTACACACCGCCCGTCAAGCCATGGAAGCTGGGGGTGCCTGAAGTCGGTGACCGCAAGGAGCTGCCTAGGGTAAAACTGGTAACTAGGGCTAAGTCGTAACAAGGTAGCCGTACCGGAAGGTGCGGCTGGAACACCTCCTTTCTAGAGCCTTAGTGTTAGTAGCAATACACGCTAGGGAAAGAAGACTAGATATCGAAAAGGAAACAAATATTGACATTATATTACTCTTGCTGTTAGTTCAAATAATATTAGAGTCGTAAAGTTGTAAAGTCCCATGTCAAAAGTCAAGTACTTTCGACTTTAAGACCTTCGGCTTTAGACATAAGAATAAAGAGTGTCTCGTAGCTCAGCTGGTTAGAGTACTACACTGATAATGTAGGGGTCGACAGTTCGAGTCTGTCCGAGACAACAAATTAATTATCAATTGTAAATTGTTAATTATAAATTACAACACACGTTCATAAAAACAAAGGAAATTTTAGAGTTGAGAGATGGGAACATTAACAATTCACCATTAACAATTCACAATTAAAAATGGGGAATTAGCTCAGCTGGCTAGAGCGCCTGCCTTGCACGCAGGAGGTCAACGGTTCGACTCCGTTATTCTCCACGATTTTGGTCTTAAAGTCCAAAGTCGAAAGTCAAAAGTCCTAGACTTTATGACATTTGACTTTAAGACATTCGACTAAATACAGTTCATTGACATATTGAGATAAGAAAATAATAAAAAGTAGAAAGAACACTTTGGTCGTAAAGTCCCAAGTCAAAAGTCAAAAGTCTTCGGACATTAGAGATTATGACATTAAGACGTTCGACTAAAAAAAGTACAATAAGCAAAATAAGGGCGTATGGGGGATGCCTTGGCTCTCAGAGGCGATGAAGGGCGTGATAAGCTGCGAAAAGCTACGGGGATTGGCACACACGATATGATCCGTAGATACCCGAATGGGGCAACCCACTATGTTGAAGACATAGTACACCGATAGGTGGGCAAACCCGCTGAACTGAAACATCTAAGTAGGCGGAGGAGAAGAAAACAAAAGTGATTCCGTAAGTAGTGGCGAGCGAACGCGGATTAGCCCAAACCAAAGATGTTACGGCATTTTTGGGGTTGTAGGACCACGATATTTGTTGCGGATAGAATTAGAATCTACTGGAAAGTAGGGCCAAAGAAGGTGATAGCCCTGTATAAGTAATAGAAGATAACGATAGTGGTATCCTGAGTAGGGCGGGACACGAGAAATCCTGTCTGAATTTGGCGGGACCATCCGCTAAGGCTAAATACTCCTGAGAGACCGATAGTGAACCAGTACCGTGAGGGAAAGGTGAAAAGAACCGTGAATAACGGAGTGAAATAGATCCTGAAACCATACGCTTACAAGCGGTCGGAGCCCTTTCGTGGGGTGACGGCGTGCCTTTTGCATAATGAGCCTACGAGTTAACGTTGCTGGCAAGGATAAGTGGTTAAGCCACGGATCCGTAGCGAAAGCGAGTCTGAATAGGGCGCTTTAGTCAGTAGTGTTAGACGCGAAACCGTGTGATCTACCCATGGGCAGGTTGAAGCTGTGGTAACACATAGTGGAGGACCGAACCGGTTGACGTTGAAAAGTCTTCGGATGACCTGTGGGTAGGGGTGAAAGGCCAATCAAACTCGGAAATAGCTCGTACTCCCCGAAATGCATTTAGGTGCAGCGTTATGGTTAAAGTTATATAGAGGTAGAGCTACTGATTGGATGCGGGGGCTTCACCGCCTACCAATTCCTGACAAACTCCGAATGCTATATAATGTTTCATAACAGTGAGGGCTTGGGTGCTAAGGTCCAAGTCCGAGAGGGAAAGAACCCAGACCATCAGCTAAGGTCCCCAAATATACGCTAAGTTGAAAGAACGAGGTTTGTCTGCCCAGACAGCTAGGATGTTGGCTTGGAAGCAGCCATTCATTTAAAGAGTGCGTAACAGCTCACTAGTCGAGCGGACGAGCATGGATAATAATCGGGCATAAGCGTATTACCGAAGCTATGGATTTCATATTAATATGGAGTGGTAGGGGAGCATTCTCACAGGGTAGAAGGTGTATCGTAAGGTATGCTGGACTGGTGAGAAAAGAAAATGTAGGCATAAGTAACGATAATGCGGGCGAGAAACCCGCACACCGAAAGACTAAGGTTTCCACAGCTATGCTAATCAGCTGTGGGTTAGTCGGGACCTAAGGCGAACCCGAAAGGGACAGTCGATGGACAACGGGTTAATATTCCCGTACTAGTTATTACTGTGATGGGGTGACGGAGTGATGAAAGCGCCGCGAACTGACGGAATAGTTCGTTGAAGTACCTACCTATAAGACCCGCAGGCAAATCCACGGGTTTTGGGGAAATACGATAGTACTCGGATACTTCGGTAGAAGAGATAGTGCGCCTAAGGGCTTCCAAGAAAAACCTCTAAACTTCAGGTAATAAGTACCCGTACCGCAAACCGACACAGGTAGTCGAGGAGAGAATCCTAAGGTGCTCGAGAGATTCATGGCTAAGGAATTAGGCAAAATAGACCCGTAACTTCGGGAGAAGGGTCGCCCCGAGCAATCGGGGCCGCAGTGAAGAGGTCCAGGCGACTGTTTATCAAAAACACAGGGCTCTGCAAAATCGTAAGATGAAGTATAGGGCCTGACACCTGCCCGGTGCTGGAAGGTTAAGTGGAGATGTTATCTTCGGAGAAGCATTGAAATGAAGCCCCAGTAAACGGCGGCCGTAACTATAACGGTCCTAAGGTAGCGAAATTCCTTGTCGGGTAAGTTCCGACCTGCACGAATGGTGTAACGATCTGGACACTGTCTCAGCCATGAGCTCGGTGAAATTGTAGTAGCGGTGAAGATGCCGCTTACCCGCAGTGGGACGAAAAGACCCTGTGCACCTTTACTATAGCTTAGTATTGACCTTGGATAAATGATGTGTAGGATAGGTTGGAGACTGTGAAGTGGCGTCGCTAGGCGTTGTGGAGTCATTGTTGAAATACAACCCTTTGTTTATCTAGGGCCTAACCCCGCTATGCGGGGGACATTGCTTGGTGGGTAGTTTGACTGGGGTGGTCGCCTCCAAAAGAGTAACGGAGGCTTCTAAAGGTTCCCTCAGTACGCTTGGTAACCGTGCGTAGAGTGCAATGGCATAAGGGAGCTTGACTGAGAGACATACAGGTCGATCAGGTACGAAAGTAGAGCATAGTGATCCGGTGGTTCCGCATGGAAGGGCCATCGCTCAAAGGATAAAAGGTACGCCGGGGATAACAGGCTGATCTCCCCCAAGAGCTCATATCGACGGGGGGGTTTGGCACCTCGATGTCGGCTCGTCACATCCTGGGGCTGGAGAAGGTCCCAAGGGTTGGGCTGTTCGCCCATTAAAGTGGCACGCGAGCTGGGTTCAGAACGTCGTGAGACAGTTCGGTCTCTATCTACTGTGGGCGCAAGAAATTTGAGTGGATCTGATTCTAGTACGAGAGGACCGAATTGGACAAACCTCTAGTGTATCTGTTGTCACGCCAGTGGCATCGCAGAGTAGCTACGTTTGGAAGGGATAAGCGCTGAAAGCATATAAGCGCGAAACCCACCACAAGATGAGATTTCTTTTAAGGGTCGTAGGAGATGACTACGTTGATAGGCTATAGATGTAAAGGCAGTAATGTCATAGTCGAGTAGTACTAATAACCCGTAAGCTTATGTACGCTTTTCCTG
>NZ_RYDL01000025.1 GCF_003968755.1 Flavobacterium sp. RSP15 | reverse complement strand
GCAAAAACGTTTTTGCAAGTGTTTAATTAAATATTTTTATCTAATAATCTGTATCGGTTATTCAGGACAAGACATAATTTAAGTGACCTGAATTCGGTACTAAAAAAGTAATTATGAAAACATATTACAAAAAAAGAATATTGGTTTTGATGTTTTTGAATGTGTTTTTTCTTTATGCACAAACTGATTTTAATGTATTAGATGCAAAAGGGAAAAAACACGGAGTGTGGAAAGGTGTATATGAAACCTCAAAACGACCTAGATATGAAGGAACTTTTGAGCACGGAAAAGAAATTGGTATTTTTAATTTTTTTGATGATACCAGAGCAAAATCGCTAATTGCAACTCGAGAATTTAATCCAAAAGACAATGCAGCGTTTACTATTTTTTACGACCAAAACAAGAATAAAGTAAGTGAAGGAAAAGTGATCAATAAAGTATTTGAGGGTCAATGGAACTATTACCATTTGGCCTCAAAATATATAATGACAACGGAACACTATAGTAAAGGAAAACTTGAAGGTTTGCGTACCGTATTCTATTTAAGTGGAAAAATTGCCGAAGAAATCAATTATATAAATAATTTAAAAAATGGCTTTTATAAAAAATATACTGAAAAAGGAATCGTGTTGGAAGAGTCTGCTTTCAAGAACGACCTTTATAACGGTTTAGCAATCTTTAGAGATTCCGACGGGAATACAGTCTCTAAAGGACACTTTGTAAATGGAAAGAAAGCGGGTATATGGCAGTTTTTTGAAAAAGGAAAAGTAGTCAAAGAAATCAATATGAGCTTTACAGAAAATGCCACAAAATCAAAAAACAATTAACGGTATCGTTAGCCATTACTGTTGTAAATCTTTTTGTAACTTTGCACCCTTATAAAATTTTAATTTTTTGAAGATGAAGCGTGTAGTTGTAGGACTTTCCGGAGGAGTAGATTCAAGTGTTGCTGCTTATTTGTTGCAGCAACAAGGGTATGAAGTTATTGGTCTTTTTATGAAGAATTGGCATGACGACTCAGTCACTATTTCTAATGAATGCCCATGGCTGGAGGATAGTAATGATGCATTGTTAGTTGCCGAAAAACTTGGAATTCCATTTCAAACGGTAGATTTAAGTGTTGAATACCAAGAAAAAATCGTAGACTACATGTTCAATGAATATGAAAAAGGGCGTACTCCAAATCCCGATGTGCTTTGTAATCGGGAAATAAAATTTGAAGTTTTCATGAAAATTGCTTTGAGTCTTGGTGCTGATTATGTTGCAACGGGGCATTATTGTCAAAAAAGTGAAATCAAAGTGAATGGCGAAACCGTGTATCAACTGAAAGCCGGTGCCGATACCAATAAAGATCAATCCTATTTCTTGTGTCAATTATCCCAAGAGCAATTAGCAAAATCCTTATTTCCCATTGGCGAATTAACTAAGCCGGAAGTACGTGAAATTGCTGCCCAAATGGAATTGATAACTGCCGAAAAGAAAGACTCACAAGGCTTGTGTTTTATTGGAAAAGTGCGTTTGCCTGAATTTTTACAACAAAAATTGCAACCCAAAGACGGAATTATTATCCAAATAGATAAAAATGATCCTGTTTACAGTGCTGAAAATCATGTAGGCCTAAGTGTAGAAGCGGATTTAAAATCAGCAGCAAGAAAAATTCCGTACACGCCACAAATGGGAAAAATAGTGGGGAAACATCAAGGGGCTCATTATTTTACTATTGGACAACGAAAAGGTTTAAATGTAGGAGGCACAACGGATCCCTTGTTTATTATAGCCACGAATGTAGAAACCAATACGATATATACCGGATTATCAAGTCAACATCCCGGATTATTCAAGAAAGCATTGCGTATTGAAAAAGAAGAAGTACATTGGATTCGTAAAGATTTGGCTTTGGCCAATGGAGGAACGATGGAGGTGATGGCAAGAATACGCTACAGGCAACCGTTGCAAAGGGCTACTTTGCATCAGTTTGAAAATGAAATGTACGCGGACTTTAACGAACCGCAGTCGGCAATAACCGAAGGCCAATTTGCCGCGTGGTATTTAGGGGATGAATTAGTTGGTTCAGGAGTTATTTCTTAGTTTAGTACTTTATTTTAGTATGATTTCAAGAAAAACCGTAGTTTCAATTGCCATTTAATTTCATTGGAAGCTATATCTTTATATCTTAACAATATAGTTACCTATGAGAAAATTCTATTTATTCTTTTTTCTATTCATTACTACTGTGGGTTTTTCACAACAGGATGCTTGGGTGTATTTTAATGCGAAGCCCAATTCTCAATTCTATGTTGATTCACCACTGAAAATGCTTTCTCAAAGAGCATTGGACAGAAGATCCAATCAAAATATTGCCTTAGATTTTAAAGATATTCCGGTAGAAGTTTCCTATGTTAATGAAGTAAAATCTACATCGGGAATTACTGTTATGGCAAAATCTAAATGGATGAATGCCATTCATGTTAGAGGAGAACAGGTGGCGATACAGTCATTAGCCCTATTTTCTTTTGTAGATAAAGTTGATTTTGCAGACAAATCGTTAAATCAAAAAGGTAAAACCGCAAAATCAATTAAGGTAAAAAAAGAGGACAAGACTAGTAAAACCAAAATTGATTACGCATATGGATCTTCTTCAAATCAAATACGGATGCTCAATGGGCAGCTGTTGCATCAGCAGAATTATACTGGTTCAGGAAAAATAATTGCCGTTATGGATGCCGGATTTCCGGGTGTAAATACCATACTTCCTTTTGAAAGATTAAGAAATAACAGTCAGATTTTAGGAGGTTATAATTTTGTTTTACGAAATCCAAATTTTTATACCGGTTCTTCACATGGAACTTCTGTGCTTTCTACAATGGGAGGTTATAAAGAAAATGCTCTTGTAGGAACGGCACCGGATGCCTCTTATTATTTATTTATTACGGAAGACGATACTTCTGAAAATCCTGTGGAAGAATCACTTTGGGTTGAAGCAACAGAAAAAGCAGATAGTTTAGGGGTCGATATTATTAATACTTCTTTGGGTTATTTTGATTTTGACAATGCGGCCTACAATCATACGTATGCCGAAATGAATGGTAAAACAGCATTTATGTCTCGTGGAGCTGAAATTGCATTTAGCCGAGGAATGATTTTAGTGACATCGGCCGGTAATTCAGGAAGTTCCTCAAATCCACACATAGCCGTTCCCGCAGATGCTGTTTCAGTAATTGCAGTTGGTGCAGTAAATTCCACTGAAGTAATAACTTCTTTCAGTTCAATAGGTCCTTCTTTTGACGGAAGAATAAAACCAGAAGTTATGGCACAAGGACAAGCAGCAGTAGTTTCTAATGTGTTAGGAAATATTGTAACGGCAAGCGGAACTTCTTTTTCCAGTCCAATTATGGCAGGAATGGTAGCGTGTTTGTGGCAGGCATTTCCTAAAAAAACGAATAGGGAAATTAGAGAATTAGTACTCAAATCATCCGATAAATTTTCAGTACCAAATAATCAGTACGGATATGGAATCCCCGATTTTAATTTGGCGCTAAGCAATCAATTGTCCATAGCTTCTTTTTCGAAAGATGATTTTATTATTTATCCCAACCCGACAAGCGATTTTGTTTCGGTTTCTTTACCTTCAAAATTTGAAATGGGTACTTTATTTATTTATACTCTTTTAGGCCAAAAAATTTTAGAACAAAAAGTAACTCCTCAATCCGCAACTATTTCCTTGAAAAAATTGGAGAAAGGGATGTACCTTTATAAAATTAAATCCGTTGGTTTTTCTAAAACGGGAAAAATAATGAAACAATAATACAGTAGGAGCACATGAACAAAATTACAGCCCTTTTCAAAATAAAATACCCAATCATTCAAGGTGGAATGATTTGGAACAGCGGATATAAATTAGCAAGTGCCGTCAGTAATGCCGGAGGTTTAGGATTAATTGGAGCAGGCTCCATGTATCCTGAAGTTTTGAGGGAACACATTCAGAAATGTAAAAAAGCGACTTCAAAACCTTTTGGAGTAAATGTTCCTATGTTGTATCCAAACATTGAAGAAATCATGAAAATTATTGTTGAAGAAGACGTGAAAATTGTTTTTACATCAGCAGGAAACCCTAAAACGTGGACTTCATATTTAAAAGAAAATGGCATAACGGTAGTGCATGTAGTCAGCAGTTCTGTATTTGCGTTAAAAGCACAAGATGCGGGTGTCGATGCCGTTGTTGCCGAAGGTTTTGAAGCCGGAGGACATAATGGAAGAGAAGAAACTACGACCCTTGCGTTGATCCCTATGGTTAAAGAAAAAATAAAGATTCCGTTGATTGCTGCCGGCGGAATTGCCACAGGCCATGCAATGTTAGCCGTAATGGTTCTTGGTGCAGATGGCGTTCAGGTTGGAAGCAGATTTGCAGCGTCTATCGAATCATCCGCTCATGATAATTTTAAGGAAATCATCGTAAAGGTGAAGGAAGGTGATACACAATTGACTTTAAAAGAACTGGCTCCAGTACGATTGATTAAAAATAAATTCTATCAAGACGTACAGCATTTGTATGAAAGTGGTCCTACAAAAGAGGAAATTGTTACCTTATTAGGAAGAGCTAGAGCTAAACGTGGGATGTTTGAGGGTGATGTAATTGAAGGGGAATTAGAAATTGGTCAAATAGCAGGTATTATTCATGCGATACGACCAGCGGGAGAAATTGTTCAGGAAATGATATCCGATTTTGAATTGGCAAAAATGGAAGTGTTGAATTTCAATTTTAAACAATGACAAAGACAAAAATATACAAGATCTTGTTTTTTTTGGTCATCGGGTTGCATACTTCTTATGGACAAAGCTATACGTTTAAAACATCAGGATTTAGTGTTTTAGAAAAAAAAGAAAAAGGGGATAAGTGGTCAGATTTACAGCTGGTCAATCTCCGGGTTACTTTGGATACGGATAAAAACAGGATTGTAGTTTATTCTCAAATCATTCAATTATTTGAAATAATCGAGTATCAACCCACCGAAGAAAATGAGACTGATATTGTGTATTCATTTACCTGTAAAGACAATGAAGGCGTTGATTGTACCGTCTCAATCATAACCAGAAAAAAACAAAATAACAGGAAACAGCTCTATATCAATTATGACAATCGGATAATAGTTTATAATATTTTCAATATGTAAACAGTGAATTATCGTATTAGATTTTGTTGCTTTAAAGTTTTTCGATGTCTTTGATGAAACCATCATATTCTAAATAAAATAATTCTACAGCATTCATCTTTTCGTTGTAAAAATCAAAGATTTCATTCCAATAGTTTTTATTGCTAACTCCCACACCCAGTTTTTCAACCCAAATGCGGCTAATTGTTTTTCCGCTTTCCAGAGTGTAGTCTTTTTCAAAAATCAAATCTTTGATAAATTCTTCTTCAAGAATGTTTTTTAACGCTTCGAATTTTTCAAAATAAGCCATTCTTTTTTCGTCACTTCGATGTTCAATATCTATTAAAACTTGCGCTTTTTTATTGTCTACGTAAAATTTAAAGGAGAAATCTTTAATCTTAGTATCATATAAGACCCATTTTCTGGGATATTTTTCTGCAAATGCAATCCAGAATTCTCGCTTTAATCTTTGGGTCTCTTCTTTACTGTACATTTTAGGGGCTTTTTGATCCTGGAAAATTTGCTCAAGCACATTTTCTAAACTATATTTATATTAAATTTCAGTGTACAAAAATAGACTTTGATTATGGATTTTCAAGAATTTTTACGGTTTGTTCCTAAATTAATTAATGCTGGGCTACCTGCATTTGACGCACATATCAAAATGGCGCCACTAGAGCGATTGGAAAGCTTGAAAAAGAGTACTGTAGAGGCTGAAAATCCAAGAATAGCAGCAGTGATGATGCTTTTTTATCCTAAAAAGGACAGTGCTCATTTCGTTTTAATTGTGAGGAACTCGTATAAAGGAGTTCATTCAGCACAAATTGCATTTCCAGGAGGCAAGTATGAATTACAGGATGGGAATTATGCAATTACAGCCTTACGTGAAACACATGAAGAAGTAGGGATCCCTCCGGATAAAATTGAAATTATTAAACCATTTACTCAAATTTATATTCCGCCAAGTAATTTTATGGTGTATCCTTTTTTGGGAATTAGCAAAGAAGAACTTGTATTTGTATTGGAACCTGCTGAAGTAGCCAGTATTATCGAAATACCGTTGTCAACTTTTTTAAACGATGCAATTGTAATTGAAGCAAAATTGTCAACTTCTTATGCGA
The DNA here is from genome assembly GCF_003968755.1 of Flavobacterium sp. RSP15. Classification (GTDB taxonomy): domain Bacteria; phylum Bacteroidota; class Bacteroidia; order Flavobacteriales; family Flavobacteriaceae; genus Flavobacterium. Next base: position 2,907 of record NZ_RYDL01000025.1, on the reverse strand, counting down.
ATGATATAAATGTACCGGCTTTCAAAATTGAAGAACACATTATTTGGGGAGCTACAGCGATGATGTTGAGCGAATTGAAAGATGTGTTAAAAGTAGTTTTACGTTAAAACAGTTTTGTTTAGGAATTGAAAAGAGCAATTAATTGGCTGTCATGTTCAATTTTTTTCTGTGTACTTCAGTGCTCAACTTCAAATATAAATTTCGTAAGTTTGTAACTAAAATTTTAAAAAAACACACACAATTTTATGGGATTATTTAAAAGAAATCCTTTTGGTCATATATTATTTATAAAAAAATGGTTAATTCGAATTTTTGGTGCTGTAACTCACAGGCGCTATAGAGGATTCAATGAATTGCAAATTGAAGGGTCAGAAATTATCAGAAATTTACCGGACACTAACGTGCTGTTTATTTCCAATCATCAAACTTATTTTGCAGATGTAGTTGCTATGTTTCATGTTTTTAACGCAAGTTTGAGCGGACGAGAAGATACTATCAAGAATGTTTGCTATCTGTGGCAACCCAAAATGAATATTTATTATGTTGCTGCCAAAGAAACCATGCAGGCGGGATTGTTACCAAGAATTATGGCGTATGCCGGAGCAATTTCTGTAGAGCGGACTTGGCGTGCTAAAGGAGTTGATGTCCAAGAGAAAAAAGAAATTAACCCGGATGATACTGAAAACATAAAAACAGCCTTAAATGACGGATGGGTAATTACTTTTCCGCAAGGAACAACAAAATCTTTTAAACCAGTTCGTAAAGGAACGGCCCATATTATCAAACAACACAGGCCTATTGTGGTGCCTATTGTTATAGATGGTTTTCGTCGTTCATTTGATAAAAAAGGGTTTCGGATGAAAAAGAAAGGAATCCTGCAATCGTTCATTATTAAAGAGCCCTTAGATATTGATTATGAAAATGATACAGTTGATGAGATAGTCGAAAAAGTAGAATTTGCTATTGAGCAGCATCCTTCGTTCCTTAAAGTTATTCCTGCTGAAGATATTAAAGAGCAAGAAGAGTTGAATAAATTTAGAAAATGGGAATATTAAAAGAGGCTTTTGCCTCTTTTTTTATAAATCAATTTTCTTTAATTCCGTGTAATTTCTATTTAATTTTTTTAATAATATACCATAAATCAATTGGTAAAAAAGCCATACAATACCTACCAAAATAATTATGGAAAATAACATTAGAATACAATTTAAAAATATTCTAGATCCATTATCATTGTTTGTTGCAGATTTAATTAGGATTTCAGTTGATAATAATAGTATAGCAACAAAAAACACAAGAAACAAATTATATCCTATGTAATAACGGACTGTTTTACGTGTGTTTAAAATGCATTCCATCAATTTTTTAGTATTTGAAGTGACTGATATAGAGCGATAATTCTTATAGAATAAATACATAAAAAATATTGCTACACCATAACTTAAATAATCTAAAACAGTAATAAAAATATCAATTGTTTCAGATTCACTCATCTTTTTATCAGGAAGTAAAAAACTCAAAGTGTTTAATACTACAAATTCAATAATGCTAATAATAAATATCCATTTCACAATCGAAGACGATTTTCTATGAATCATTTTGTAAATCTCGGTTTCGGATACTTGCGCAAAAGAATTATCATTCTTCTGCCAGTCTTTTTTTAATAAATCCAGCTCTTTCATATTCCTTACGGATTTAATATTTTTTTTAATTTCCCTTTTATTCTATTCATTTTTACCCGGGCATTCACCTCGCTAATTCCTAATGTTTCTGATATTTCCTGATAATCCTTATCTTCCAGATACATAAATATCAATGCTTTTTCAATATCATTCAGCTGGTAAACCGCTTGGTACATTAATTTTAATTGCTCCTCTTCTTCATAATCATATTCCACGTCATTCAGGAAATGTTGTCGTCCTTCAAATTCTATGGTGTTTATGGATCGTTTTGTTTTTCGGTATAAAGTAATTGCTGTATTTAAAGCAACTCGATACGCCCAAGTAGAAAATTTGCTGTCACCTCTGAATTTTGGAAAAGCCTTCCATAACTGAATCGTAATTTCCTGAAACAAATCCTTGTGTGCATCATCGCCATTAGTATACAACCTACAAATCTTGTGGATTATATTCTGATTTTCTTGCAACTGCTTTACAAAAGAATGTTCTAAATTATCACTCATATATACGTTAGTAATTCAATACTGGTTTTTGTTACAAAGTAGTGCTTTTTTTTTGAAGCACAATAGTGTTCCTTTTTTGATACTATTCGTTTTGCAGTGCTTTTGCGTCATTTATCTTCTAAAAGTATGGAGAGAATATAATGATAGGTACTCCTTATATAAGGTATTGTGCAAATAGTTCTTTTTGATGATGTTTACCGAAATGATGTAGCTTGATTTCTGTTTGAAAAGAAAGAGTTAAACCGGATTTTTTGTTCGAATGCTAGTTAGGGATGCGATCTTGAATACGCAAAGTGAATTGCTGAGTGCAATAAAGCATGAATTTTTAAAGATTTAATAAACAGGAAAGGCAATTTTACACTAGTTAAAGCTGCAGAACCCCTAAAATTTGTAGATAAAGTCATCCTTTCTTTTGAATCTGGATGAGGAGAAGAAAAAACTTTGATCTTCAAAAAACGAGATATCAGCTAGTTAAAGAAAAAGTTAAGAAAAGTTTAAAAAAAAGCGAATAAAAAGCTTGTAAAAGCGAATAAAGGTGCTAGTTTTGCACCCGCAAACAAGTTCACCGAACATTAATTAGAATATAATTATAGAGAGGTAATGGTTTAGAAGTTCTTTAAAATACTGGCAAGTTACTTAGATCAAAAGGAAAATTTATTTTCAAAAAAAGATTTAATAAAGCTTGCGAGAATAGAAAAGGATGTTACCTTTGCACCCCGCAAAAC
>NZ_RYDL01000024.1 GCF_003968755.1 Flavobacterium sp. RSP15 | reverse complement strand
TGCAAAAACGTTTTTGCAAGTGTTTAATTAAATATTTTTATCTAATAATCTGTATCGGTTATTCAGGACAAGACATATGTACCAAAGTCGTTGCGCAGGAAACCAATGTAAAAAAAGAAACTACTCCTAAAAAATCTGAAAATTTATTTAAAACGTATTACGACAAAACTACTTTTAAAATTAAAGATGAAAAAGGAAAGATTGCAAGCGAAAAAAAATACAATGAACTAACTCCTATCGAAAAGAGAGCTATACCTTCTATCCTATCAAAACAAAAAAAATTACCTACAAACGAGGAACTTCTGGCAACTTTAAGCAAAGGAGCTGCAGAAGTGATTGAAATAGACACATTCAATTCTGAAAATCAGTTTGTCCAAAAAGGGGAAAATGAAGTCTACAATACTGCTGGAATAACCGAAAAACCAGATTTTCCCGGAGGAATATCAGAATTTTACAAATTTGTCGGCAATAATTTTAAAACTCCAGAACAACCTAACTTAAAAGGAAAGGTATACATCACCTTTATAATAGAAAAAGACGGCAGTTTAAGCGACATAAAAAACATACGAGATATTGGTTTTGGAACCGGTGAAGAAGCCATACGTGTTTTGAAAATATGCCCGAAATGGATTCCCGGAAAAATGAACGGCGTTCCTGTTAGAGTTATGTATAGCTTACCTATAACTATACAATCTGGAAAGTCTTAATTGTAAAAAAAGAAATCCGCTTCAAAAGGAGCGGATTTATTAGACTAAGGTTCCTTTTCTACAAGTAGTTTGGAATTAAATTAAGAGCTATTTTCGAATTTGCAAAACATCCCAAATACAAAACCATTTTCAAAGTAAGCCAATTGCCCAAATCACTAGTAACAAGGTTTGGCAGGTGGGCTTATTTCTATTCGTACATTTCGGGTTTTACAGCGTATTGAGTCACAAATTCTCCATTTTTATCGGAGTAATAATAATTTAATGTTACATTATTATCCCTGAAAAATTTCATTTGAGGATTAGTTTTTACGTTTTGCAAAACTCCTGGAAAAACATATTTTTTCACAGTATCAAGTTGCACTTCAGCTTTTATAATTCCAACTAAGATATAATTATACTGAACAGTTTTGTTAGGTAGGGCAACAACATTTTTTAAAGTTGTATATTCGTCAATATTCATTGGACAAGTTTTATTCATTACACTTGCCATTTCAGCGAGCTGTTTATCAATTGATGGTTGAAATAACGATTGAGTTACAAAAAGCCCTACGACAACTCCAACAACAACTCCTATTAAAGTTTTTAAATCAAGTTTCTTTTTCGGCTTCATTACTTTCAAATGTTCAATTTCGGTTTTCATGTTTTGGTTTTCTAAAATCGGTAATTTATAACCACAAACAGAACAATATTTTGAATTTATTTCGTTTTCAGCTTCACAATTTGAACAAATGGTTTTCATAAATTTCTGTTTTTATATATGTTTCTATTCATACGTTACTTTTCGGAGTCTACCTGCCAACTTGTATGTAATCAAAACAAGCTATCGTACACACACCTAAATCTTTTTAGATTAAAGAAGGTCTATTTCGCTTTACATTTCCCAAATATATTAAAATTTTCTTACAATTATTTAAAAAAAAACGGCGCATCGATGGAATGTTTTGCGTGAGGGATGGCAGTGAAAATCCTTTGTGTTTTTTCTTTAAAACACAAAGATTGAAGCGAACAGCCTGACCCAAAGTGGCGAGGAGGAATGACGAAGCCAACTGCAGGGTCACGCCCATACTTCGGCTACGCTCAGCATAAATAAAGAATTTTAAAAAACAAATCCGCTTCAAAAGGAGCGGATTTATCAAACTAAAAATCTAAAAACAAACTACTAACTAAACTCTTTATCAGGATTGTATCCTAAATATGGCATGGATTGTTCCTTGAAAACTACACCGTATTCCTCTAATTCTTTCAAAATAGGCACATAAACTTCCTTACGAATCGGTAATTGAACTCCGGGAGTTGTAATCTTACCATTCAGTATTAATAAGGTTGCCATTGCAACAGGCAAGCCTACTGTTTTTGCCATGGCTGTATAGGTTTGATCATCCCCAATGCAAACCATTTTGGAATCTATTTGTTCTTTTTTGCCATTTAATTCGTATCCAAATTTATGGTACATGACAATCATATCTTTATCATCTTGCTGAAGCGTCCAACTATCAGTCAAGATCTTTTCCAGAATTTGTGCCGGAGTGGCATTCTTCAAGCCTACAATTTTATTGCGATTGAACAAGTCCAATTCCAACAATTTGTCCCACATGATATCGTCCTGATCAATCTTAAGAATCAAACGAGTCTTGATTTCCACGGAATCCGTGGGATGATACGGCAAGAAAGAATTCACGTATTCTCTGTAACTCATGTTCTCCGAATCCTCCATTACGTAACTATCGTCTGTCATTCCTAATTGTACAAACATATTCCAAGCTTTAGAAAAACCAACTCTACGTATCGTTCCTCGGTATAAAGTCAGTACATTATCCAAGCCATACACACTGCGGTATTTCAAGGAATCCCGATTGGAATAGGCTTCAAAGCGACCATAACCTTCTACTTGTAAAAACTCGGTTCTACGAAACAAATTACAATACGGAATGTATTTATACGTTCCTTCCTGAATAAATTTGGCAGCACCGCCCTGACCTGCTAGAACCACATTGCGTGGTGCCCAGGTAAATTTATAATTCCAAAGATTCGTGTCGGATTCCGGCGCTACGAGTCCACCACAAAAAGATTCAAAAAGAAGCATTTCTCCGCCTTTTTCTTTAATTTCATCAATCACTTTCATCGCACTCATGTGATCTATTCCAGGATCAAGCCCAATTTCATTCATGAAAATGAGATTGTTTTCTTTGGCGGCAGCATCTAATTCCTGCATGGCATCGCTCACATAAGAGGCGGTAACCAGATGCTTTTTATATATTATACAATCTTTAGCCACTTCGATGTGCAAATGAGCGGGCAACATCGAGATGACAATATCGGCATTTTCAATCGCTTTTTTTCGTTGCTCATTATCGTAAATATCTAAAGATATTGCAGTTGCGTTTTTATGATTATTGGTTTTACGCTGAGCTAAAGCCAATGATAAATCACCAATAACAAGGTGCAACCTCTCTTTTTCGGATTTGTCTAAAAGATATTGAATAAGAGATGAAGCTGATCTTCCCGCGCCGATGATTAAAATTGTTCTCATTTTTATTTATTTATAACACAAACATACAAAAATGTTGTATTTATAACAAATAACTCAAAATAATTTACTGAGAAAGCTTTTATTCTTTTCGTTCTTTCTTTTACGTTTTAAAAATAAAAAATTAGTCTGCTTAGTGTACCGTTAAATTAAGTTCATTTGAAAGTATCGTGCCAAATACTTTTAAAATTAGGAGATATGAAATACTTTTGCATCAAACATAATTATCATGGACAAAAAGATACTTACAACGGGAACTATTCTGGGAATGATTGCAATAATTCTTGGTGCTTTTGGCGCACATGCCCTAAAAAAAGTACTGTCTATTGAGCAATTAAATACTTTTGAAACAGGCGTACGCTATCAAATGTACCATGCACTGTTTTTATTGTTTCTTGGACTCCTGAAAGACCTCTCTCAAAAAACAAAAAAAACGCTCTATAATTTAGTGCTTTCAGGTGTAATTCTATTTTCTGGCTCCATTTATCTATTGGCAACAAACACCCTTACTTCGTTTGATTTTAGCATCATTGGATTTATAACTCCTATTGGCGGACTCCTATTAATACTGGCCTGGGGCGTTTTATTGACAAATATTTTAAATAAAAAGTCACAAATTTAGACGAAACAAATTCTATCTGAAATTTAATATCTACTTTTGCAGTCTATAAAAACAAACTACACAACAAAATATTTATGGACAATAACACACTTTTCACGCAATCGATTTCGTTAAAAGAATTAGGAATTGAAAATGCAAAAATTCATTACCAGTTATCTCCCGATGAATTACACGACATCACCATCAAATCTGGCCAAGGAATCGAAGTTTCAAGTGGATCACTAGCGGTCAACACAGGAGAATACACAGGCAGATCTCCGCAGGATCGTTTTATCGTAAAAGACAGCGTCACTGAAAACGAAGTGTGGTGGGGAAAAGTAAACATTCCTTTCTCGCCAGAAGCTTTTGAAAAATTATACAACAAGGTTACCGCTTATTTATCCGGCAAAGAAATTTTTGTGAGAGATTCTTATGTGTGTTCAGACCAAAATTACAGATTAAATGTCAGAGTAGTGACAGAAACCGCTTGGGCCAACTTATTTTGCTACAACATGTTTTTAAGACCTGAAATGGAGGAATTAGCAGACTTCGACCCCGAATGGACTTTACTTTGCGTACCTAGCTTTATGGCAGATCCAATTATAGACGGAACACGCCAAAGCAATTTCGCAATCCTGGACTTTACCAGAAAAGTAGTTTTAATAGGCGGAACTGGATATACAGGTGAAATGAAAAAAGGAATTTTCTCTGCCTTGAATTTCATTTTGCCAGTTTTCAAAAACACCTTACCAATGCATTGCAGTGCCAACGTTGGTAAAGATGGTGATACAGCTATCTTCTTTGGATTATCAGGAACCGGAAAAACAACTTTATCAGCTGATCCTAACAGAAAACTAATTGGCGACGATGAACATGGATGGACGAATGAAAATACCGTTTTCAATTTTGAAGGAGGGTGCTATGCAAAAGTCATCAACCTTTCTGAAGAAAATGAACCTGACATTTTTCGCGCTATAAAAAAAGGAGCAATTCTGGAAAATGTAATTATCAATAAAGATACGAATGACGTTGATTTTGAGGATATTTCCATTACACAAAACACGAGAGTAAGTTATCCTATTTTTCATATTGATAATATTCAGCAAGGTTCCATTGGAGAAAATCCTAAAAATATATTCTTTTTGACCGCGGATGCTTACGGGATTCTGCCTCCTATTGCACTACTAACTCCGGGACAAGCAGCCTACTATTTCATCTCCGGATACACAGCAAAAGTTGCAGGAACCGAAGCAGGAATCACAGAACCTCAACCCAATTTCTCGACGTGTTTTGGAGCGCCATTTATGCCATTACACCCAACAAGATACGCTGAAATGTTAACTAAAAAAATGAAAGATGCCAATGTAAAAGTCTGGCTTATCAATACAGGATGGACTGGTGGGCCTTACGGAGTAGGAAGCCGAATGAAATTAAAATACACCCGTGCCATGATTACCGCTGCATTAAACGGAGAATTGAACGATGTACCGTATGAGAACCACCACGTTTTTGGAATTGCAAAACCACAAACCTGTCCAAATGTTCCCAGCGAAATTCTAAATCCCAGAAATACATGGGAAGACCCAGAACTTTACGATAAAAAGGCAATAGAATTAGCTCAAAAATTTAAAGCCAACTTCACCAAATTTGAAGAATTTGCCAATGCCGAAATTATGGCAGGAGCACCATTAACATAAGGTATTATTAATTCAAAAACCAATAGAGCCGTTCGTAAAGAGCGGCTCTATTTTATTTAGGACAAACCGTAACAAAAAGCCATAAATGAATACCTATCAAGTATTTATACCACAATCCGTTTTTTGTCGTTAAATTTATATTCATCAGTCATCCGCGCCGGAATAGCAATCTGGTGAAGCAATCAAAAATCAATTATGTTAAAACAATTTTTCATTCTGTGTTCCGGCTCAGACAAAGACCTACTCGTAGGCAGTTCCGAAGGCGAACAAACCAAATATGTAGGTATTGGCGCCACTGTTTTCTTTACTGCGGTCATGGCTTTTCTTGCCAGTTCGTATGCAATGTTTACCGTCTTTGACAGTATGTATCCCGCAATCGCATTTGGTACCGTTTGGAGTTTACTCCTATTTAATTTGGATCGTTTTATTGTTTCCACTATTCGAAAAAGAGATCAATTTGGAAGTAAATTTTTGCAGGCAACTCCCCGAATTATTTTGGCGGTAATCATTGCGATCGTCATTTCGAAACCATTAGAAATTAAAATCTTCGAGAAAGAAATCAACACCGTTTTATTGAAATAGAAAAATGCGATGGCATTGAATAACAAAAAGGAAGTGGTACATTATTTTAAATCGGATTAAACAAAAAAGTTACCGAAACCCAACCTATTATTGATGGATTTGACGGTCTAATGGCACGAATCAATACCTTGGATAAATTATCGTGGCTGCCTTCGTTCTTTATAATGTTACTATTTTTAGCCATTAAAACTTCTCCTATTATTGCTAAACTTTTATCTCCAAAAGGGGAATACGACTATAAATTAGAAGATATAGAAAAGCGTTGAAAGCAACAATCGAGCAAGACAAATACCAACGTTCTTTATTGGTAAAAACTAGTGCGATGATGCACGATAAAGTGTACGGAGACATTGCTCAAGACAAACAGTTGTATGATTTACAACGAAAAAACGCTGCCGATTTGCTCGAATTACAATCAAATAATTTTGTAGAAAAGCAGAAAAGAACACTTTAAGTCGAAAGTCGAAAGTCCTAAAGTCCTAAAGTCAAAAGGAAGTAAATATCTTTTGACTTTATAACTTTCCGCATTAAGGCTAATTACATAAAACTTAAAATTTCTTTTTTGAAAGCATCATATTCGCCTTGCAAAATCAATCCGTTATCTAGTAATTTTTTATAATTCTGCAATTTTTCAAAAAGTTCGTCTTGCGATAAATCGCTTAAAGATTTGTCTTTTGATATTACTGTAGACTCTTCAAAATCTTGATTTTCAGCAGTGAAATTAGTTGGTGAAACAGGCATTAGTTCAGCAAAATTAGTCACTTCTTCCGTTTCCATTTCTTCAATAATTTCATCTTCTGCCATTGGTGAAAACGGAATTGCATCTACAAGTGTTGCATTTAATACTGCTCCTGTTTTCAATATATCCAATTGTTCTTTGGCATACGTAAAAATTTTACGCGCTTGGATTTTAGGAATATAATCAATGGAAACCTCCATATTTGTTTTGGTTGTAAATGAAAACTCAGAACCCAGAATGTTTTCTTTTACAAAAGTTCCTTCAACCTCATCCCAAGTGTAATCAATAAAATTCATTGAAAGTCCCAGATTTTTAGGCTGACAAATGATAATTCTTTTATTCGTCATCACAATACTATCCGGCAAAACAGTAATCGCTGGTTTTTTTTGAACAGCAATATATCCGATTTCTTCATTTTTCATCAATAAATCACTAAGTTTTGAAGCGATTTTTTCAATGGCTTTTGGGTCTTGTTCTTCGTTTAAAAACTTTTTAAATTGTTCTTTCATGTGATATGCTGAATTTATCTCAGTAAGTATTTATAATTTTAATCTAAATATATTCGCAAAAGTAATGCCTAATTGACTAATTCTTGAATTTCACTCTGCAATTTCTTTGTTAAACTTTTGAAAACCAAATCATAGGAATGATCCACCAACTCTTTGAGTAATGCATCCGCAACTGATTCATTTACAGCAACTGTATTCCAATGGGTTTTACTCATGTGAAAACCCGGTTGAATGTCCTCATATTCAGCGCGCAATTCCTGAGCGCGTTCTGGATCACATTTTAAATTAACTGATGGCTGTCCTTTCTCCCACTGACTTAAAGAAGACAATGCAAACATTTTTCCACCCACTTTAAACACCAATGTATCTTCGTCAAAAGGAAAATGTTCTGTAACCCCTTTTTTTGAATGACAATATTCGTAATAGGTTTCTAAGTTCATCTTAAGAAATTGTTTTATTCACCATTTAAAAAAGCATATAAAACCGGCTTACTCGGACTCGCATCATTTTCAAAAGAGGCAATTTGTAAATTCAATAAATAACTTCCATCAGGAACAACATCCGCAACAAAAATCATTTCAGTAATCGTGGCATTCAACCGAGCTTCAATATTCAAAATACTCACATCCGTAACATTCCAAAAGGCTTTGTGCGCTAAGAGTTTCCCTTGATCTTTTTCTTTATCCACACTAGGCAAATCAATCAATAAATGCTGAATTCCGTTTTCGCGAATAAACAAAGCGGCCGCTTCACTAAGATAGGGTGGATTTGTATGAGAATATTTTCTGGATTTTTTATCACTGCTGTTAGGTAGTGTTCGGATAACAAGTGCTTCTGGAGCCATTCCTTGCAAAGCATGCGCTACCGCTTCTTTAGTAATTACCAAATCCCCTTTTTGATCTTCAAATTCAACTGAAATCAATTCTGAAACAAAGAAAAACTCCTTCAAAGATTCATTAACACTGTAAAATTCACGTGTAATATGTCCTAAACATTCCGTATGGGTGCCATGTGCGTGAGGATTGAACGAAATCGTATTGAAGTTCGTAGAGGACATTCCTACTGAAACCTTCCCTATCCATTCCTCAAATCGTACCGGTTCAATCACAGGCTTGCCAACATACCACGCAATAGGATTCTCATCCGTATTGGTCAGTGCTATTGAAATATCTATGGGCTTTGCCAAATCGACCTTGAAAGTTCTATTATTTTGTTGAATTGTTGCTAGCACACTTATTTATTTTATGCCACTAAAGTAGAAAGACAAAAAGATTCCCTGAAATTTCATGAATTTCTTTGTTTGTTCGCCTCTTTGTGACGGATTTAAACTACTCCAAATTTAAGTAAAATAAATCCGATGCGATTCCATCCGTCAAAAACTTTCCTTTTTTGGTTGGCTTTAAAATCCCATTTTCAATAAAAAGCAAATCATCATCAAGAAATTTTCGAGATTGATTGTTCAAATATTCCAAATATCCACTTCCGAATTCGCTTTCAATTCTATCCAATGAAACACCCCAAATCGTTCGTAAACCTGTCATAACATATTCGTTGTAACGGTCCGTAATTGAAAGAATTTCTATTTCGTTGGGCAACTTGTCCTCTTGTATGGATTTTAAATACAGCGCATTATTAGAAATATTCCAACTTCTCGAAACTCCATCATAACTGTGCGCCGAAGGACCGATACCAATGTATTTTTTTCCCAACCAATACGCTGAATTATTCTTCGAAAAATAGTTTTCCTTCCCAAAATTTGACAATTCGTAGTGAATAAAATCATTGGCTTCGAGCATTTCGATTAAAATAGCAAAGTGCTCTTGCGCGACATCATCTTTAGGCGCGGCAATTTTTCCTGTTTGTATCAGTTTATTCAACGCTGTTTTAGGCTCTACCGTCAAAGCATAACTCGAGATATGTGGAATCCCAAAACTCAATGCTGTTTCAATGTTTTGTTTCCATTTCTCATTGCTCATTTGCTGCGCCTGTTCGCCATTTTGGCTCGAGTCCGGAATTCCGTATATTAGATCGAGAGAAATGTTGTCAAAATACTGAGTAGCAACTTCTAAACATTTTCTGGCTTCCGCCGAATTATGAGCTCGGTTCATCAATTGTAAATCGTCTTCAAAGAACGACTGAATCCCAATACTTAGCCGATTAATTTTGCTTTTAGACAATTCGATTATTCGTTCACTTGACAAATCATCTGGATTGGCTTCCAGTGTAATTTCAGGATTATCTGAAACAGAATAGTATTTGTACACTTCCGCAATCAGGAAATTAATTTCTGCTGAAGTTAAAACACTTGGCGTTCCTCCTCCAAAATAAATGGTTTCGACAATTTCGTTTTTAAATTCGCTTTTACGTATTTGAATTTCTTTGGCAATAGCCAAAACCATATCGTCTTTCTTCTTCATCGAAGTCGAAAAATGAAAATCGCAGTAATGACACGCCTGCTTGCAAAAAGGGATATGAATGTAGATTCCGCTCATTAATTTAGTGTTCCGTTATAAGAAAGAGGTCAGTGGTCAGATTTTTAGTATTCAGTCTTAAGAAAGTGTTCAGTGAGCAGTTATTTAGTAATCATATATGTACTGAATACTAAAAAACTGAACACTAATCACTCCTTTTTAACTCCAAACTTTTCAGGGTTCAATATCATATAATTGACAAGTTTTCCGATTTCTAAACTTTCAGAGATAAATTCCTGATAAATAGCTTCAGAAATATATTTACAAGACACAGAAAACTCTAACCACACTTGTGTTTCTGAATTTTCTCCATCAGAATCGGTCAACTTACTATAAAAATGTTTAGGGTAAATCCTCTTTCTATAGGCTTCGGCAATAGTTGCAGGAACACTCCTTGAAGAACGCCGAATTTGATCCGTTAATGAATAGGTTTCTTCCTTTGGAAATGATTTTGTTATTTCAAAAATCTTCATTGCTAATGCAAATGATTTTTTATAGGCTAATAAATCTTGGAATTTCATATGATACAATTTAAAAAACGGAATACTCTTACTTAATTAAAACTGCTGAAAACTGACTACTCATCCCAGTCCAACACAACTGAACACTAAAGCACTGAACACTGATCACTTTTTTATTCGTTCTTCGTTTTGTTTCACAAAAGCATCCCAACCCGTATAACTTTTCTCTCCCACCACTTTCCCGGAATTGAAAAAATGACAAACCGCAGCTGCTAATCCATCTGTACTGTCAAGATTTTTAGGCAATTCTTTTAATCCTAAAAGTTGCTGTAGCATTTTGGCAACTTGCTCTTTACTGGCGTTTCCGTTACCGGTAATTGCCATTTTTATTTTCTTAGGTTCGTACTCCGTAATAGGAATATCTCTCGAAAGTCCCGCTGCCATCGCCACGCCTTGCGCGCGTCCTAACTTCAGCATCGATTGTACGTTTTTACCAAAGAAAGGCGCTTCAATCGCAATTTCGTCTGGATTGTGGGTATCGATTAACTCAATGGTGCGTTCAAAAATGATTTTGAGTTTTTGATAATGATTGTCGTATTTGGACAATTGCAATTCGTTCAGTTGCAAAAACTCCATTTTTTTATTGACAATTTTTATCAATCCAAAACCCATAATCGTCGTTCCGGGGTCAATTCCTAATATGATGCGCTCGTTTGCCAAAAGTTTTAGTTTTTTATTCCACAAAGATACTCAAAGGGAACACAGAGGTACACAAAGATTAATTTTACAATCGACCAAACAAAAAACTTTGCACTGCTTAGTAATTTCTTTGTGAATCTTTGTGAAATAGCTTTTTCAAAATACTTTTTCTTTTCTTTGCGGTATGATTACAATTCCACACAAAACTAAGCAATTCCTCGTACTTCTAATCAAAGTTTTGATTGTGTGCGGTGCGTTTTATTTTATTTACAATCAATTGGCTAATAATGACAAACTGGATTGGCAGAAATTCATCGTTTTATTCCAGAAAAATCAGTCTATTGGCGGAATCGCCTTTATTTTGCTACTGAGTGTTTTAAATCGGTTTTTTGAAATTTTGAAATGGCAAAACTTAGTTGAATTCATTCATGAAATCTCAGTAGGAACAGCAACCAAACAAGTTCTTGGCGCATTAACCGCTGGACTTTTTACACCCAATGGAGTTGGAGAATATGCCGGGAAAGCGTTATTTTTTGATAAATTAAACACTAAAAAAGTCATATTCTTAAATCTGATCTGCAACGGAATCCAAATGATATTGACCGTTATTTTTGGAGTTTTCGGATTGCTATTTTTTAATGCGCAGTACCATGTGATTACCACAAAAACAGTAGCGTTACTTTTTGGATTTCTGATACTTCTCTTCATTGTTTTATTTTCAGCCAAAAAAGTTACTATCAAAGGGTATTCGATCGAAAAACTGATCCATAAGATTAATGAAATTCCAAAACCCATTCATCAAAAAAATATCTTTTTGGGTATTTGTCGCTATCTCGTTTTCTCGCACCAATACTACTTTTTGTTTCTGGCTTTTGATGTTGATTTGCCTTATTTTACCCTAATTGCCTCCATTTCCTCTGTTTATTTCTTAGCTTCTTCCTTGCCTACTTTTCAATTTTTAGACTTTGCTGTAAAAGGAAGTGTTGCGGTTTATTTCTTTGGGATTTTAGGTGTAAATGAATGGATTGTTATTTTCATTTCGACTTTAATGTGGTTTTTGAATGTGGTTTTACCTGTAATAATTGGCACTTATTATGTGTTGAACTTTAAAATCCTCTCTCCCCCAAAAGCTTCGGAACCCCATAAAGGTGCAGGAGATAAAACTTATTAAAATAATTATGATTACAAATATTTTATTTTTGGTGCTTTTGATTTATGCCGTTTTTATTGGACTTTTGATTTATGGTCTCATTAAAGTGAGTACAATTGATTATATTGGCTTACAGCCAAAAACAAAATTCTCAATTATCATTCCTTTTCGGAATGAAGCTGAAAATTTACCCATTCTATTAGACAGTTTGTCGAAGCTGAATTATCCGATGGAATTGTTCGAAGTGATTTTGGTTGACGATGAATCGGAAGAAGTGTTCCGTGTTGAATGCTCAGTGTTCCGTGTTCGGATAATAAAGAACATTCGGATTTCAAACTCACCCAAGAAAGATGCAATTGTAAATGCGATGCAAATTGTAAATGCAGACTGGATTATCACCACCGATGCCGATTGTGTAGTTGATAAAAACTGGTTATTGACCTTGGACAATTACATTCAGCTCCATGATGTGGCGATGATTGCCGGGGCAGTAACGTATGATTGTGGCAATTCATTTTTGCATCATTTTCAGCAATTGGATTTGGCGAGTTTACAAGGCGCAACCATTGGGAGTTTTGGTATTAACAAAGGATTTATGTGCAACGGCGCCAACTTTGCGTACACGAAATGCTTTTTCCAAGCGTTGAATGGCTTCGAAGGAAATGACAGCATTGCCAGTGGCGACGATGTGTTCCTGTTGCAAAAAGCGATTGCAAAATCCCCTGAAAAGGTGCATTATCTAAAATCTCGAAATACTATTGTCACCACAAGGCCATTGAACAATTGGAAATCATTATTCCATCAGCGCGTTCGCTGGGCCTCTAAAACAAGTTCCTATCAAAGTACGTTCGGGAAAGGATTGGGACTGTTAGTATTTGCGGGGAATTTGTGTTTGGTGATAGGCGCTGGGTGTTGGGTGTTGGGCGTTATTCCGTTTCTAAATATAGTTTTACTGTTCCTTTTAAAATTTCTTGTTGATGCTGTTTTGATATACGAAACCAACTCTTTTTTAACCAAAACCAAAATACGTTATTTGATTTTGAGCAGTTTGTTCTATCCTTTTTTTAGTACAAGCGTGGCTTTGTATTCTGTGTTTGGAAAATACGAATGGAAAGGCAGAAGATTTTAGAATCCTGATCCGAGCCAAAAAGTAAATACTAACGGAATCTGAAATCAAAAATAGCTACTCTTCATTCGAAAATCCTTTTAAGAACTACTCTACTTTGAGAATCACCGGAAGAATAAATTGTATTTTTACGGGAATACCGCGCTTGATAGCTGGGTTAATTTTTGGAAAATCAACTAAACGAACTTTAAGAATACTGTCAATTTTGATTTTGTCATAAGCCACGGAATCTTTGGGAAACTGCGGCTCAAATTGCATCGTTGCATTTGGAAAAACCGTGACCTTAACTTCAATCGTATCCAGTTCCGGATAAAGAATTGCAAGGGTATCCACACTCAATTTCTCCTGAATCAGCTGGGTTAAAACATCAAAAAAACACTGTTGGCGTTGCTTTTTATCTTCTATTTTTTCACAATCTACTACTGATGGGTATTCATCGACTTCTTTCCAGTTGATGGATTTCAGTTCCTTTTGCAACAATTCTTTTTCCGAGGGAATTTGCTTGTCTAAGTATTGACAGGAATTAAAAAATATAAATACTAAAAAAAGGTAATTCTGCTTCAAGGTTTTGTGTTTGAATTGGACTAATATTCTATAAAAATACAATTATTTTTTTTGAGATGCTTTCGAAAGCAAATAATCTTCGTAGTTTTCAGCAAACCATTTCTTTTTGATCGCAGCGGCAATTTCTTTTTGATCGGGATACGAAGCCACCAATCGATCTGAAAGAACAGCAGTTTGGATTGTATATTTATAAAATTCCTCCTAATTCAATACTGAGTTTGGGTCTGATTTTTTATCGAAAAAATCAAAAAAAGCGCATCAAACTCTTTCAAATAAAAATTCAATACTTTTGAGTGTTCAAAATTAGTAAAAATAAATTCATGGATGTACTGCTTTTGGTTCTTGGTTTTATGTGTATGATTTTAGGCGTTTTTGGTAGTTTTTTACCGGTTCTGCCCGGACCTGGCATCAGTTGGGTTGGATTGGCATTACTGTATTTCACAAATGCTGTTCCAGTAAATTATTGGATTTTAGGAATTACTTTATTGATCACCGTGATCCTATCGGTTTTAGATTACGTGATTCCGGCAAAAGGAACTAAGCGATTTGGCGGAAGCTCCTATGGTATTTGGGGCACTAACATCGGATTGATTGTGGGTATTCTTGCTCCTGTCCCTTTTGGATTCATTATCGGCCCTTTTGTTGGTGCTGTGATAGGTGAACTTATTTACGATTTTAAAGACCCTAATCGAGCTTTGAGAGCGGCTACAGGTTCCTTTATAGGGTTTCTGGCCTCCAGCTTTATGAAATTTGTGGTTTGCGTGATGTATTTAGGATTGTTTGTGTGGATTGTATGGAATTATAAATCTGAGTTATTTTAAGGGAAATACGAAATGAAAGGCATGTATGCTAACCCACTGAACTACCAAACCTGCTACATTTAAATCAAAAAAGCTATCCACAAAGTGGAAAGCTTTTCATTGGTCTAACTACTAAACCCGCTACGAGTTACAAATTCGCAGCAAACAACACAACTAACGTTAAAAACCTTTTAGGGGCAAAAAAGCCTTTCTGTTACGAAAGGCTTTCCCCAATATTGCGGTCTGGACGGGACTCGAACCCGCGACCCCATGCGTGACAGGCATGTATTCTAACCAACTGAACTACCAAACCTCTGCGTTATTGCGGTGGCAAAGATACAATAGATTTCCGTTTACGCAAGTGTTTTTTGAAAAAATAATTGATAAAAAACCGTACTATCACCCAAAGTTTTGTTTTTCAACCAAGTACGTCAGTACTATTTTTTCAAAACTTTCATTCACACTCACCGGAATGTACTTTATTCGGTTTTGAGAGCACGTTAAAGCCAACTTCTTGAAGTACATTTCTACTTGTTTTTCATATTCTTCCTTCACATTATCGGCAAAAACTGCTACTTCCTCTCCTGTTTCTATATCAATAAACTTTCGCGGGGCGTTATCAAAGTCAAAATTAAGCTCTGTTTTATTGTCAACAACATGAAACAAAACCACTTTATGCTTGTTGTGTTTCAAATGTTGTAAGGCATCAAACAGCGCTTTTTCATTACCGGATTGAAACATATCGGTAAATACAATAATCATCGAACGGCGGTGGATTTTCTCGGCTATTTGATGCAAGAAAGTAATTGTATCCGTACTTTTAGTAGTCGCAGATTTCTCTAAAAGTCCTTCAAGCGCATTCAAAATCATTCGATGGTGGCGATCACTGCCTTTTTCAGGCGCGTAGTACTCGTAACTGTCCGAAAACACACTTAGTCCCACAGCATCACGTTGCTTCTTCAAGAGATTCATTAATACTGCCGAAGCCAAAACTGAAAAACCAATCTTATTCTCAAAAAAATTCTGATTCTCTTTCAATTTCGGATAATGCATCGATGAGGAATTATCAATGATAATATGACACCGCAAATTTGTCTCTTCTTCAAATCGCTTGACGTACAAGCGTTCCGTTTTGGCAAACAACTTCCAATCAATATGTTTGGTACTTTCGCCTGCGTTATACACTTTATGCTCCGCAAATTCAGCCGAAAATCCATGAAACGGACTTTTATGCATTCCAGAAATAAATCCTTCCACAACTTGATGCGCCAGCAATTCCAGATGCTGGAAACTAGAAATTTTCTCTATTTGCGATTCGATCTTCATATCCCAAATATATTAAAAGATTGAACGATTTAAAAATTAAACTATTACAGAAACTCAATTTAGGAACTGAAATAAATTCAGCTTAAACAAAAAAAAGGCTTGACTCTCGCCAAACCTTTTCTCTGAATCCAGTACAGATCCTATATAAATCATAATCTACTGATTACAACAATGCGTCTAAACTATCCGCGTAGGTTTGCTTTGGAGCAACTCCTACTTGCTTTCCTACTACTTCTCCGTTGTGAAAAACCAAAACAGTTGGTATATTTCTTACTCCGTATTTGGCAGCAAATTCTTGATTTGCATCCACATCTACTTTTCCTATAACTACTTTTCCTTCGTATTCCGTACTCAATTCATCAATGATTGGTCCTACCATTCTACACGGTCCACACCAAGCAGCCCAAAAGTCCACCATTACCGGTTTGTCAGATTTCAAAACTAATTCTTCAAAATTCGCGTCTGTTATTGCTAATGCCATACTATTTTATTTAAAGTTTATCGTTTGAATTTTAAAAATTCAAAACTAGAATACAAATTTAGAAATTAAAAACTAATCAAACACTATTCCTGAATTAGTTTTACCTATTAATACATTGCCAATTCTTATTCAAGACATTCAGTGTACCTCCATTTATTACTTATTTGGAGCTATTTCCTGCTGTACGCTGTATTCCCAATTAACAAAAACTACGGCTAAAAAAGCCTTGTTTTTCTAAATCGGGAGATGCCGCTCCCATCAGGGCTAGGGGTTTCCTGAAAACCAAAATATTTTGTCTTGTCCTGAATAACCGATACAGATTATTAGATAAAAATATTTAATTAAACACTTGCAAAAACGTTTTTGC
>NZ_RYDL01000023.1 GCF_003968755.1 Flavobacterium sp. RSP15 | reverse complement strand
CAAACTCCATACATAAACACATATAAATTTGCCTGTTAATTTTTAAAACATCACTTGTTTTTTATCATAGAATGCGCTATCGTTGTCCGAAAAATCAGATATCCGAGCGATCGGGTCGCCCAAAGTCCGATTCTAACCACTACAATTACCCTACTGCGACTTAAGAAGAAAGGCTATCAATCAATGTTGGAGATTTACATGGAACTCAACCCATCACTTTGCGAACCGCCGTATACGAGACCCGTACGTACGGTGGTGTGAGAGGCGCACTCCGTCAGTTTCTGGCGGAGCCGTCTACTCGATTGGCGGGTAGTACCTTTATTCGGTTAAACTTAACTTTAAGTGTCCACCTAAACCTAGTCTAATTATTCTCATTAACGTAGAAAGTCTTATATCGCTGGTGTTATTTTCAATTTTAGATATATACGATTTTGTTGTTCCACATTTTAATGCCAGTTGTTCTTGTGTCATTCCACGTTCTTTTCGCATTTCTTGTAACATAACACCAAGTTCAAAGGTCTCGTATTCTTCTTCGTATTTTTCACGTGTTTCGGTTCCTGTTTTCCCGTATTGAGCATCTAAGTGTTCGACAAATGATGTAATTTTTTTATTTTCAGTTTTCATAATCGTTACTTTTTATATTTATTTTCTAAATATTCTGCTTTTAGTTTTTCAGCCATTTTGATTTCTGATTTTGGGGTCTTTTGTGTTTTCTTCTGAAATCCATTTACTAAAACAACAATCTTTCCTTTGTCAAAAAAACTAAAAACTCTAAAAATATCTGAACCGACTTCAACACGAACTTCAAATATTCCGTCTGCACCAGTCAAATGTTTGAAAAACTTTTCAGGGATTCTTTGTTGAGTTGAAATTAACTGTAAAGTCCAGTTGAATTTTTTCTTAACGTCTTCTTTTTGAGCGTTAAAAAAATCAAGATAATAGTCTTCGTAATAAACAACTTCTCTTATAAATTTCTGATTTATTTGGCAAAGTTAGTCAATTAGATAACTTTAGCAAAGTTTTTGACTGGTAATTTTCAACTTTACAGTTCTTTGGTATTCCCGCCAACGTTCATTATTGTCGCAGTTAAGGAAAAATAAGCCTTATATTTCGAGTAAAGACAGATTAAAACAAGTACAAAACAGTAAATAAATTAATAACCAAAGCCTTAATTGCTACAATAAATTGTTGAACTAAACCTTCGGTAGCACCATTGTAGATTTTGATTATCTTACGAAGATAACTAAAATAGAATAGTATGACTACAAAAAAAAGCACCCCGATTCCTTAAGAGAAAACAAAATCCTGAACCAAGCCAAACGGGAAGTTCCGGGTTTCGAGGAACTTTTAAATCGATTTGAGCGAACAGTTTCAGTCTTGGGCAGAAGCCAAAGTACATTCAATAATTATTCGCGCCATGTAGCGGCAATTTCGCTGTATTTCGGAAAAATCCCCACCGAATTAGATGCGGAACAAGTACAAGACTACTTATTTTACCAACAAAAAAAGTCAAAAACACCTTCTCAAACGTATTTTAAACACTGCGTTTATGGACTTCGGTTTTTACTTAAATCCGAAGGACTTCCGTATGAGTTTCTAAAGTTGCCCTCTATAAAGCACGAGAAGAAACTCCCTGTTGTTTTGAGCAAAGAGGAAGTTTGGGCGATGCTTCAAGGTGCCAAACTACTTAAACACAAAATCCTGATCGGTTTGCTCTATGGTTGTGGACTTCGCTGTATGGAAGCCCGAAGTGTACGATTGCAAGATCTAGATTTTGACCGAAAACAACTCAAAGTGGTTCAAGGTAAAGGCAAAAAAGACCGTTATGTACCGCTTTCGGAACATTTAATTCGAGGGCTCAAAAAATACATCGAAGCCGAAAAACCCAAGACTTATTTGTTCAACGGACAACCTATAGGAGGTGCAGGTGGCGATTTTGACAATCGGTATTCACAACGAGGCGTGCAATGGGCGGTGAAGCAAGTCGCCAAGGCAGCAGGTATCAAAAAGGAAGTTCACACCCATACCTTGCGGCACAGTTATGCTACACATTTGCTCGAAGATGGCATGGATATTATGACACTCAAAGATCTTTTGGGACATCAGAATATAGAAACTACGATGGAGTATTTGCAGATTGCTCAGCTAGAAAGTCAACAGAAATTCAGTCCACTTGATACTCTTTTTGCAAAATGCAGCCGCTCTTTGAAGTAGCCGATGCACTGCGAAAAGCAGGTACTGCAATCGAAAATTGGGGATTAAATACTTGGCAACTGCGCACGCTTTACGCCCTTAAAAAATGTAGAACAGCTTCTTTAGGAGGGCATATCGATGGGTGCGATAGCTGTGGCAACATCACCATAAGCTACAACTCTTGCCGCAACCGCCATTGTCCCAAGTGTCAGGGCAACAAACGCGAAGATTGGATACAAGCCAGAAGTACAGAACTCTTACCGGTTCCCTACTTCCACGTCGTTTTTACCTTGCCCGATAGTATTAATTCTCTAGCAATATATCAACCTAAAATAGTGTACGATACTTTGTTTGAAGCGAGCTGGGAAACGCTTCAAAGTTTTGGCAAAGCCAAAGAAATGCAGATGGGAGTGATAGCGGTTTTGCACACTTGGGGACAGCAATTGAGTTTGCATCCACACCTGCATTGCATTGTTCCAGGTGGTGGTGTCGACAAAAACGGACAGTGGCAAAATAGCAGAACCGATGGTAAATTTTTATTCCCAGTCAAAGCCTTGTCGAAGGTTTTTAGGGCTAAATATTGCGCTAAACTCAAGGCAAAATCGCCTATCCAATACGAACAAATCCGGAAAGAATTGTGGCGCAAGCCTTGGGTTGTATTTGCTAAGAAGCCTTTTGGAAGTCCAAAGTCAGTGGTGGAATATTTGGGGAGATACACCCATAAAATCGCCATTAGCAACCATCGAATCAAGAGCATAGACAATGAAAACGTGACTTTTGATTATAAGGATTACCGAGTAGCGGGTGTGAAAAAGCAAATGACACTCACGCACAAAGAGTTTATTCGCCGATTTTCATTGCATATTTTGCCCAAACGTTTTGTCAAGATCCGGCATTACGGTTTTTTGAGCAGCACTTGGAAGCGACAAAAGCTCAAGCTTTTACAAGAAAAGCTCAAAGTGAAAGTCTTGGAAAAAGCAGAAAAAAAAGTCTTTATGCCTAAATGTCCGTGTTGTAAAACAGGAAATTTACACCGAATAGCAGTCTTTGACCAGCGTGGTCCACCTGCTTGGTATCTTGGCGGTAGCCAAAGTTCAAGTTCCTGTAAAAACTAAATTATGGGTAAGGGCTTTTATGTTCAAAAGTGACCTAAAACACCTTAAAACAGATAGTTAAACCACCTAAAAAAAAAGAGCTCCTCTGGACTCTTGATATTCTCTCAAAAATTTTTACGATAAATGCATAGGTTAACGGACGTACAATCGGTTCCGTTCAACCCGGGTTTCATTGTTCGTGCTACGCACGCAACGAATCCCTAGCTGTTATGTGAGGTTGTGGGTTGTATAACAGAAACATTATGATTGAAAGAACAACACCTGAAATTATAAAAGCCATAAGCGAAAAAGAAGTTTTTGTTTTTGGTTCAAACTTATCAGGGAGGCACGGAAAAGGCGCTGCTAAAACCGCACTTGGTTGGGGTGCAAAATACGGTCAAGCATCAGGAATACAAGGCAAAACTTATGGAATACCAACAAAAGATGCAGGTATAAGAAGAACGTTATCAATAGAAGAAATAAAGCCTTTTGTAGATGATTTTATTAAATGGGCGAAATATCATTCAGGAAACATTTTTTACGTCACAGAAATAGGATGTGGACTTGCTGGATTGAAACCAAAAGAAGTTGCGCCACTATTTAAAGATGCTGTAAATGTAGATAATATTCATCTTCCTGCTCGTTTTTGGCAAAAATTGAACAATCTCACATAACTTGTCTATACTCGCTATAAAGTAGCGACTATACACCCTGTTTTGGGTAGATTGTCGCTATTGAGCAGCGCATTGCGATTCAAATATAATAAATTAATTTCTTACAAATCATCAAATGGGCTTTTTATTTGTTGCAAACTTTTCGTACTTACGTGAGTATAAATTTCGGTGGTTTTGCTGCTGCTGTGTCCCAATAATTCTTGTATATATCTTAAATCGGTGCCACTTTCTAATAAGTGCGTTGCGTAGCTGTGTCTGAGCCAATGTAAGGTGGCTGGTTTTGTGATCCCAGCTTTTTGAAGCGCTTGTTTCAACACCTGTTGCAAACTTCTATCATCGTAGGGTTGTCCTTTGATTTGTCCTTCAAATAAATAAGATATAGGTCTATAAACTTTATAATACTCACGAAGCATTTCTAATATTTTTAGACTTAATGGCACAATCCTGTCTTTTTGACCTTTGGCGTTTTTTAGCAAAACTATGTTTCGGTTAGCATCGATATGAACGGGTCGAAGTGCTAATAATTCACCACAGCGTAACCCACAACTATAAATCAGACTCAACATCATTTTGTGCTTAATGTTGCTGTGTGCATTCAAAATCAATTTTATCTCTTCTTTGCTCAATACATTTGGCAAAACCTTAGCCCGTTTTGGTCGGTGAATTTTGTCAATTTCGATTTTGGTGTTTTGTATAGTTTTAAAATATAGCTTAAGGGCGTTTGTAATTTGGTTTTGATACGAAGCCGAAAGATTGTTTTTCAAAATGTATTCATTATTGTACACAATTACATCTTCATTGGTAATTTCAGCAATAGGTTTTTGGTTATAAAAAACCAAGAAGGATTTCAAAGCTTCACTATAGGTAACAACCGTACTTTGGCTATACCGCTTGGAACGCATCCATTGCTTGAGTTTCTCGATTTGAGCAATGCCTTCAGGTGACGGAAAGGAGTAGGTAAGTGCTGGGATTTTAAACCGAATTCTATTTTCTTCCGTATCTGGAATGTGCCAAGCGACTAAAGATTGGCTCCATCTGGAACCGGCTACTGTTTTTATTCGAGTAATTAATTCTTGATTTTTTTCGAAATAGACCGCGATTCTTTTCTCTTTTTTATGTGTAATAATTTTAGCATTCCAGCTCATACTATTTCTTTTGGTGGTACTAAAGTAGCCATTTATTGTCATCTTTCCAAAATAGTGAACTGGCTTCGATGCTAGTTAAAACAATGTGCTTCAATGTGTTTTGCTTCTGGATTCTAAAAATAATATAGGATTATCATTTAAAATGGTATCCGTACAGACTTTAATACTGCCCGTTAAATCTATTACATTTTTAGTCCAGCATTAATGATTAAGCAGCAAGAAAAGGATATAGATACAAGTATTAAAAAAAGTGCTGCCACAGCGAAGGCTGATAAAAGATTTTTAAAGATGCCTGATGAATTAATCGGTGTAAATGGGTGAAATCTCAGGAAAGAAATCCAGCGCTGGATTAAAACAAAACCTTAAATTGTAGTTTTAACGATGGGGATTAAAAAAAATTGAGCACTTTGCCGCCCCGAAAACCGATCCTACTCTGTAGTTTGGCAGCTGGTTTTTTTATACTCGGCTAGATTACTAAAAAGTCTTCAGTTTTTAATGATAAAAAAGGCAAAACATTATAAAAACTTTGCGAACTTTGCGTTCCATAATCAGGATTGGAAAAGGAGCTGTTGCAATACACATTGATTTTTCTATTCACTAAAAAAAAACAGACTACGTATGAAAATAAATCCAAAACACGGCATCGATAAGCTTCTTTTCGGGATGAAACAAAATGATGTTACGGCGCTTTACGGGAAACCAGACCGCAATTATAAGGATGAGGATGATAATGTAATTTTTGCTTACAACAAACTCAAAATGCGCTT
The DNA here is from genome assembly GCF_003968755.1 of Flavobacterium sp. RSP15. Classification (GTDB taxonomy): domain Bacteria; phylum Bacteroidota; class Bacteroidia; order Flavobacteriales; family Flavobacteriaceae; genus Flavobacterium. The sequence goes on along the minus strand of NZ_RYDL01000023.1, from coordinate 16,282 downwards.
GACATTCTATAAGGAAGAAGAGCTGAAATTGGGGTACATTGTCGCATCAAGTCCGGAGTTGGAATTATTTGGATACAAATTGATCAACAGAAAAATTAGTGAGGTCAAAAAAGATTTGGTTACCAAAGGAATCACTAAATTTACTCAGGAAGAGTTTGATACGTTCGAAAATTACTTCAACGAGGAAAACTGGATCATTTTTCAAACAGAATTTGATGAGGTGGTAAAATTTGAGATTGGTGCAATTATCAATCAGAAAGATGAATTTGACTGGAAATTTACAAAGAAATAATAGTGTTGGTTTACGTCTGATAGCACGCAGATGACACGGATGCTAGAGGAAAAACGAATTTTAAGTGTTTTTTAATCAGTGTAAACCAGTTTAAATCCGCATACTGAATAAGATTTATCTAAATGGATTAAATAATAAACCCGACAGTTTTCCTTTGATGAGAATTGTCGGGTTTTATAATTGTCAAATATTTTATTTTATTGTTTTGGAGTTGGCTGTTTTTGTAGCATTTCTAATTCGAACACAAGCATTGTATTAGGCGGAATAACGCCTCCGGCACCTCGCTCGCCATACGCCAGATTGGATGGAATAAAAATGACTGCTTTATCGCCAAAAGCCATATTGTCAAGTCCTTCAATAAATCCGGGTATCATGCCGTCTTTTTTTCCGGCTTCAAACGGGAAGGCTCGGTATCCGTTTTGGGCGGCACGATTGGCATCAAATTTCCCGTAGACTTGATTGACTTCTTCATAGCTGCTGTCAAATAGGGTTCCGTCCTCAAAATAGCCTGCGTAATGAAAATAAAATGTTGCTCCGTTAGCAGGTTTTACTCCGGTTCCTTTCTCTGTTATCTTATACGCTAATCCGGAAGGTGTGATGGTTGCTGTCGCTTTAGCAGCGGCTAAATAGGTTTTTTTAGCGGTTACTACAGCACCGTATTTTTCCATGTATACTCGTTTAGCTTCCGCTTCCAGCGCTTCTCTTTTTACTTTGTTTTCCGCTTCAAAAACAGCTTGTTTGGCTTCGTTTTCTGCATTCGCCAAGTCTTGTTTCTTCTGGTCTTCAGATTTATTGTTGAAATAATCCGTGAACACTTTTGGGGCATCAAATTTTTTGGCCAAAGCGCCTTTTCTCACAATAGTAATCTTTGTAATTACATCGCTTTGCGCAATAGCGTTTACAATAGCCATTCCTTGGGTTACATGACCAAAAACGGAGTGCTTACCATCTAACCATGGCGTTGCTTTATGGGTGATAAAAAACTGACTTCCATTAGTTGCAGGTCCAGAATTAGCCATAGAAAGAATACCGGCTTTGCTGTGTTTCAAGTCCGTAAATTCATCTTTGAAACTATAACCTGGGCCACCGGAACCATTGCCGAAAGGATCTCCAGTCTGTATCATAAAATCTTGTATGACACGGTGAAATTTCAGAGCGTCAAAGAACGGTTTTCCTTTTAGTTTGTCATCAGTGACAAAAGTGTTTTTACCTTCGGCCAGTGAAATGAAGTTCGCAACGGTAACCGGAGCTTTTTGGTAGGCTAATTCCACTACAATGTCTCCTTTGTTGGTAGCAATTGTTGCAAAAATTCCCTCGATAACTACCGGAGCTTTTACCGCAGGTTTCACCGGTTTTTTTACAATTGCTTTTGCTGTTGTCACCGGTTTTTTGGCAGGAATAGATTTCTTGACCGTTTGGGAATGTACATTGACCATTCCCAGAAACAATAAAACCAGAATTTTAAATTTCATAGTGTACTAATTTAAAGACTTATTTTCTTACTATTATTGAGGCATTTTTTCTAATAATTCAATTTCAAAAATGATGTTGGCATTAGGCGGAATCACACCTCCGGCTCCAGCTGCTCCATATCCCAATTGGGATGGAATAAAAATCACGGCTTTGTCTCCAAACGATAATTTTTCGATGCCTTCAATGAAACCAGGAATCATGCCATCTTTTTTACCAGCTTGGAAAGGGATGGGTTGGTAGCCGTTTTGAGCGGCTCTGTTTTCATCGTATTTCCCAAAAGTTTGGGCAATACTCTCGATACTAGCATCAAATAATTCAGCATTTTCAAGAAAACCGGCGTAATGAATGAAGATGCTAGTGCCATTAGCAGGTTTTTTACCTCCGCTTTTTTTGGTGATCACGTATTGCAGTCCTGTTTTGGTTTTTGTTGCTTTGGCTTTCAATTCGGCAAAATAAGCTACTTTTTGTTCGCGGACTTCTTTGTATTTCTCGTTGTAAACTCGCTTGTTTTCAGTATCTACAGCTGCTTTTTTCTTTTGATTCTCAGACTCTATTGCAAAATAATCACTGAATACTTTTACGGCATTAAACTTTTTTGCCGCTTCCCCATTTCGGATAATGGTCACGGATTTGATAAAATCGTTTTGTTCTATTTTGTTTACGACATCCATCCCTTTTTCGACTACATGACCAAAAATAGTGTGCTTTCCGTCTAGCCAAGGTGTAGCAAGATGCGTGATAAAAAACTGACTGCTGTTAGTAGCCGGACCATTATTGGCCATAGCCAGAACGCCTCCTTTATCAAATTGCAAATCAGTAAATTCATCTTTGAACTTGTAGCCGGTATCACCAGAACCCGTTCCTAGCGGATCTCCGGTTTGTATCATGAAGTCTTTGATGACTCTGTGAAATTTTAATCCATCAAAAAAAGGTTTGTTTTTAAGATTGTCATTAGTTACGTAATCATTTTTCCCTTCGGCTAATGCAACATAATTGGCTACTGTAATGGGGACTTTTTCAAAATTTAATTGTACGATGATGTCGCCTTTACTGGTTTCAATTTTAGCGTATAAACCATCAGGGAGATCACTGTGTTCTTCTTTACAGGAGTAAAACGAGGCAATTACCAGGAATGCGAATAAGATCTTTTTTTTCATTTCTAACTTTATTTTTATTGGTTTATAGTGTCTTTAGGGGTACTTGCGACCGGGACTTGTTGTTTGCTCGGAGCTGCGGGTATAACTGTTTTTACTGGTACTTCGTTCTCTTTTTTATAAGTTGCCTCCGATTTAAAGTCACGCAGCGTAACCGTGCAGATTAAGGGCTCGTTGGTGCCAATTTTTTTATCATCACCATGGTAACCGTACCCCATATTTGATGGAAAAAGAAAGGTAACTTTCTCGTTTTTACGCATTAGTTTGATGCCGTCTCGCAATCCCATCATGATGTTTTGTTTGTCAACATAATAAATTTGGGGTCTTAGTTCTATTTCAGAATAAATGATGGCTCCCTTTAAATCTTTTATTTCGTAATCAAAAAAGGCTACATCTCCTTTTTTTGGCGTAAGCGTATCCGTTTCATTTCGGGTTTGATAGGTGTACCAATATCCTTTTTTTGAGGCAAGGTATTTTATGTTTGGGTCGCTTTTGATTAAAGCCTTAATTTTATCTTCTTCGGTGGCCACCAGTTTTTTGTTGCGTTGAATTGATTTTTTCATAAAACTTCCCGAAGCTTGCGAAAGGGGTCTGCGCGCCTCCTGATGCTGCTTGCAGCTTGACATAACCAGAATCGCAAAAAAGACCAGTGCAATAGGTGTGCTGAATTTTAACATGGATTATACTTTTAGCGTTCGTACTAAATCTTCAAATTTTTGTATCGTTTCTGCCATCGTTATTTCTGATTTTCCTCCGGCTGCATTGCGATGTCCTCCACCATTAAAATGATCTCTTGCAAATTGATTCACATCAAAATCACCTTGGGAGCGAAATGAAATCTTGATAATTTTTTCTTCTTTATTTTCTATAAAGATAGCTGTGAACACGATTCCCTTGATGTTTAATCCGTAGTTTACAATACCTTCGGTATCGCCTTTTACGTAATCAAATGAATTCAATTCGTCCTGGCTAAGCTTGGTATAGGCTGTTTTATGTTCCGGAAGTACTTTCATGTTTTGAAGTGCTCTTCCCAATATTTGCAAACGGCCAAAAGAACTGTTGTCAAATAATAAGCTTGGGATTTCTGTGTTCTCAACGCCTAAATCGATTAATTCAGCCACAATCCTATGGGTTGTTCCAGTTGTTTTTGGAAAACGAAAAGAACCGGAATCGGTTAGGATTCCAGTATAAATGCAGGTTCCGATAGTCTTGTCGATATCTTGTTTTTTTCCAAGGAATAAAATGAAGTTGTACACCATTTCACAAGTTGATCCAAAGGCCGTATCAGAGTAGGTGATCGCGGCATAATCATCCGGTTTTTGATGGTGGTCAATCATGATGAAGGGCACCTTTAGCTGGCATAAAACCTGCTCCATATCGCCGGTGCGGTGCAAGGCATTAAAATCTAAGGTAAAAATCAGATCGGCTTCTTCAAGGATTTTTGTACAATTTTGTTTGTCTTTTTCAAATATTTTAATCGTCTCAGAGCCCGGCATCCAAGCCAGAAAATCTGGAAATTCATTGGGAGAAACAACAACGGGCTGGTGTTTGTTTTTTAATAAAAAATGATATAGAGCCAGGGTAGAACCCATGGCGTCGCCATCAGGGCCTCGGTGTGGGATTATGGCAATCTTTTTAGGAGTTGCTAATAACAACTGTATCGCTTGAATGTCTTGTATTTTCATAGATTGCGAAATTACATTTTTTTACTGTAATGTTGAAATGAATTATACAATTAACAAACTTTTAGAGGGTTATAAAAAGTCGGTGTTTCTTCTTTTTAATTTTTGGTACAAATGGTATTTTGCTCCTTTTACAATTTGGGCGTTGTAAATCCCCACGGAACCGGATGTAAAGTAAGCGATGCAGCACGCTAGACCAATAAAAATACCGCTTTCAACACCAAAAATTTCCATTCCCATGACCGTGCAAGCAATAGGTGTATGGGTGGCTCCGGAAAAAACAGCCACAAACCCCATGCCTGCCAAAAGGGCAATTGGCAATGGAACAACCAGCGATAAGGCACTTCCTAAAGTAGCGCCAATAAAAAATAGCGGGGTTACCTCGCCCCCTTTAAATCCGGCTCCCAGCGTAAATCCCGTAAAGAGTATTTTTAGTAGGAAATCATAAGAAGCATTTGGACTCGAAAATGCCTCAACAATCATAGGAACTCCAAGTCCAATGTATTTTGTAGTTCCAATACAATAGACGGCTAATGCAATGAAACATCCTCCCACAAAAGGGCGAAGCGGCGGAGACGATATGGTTTTAGAAAATAACCGACCCCAAAAGTGCGTGCTTCTGGAGAAAAGCATGGCGACCAAGCCAAACAAAATACTCACGAGAACTACCCAAGATAAGGTAATGAAAGTAATTGAAGGGACAAAATGAATAGCATAATGCGTGTGTTGTACCTGCCAAAGTTCCACGGTGAAATAAGCGATGAAAGCAACAAAAAACGATAATAGGATGCTTTTTAAATTGATTTTACTAAAAAAAACAACTTCCAAAGCAAATAAGGCTCCGGCTAAAGGGGTGCCAAAAATGGAAGCAAATCCTGCGCTGATTCCCAGTATGAGTATTGTTTTTCTTTCGGAATTATCGAGTTGAAATAGTTTTGTAAACTGATCCGCAATAGCACCTCCCATTTGTACTGCTGTTCCTTCACGACCGGCTGAACCGCCAAAAAGATGGGTGATCAAGGTGCCAAAAAGTACCAAAGGCGCCATTTTGAATGGAATAATTTGCTGCGGATTTTCGTATTCTTTTAACAATAAATTATTCCCCTTGACGACTGATTCCCCCCAATAGTAATATCCCAAACCTATTGCCAAGCCGCCTATTGGCAAAAGCCAGATGATCCAGTTGTTGTTGTCTCGGGTTTGGGTTACCCACTCTAATGCTACCAGAAAAAATGCAGATACCGATCCGGAAAAAACACCGATCAGGGCACCAATAAAAATCCATTTGAAAAGGAGTGTCGTAATTTTATTCGTTTTTTCTAAACTCATTAGTAGGACAGGCAAAGTGTTTGTGCAAAAGTATTATAATCCGTCTTGAATTAATGATTTTTCAGGGGCTATTGCTGTAAATTCTATTTCAACTAGATATTCAGGACCGACTAATTTGCTGATTTCATAAAAACCAGTGGCAGGTTTTATATCTTTAAAAAATTGAGCATGAGCCTTAGCAACGTATTCAAAAGTAGTAATGTCAGTAGTGAAAATTCGGGTTCTGATAACATCTTTCATACTTGCATCCAAGTCTTCAAGAACTTTTTCGACACGTTCTAAAATATTAAGTGTTTGCGCATAGGCGTCATTAGCTTTTACTTTTTTGCCGTCAACCAGTGCGACAGTTCCGGAAACCTCAATAGAGTTGCCGATGCGTACGGCGCGGCAATATCCCATTTTGTCTTCCCATGGCGAGCCTGTCAGTATGTTTTCTCTTTTCATTGTAGTGGTGTTTAAAGGTTGTTTAGTGTTATAAAAGGCGATGCTTTGGTATGGCATACTATTTGCAAGTTATAAAAAAAAGCGAAATAAAATCACCCGTTTTGTAATTAAAATGTTCCTTTTATGTACCGGTTTTTTATAGTGTTTGGGTATCCAAAATATAATAAAATCGGAAATTATAAGTTATAAATGAAAGTTAAATTAGTGCTTCGTTCTTGATTAAGTACAATAGGTTTTTTATTTTTAAATTTTTACAGGTACAAGAAACCTAATTTTGAAAGTTATGAAAAGGATTTTATTTTTAATGATTACCATCAGCATGTCTCTAAGCGGATATGCCCAAAACGAGTTTAGCTCAAAATTTAAAGCCATTCCCCCTAAAAATACAGCACCAAAAATTAAAAAACCAATTCCGCCGAAAGCGAGTGTTCCACCAGTCAAGACACCTAATGTGTTTAAAAATCCGGAGTTATTAAACCCAAAACCAAGTGCTTCAGCTCCTGTAGCGCCGGCAAATAATTTTTCGATGATTCCTAAAAATGAGTTTATTAATCCGGGAGATGTGTATAGAGACAAATGGAATAAAAAAGAAGAAAAAACAGAAGGTTTGGTGTATCGAAAAAACCAAGATTTAGGCAATTTTACCACGGGATCTGTAACAGCAAAAGTACTGTATCGCGATGCGGCCTACGTTGATGGAGATCAGATCAGGGTGTATCTGAACGATAAAGTGATCCAGTACCAAGTGAATCTTGAAAGTAATTTTCAAGGATTTGAAATCGTCTTAGAAAAAGGATTTAACAAGATTGAATTTGAAGCGTTGAACCAGGGATCTTCAGGGCCCAATACTGCTGAATTCAAAGTGTATAATGATAAAGGAGGTTTGATATCAGGAAGTCAATGGAATCTGGGAACAGGTTTTAAAGCAACCATTATTTTGGTCAAAGAATAGTTGACATAGATCCTGTATTGTAAAAACAAAAAGACCTTTGAAATGAGATTCCAAAGGTCTTTTTTTGTCTTATTTGAAATTTCAGGGTACAATCACTTTGGATTTCGTCAGCCACTAGTTTGATAGCTTTTTCTAAAAAGGATCTGCAGTAACTTGAAATTTCATGTCCGCTTTTATGGAAATATCTTGAGTAATCGCCTCTTTGGTTATCGCTTTTGTTCGAAGTTTAAAACTGGAAGCTTTAACGTATTTGTCTAATTTTTCTGTGGTACAGGTTAAACTCAACGTGTTTGATGTCGCGTTTATATCGTCTAAAAAAGCCAGTTCAATCTCGTCGCTGTCATTTGTTGAAATATAAATATGTATCGATTTTAAAAATGAAAATGATTTGTTAGCAGGATTTGTTACCGTCAATTTCATCTCTTTCAATTTTACATCTTTGACTAATTCGGCATTTGTATTGTTATTTTCAAATGCGGTACTAGAATTAGACGGAACATCTGGAGTAACTAATTCTAAAGCGGTGTTCACTGGAAATCCAGATGGAATGGTAACGGTCGTTTGATTATCTATCGAAAAGGTCAATAAATCATCAATTACATTACATGAAATGATAATAAAGCCAAAAAAGGCAACGACTATAAAATTTTTTGCTTTCATTTTTTCTGTTTTAAGTAGATTATTAGGGCTGCAAATGTACTCTTTTATCTTCTAAACTTAATTTCAGGATAATTCCAAAATGGACTAAAAGGCTAATTCTCTTTTAAAAGATAGGAGAAATTATTTTGGCGATCCAAAATAAAATAAATATTTTAAAATTCGATTTTTCAATTCAAAATATAAAAAGTATTTTTGCACATGCAACACAACGTACTTATTTTAGATTTCGGATCGCAATACACACAACTTATTGCTCGTAGAGTTCGCGAATTAAATATATTCTGCGAAATCTTCCCATACAATCATTTTCCGAGTGATTTATCTTCTTACAAAGCCGTAATCCTTGGTGGTAGCCCTTTTTCTGTTCGAGGAGAAGATGCGCCACATCCGGATTTATCTCAAATTAGAGGGAAATTACCTTTATTAGCCGTTTGTTACGGAGCCCAATATTTATCTCATTTTAGTGGAGGTGAAGTGGCAGCTTCAAATACAAGAGAATATGGTAGAGCTAATTTATCTTTTATAAAAGAGAATGAAGTGTTCTTCGAGGGTGTTTCTGAAAACAGCCAAGTTTGGATGAGCCATAGCGATAGCATCAAAGCATTGCCTACTAATGGAGTAAAACTTGCCAGTACCCAAGATGTGGAATTTGCAGCTTACAAAATAGAGGGTGAAACCACGTACGCCATTCAGTACCATCCGGAAGTTTTTCACTCAACCGACGGATCTAAAATGTTAGAGAACTTTTTGGTGAAAATTGCGGAAGTACCTCAAAATTTTACGCCAAATGCTTTTGTTGAAGAAATGGTGGCTGAATTAAAAGAAAAACTACAAGACGATAAAGTGGTTCTCGGACTTTCTGGAGGAGTAGATTCTACCGTGGCAGCAGTTTTATTACATCAAGCGATTGGTAAAAACCTGTATTGTATTTTTGTAAATAATGGTTTGCTTCGTAAAAATGAGTTCCAGAACGTACTGGATCAGTACAAAGGAATGGGTTTGAACGTAAAAGGAGTCGATGCCGGTGATCGTTTTTTATCTGAATTAGCAGGTGTCAGCGACCCGGAGACCAAACGTAAAATTATAGGACGTGTCTTTATCGAAGTTTTTGATGATGAATCGCACCTTATACAAGATGTAAAATGGTTGGCACAAGGTACTATTTACCCGGATGTTATTGAATCCGTTTCTGTAAAAGGACCATCGGCAACCATAAAATCACACCATAATGTTGGCGGTTTACCGGATTACATGAAACTAAAAATAGTAGAGCCATTGCGCATGCTTTTTAAAGATGAGGTACGCAGAGTAGGGGCTTCTTTAGGAATAGACCCTGAATTATTAGGCAGACATCCTTTTCCAGGACCAGGACTGTCCATCAGAATTTTAGGAGACATTACCCCGGAAAAAGTACAAATTTTACAGGACGTTGATGCTGTTTTTATTGACGGATTAAAATCTTGGGGACTGTACGATAAAGTATGGCAAGCCGGAGCCATTTTACTTCCCGTTAATAGTGTAGGAGTAATGGGAGATGAGCGTACCTATGAGAAAGTAATTGCATTACGTGCTGTAGAATCTACAGATGGTATGACGGCAGATTGGGTACATCTTCCCTATGATTTCCTGATGAAAGTCTCGAATGACATAATCAACAAAGTAAAAGGGGTTAATAGAGTGGTGTATGATATCAGTTCAAAACCGCCGGCAACTATTGAATGGGAATAATACTTTACTATTTAGTCCTTTCTAAGAACAGCTTTTTTTAATGTTCCCATATAAACGGTATCAAATTTTTTAAAATAAAATTTGGTACCGTTCTTGTATTACTAATTTGAATAATTTATAAATGAAAACGATGAAATATTTTTTTGTAATTTGTATGGTGCTGTTGTTGTTCAATCATGATAGTGTTTTTGCACAAGAAAAAAATACAACGCACAAAGTGGCGAAAGGGGAAACAATTAACGAAATTGCTCAAAAATACAAGGTCACTCCATTTGATATATATCAACTAAATCCGGATGCTCAAAGTGGATTGAAACCAAACAGTATTTTGCTGATTCCTAAAAAAGGGGGCAACCAAAAACCGTTGACTGCGACTATACCAGGTGCGAAGGCTATAATTCACGAAGTGACACCAAAAGAAACGCTCTATGGTATCGAAAAAAAATATGAGGTAACGGATGAAGCTTTAAAAGAAGCGAACCCTTTTCTTGAAAACGAGGGTCTTCAAATAGGGCAGACGCTTATTATTCCATCTAAAAATGGGTTAAAAAAAACAGTATCAAATCAGGATAAAGTAGTGTATCACGATGTGCTTCCAAAAGAGACTAAATACTCAATCGCGAAATACTATGGAATTACCATTGCAGAATTAGAGCAGAAAAATCCTGAAATAGTTTCCGGTTTACCCATTGGATATAAATTGCGTATCAAAGGGAATCCCGAAACTTTGGGGCCAAAAGCAGATAAAACGGAAGCAGCGTTTGCGTCCAAAGAAGAAATGGGAGAAAATAATGTACAACCAGCCAAAGTACTCTTTAGTTACCGTTCCTATGTTATAAAACCGAAAGAAACACTGTATAGTTTGTCCCGAATGTTTAATTTGAGTCAGGAGGAATTAATTGCTTTAAACCCCGCTTTATCTCAGGGCGTGACAGAAGGTATGATTTTGAAAGTTCCGTCAGCGACTCCTGTTTTGCAAGAAATTAAAAAAGAATATACCGTATTGTCAAATAATAGCGCGAACAGGAAAAAACTAGTGCTTCTTTTGCCCTTTAATATTGCAAAAATGGAGGTGGATACTGCAAATTCGATCATCACCCGCTTGAAAAACGACAAGTTTTTGAATATGACTTTAGATTTTTATGCAGGTGCATTAATGGCCATAGATTCTGCCAAACAATTGGGTCTTTCTCTTGATGTGAGTATCTATGATTCCCAGGAAACTAAGGATTATTCTAATATAGTAGCATTAATTAAGCGAAATAATTTGGAAGATTCAGATGCTATAATTGGACCATTTTATCAAAGTAACGTCGAGATAACGGCTGAATTACTTCATAAACGCCAGGTTCCGGTAATCTCCCCTTTATCAAAAGATGTTGGTAACTCCCTTAGTAATTTATATCAAACCATTCCAACGACCACTGAGGTTAAAAATGCGATGTTCAATTATATGCGAACCAGAGGAGGCGTTATTATAGCAGTAGTCGATAGGAAAAAAGAATCTGTAATTCAGTTTATAAAAGAAAATCATAAAGACGTTAAATTTGCAACTCTTAATCCAAATGGCAGTGTGTCTCCCGAAAATCTACAGCGTTTATTTGTAAAAGGCAAAATGAATTACGTGGTGATGGAAACCGAAAACACGAGTATGATCAAGGCAACTATGGCCACTATGTTGAGTGCTATGTCTGCGTATCAAGTGCAGTTAGTAATTCTGGAACCAAATGAAACATTAGATACGGACGAAATTAATTTTGTGAATTTGACAAAATTGAAATTAATGTATCCGTCAGTTGCTCGTGAAAATGAAACTCCTGAAGCATTAATTTTTGAGAAAGAGTTTAAAAACAGAAATAAAATTACTCCAAGTGCTTATGCAATTCGTGGTTTTGATGTTACTTTTGACACGATGATGCGTTTGTCACAAGATAAGAAATATCAGGAAACAGTAGACTTTACGGCAACGGAACAAATAGATAATAAGTTTGAATTCTATAAAAAAGAAGATGGTGGGTATACCAATAAAGGAATTTATATTTTATATTATGATACCGATTTAATCATAAAAGAAGCAAAATAATGACATCAATAGTAACGTATTTAGGGGATTTAAGAACCTCTTCTATTCATTTGCAATCCGGGACTGAAATTTTTTCGGATGCTCCTTTAGATAATAATGGGAAAGGAGAAGCTTTTTCTCCAACGGATGCGGTTGCCAATGCTCTGGCAACTTGTATGATGACCATTATGGGAATAAAAGCACGAGATCTCGAAGTGGATTTAAAAGGATCTACCGCTGAGGTGGTCAAAATAATGAAAATGGAACCCAGACGTATTGATGTGATAGCGATTAATTTTGAGATGTACGGAACTGCTGATGTAAAGAATAAAAGAATACTGGAAAGAGCAGCAATGACCTGTCCTGTATTCCTGAGTCTGCATCCCGAAATCGAGAAACGAATTATTTTTAACTGGAATTAAATAGTCTTAGGAAGCAAGAGACAGGAAACAAAAATGATTATTTCTTTTTGTTTTCCTGTCTCTTGCTTCTTTTTTATTATAAAATGGATCAAAACCAAAAACAACTCATCAAGCTAGCCCATACTAAAATGCCTTTTGGTAAATACGAAGGCTGGTTTCTTATCGATATCCCGGAATACTATATTGTTTGGTATAGCAATAAAGGGTTTCCTAAAGGGGAACTAGGGGAACAACTGAAATTAATTTATGAATTGAAACTCAATGGTCTGGAAGAGTTAATTCGAAATATAAAAAAACGGTACCCAAAACCGATTTAATTTTCAATTTGACAATTTATAATTGTACTTTTGCCACGTTTTTTACACAACTACAATACAAATAACAACAGAATGAATCAAACGAAATATATTTTTGTTACTGGCGGTGTAACTTCTTCTTTAGGGAAAGGAATCATTGCAGCATCTTTGGCAAAATTGTTACAAGCTAGAGGATACCGTACAACCATCCAAAAGTTTGACCCATACATTAATGTAGATCCAGGGACATTAAATCCTTATGAACATGGAGAATGTTATGTGACTGATGATGGTGCCGAAACGGATTTGGATTTAGGGCATTACGAGCGTTTTTTGAATGTTCCTACTTCTCAGGCGAATAATGTGACTACAGGAAGAATTTATCTTTCGGTTATTGAAAAGGAAAGAAGAGGAGAGTTTTTAGGAAAAACAGTACAAGTAGTTCCTCATATCACCAATGAAATCAAGGAAAGAATGCAGTTGCTTGGAAATTCCGGCGATTATGATATTGTCATCACTGAAATTGGGGGTACAGTAGGAGACATTGAATCCTTACCTTACATAGAATCTGTTCGTCAATTAGTTTGGGAATTAGGAGAGCATAATGGGATTGTAATTCACCTTACTCTGGTTCCTTATTTAGCTGCCGCGGGAGAGTTGAAAACAAAACCAACCCAGCATTCCGTAAAAACCTTGATGGAAAGCGGAATAAAAGCAGATATTTTAGTGTGCAGAACGGAACACGAAATTTCTGAAGAATTACGCAATAAACTGGCTTTGTTTTGTAATGTAAAAAGAGAAGCTGTTATTCAGTCTATTGATGCTTCCACGATTTATGAAGTGCCGAATCTAATGCTGGAAGAAGGACTTGATGTTGTGGCGTTAAAAAAATTAGATTTACCTAAAAAAGCGGCTCCGGATTTAAAAAACTGGAATACTTTTTTACGCCGATTGAAAAATCCAAAGCATACCGTGAATATTGGTTTGATAGGAAAATATGTAGAAATGCAGGATTGCTACAAATCTATTTTGGAAGCATTTATCCATGCCGGTGCAGCTAATGAAACAAAAGTAAATGTGATTTCAATTCATTCAGAACACATTGATGCGAATAATATACAGGAAAAATTCTCAGGTTTAGACGGAATTCTGGTTGCTCCAGGTTTTGGAGAAAGAGGAATTGAAGGAAAAATTGCTGCCGTGCAATATGCCCGTGAGAATAAAGTGCCGTTCTTCGGAATTTGTTTGGGGATGCAAATGGCCATCATAGAATATTCAAGAAATATGTTGGGTTATAAAGATGCTAATTCAACTGAAATGAATGAACACACCGCTTATCCGGTAGTAAACCTCATGGAAGAGCAAAAAACTATCACGGATAAGGGCGGAACAATGCGTCTTGGTGCATGGAAATGCGACATCAAAAAGGATACATTAGCCTATAAAATTTACGGAAAAGAAACCATTTCAGAACGCCACCGTCACCGCTATGAGTACAACAGTAAATACGTTACTCCATTAGAAAATGCCGGATTGATGGCTTCAGGCGTAAACCCTGATACGGGATTGGTAGAAATTATAGAAATAGAAGATCATCCGTTTTTTATTGGCGTGCAATACCATCCAGAATACAAGAGTACGGTTGCAAATCCGCATCCTATTTTTGTGAATTTTGTGGCAGCAGCCGTTCAGGCAAAGAAAAAATAACTGAAAACGATTGGGTTTCAGTAAACCTAAAATTTATAACTTTTTTTAATTATAATGGAACAAAAAAAATTTGACCTCAATTCGATCATAGGTTTTGTATTAATTTTTGGTATTTTGGTTTTTATCATGTACCAAAATCAACCTGATGAGAAAGTAATTGCCGCTGAAAAAGCACAAAAAGAGTTGGTGATTCAGGAAGCTAAAGCAAAAGAGTTAGAAGCTAAAACGGTTGCAAAAGCGACAATTGCGGTTGCTGCAACAGGAGATTCAACACAACTGGCGCAGTTACAAAAAACCTTAGGAAATTTTGCCTATTCTGCAACACTACCTTCTGCAAAAGCAGGCTTTACAACTATCGAAAACGAATTGGTTACATTAAAAATAGCCAATAAAGGGGGATATATTGTGGAAGCTACCTTGAAAAAGTTCAAAAAGTTTGAGAAAAAATCCGGACAATTAGTACAATTGATCAAAGACAACAATGCCAATTTAAATGTACAATTGCTGACTAGTGATAACCGTACGTTAAATTCAAAAGACTTGTATTTTGAGCCTACATTAACAAAAATAGGAGCAGATCAAATATTGTCTATGAAATTGAAAGCGGGTGCTAATGAATTCTTGGAATACAAATACGTGTTGAAACCAAACGAATATATGATTGGTTTTGACATTCGTTCCCAAGGGTTGAATAAAGTATTGAATACCGCCAAACCAGTAGATTTAGAGTGGGATTTAAAAACCTACCGAAACGAGAAAAGTGTTTCGTATGAAAACCGGTATACTGAAATCTATTTTGAACATGAAGACGGAAAAATAGATTACGCAGGATTGGGTCAGACGGAAGAATCTGACTTGGATAAAGCTACTTTTATCGCTTACAAACAGCACTTTTTCTCTACGATTCTATTAACAAAAACCCCTTTTGAAACGGCTAAATTAAAGTCAACTAATTTAGTTCTGGATGACAAAGTGGATACTACTTTTACAAAACAATTTAATGCTAACATTCCATTAGCATTTACTAATGGCGAATTAGATCACAAAATGAGTTGGTATTTTGGTCCAACAGATTATAAGACATTACACTCATACGATCAAAATCTGGAAAAAATTATTTCACTGGGTTGGG
Organism: Flavobacterium sp. RSP15; assembly: GCF_003968755.1. GTDB lineage: Bacteria > Bacteroidota > Bacteroidia > Flavobacteriales > Flavobacteriaceae > Flavobacterium. The sequence continues at coordinate 949 of NZ_RYDL01000023.1, read as the reverse complement.
GAATTTTTGGGTGGATAAATAAGTTTATCTTTATTCCATTATTTGCCTTTTTAAGTTCTTATATTTCTTATGGAATTGCGATAATTATTTTTACAATTCTGATAAAAATAGCAATGTCGCCTATTACTTTTAAATCGTTCTTGTCACAGGCTAAGATGAAAGTGTTGCGTCCTGAAATAACAGAATTGGGTGAAAAATTCAAAAAAGACCCCATGAAGAAACAACAGGAAACAATGAAGTTGTATAACAAAGCGGGAGTAAATCCTATGGCAGGTTGTATTCCAGCATTGATTCAACTGCCATTTATGTATGCTTCGTTTCAGTTTTTCCCATCGGCATTTGAGTTAAGACAAAAAAGTTTCCTTTGGGCGGATGATTTATCGTCTTTTGATGAAGTAATCCGTTTGCCTTTCTATATTCCGTTTTACGGAAATCACATCAGTTTGTTTCCTATTCTGGCTTCGATTGCTATTTTCTTTTACATGAAAATGACTTCTGGAGACCAGCAAATGGCTGCTCCACAACAAGAAGGAATGCCGGATATGGCAAAAATGATGAAAATTATGATATACGTGTCGCCAATCATGATGTTGTTTTTCTTTAATAGTTATGGTGCGGGATTGAGTTTGTATAACTTTATTTCGAATTTGATTACCATTGGAATTATGATTGTCATCAAACGATACTTTATCGATAGTGATAAGATTCATACTCAAATTCAAGAGAATAAATTGAAAGAGCCCAAAAAGCAAGGTAAATTCCAGAAAAAACTGCAAGAAGTGATGGAACAAGCCGAAGCTCAAAAAGCACAACAAAAGAAAAAATAATGCATAAAAAAAGCTCTCAAATATTGAGAGCTTTTTTATTAGAGTAATGTCCCGTCCTGAAATAGCGATACACAAAAAGTATCCTAATGGAAAAACATGAAGAAACACGCTATGTGAAGCGG
>NZ_RYDL01000022.1 GCF_003968755.1 Flavobacterium sp. RSP15 | reverse complement strand
CCGCTTCACATAGCGTGTTTCTTCATGTTTTTCCATTAGGATACTTTTTGTGTATCGCTATTTCAGGACGGGACAATAATAAAAATAATAATGTAGCTACAATCGGCATGAGCATTACTTTTTTTAATAAAGCTTCTGTTTTTGATGTGGTTTTTGTCATCATAAGTAATCGTTTTTTAGTTATTAAATAATTCAAATTACTGGCCAAGTAAAAAGTTTGGTTCTCGTTCGCTTTCGATAGTAATAAGGATTGGTAGAACGGAACATTGTTATAGGAGGTCACGACTTTCTCATCGGCAAGAAATTCGTGATTGAGTTGTATTGCTTTTTTGTAAAAAATAAAAATTGGGTTGAACCAAAAAACGATTTTCAATAGTTCGATGAATAAAATATCCAAAGTGTGTTTTTGAGTTACATGCGTGAGCTCGTGTGTGTACAATTCGGCTTCAATTTCACGGTTGTTGTACTCCGTTTTATTGATGAAAATAGTATTCAGGAACGTGTGCGGAAGTGTTTTTTCGGGAACCAAAACCAGTTTTGCGTTTTTATAGGCAATTGCTGTATTCGACTTCATTTTAGACGAAATCTTGATAATATTACTGAAAAAACGTATCACCAAAACGAATGTTACTACGGCATATAAACTCCATAATCCTATTGCTAGATAGTTTGTTTCTTCAAGTACTACAGCGTTTCCTTGCAGTATTTGGATATTTCCTGGATTGACTGCAGGTTGTGGTATTTCCTGAATAACTTCAATAGTAATAAAGGGAATCACCATGGAAAAAACAAGGCTGAACAACAGGTAAAACCTATTGAAAACGTGTGTTTTTTCTTTTTCCAAAAACAAATAATACACTGCCAGTAGCACAAATAAAGTGATTGTCGATTTGATTAGAAAGTCGCTCATTTTTTCTTTTTTTGAATTTCACTGTCGATTATTTTCTTGAGTTCTTCCAGTTCCGTTTGAGACAAATTCGTTTCGGTGGTAAAGAAAGAAGCAAATTGCGATGCCGAATTATTGAAAAAACTACTTATCAATCCGTTGACGTGTTTGGAGAAATAATCCGTTTTTTTGACCAATGGATAATATTCCCGGGAGTTCCCAAATTCAGTATACGCTACAAATTGCTTGTCAATCATTCTTTTCAATAGGGTAGCCACGGTTGTGGTTGCTGGTTTTGGTTTTGGATAGGCTTCCAGCAAGTCTTTCATGAAGGCTTTCTCGAGTTTCCAAAGGTGTTCCATGAGTTGTTCTTCGGCGTTTGTTAATTGTTGCATGTTATTTAATTTCTATTTCGGAAACTGATTCTCCGTTTTTGTATTTCTTTATCGTTATTAGTTTTCCATGTTCATTAAAGAACTTCCAGTCACCAAAATAAAACCAATGTGCGTACTTATCGCTCGTTTCCATTTTTGTTTTTCCTTTGGACTGTATTTTTCCATTTTCATGATAAAAAGTAGTGTTGCAGATGTTGTCTTTGTATTTTTCTCTTTTTATGATTCTACCATTTAAAAAATAACTCCATTTTTTTACGGGATCACCTTTTCTGTATTTTCCAATTGATTTATAATGGGAACTATCCTGTGAGTATTGTTCAATCCAAAGTCCTTCTCTAAGTTTATTTTTCATTTGATTGGTTTTGCAACTAAAGAGGAAAAATAACAAGCCGATTACAATAACAGTTTGTCGCATAAAATGATTTTGTTCTACGAAAATAGAGTTAGCTCTACAAATGTAGAATATAAATTGAAATAAACAAATTTTTATGAAAAATATTTTGGTAGTCAGCGGTTTGCGTTAAGGATGGGAGTGGAAATCCTTTTTATTTTTTTGTTTCAAAAAACAAAAAGATTGAGAACGGACAGCCTGACCACGCTGGAACGATAGTGGAAGCGTGGGAACGCCCAAAAAAAATCCGCCCTGTTTAGAGCGGATGTAGGTTCTCGATACTTTTTTGTTCCGTTTCTCTTTACAAAAAAACTCGAACGGACGGTATCGCTAACTATTATTTAGAAAGTTCTACAAAATATTTGTAAAACAACGGAATGGTTTCAATTCCTTTTAGGTAATTGAAGATCCCGAAGTGTTCGTTTGGCGAGTGAATGGCATCACTGTCCAGACCAAATCCCATTAGAATAGTCTTGCTTTTTAGTTCTTTTTCGAATAAGGCTACGATAGGAATACTTCCCCCGGAGCGCACGGGAATTGCGGGAACGCCAAAGGTTTCCGTATACGCCATATTCGCGGCTTTGTAGCCAATGCTGTCTGTTGGCGTTACATAACCTTGTCCGCCATGATGTGGTTTTACTTTTACGGTAACGCCGGCAGGAGCAATGCTTATGAAATGTTTTGTGAATAATTCCGTGATTTGTTCCCAATCCTGATTAGGAACCAAACGCATCGAGATTTTAGCGAAAGCTTTGCTTGCAATAACGGTTTTGGCACCTTCTCCGGTGTAACCACCCCAGATTCCGTTGACGTCAAGGGTAGGACGGATGGAGTTTCTTTCGTTAGTCACATAGTCTTTTTCGCCGTAAATGTCATTTAGGTCGAGTGCTTTTTTATAATTTTCAAGGCTAAAAGGCGCTTTGGCCATTTCGGCTCTTTCTTCCAAGGATAATTCTGCTACATTATCATAAAAACCAGGAATGGTAATGTGGTTGTCTTCATCATGAAGCGAAGCAATCATTTTGGCTAAAATATTGATTGGGTTGGCAACCGCTCCACCGTATAATCCGGAATGTAAATCACGGTTTGGTCCCGTTACTTCGACTTCTACGTAACTCAATCCACGTAATCCTGTTGTAATCGACGGTTGTTGATTAGAAATCATTCCGGTGTCCGAAATTAAAATCACGTCATTTTTTAGTTTTTCCTGATTGCGTTCTACGAACCAACTCAAGCTTTTGGAGCCAATTTCCTCTTCACCTTCAATCATAAACTTCACATTACACGGCAAAGTATTCGATTGAACCATATATTCCAATGCTTTTACGTGCATGTACATTTGGCCTTTGTCATCGCAAGAACCTCTTGCAAAAATGGCGCCGTCGGGATGAATTTCGGTGTTCTTTATTATGGGTTCAAATGGCGGCGAAGTCCATAATTCAATAGGATCTGCGGGTTGTACGTCATAATGGCCATACACTAAAATGGTTGGTAAACTTGGGTCGATTATTTTTTCGCCATACACGATTGGGTTCCCTGGGGTATCACAGATTTCAACGAAATCGCAGCCTGCTTTTTCCAAACTTGCTTTTACGGCAGCAGCAGTATTGATGATATCTAGTGAGAAAGCAGGATTTGCGCTCACGGAGGGCATTTTTAATAATTCGATTAACTCGTTGATAAAGCGGTCTTTGTGTTCTTGAATGTATGCTTTAATATTTTCCATTATTTAATAATTTTATAATTTCAAAAGTACAAAAAACTGAGTAAATAATTTTTTAAGAAATTCCTTTGAACTTAAGAAGTAATGCTTATATTTGCACTCAGAATTTCGCGGATATGGTGAAATTGGTAGACATGCCAGACTTAGGATCTGGTGCCGCAAGGCGTGTAGGTTCGAGTCCTATTATCCGCACTTTAAAAACCCAAAGTACTAATCATTAGTGTTTTGGGTTTTTTGTTTTTAAGAGTTGACCTAATAACAACTTCGTTTCGTGTTGTGAAACTAAAATGAACCTATTTTAATGTAATATAATTAGATTGATACAATAAGTTAAAAACTGTTAAACAGTATTTTTATAACATTATTTTGTCTGTTTCTATAGTCTTAACTTGAAATAATAAAAGTTTAGCAGTTTGTTTTTTTGTCCTTAAATAAATGTCTTTGTTTCGTTTTCTGTGTAAATGATTTTATTATGGTGGTTTCCGTTCTTAAATAAAAGATGGGGAGTACCTCAAAAAAAATATTTTACCTCGGTAACTTTTCTTTTTGGTGGTTCTTGTGGGGGTATGAATTTAATTTTTTTCAAGAAATTGTATTTTTTGAAATCACTACAATATCAAAATAAGTTTTCTAACTTTGTGAATCAATCACATTCAATGACAGAAAATTTTACTTTGCAATCCTTACCGCCTAAAGACTTTACAGAATCGATTGCTATAGTTAAATATGGTAAAAAACCATTGAAAATTTACCGCATAAAAACAACGTGTTAGAAAAATTGAAAAAATTTAACACGTTAGAAAGTCGTGTTAGGAAAACGACTAAAATGTAACATTACTTTTGAATTTTACACAAATAATTTTATGAAAGACTTTTGGAAAAATCCCAATATAAAAAATTATTTAGTTTAAGATATTTTTGATATGGATGATCATATTAACCGATTTGATTATATCTGCTCTCTACAATAGGGTAAACACCATGCTAACATTTGAAATAATTTCTGCTTGAGTCAGATGGTATTTAAAATTTAGCTACTTGAATCCACCGTAATACTTATTAACTAAAAAGCCAGTTAACATAAAAATAATAATCGAGCCAAAAACAAAAACAGAAACAAATATATTTCCTAATACTCTCTGCTTTTCACTTTCATTTATAAACCTTTTTTCAATCTTAAGATATAAACCATCTTTTCTAAAATACCAATAATTGAAATAATAAATTAAAAACGCATAAGACAAACCAATGGCCATAAATAAGTTCCCTGACATTGGATGCAATTTGAAAAATTTATTTAATAATAAATCAATTGTCATTGAATAAAAAAGCAAACTTATGCACAAATATATCACTGCTCCATTTACTGCTAAATTTGAATTTGGGGTAGATAGCATGTAGCGATATAATTTATAAAAAATATAATGATACACTTTTTTCATAGGTTTTTTTTCATTAATTATCAATTCCTGTTTTTCTCCAAAATGTATCGCCGTAGTAATAATCGAAAACACCATAGGCACCAACTGCAATAATACCGACTGGATTGCTAACGGCTACTATGGTTAAGGCTGCACTAAACGCACAATCCACCATAAAATATAACATTACGGTTTCCACGCCTTATTAAACTTACTAATCAATAAATAATATAACAAGAAACTTATTTTTTTATTAAAAATAAGTTTTTCAGTTCTAACATTATCATCAGAGTATTTATGTAATATTCCTATTATATGAATACTTTTATCTTTTAACTTTAAAAAGTAAAAAGTAGCATAATCTTCGATGACTTCTTTTTTTCTAAATCCTATTAAATCATTCTCGAATAATAAAATCCAATATGGGGATTTATTAACAATGTATTTTAGTTTAGACTTTCTATAAACCTTTGAATATCTAATTTCAGTACTATTATTTAATAGGAAATGATTATTTAAAACTAAATTTAACTTATTAAATTTCTCAACAAATTTATTGTTCATGGGTTAACGTTTTAGAGTGTGATACAATGTTCCACCTATTTGAGAGCCATAATAATAGCCAATGCCGTTACCTATTATCCCGCCAGCAACAGTACCCCCAAGGGACAATCAAAGATCCCCACGCAGCACCTTCAGTAGCACCAACCCATCCCCCCGCTTCACGTGATAAAGCCAAAGTTTTATTATTCGCGTTGTAAACATTATAAGCAGACATCCCTGCACTAGTAAATACTAGTCCTCTACCTCCTTACTTAAAAATCTTAGCCACTCGCATACCACCTCGAAGATTTCCACTTGGTGTAATTCCATTTTCAGCATAATACTTTGCAGTTTCAAACTGTGCGGTTCTTGGTTTCATAATTTCCGATAAAGCTTGACCTTGTCTTGAAAGCATTCCTCGTGTTTCTCCCTGCAAATCATATCTTCCCCTAGCATATTTTGAAGATGTTGTATAATTATTAAGAAGCGCGTCATTTGCTGGGCATATTTCGGATATTCATTTTCGTTCGAATTTAACATAAAAATAAATTTTTAGCTACCTCTTGTTTTAATGATTTGCATTTCACACACTATGATTTATTTTATTAGTAAAGCCGGCACTCGTTGCAAACGAGCAACAGAGACCCCAGTAAACTAACCAGAGAAGTCCTCAAAAAAGAATTTTTTCAGCAATCCCTAACGCAAATAGACTGATTTTAAAGTTTTTCCTTTATCCTATTTAAAATCCGGACTTCAAATTTTTTCTTCTCATCTTTGTTTTCTGAATGATTAAAATCTTTGTTGATATCTTTCCAATTCCCTAATTCTGTACCTTCATTCACCGCTATTAAAGCAAATTCATTTCCTCTAATCCAAGTATAAATGATTTGATTTTCTTTTTTATAATAAAACCAAATATGATACCAGTGATCTCCTTTATCCTTACTTCTACCATCAACTAATCCAATATTTTTCGGTACAATAAAATCTGGATTATTGATCTTAAACTCGCTTACAGCCCTTATTAATTTATCTTCGGGTACATCAAATTCATATACTTCTGCGTATGGATAACTTCCAGAAGCAAGATTACAAGAACAAATAGCAAATAACATAAATATAAAAATCATTTTTTTCATAACATAAAAATTTAATTTCCTGGCTTATTGGTAACTCCCTTATTGCTTCTATAATACCACATAATTATTTCAGAAAAACCAATTGGACGTGTTATTTGATATATAGTTTTTGGTAATGCAAAAGCTCCAAGTCCCATACCGAGTATTAAAGCGTTTGCTTTATTTACTGGATCTGGCATTATATTAAAAAGCTGAAATTGTTCTGATACAAATTTCCAATCCGCACCTATTGCCCTTGTATCAAAAATTAAACCACTTGCTCCTGTAATTCCTAAATTATCATATCGCCTGTCGTGACCTATTGCAGGATAATCGGTTATCATTGTTGGAACATATGAATATGTATATTTTCTTGAATAAGTCATTGGATTATCTCCCCCTGCATAAGTAGAGTATCCTCCAAAAAGAGGTAAATTTTGTCCAACTGTTGAAGGATCCAGTTGGTTGTTTTTATCTTTTTTTACATCATCCAATGTTGTCAGATTTACCTTATAATTACTTTGAAACCCTCCAGAGGCAACCGTACTACCAGCAGTAAAGCTATTGCTACTCCATTTTGTTGCAATTTAGCTAAATTTCCCCAAGCATCAAAATGACGGCGTTCTATTGCCACCCAACGCCAATTTGTATTCTACCTAAAACAAAAAACTACGACTTATTTAAGGAGGTAGTTTAATTTTGTTTTGTCTGATAGCGATTCTGGGCACGAGTCAGAGGCAAAGCGCTCGCCTTTCTAGTAATTTCTGCTCAGACTAGCAGTGGCACCAAGCATGAATTTCTAATCCCTTGTTTTTTGATAAAAAACAAGACTGTCTATAAATAGGTCTTTATAGTTATTTCTAGTAAATATGTCTAGCCAACCGACAACGGCAAAACTAATAAAATACAAACCCTCTAGATTATGAAATTAATAATTTCTACTCATGGTTTCTAGTTTCTAGATTTTATCGTAAAGTTAGTAGCTTTTGTTCTAACCTCACGTACCACACGAAAGGATTCGTGCGGGAGCGGGGCGATCGAGGTATTGTTTTTAGAGATTATCGTAAACATAGAAAATTAGAGTTACATCACGAACCATACTAAAGGATTCGTGCGGGAGCGGGGCCAAAGCGGTGATATACTACCAAATGTTTTCCAATTTATCATTTATAAGATTTATCTCAAAAGGGTCTTGCGTAATCTTATAAATTTTTTTGTACATATCCATTCCTAAAAAATCACCATCTTCCAAATCTTTTAAGTGATAAAAATCCTTATTATTTAATTTCACTAAATATACTTCAGATGGATTTATTAATTCTCTTTCTCTTACTGTCAAAATGTTTGATATCTCATTATAATCATTTGTATCAAAATATATTTTTTGAAATCCACTCGTATTAATTTTTGAAACATCAAGTTTATATTTTCTGCTTCCCTCTATAGAATATCCATTTATAAGTCCAAAAGAAAAATAAATTGTTAGATTCAAATATTTTGAAAGCTTTGTATCATATACCTTAATGTTTTCTAGTTTAAAATTCCTTCCATTTTTATCGTAAAATTTATTATAAACTTTTGAATTATACGAAAATCCAATATAACCATCAATATCACTCATTCCAATTAAAACCCCTCTAACTAATCCATCATTTATTTGACTAATAAATAATTTTGAATTATTAATAGGAAGCTTGTTTAACACATTAGTTAATAGATTAGTTTCCCAGCTCTCAAGTTTTGTTCTTTTAAATAATCCAAACATAATATTAAAATTTAGTAAACCAATTATATTTTCCAAACCATCTTACTTCTTGTTTGATGCCTGATCTCAAAAACTTATATCGATACGGATCAACTAACGAATGTTGAATTGTATTTAATTTAAAAACATTCAATCTATTATTTACCATCCAATTGGGTAAATTATAAGCTCTTTGGACTCGCTGCGTTACGAACAAGTGATGAAATTCTGTGCTAATCCTTTGTACACCTGTGGATGTTTGTATATTAGCTAAAGTTTCAGTTCCTCCTCTTGCTATTTTGTATTGTGCAAAAGTTTTACCACCATTAAAAAATAAGTCTTTCAGAAGCATTCGTAACTATACTAGTTATCTTCGTCATAGGAATGGCACTCACAATTTTCATATTGGACTCAAAACCAGATAACTCATTATTATGTCTGTCAGTTCCTGTAATGTTGCCTTTTATTCCATCCCACAAAAGTGCTAAAGGATTAAATTGATCTGTTTCATAAACAAACTTACTAAAATAATCCATAAAACTACCACTTCCATCACCGCCATAATTACTTTGAAACCCTCCGGAGGCAACCGTACTACCAGCAGCAAAGCTATTACTAATAGTATTGGTTGTGTTTACGGATGCATAATTTAAAGATGTTACTTTTGACTCATCAAATTTAGATGACTTTTTAAACATATTAGAGAAAAATTTCCCAATTGATTTTCCTTGTTTGCCAAACCACTTTGTTGTGTCTTTAACGGCATTACTAACATTGTCATTGAAGAAATCTTTAATCTTCCAATCATCCCACTTGGCAGCAAGTACAGAGCCTACCATAATTGCACCTCCTACAGCTAATCCCGCTGGCCCCATACTACCTAATAAGCCCAAAATGCCTATTTCAATTCCTAATTCCCCACTAGGATCGGTATACATTAATGGGTTGTTCAACACATAGGCATACCGATTGTAATTTTGGGTATTCTCCGGTTGCTGGATAAAATTATCTGGCATTAAAAAAGAACGTAAAACAGGATCATATAAACGACCGTTCATGTGTATCAATCCAACTTCTGCTAAATGCTCGTGGCTGGTGTAGCCTCTGTCCATCATCATTAGTCGCGCGCTAGTACCATCTGTTGGTAAAGCTATAGCTACTCAATTTTGTTGCAATTTAGCTAAATTTCCCCAAGCATCAAAATGACGGCGTTCTAAGCCAGGTCCATTTTGGCTTGAGCAAGTGCTTTTTTTATTACACTTTTTATAGCTAGGTGCGTTGCAAACGCTTCGACTTGTTTTTATAAGGTAAGTAGGCACTCGTTTCAAACGAGAGCCAGTTAGAATAACCTCAAGCAAATTGAAGTAGCCACACATATTGGCGTAGATAAATCTGCTTATAGTAAGATTGAAAAAGGATTACGAGCCTTAGCAGTCGATAAACTCCAAAAAATGTCACAACTTTTTAATTTAACTACTGACCAAATTATTAATTATGATGGCAAAATTCCAACCTAATTTGTGATTGAAGGAAAACAGCCGTTGAGCAAATGCGACTCATAAAACAGCTCGATGAAGAAGACAAAACAACCGTCTTTAAAATTATAGACAAGATGCTCACAACAAAGAAGTTTAAAGACTTTTTTAATAAAAATGTAGCAATGTTGTAAAACGAAAAAATCTCGCAAATTGCGAGATTTTTTGTTGTTCTTATTTTTAGCATTTACCCAAAAATCTTAATTGAAAACTCTAAAAATATAAAGCATTTGATTTTTTAGCGTTTTTAATTTCTTCTTTAGATTTAATTATATTGTTTATCTTTTCTATGAAAACTTTCAAGTTTTGATACTTTTCTATATCCAGCGGATTTTTTTTATAATCAGTTCGGATAATAAATGATTGTTTATTTCCATTTGAAAAATTAATAACATATTTAATGTCAGAAGTAGGCATAATCAAGGGTTTATCGTCAACTATTAAAAGTTCTTTTTCATAATTTGAGATGCTTTGATTGTTATATGCTTTTTTTACTTCGTTTATTTCTTTTTCACTAATAGGAAAATTATAATAAACATCGTCTTTATTCATAAAATGCACAACATACGAACCTTTAAAAAGATTAATTTCAGAAGACATATTGTATTGTACTACAACTGATGTAATATCTTTTTTCATACAAGACATAAAAATTAACGGTAATATAAAAATTATTTTTCTCATTTTAAACCAGTATTAATGATGCTAGGTAAATTTCTCCAACTAAATGATCTCGGAACAGCTTGAACATTTGACAAATAGTAAGAGGCACCGTTCGGACTGCCATAAGCTTTTAAATAAGCATATGTATAAGTTGATGTTGCAAATTCAGAATATCTATTATAATTTGCCAACCCTTTATATAAATGATAACCGTGAAGCATTTCGTGAACAATTCCCATTTTTGCGGCCCCAACTTTTCCAAAATAATCTCCTTTTAAACTTGGTGCTATAAAAATTTTCGATGATTTAAATCCATTAGGAACTGTTATTCCACCAGCTCTACCATTTGGTCCAATTATATCATTATCTACTAAACTATATCCTGATGGTAAATTATCTCCTGTTGCTAAATTGATAGTAGTGCTTAATGCCTTTTCAATACCACCAACATTTCCAATATTATTGTTTATGTAACCTTCTAACTCTTCCTGACGACCAAAGACTTCTCCATTGTTACTATAACTATCTCCACTTTGCATCTCTTGAATAGAGTTCATTCTAGTGGACAAAAGATTCAATCCACTAACGACAAGACCGGTAGCAGCACCATTTCCCCTATAACTACTTTGAAACCCTCCAGAGGCAACCGTACTACCAGCAGTAAAGCTATTGCTAATAGTATTGGTTGTGTTTACGGATGCATAATTTAAAGATGTTACTTTTGACTCATCAAATTTAGATGACTTTTTAAACATATTAGAGAAAAATTTCCCAATTGATTTTCCTTGTTTGCCAAACCACTTTGTTGTGTCTTTAACGGCATTACTAACATTGTCATTGAAGAAATCTTTAATCTTCCAATCATCCCACTTGGCAGCAAGTACAGAGCCTACCATAATTGCACCTCCTACAGCTAATCCCGCTGGCCCCATACTACCTAATAAGCCCAAAATACCTATTTCAATTCCTAATTCCCCACTAGGATCGGTATACATTAGTGGGTTGTTCAACACATACGCATAGCGGTTGTAATTTTGGGTATTCTCCGGTTGCTGGATAAAATTATCCGGCATTAAAAAAGAACGTAAAACAGGATCATATAAACGACCGTTCATATGAATTAAGCCTACCTCAGAAAGGTGTTCATGACTCGTATAACCACGATCTAAGAAAAGCAATTTTGCAGCGGTACCATCTGTAGGTAAAACTATTGCTACTCCATTTTGTTGCAATTTAGCTAAATTTCCCCAAGCATCAAAATGACGGCGTTCTATTGCCACCCAACGCCAATTTGTATTTTACCCAAAAACAAAAAACTACAACTTATTTAAGGATGTAGTTTAATTTTGTTTTGTCTGATAGCGCTTCTGGGCACGAGCCAGAGGCATCGCGCTAGCTTCTGCAGCTATTACTGCGCGGGCCAGTACGGGGAGCATCGCTCGGCTTTTATTGTTTATTCATTAAATGGAACTTCTAACTTTATTAAAGTTCTCTTTAAATACTTTATAAAAGTAGCAACCATCTCATTTTCATCTTCGGTATAATCTTCTAAATTACATTTTCCAACTATTTCTAAGTTTTTTAAAATATAAAACTCTAATTGATCATAATATAGATAAAATTCAAAAGTGTATAAATCTATATAATCAAAATTAATTTTTAACAAATGATTTTCTTCATCTTCATAATTACCTCTCTCTCCAGTTCCAATTTCATATTCAATTTTAATATTAGATATGTTATGTTCTTGGAATAATTTATCTAATGTTTCAAATGTCAATTTTTGAATAGATTTTATAAAAATTAAATTTTTACTATCTTCCTTAATTTTATCAATTATCCTCCCCATTTTCCTATTTTGATGTTAAAAAAGTGATTTTGATTATTACCATAAGTAGCTCTAAAAACCATTTGTGTTCCTTTTACTCCTGGTATATTTGCTTTAGATATCCCTATTCTAAAACCAGAACCTTTATTTAATGCTGGAGCAAACTCTCCAATATATGCTCCTACATATCTTGCAATTGGAATTTTTAAAGTATTTAATCCTTTTCCTAGGTAATTCAATCCTGTCCCAATTACTTTTCCGCTGGCGTAACCTCCTACAAAACTATTATCCTCTGAAATTGCACCATTAGCCATTCTAAAGCCTTTAAAACCGTAACCCCTTAATGCACTATTGCCTGCAATTGCACCTTTAAATTCTACAGAAGTCGAACCAATTATATTACCATCATCATCATAATTATAATCCGTAGTATCACCACCGTTATCGTTTATCTTTTTACCGTTATGAAAGCCGTGATTCAACCCACTAACGACAAGACCGGTAGCTGCTCCTTGCCAAAAGTTTCCTCCAGTTAATGCTGCACCAGCACCACCAGCAACTGTACCAAAAGCGATCATACCTGTGTACCAGTTCCTGCTCCTAAACCTGCGTGTTTGATCGTTTTTGCGCCATAAGCCCAGTTGTTTTCTGCTGAAAAACCTTCCGTTTGGCTAGTACCTCCTCCCCAAGCACTACTCGCAATACTACTCAACGCTCCAGCCGCAAAACCAGACCAAAACTTACCTCCTGAAATAGCTGTCACTGTTCCTTGAAAAGTGCCATGAGCAACAGCTTGAAAAGCTGCTTGTGAGTAAAAATTAGTAAACAATGCTGTAGAAGCACTACCTATACCAAAAGTTACTGCTGCACTAGCTGCTCCTATAAAAGTGGCTTTTAGCAAGCCACCAACACTAAAAGGTACATCGCTCATTAGAGCAGTTAAAGTATAAACGGTAGCAGAAACAGCTGCGCCAATAGCAACTGCAACCAAAAAAGGAATTATTTCCCCACTAGGATCGGTATACATTAGTGGGTTGTTCAACACATACGCATAGCGGTTGTAGTTTTGGGTATTCTCCGGTTGCTGGATAAAATTATCTGGCATTAAAAAAGAACGTAAAACAGGATCATATAAACGACCGTTCATATGAATTAAGCCAACTTCTGCTAAATGTTCGTGGTTTTAGTATTGGGATCAGCAATAAATCCCAAAATTAAAATTTCTTTTGTCAATTTCTGGCTTAGCATTCTTTGTTTACCCGAAATATTGATTATTTTAGAATCGCTCAACTGAAGGTTGAGGTTGGACTGAATTAGAAGTTGACTTAACAGAACCGTAACCACAATAGTCAATAAGGCAAATAGATAGAATCGTCTTAGATTTTTGAAGGTGTCTTTGTCAACAGATGCTGTGGCTCTGTTTTTCATAAGCATGTCGATTTACAAACCAAGCGCTTCTTTTATCAAATCGAAATTTTCAGCACTAAATTTTATTTTTAGGGCTTCCTGTTGTCCTTTTTCAGACATTTTATTCCAGGTTTTCAAGATGATATTTTTCATTTTCTCTCGGTCGTGTTTTCGAACAAAAGGATCCAAATAAAATTCCATAAACACCAAACAAATTACATCTTCAAGGAGTTGTGTTTCGATATCTTTTTTGAGTAATTTTTTTTCGATAAGGAAAGAAACCCGTGCAATAAATGCTGTGGAATATCCTGCTTTTTCTAAAATTTCAGCAGTGGTTTTAGCGTGAAATTTTTTCAAATCTTCGCGCCATTTTAAATAGCCCACTCGATCCATTGGATAGGATTCTCGGGGCATTTTCCATCGGCAAATGTGTTGTGCTTTGGCCGAAATTTGAACAGCTTCGGATGCATTTGGATAAAAATCCATCAGCCTTTCGTACATTCGATTAGAGTACAATAGTTCCTTTGGCTGCGAAACAGAGTGGTCTATTTCATGATTTGGATCTTGTGCATTTTCTGCATCAATCCATGCGCTGGCATTTTGGAATTGTAAGATTGTCATTTGAAAGGTTTAAAATCAAAGATACATAATTAATCCAAAAAGCCAACGAATACCTCGTTACCTATAATTTTTTCAGGATAAGTCGCAATTTTTAGATCGTCTCCATTTAAATTGGTACCGTCCACAAGTGAAAAAGTTCTTTTGTGCAAGTGGCAGGCTGTTTTGGGAATATCTCGCATAGAACTCAACATTCCTCTGGAAAGAGCCATTTCCATTTTATTAGGGCAGGCGTTTTGACAAGCATACCATTCTTTTTTGCATTCAAAGTTGATGATGGCAATTTGCTTGTCTTTGTATTTGAGGCAACCGACTCTATTGCTTGGAAAATTACTTATTTTTCCGGCCTTGAACCAAGTATTCATATAAGTGAACGCTATCATAAGCGCGTCCGGGCTCTTCTCCAAATACGGTAATTTGATGTTTTTCCTGTCCGGGTTTTGTAATAAATTTTTCGCAAAACTTGTATCCTAGGATGCCGTTTCCGACTACTGTTACTTTAATCATAATCCAATTAATTAAGTATTGTTACGTAAATACAAGTATTAATACTTAACCCGTTGGGTGCAATTAATTTTTGATGATAATTTTCGTCAGTTCGAGTGATCCCGCTTTTGGGCGGGATTATATCGAGAACTAGAAAATTAGTATTAAAAACGGTTCTCGATACATTTTTTGTTCCGTTTTACTACACAAAAAACACTCGAACTGACGTTTTGAATAATTGCACCCAACGGGTTAATACTTATATAAACGTACTTAATTTAATTTTTTTATTCTACGTAATTTTAAAATTGAGTTTTTTATTTTTTAGCAATCCATCTTTCAAAGAATTCATAGGTTCGCAACATTTGATCCATTCGCTGTCTGTTGTCGCCATTGCGAGTGATTTCGTGTGTTGCTCCCGGATGGACTACATATTCAACGGGACGCCCCAGAACCTTGAGA
Organism: Flavobacterium sp. RSP15; assembly: GCF_003968755.1. Classification (GTDB taxonomy): domain Bacteria; phylum Bacteroidota; class Bacteroidia; order Flavobacteriales; family Flavobacteriaceae; genus Flavobacterium. Next base: position 8,528 of record NZ_RYDL01000022.1, on the reverse strand, counting down.
CTGCGATACATCATTTCTCCCTGAACGAATCCCGTACGACGGTCATTGCCCCCGTGAAAAATAATAAAGGGGGTCTTGATGTTTTCAACGTATGTCAAAGGGGATTCTCTCGCCAGAATTTCTTTCACTTTGGGTTCCCACGGATAGCCGCCAAAATAATTAGGAACCAGTCTCCAGGCATTCCCTTCGCCAAAAAAGGTGTTCAGGTCGTACACGCCACGTTGTGCGCAGGCGGCTTTGAATCGATTGTCATGGCTGATAATCCAAGCCGTCAGGTAACCAGCATAAGAACCTCCGGTTATCAATAGTTTATCGGGATCAGCCCAGCCTTGATCGATAGTTTTATCTAAAGCGGTCAGCACATCGCTTGCAGGACCTTTGCCCCAGTCATTGATGTTACCCCGTAAAAAATCTAAACCATAACCGCCGGAACCCCTAGGATTGCTATATACGACACCATATCCTTTGCTACAAAAATATTGGTATTCGTGCCACATGCTTTCTTCACCTGGTCCCCACATAGCAGATGGCCCTCCATGAATTTCCAGCAACAAAGGGTATTTTTCTCCTGCTTGGTAGTTGGCAGGCTTCATTACCCAATACTCAATGGTCATCCCTAAATCGTTGACAAACGTTTTCTTTTCAGGAAAGGATAATTTTTTAGTTTGCACCCAATCATTAAAAGCACTGGCTTTTCTTTCTTTTTTGAAATCCGTAGTGGAAAAATACAGTTCGGATGGATTTGAAATCGCTGTTTTAGAATAAACAAGAGTTTTGTTTGCAATGTCAAAACTGGTAATGCCAATCTCACTGCTCGATAAAGAATCTACTTTTCTTGTGGCAATAGTGACTTTGTTCAGGACATTTCCACCGTTGCTTTGTCCAGTGAAGTAGAGGTGTTTGTCATCAGTACTCCAAATGAGATTTGTTTTATTGCGATCAAATGGGATCGTTATAATGTCTTTTTCGGTTCCGTTTATTGGCATTATTGCTAAGGTAGGGACTGAGACGAAAGAAGTAGAACTAAAAAGAAAGGCAAGCCATTTTCCGGAATGCGATACGGAGGCATTGCTGTATCTTTTGTCCTTTTCGCCTAAGATCATTTTTAAATTAGTCCCATCACTATCCGCTAAATAAATTTCGCTTTCTAAAGAGCGATCCGGATTTTCTGCGGTGTCCATATCGCCCGAGAAAATGAGTTGTTTGCCGTCTGGAGTATAGTCAGCATTGGTAAAACTATAAAATCCTTTTGTGAGTAGCCGTGGCACAGCATCTTTAGTCACATTGATATCAAAGAAATGATTGTAATTCATTTCGGATGAGATAGCCGACTCACTTTGAAAGTTTAATTTGTTTAGGACGATTGCTTTTTTATCCACGGCATTTTTTTCAAGATAGGCTCTTATCTGGGATAAGCTCCCATTTGGGTTTGGTTTGTCGCTATTGGGTAACAAATGTTCATTATTGGTAAAACCAGGTTTTTCCATGGCCCAAGTTGGTATGTCATGTGATTTGTTTAGGGTAGAGTCTGCAATTAATTCTTGTAGAGAAAGACTTGATGAAAAAAGTATTTTTTTGCCATCTGGAGACCATTTTGGGTTGTTTGCGCCGTACTTATGGCTGGTCAATTGCATAGATTCTCCTCCATCAAGGGATAAAATAAAAACTTGAGATTTGTCTTCTACGGAGCGCGTAAAAGCAAGCTGCTTTCCGTCTGGACTCCATGCGGGTTTTGCAGCACCTTCTTTGCTAGTAGTCAACTGCAACGGAGCGGCTGTGTTTGCCGTGGATGCGCTATATATCTGGGTTCGATACTTATAATCCTCCGTACTAGTCTGGTCTGGCTCGATAGTGGTCAGGGTAAAGGCCACTTTTGTTCCGTCTTTAGTTAGTGTGACGTTGTTGATGGTTTTAATTTTTAGCAGATCTGTAAGGTGTACGGGTTCTGTTCCGTTTTGAGCAATAGTGGCTTGCAGCGTGGCAATAAAAAGCAGTAACAGGGAAATTTTTTTCATAGTGTAATGGTATCGCTAATTTTTATTTAATTCAAGAGAAAAGGCATACAGGCAACTAATTCTTGGTGTTACAATTGGTCATAATTTGCTTGTTCCGGCAAAAAAGGAAGTTTGGTTTTTAGTAAATATAGGAAAAAAGAACAGTGTAGTCCGATAAAAACATCAAAATAAGAGTATTCTTCTCCTTGTTGTCAGTACTCTTTGATAATTCTGAGAACCTTTTTTGTAAGGAAAGCAAGAAATAAATCTTTACAAGACGCCAAGACCAGTTGTAGTTGTATCATGGCCGCTGGGCGATGCTCGGTATGATTTTTGAAATCCGTATTGGAATACCTGTTTTTTCTTTCAATTCAAATGTGGGAGATAAAGCGACTGTGGGAGCTGTTGCTGCCGGAAAAAAAATGCAAAGCTAAATTGTAAAAGGACCTCTTTTTACTCTGTCTTTATTTTTCAGGGGTATGTGTTGATCCTTTTATAAGTCTCATTCTCCTACTTATTTAAAAAGTGTTTTTTGCAAACATAGAAGCGTAATCTTTTTGTAGGGGAATTATTAAAAAGACAGGAAAGGGTTTGTGTGCGATTGTGTTTTTTGCAATTAGGCCTATTTGTTTTTAATTAAAAGAATATGGAGGCAATGCATTAAACGAGAGTGCGGGCTGTTTTTATGGAGTTTGTACACGGAATAAAATATTTTTTTGGAAACAAGAGAGAACTACTGATTCCAGAAACGAAGGCGCTTTTATGAAGTCTTTTGAGGGGGAATTTTATTGCTGTACGAGTATTTTGTTTCTTGTAATACTGCTTTGCGCAAGGACGAAAGGAATGTGTTTTAGATCAAGTCTTGAACAAAGTTGTTTTAGATCAAGTCTTGAACAAAGTTGTTTTTGATTTTGTATAAAAACAAAAAACCCACTCGTTTGAGTGGGTTTTGTGGTACCTCCAGTACCATTTATTTTTAATCTGGTGGTTTTTATATTAATTTGATTAATCATTTAAATCACCATAAATAAAGGGTTTAAATGTTTTTAAATTTAATTGAATACAGCTAAATTTAATTAAGTTTTAATTTTAAAGCACCCTTTTAAGCACCCTATTTATATTTTTATTATATTTGTGTATAACATAAAAGATATGATTAGGACTATTGAAAATTCAAACGGAATAGTAAGATTTGCATTTAAGGAATCTATTAAGCAACTAGAAAACGACAAAAAGAAAGAAAGTTTAATTTTTCTTCATTTTTCTTATGGTGGAAATAGATTTAAATATTCAACAGGGTACAAATCGTGTTTTATGGATTGGGATTTTGATAAACAAAGAATCAAACAAACCAAATCGAACATTATTAATGCAATTGAGGTAAATGAATTTTTAAGTAAGATTGAGAATGTTATTAAAAAAGAATATTCTCGATTAATAGCTGACCAGATTGTTATTAATAATGAGGTTTTAAAAGAATTTTTAGATACTTATTTGAATAAAAATGTAAAAGTTGATAATGCTAAACCTAAAACTTTTTTTGAGTTTTGTGAAGAGTTTTTAAGTCAAAAGAAAAAGATTAGTCCCATTACTAAACGTTCTTATAAACAAACGTTACTGAAAGTGAAAAATTTCGGGATTGATAATAATGAAAAAATCGACTTTAATTCTTTTGATAAAAGGTTTGTTTTAAATTTTATAGACTATTTAGAAGAAAATAATTTTTCATTAAACACAATTTCTAAACATTTAAAGAATTTAAAAACATTTTTAATCGGAGCCAGCGAAAAACGATTGATAAATAATTTAGATTTTAATATTAAAGATTTTAGCGTAGCACCTCAAGAAACAACTGCAATTTATCTTTCAGAGGAAGAATTAAATAAAATGTTTGAACTTGATTTGTCTGATAAAAAGCATTATGAACTTGCAAGGGATGTTTTTTTAATCGGTTGTTATACGGGGCAAAGGATTTCAGATTATAACGGATTAACAACATCTAGCATTAAAAAAATTAACGGAAAAGATTATTTTACTATCATGCAGAAAAAAACTAAAGTAAAAGTAAACTGCCCGATTACCAAAAAGATAAAATACATAATGGACAACCGTTATAATGGTTTGCCACCCAAAAAAATGCTTGAAAAAGACTTGAATAAATACATTAAAATTATTGGCGAAATGCTTGAAGTTAATGAAAGTATAGAGTGTGTAAGTAATAAAGGCGGAAATGAAAAAAAAGAGTTTATTCAAAAGTATAAATTAATCCACTCACATACTGCAAGAAGAAGTTTTTGTACAAATATGTATAAAAAGAAAATGCCTGTTTTTGACATTATGCTTTTTTCGGGACATAAGACTGAAAAAGAGTTTTATAAATATATAAGAATTGCTGGAGAAGAGAGGGCTTCGCATATTGTTGATAATGGTTATTTTGATTGATAAACCCAAACCAACCACCACAACATAAAACTGCAAAATTCAAATAGTTTCGTTTGTAAGTTGATGTAAATTAAATTTTTAAAATACATTGCTATTATTATATAAATAACGTTCAATAACCGCATTTTTAGTATGGTAAAGTCAAAAACTAAAAGAACCCTATAACTTATTTCATTTGAAAATTTAATAGCTCTTTTGGCTCGATTTGAAGAGCATTTGCAATTTTTACTAAAGTTCGTACGGTAGTATTTATTTCTGCCCGTTCGATTCTGCCAATTTGTACTTTCGGAATACTACAATCGTTTGCTAAATCTTGTTGCGATAGATTTTTACTTTCACGCAATTGTCTTAAGTGAGTACCTAAATTTGTTATAAAAGTTTCCTCTGAAATTTCCATTTTCAAAAGTCATAACATTTATTTTTTAGATAGATACATTTATGTATCCAAATGCGTTATATTTGAAAATAATTATAAAAATATCGTTGCAATGAGGTTTCCCGTAAAGTAATGCAAATTATAACTCCTACTATTACAGAAATTTAAACTCATAACATCATGAAAAAATTACTTTTTGTTTTTACTGCTCTTTTATTATTGTCTTGTTCATCTAGTTCTGATGATGATAATTCTTCAAACCTATTTAATCCGCCCTCTTGGATTCAAGGAACTTGGTCTAATGAAATACTTGGTGTTGTTTTTAAGAAAAATGATTTTTGTACTAGAAGTTCAAATTTAGAAGTCTGTCTTAATGAACATTTAATTGCTACAAAAAAATTAGGAGTATCTGTAACTATTGATGAAGATATTTCTGGTAGTGAATATAAATTCTCATACACAATTCAGGGACTAACCAGTTATTTTCACTTTAAAAAGATTACAAGCACTGAAATAGAATTAGTTAGTCCAATTCAAGGACTGCCTAATACTTCTTTTATTAAACAATAACTAACCTATTTGGCTTCATCTTTAATCCCGCATGTTTTATGAAACATTTGTTTTTCCCTTTATTATTCTTAATTACCATTAATTGTTATTCACAGAGTTATCTATCACCCGCATATTCCCCAACAGAAATAGAATCTCAAGTGAATGTACCACTTGCCATGAAAGCTCTTGCAATACTGAAAGGTAGATATGACAACAATTCAGCCAGAATAAACAATTTCATCAATGATGCAAAAACACAGGTAAACAATTCGTCTCTTGATAAAAATCTAATACAAAACATACAAAATCGTTTTTATTTAGAATATGTTAAACCATATTATGCTAAAAGATATGACTTGTCTTCAAATTCCTTAACAGAAAACATAGTAAATTGGTTAAAGGGTGGTTTTGACTATACGCTAAAAACAGAAACCGCAAAGTTTCTTGAAGAATCAGATTCTCTTAAAAAAGGAGTTCGTGCTTTTATAGGAAATTATGGTGGGTATTCTATTTCACTAATTGAGGAATATCTTTTTCTTGATAATAAGTGGATTCAAATAAAATCTGAAAAAAATAATGGATTTATCTATTACGACGGGAATATACTTCATTTCAAAAGAGGAAATAGCAATTGGAAAAACAGAGAATTAAACTACAAAGTATATAGCACAGCTTTAAAATCTTACACCTATACTTCTCCTTCTGGAGAAACAACTATCGATGATGCTTTTACTAAAATAACATTTTATAACTCCACTGAAAATACTGATAAAAAATATATCTATATAATTGGGAAGCCTGATAAAAACATCCTCCCTAAGTAAAATAATTATGAAAAAAAGATAAAAATAAATTTAAAATCTAACGCAAATGAAAAAAAATATTTTTTTTATAGGATTAATTATTTTGTGTAGTTCTTGTAATAAAGTAATTGAACCAGATGCACCTGAAAAAATTTTTGAAAAATATAAAAGTAGTGTTGTATTAATTGCCAATTATTATTATTATGAGATTACGGTTGATAACTCTATTTACTATTATTCCCCCAGTTCTGAAAAAAAAATATATTTCACTAAAGAAGATGTCTTGAAGAATTTATCTTTTTCAACAGGAACAGGTTTCATAATTTCCGAAAGTGGGGAGGTAATAACAAATAATCACGTAGCAAATCCAAAAGACGAAAATTACAAAAATGAATTATTTAGTTTAAATGAAAGTGTAAAAACTGATATTATTGAAAATATTAGAAGATGCAACGATACAATTGAGAATATAAAAACTAATTATATTCAAAACTCGAGTAATATGGATTATGATGAGAAAGAAAGATATGAAACGGCGTATGATTTAATGAGAAATCAAAAAGATAATTTAGTTGAAAAATACAAAATTTTCAACAATGTTAATTTTAATAATTCTTCGTCTAAATTGGTAATTTATAAACTTGGAATTGCATATAATGATACTTATGTAACCGAATTTGACGATATGCAAGAATGTATTGTTGTTAAATTATCGGATAAAGAAAATGTTGATTTAGCTTTAATACAAACAAAAAATAAAACCTTCAATACTAAACCAAAAAACATATTTAATTTTAAAGACAACAATCCAAATGTTTTTGAAAATCCTGAAAAAACGAAAGAAAGAGATATAAAAAAACCTGTGAAAATTAATGAAGATGTATTTATGATTGGATTCAATAGAGGGTTTTCATTAGCCAATACAAAACAAGGGATTAAATCACAATTTACGAGTGGAAAAATTAGTCAAGAAAATGATGGAGAGAGAATACTTTACACAATTCCAACACTTGAAGGTTCAAGTGGAAGTCCAGTTGTTGACAAATGGGGGAATTTAATTGGAGTTAATTTTGCCAAAATGACTAATAGTCAAAATTTTAGTTTTGCAATTCCTGTATATGAATTAAAAAAATTCTATGAGGAGTAATTAATAACAAAGAAGTTCAAGTGTGATTATAATTAATACAAATAAATATGAAAATTGGAGTTAAAAAATTTATTCAACCTCATAATAAGCTTTCAGAGTTTATTGTAGAATTTTTAAATAAAATTTTACCTAATTACCCAATGGAAATATTAACTGATGATGAATTATTATTTCGATTTGAAAAAAAATTACCACATTGTAAAATTTTTATCAGGCTAAATCTAGAACGAGAATATAAATTACCAGACAATTTGTTTGATGGAGGAACTGCAATTGTGAAAATATACTGCCAAGTAAGTCTTAATTATAAACACGAAAGTTTTTCATATTCGGTAAAACCTAATAATATCACAAGTGATTTTTTTTTAACACATCTAAATTCAAATAGTTTATACCGCGAATTTCATTACTATTCTCAACTTACATCCAATTGGAATATTTTATTTAGTGATTATAATTTATTAATTAATAAAAATAAAGATTGGTTATATGATACTATAGTAAGTCCACATAAATTACATTTTAAAGAAGATAAATTCACAATAGTTCCTGCAATAATTTTAAACAAATTAAATAAGAGTATATATTATGCAGGCTATGATAGATATAAATTTTGCTTTATAATCTGTTATAAAGAATTTGATTTAATAACAAAAAACAAAATAGATGATGATTTTCACAGATTAAAAATATCTAAATTAAAATTGACATATAGGGATACTAAAAGTGAAATAAAAATTTTACATAATGATTTTAAGTATAATGTAGAAGAAGACGAGTTTATGTATATATATGAAGATGAAGAGATTTCTAAAATTATAAATCAAGAAACCAATATTAATATTTCATTGCAATTTAAAATTGAAAAAGAAAAATTTATTTCTGAAATTGAAACAGTTGATTTAGAGAATATAAGAATTTTATATGATATATATGATGATTTAAAAAAAACTGTTTCGAAAAATATTGAAAATAAGTAAATCCTCACGCTGTAGATATGCACTAAGTCTTTTCATTGATGAATGTATATTATTGGCAACAAGAACAAAAATATAAAAAGAATATTATATATCTATTTGACAAAACCAAACTGATTATTGCTATCACAAGAGCAAGAAATCCAAATTGAACCTTGAGTAGATATTCCGACGAAAGTACACCACCCATTCCGGAGCAAAGTACACCACGATTCCGCAACAAAGTGCGCCATTTAT
>NZ_RYDL01000021.1 GCF_003968755.1 Flavobacterium sp. RSP15 | reverse complement strand
ACGAGATAAATTCTCGCTAAGCCCATAAATATATAGGATAATTAACTTTTAAAAGTTTTTTACCGGACAACAATGATATTAAATAAAAAAAAATTTAATGAAAAAACTAGGGATAGTAATCACTGATGGCGTTGGATTCCGGAATTTTGTAATGAGTGACTTTTTAACAGAAGCCAGACTCCAATTTGATACTATTATCATTTATTCGGGGTTGCCTATCAGTGCTTATCCTGCGGATTTACAGTCTACAAGTACTATAAAAGAATTGGATGTTTTTGTAGAAGGCAAATGGACCTGGTTTTTCAGGAAATGGAAAGAGCTAGCTCATCTACAACACTATAAGTCTTTTTATGGTATGAAAGACAACCTGGAATCCGGGTATCCCAAAACAATCTCTGCCCGATCTCTTTTAGTCAAAATTATTTATTTTTTTACGCAGAGAGTGCACTCTTCTGCCAGTATTCTGTTTGTAGAAAAATTACAGTTTTTGTCTTTTTCTAAACATAGAATAGCAAAAGGGTATCTTCGATTATTGCAAGAAGACCAACCGACTCATGTTTTTTTCACCCATCAAAGACCCTCGTATTTAGCCCCTTTTTTATATGCAGCTATCCAATCTCAAATACCAGTCAGCAGTTTTATTTTCAGTTGGGATAATTTAGCCTCCAAAGGAAGAATGTTAGGGACTTTTGATTATTTTTTGGTTTGGAGTGATTTAATGAAAAAGGAACTGTTGTATTTTTATCCGAATGTAAAAGAGGAACAGGTAAGAGTGGTGGGAACACCTCAATTTGAGCCTTATGTGATGGACAAATACAAAACAGAAAAACAAGATTTTTATGCTAAATTTAATTTAAAGGAGAGTCAAAAAATAATTTGTTTCAGTTGTGCTGATGCCAGTATCGGAGCGAATGATCCTGTTGTGATTCGGACTATTGCCAATGCCATGCGAGAAAATAAAATAGGAATTCCATGTCAACTTGTTGTACGGACTTCTCCAGCAGAAGAACCAGAGCGTTTTGCTGCGATACAAAAAGAGTTTCCTGAAATTATCTGGAATACGCCCAAATGGATTTTGACTCGAGAGAATCATGCTGAAAGCTGGTCTCAACGCATTCCTAGTGAGGAGGATATCATGGATTTACGTTCTTTGTTGGAATATGTTGATTTGAATATTAACATGTGCTCTACAATGAGTTTAGATTTTATGTTATTTGACAAACCGGTAATTAATACTGTTTTTGGAAATCCTGAAAATGGTTTGTATGATGACCAACGTTTTTTAGGATATGATCATTTCAAAAAAGTAGTCGAGAGCCAATCCGTGACCATCGCCAAAAATCCAACCGAATTAATTGACCAAATCAAGGAGGCTTTAATCAATCCTTTGGCACGAACTAAAGAAAGAAAGGCTATGATTGACTTACAAATAAGCAAAAAATTAAACGGAACCAGTCAGCGTATTGCCACAACTTTATCACAATGGAATGACCGAAAATAAAAAAATAGCAGTGCTTTGTAATTATGAACTATTACCCGAAAGAGTAGGCGGAATGGATTACTTTTTTTTGGCGTTTGACAAGAAATGTGCAGCAAATAATATTCAGGTGGATTGGTTTTTCCCGAATCAGTCCGATCATGGCGAATATGCGACTTTAACGATTTTTGAGAGTGGGTTTCAATCCGTAGAAAATCATTTTCTTAGTTTTTGTACCACCAATGCAACAGCGTATACGCATATCATTACCCATTTTGTCGAATTATGTACTCCTTTTTTTTATAAAATAAAGCAGTTCAGCGTCGCTAAAATAATTGCCGTGGATCATAATCCAAGACCTCTTTCCGGCTATCCTTTAAAAAAGAGAATCGAGAAAAGAATCAAAGGAGTTTTATTTTCCAGATATATTGCTGTTTTTGTAGGGGTTTCTGATTATACCCGTCTCGAATTAATCAAGGAATTTGGATTCCAAATTGGGGAAAAATCAATCGTAATTCTTAATGGATTAGATAATCGTAAATTTAAAAAGAAATTAAATTTTGAATTTAATAACAAATTTATTGTCGCTTCTCATCTCAGAAGGGATAAAGGAATTCAGGATTTAATAGTAGCTGTAAAATATTTAACGGATAACCATGAATATGATTTTTTAATAGATATATATGGCAGTGGTTATTTCGAAATGGAATTGAAAAAGATGATTGAGGATTATTCGCTTCAGAAATTTTTTGATTTCAAAGGGAGTGTGGCTAATTTAAATGAGATCTATTGTAATTATGATTATTTAATTCATCCTTCTCATGGAGAAACATTTTGTTATTCAGTTGTCGAAAGCTTAATGTGTGATTTGCCAGTTATAACAACGAAGGAACAAGGAAATATATTAGAATTAGTGGAGGATAATAAAAATGGTTTTTTGTTTGAGGTTTGTCAAGTTAATCAGTTAAAAGAAATTTTAGTTAAAATTTTGAATAATGATTCTAGAATCAGTAATTGTTCCGCAGTTAATAAAAGTGTCAATGATATAACTTTAACGTCGATGGTTGATCATTATTTAGCATTGGTATTAGAGAATAAATCTTAATTTTACACCGTCAAATCCGTTCCCGTACGTATGTTTTTTAATTCCTTATCCTTTGCCGTTTTCCTGCCAATCGTATTTGTGTTGTATTGGTTTGTTTGTAATAAAACCAAAAGCACTCAAAATGCAGTGCTCATTATAGCCAGCTATTATTTTTATTCCTGTTGGGATTGGCGTTTTCTGTTCCTGTTGGTGTTCTCGACGTTTTTAGATTATTATACCGGTATTCGGATAGAAAAGGCCAAGACGGTACGGAGTCGAAAATTTTGGTTTTGGCTGAGTATCAGTGTAAATCTGGGCTTCCTGGGAATTTTTAAATACTATAATTTTTTTGCAGATTCTTTCTCGGAGTTGTTGAATGGGTTTGGGTTACAAACGAGTCCTTTACTACTCAACGTGATCTTGCCGGTGGGTATTTCCTTCTATACGTTTCACGGATTATCATACGTCATTGATATTTATTTAAAGCGCATTAAAGCCGAATATAATTTTGTCGATTACTCGTTGTTTGTCAGTTATTTTCCACTGCTTGTGGCGGGACCCATTGAAAGAGCCACACATTTATTACCACAGGTAAAGGTGAAACGCAGTTTTGACTATCAAAAAGCCAAAGAAGGAATCTTTCAGTTTGCCTGGGGATTGGTCAAAAAAGTGGTAATTGCGGATACCTGCGCTACATACGCCAATGCGATTTTTGATAATTATGAATCCATGAATTCTTTGTCGTTGGTTCTTGGTGCCGTTTATTTTGCTTTCCAGATTTATGGGGATTTTTCGGGTTATTCCGACATGGCGTTGGGAATGTCAAAATTGTTTGGAATCGATTTGCTGCGCAATTTTAACTACCCCTATTTTTCTCGTGATATCGCCGAGTTCTGGCGGCGCTGGCACATTTCTCTTTCGTCGTGGTTTCGGGATTACGTATATATTCCTTTGGGAGGCAGCAGTGGAGGTATGGGAATGAAAATCCGCAATACCTTTATTATTTTTTTAATCAGTGGTTTTTGGCATGGTGCCAATTGGACTTTTATTGCCTGGGGTTTTATTAATGCCCTGTATTTTTTGCCATTGTTGCTCTTGAAGCGGAATCGATCTAATATGGAAACAGTGTCCTTGCATTGGGATTTTGCCTCCGTCACAGTTTTCTTTAGCATTATCAGTACATTCGCATTAACCTGCCTGGCATGGATTTTCTTCCGGGTAAAATCGATAGGAGATGCTTTTGAATATATTGGGCGTATTTTTACCAATGGAAATTTTGCATCACAGTATTTGGATAACGAGCGATACAATTATGAAATCATCATTTTAATACTTGCTTTTATTGTTGTGGAATGGAATAGCCGAACGCAAGTGGAACCTATTTCTGGGCGCTACAGTTATTTAAAGTTGGGATTATGCCTTGCAGCAATTGTGGCATTAGGAACGTATTCCGATTATAAAGAATTTATTTATTTTCAGTTTTGATATCAGTAGGGGAATCGATTAAGGCTTAATTGAGTCCTTCGTCTACGCTCAGGAAAGGCTGTAGTGGAGTTGTCAAATCGAGCGCAGTCGAGATTAGTTTTGGAATATAAGGCGTCTCGACTGCGCTCGACGTGACAAAAGATCTCGAGTTATCAAATCGAGTACTTTGTCTACGCTCAGGACAGGCTGTAGCGGAGTTGTCAAATCGAGCGCAGTCGAGATTAGCTTTGGAATATAAGGCGTCTTGACTGTACTTCGAATAAGCTCAGTATAAACTTTCGAAGTGACAAAAGTTTAAGAAAAGTAGAACTAAGCGTCTCGACTGCGCTCGACGTGACAAAAGATTGGCGGGTCAAATTAAGTACTTTATCTACGTTCAGTGTAAGCTAAAGTCGAGTTGTCAAATCGAGTCCTTTGTCTACGCTCAGGAAAGGCTGTAGTGGAGTTGTCAAATCGAGCGCAGTCGAGATTAGTTTTGGAATATAAGGCGTCTCGACTTCGCTCGACGTGACAAAAGATCTCGAGTTATCAAATCGAGTACTTCGTCTACGCTCAGGACAGGCTTTATTCGAGTTGTCAAATCGAGCGCAGTCGAGATTCGTTTAACTTAAAATAAAACAGTATATGAAATTCTATTATGTATATATTCTTCTTTGTAACGATGATTCGCTTTATGTAGGAGTAACTTCTGATATTGACAGGAGAGTTATCGAGCACAATGCCGGTAAATATCCAGACGCCTATACACATAGTAGAAGACCTGTGACGTTAGTTTTTTATCAGGATTTTACAGATCCAAATCAGGCTATTGGGTTTGAAAAAAAATTAAAAAAATGGAGCAGGGTTAAAAAACAGGCATTAATTGATGGGAATTTTGATAAATTACAAGATTTATCAGAATGTAGAAATTTAACGCATCATAAATACAAATCGGATTTTGAAGATATAGAAGAATAGTTTGACTAAGCGTCTCGACTGTACTTCGACTCCGGTCAGTATAAACTTTTGACGTGACAAAGAGTAGTTTAATTGTCAAATCGAGCGCAGTCGAGATTTATTAAGACATATAAGCGTCTCGACTGCGCTCGACGTGACAAAGAGAGTAGTTTAATTGTCAAATCGAGCACAGTCGAGATTTATTAAGACATATAAGCGTCTCGACTGCGCTCGACGTGACAAAAGATTGGTTTGTCAAATCGAGGTGTCAAATACTATACGTAAAAATACTAGAATAATAATACAGAATAAAACAACAATGAAGCAGTTTTTAATTTTTACAGTCAAAACCCTCGTGCTACTATTTTTACTGTTAGTAGTATTGGATTTTCTATACACAACAGTTTATGTACAGTCGTCGAATAGAGGGAAAATTGATTATGTTTACAATTCAGCAGCGCGCGAGTATGATGTGGTAATTTTAGGATCTTCCAGAGCCAACAATCATTTTGTGGCTCCCATGTTTGAAGAAAAAGGATTGAAAACATTTAATTTTGGGATGAGCGGAGGACATTTGTTTGAAGCCTCCCTACTGTTGAAATTAATGGTGGAACGAAAGTATACTATAAAAAATGTGATACTCGAGGCTGATTTGAATTTATCAAATGAAAAGCGAGATGAGGGTGTTTCTTCTCGTTTTCTTCCCTTTATCCATGATTCTAAAACAATCAGAAATCATTTTTTAAAAGAGGCCGATTTTAAAGAATTGTATTACATTCCTTTTTACAGGTATGTTGCATTTGATTCCAAGATTGGGTTTAGAGAACTCTATAAAACGGTATCGAAAGAGCCTACTACAAATTTGGCTCATTTAGGATATTATCCGTTAGTCAAAAAAAAGGGTAACATGAAAAACAATCTGACTAATTTAAAACCGTTACGGAACAAATATTATGAAGAAATTAAACAGCTTTGCAAGGACAACAACATCAATTTGATAGCTGTCATGACCCCGATGTGCACCAATACTAAAGGATTAAATTATTTTGAAAAAGTGCAACAACGCTATCCTGAAATTTACAATTATGAAAATACGGTAGAAGGAGATCAGTATTTTTCGTCCTGCGGGCATCTGAATGATACTGGAGCACGACGGTTTACCAGTGTAATTATAAAAGATTTTTTTAATAGATAAGATGGGAAACGAATATTCAGCAGTGGCTCCCTTTATTTTGGAGAAGGTTGAGGTGAGGAAAATAGCTTTTTTAAGCCCGGAATATCCACACCCAAAAACAGGAAGCTCCGGCGGGATAGGTACCAGTATCAAAAATCTGGCAATGGGACTTTTGGCAGAAGGCTGTTCGGTACGCGTTTTAGTGTATGCCCAAAAAGAAGAAGCTGTTTTTTATGACAATGGTATTTGTATTCAACAAATCAGGAATGTCAAATTTAAGGGATTGTCGTGGTATTTGACCCGGAAAAAACTGCAGAATATTATTGATACTTTATACGAGGATAAAAAAATTGATGTGGTAGAAGCTCCGGATTGGACGGGAATCACCTCTTTTATCTCTCCTGAAAAATGTCCGGTTGTGATTCGGTTGCATGGCTCGGATACTTATTTTTGTCACTTGGATCAGCGGCCTGTAAAGTGGATTAATAAATTTCACGAAAAAAGAGCATTGAAAAAGGCAGATGGCTTGCTTTCAGTAAGTCAGTTTTCGGCCGATACTACGAATGCGGTTTTTGGTTTAAACAAGCAATTTACGATTATTCCGAATGGTATTGATCTTGATGCGTTTAGTCCGGATGATAAAAACAAAGAAAACAAGAACACGATTCTATATTTTGGTAGTTTAATTCGTAAAAAAGGATTGCTAGAGTTGCCGTTTATTTTTAATGCAGTGGTCGCTAAAAATCCAAATACAAAATTGATTTTGTTAGGGAAAGATGTTCCCGATATCATATCAGGGAATTCTTCCACTTGGCAGATGATGCAAGGAATATTTTCTCCAGCTGCGCTGCTCAATGTGACTTATTTAGGGGCTGTACCATATCAGGACATGAAGCAGCATATTAGTACGGCAACAATTTGCGTGTTTCCTACTTTTGCCGAGGCTTTGCCCGTGTCTTGGATTGAGGCCATGGCGCTGCAAAAACCTATTGTAGCCTCAAATATTGGCTGGGCACAAGAAGTGATTGATGCCGGTATCAATGGGTTTTTAGTACATCCTAAAAATCATTTGGAATACGCAACAAAAATTATTCAACTGTTAGATGATGCTGTTTTGCAAAAAGCGTTTGGTTTAGCGGCAGAAAAGAAAGTGAAAGAAAAATTTAGTAAGGAGAAAGTGGCGCAACAGAGTGTAGTGTTTTATAAAAAAGTTTGTGTTAGGTTAGAATCAGACAGCTAAGTTAAAAAAGCATGACTTCGACTACAATTCGTCTACGCTCAATATGTACTTCCGACCTGATAGAAAGGATTATTAAAACGTAGGATGCTAACAGAGATTAACGGGTCGAAGTGTGGTTCAATTTTTTTATTTAAGATTAATTGAAATTTTTATTAATTACACCCAATGGGTAGATTTAAGTTTAAACGATAAATGGGAAGAATACAATTAAAAGAATATACAACGACGTCAGGTGAAGTACTATTGTATGCCGGTACTCCTGATTTTTCACAATTGGAGCTATTGTCTGCTGGAGCAGGCGATATTTGGCATAGTTCTTTTGAGCAGGGCTATAAAAATGCTTTCCCTGAATTGGTCTATCAGACTGCTGTATTCTTTTGGTATTTGAATGATTTTGATGGATTAGATCAATGTGTCAGTTGGAGGATTAATCCCAATGCTTTTGCAGTTCGTAAATCAGTTTGGGACCTCACAAAAGGTTTTGATACCGATTTTGAAAATATTCAAATGCAGGCTTTAGATTTTGGATTTCGATGCAACCGTTTTTTGGGAGGAGTTCCATTATATGTAAAAAATTTATTTACAAATGCGGCTATAGAAAAGGTGATAGTTTCAAGAAGAGATCGTCATCTTTTTTTTAGGAAAAATTATAAAATAAGCCATGCCATTTTTATGATTTACAGATTAGGTTTCTTGAAAATTTCAGAATGGATTACTTTGTTCAGAGTCAAGAATACCTATAAAAAAAGGGACGTAACGGCTAGAATTCCTTCTCGGGTGCTTCTTGCTATTCAAGGTAATCCTACAGTAAGTTATATTATACCTACGATGTTCCGTCAAGAATACACCTTACAATTGTTAGATGATTTGTCTAATCAAAACTATAAACCGACCCAGGTTATTGTTGTAGATGCCACTCCCTTGAGCGACAGAGATGAAACGGCCTACGAACAAAAGCAGTATCCCTTTGAATTAAAAGTGATTTGGCAACAGACAAAGGGTAGTTGTAGGGCCAGAAATGAGGGGATTGCTCTATGCACGGGGGATTATATTGTTTTTGGGGATGATGATATTCGGATCCCTGCGGATTTCATCGAAAACCACATTCGGTTCTTACAAACCTATTCGGTTGGAGCCTGCAACGGACTGGATATCCGTGCGGATCACCACCAACAGAATTTAGAGGATTTGGCTCTTAAGTTGGAACAATTGAGTCGACCCCCATTTATTGCGGGCTGTACTCAAATGTTTAGCAATGCGAATTCTTGTGTCAAACGGGAGTTTGTAAATCAGTTGGTCGGTAATGATGTCAATTTTGATGGCGGTTATGGAGAGGATAGTGATTTTGGAATGTCGTTAAGTAAAATCGGAGTAACTGTTTTAGCTAATCCATTTGCTGCTAATTTACATTTAAAACCACCCAGCGGAGGCTATCGTTTTTGGGGAACTCAAGCTAAGATTGTTGGAAAAAAAAGGAAAGCACAGCCCTGGGAACTGGATGCTCCTGTGAAAAACATAAAACCGGTTCCTAGTCCAACAATTATGTATGGGATAATGAAGCATTACAGTCCTAAACAATTGAGAGAGTATAAGTATAAACATTTTACCTATTATCTACTTACGGGTTCTAAAGTTGCTTTTTTGTATCGTTTATTTCGATTTCCTTACAAGAATATTCAATTTAATAAGTCGGTTTTTTATGCACAAAAATTGCAGAATTTAGGAATTAGACACCAATAACAATGAAATTTTCATTACTAATTTGTACGTACATGCGTGCCGAAGCTTTATTACAGCTATTAGAGTCTGTGAAAGAGCAAACAAAGTATCCAGATGAAATTATGATCGTCGATGGGTCAACTAATCAGGATACATCGGTAATGATAGAGAATAATCGATTTGATAATTTAAAATATTTCGTCGTTCCACCACAACATCGTGGTCTGACTAAGCAACGCAACTACGGAATTGAAAGAATAGCAGCGGATATAGAAATAATCTGTTTTTTAGACGATGACATTGTTTTGACGGCTACTTATTTTGAAGAACTGTTACAAACGTATCAGGTTTATCCGCAGGCTTTAGGTGTTGGCGGGTACATTATTGATGAAACTAAAACGGAATTTGTTGGTGAAAAGTATCACTCCAAAAGTGATGAATTTTATTTTGATGGATGGAAAAGAAAAGATGGCAGCCGATTCGTGTTAAGAAAAAAATTAGGATTAGACAGTGATTGTCCACCGGGTTATTCTTCCTTATATTCACACGGTCGTAGTGTGGGTTTTTTGCCTCCGAGTGGTAAAACGTATGCAGTAGAAATGTTGATGGGAGGCGTTTCTTCTTTCAGAAAAAAGGTGTTTGATACGTTGCATTTTTCTACTTATTTTGAAGGTTATGGATTGTATGAGGATGCCGACTTTTCTTTACGAGTGTCTAAAATAGGGGCATTGTACTTGAACACTGCTGCAAGATTGTATCATTATCACGATACCGCAGGAAGACCCAATCAATATCAATACGGGAAAATGGTCGTGCGAAATGGTTGGTATGTCTGGAGAACGAAAAATCCTAAGCCAACATTAGAACATCAATTAAAATGGCACACAATTACATTACTTTTGACTGGTATTCGGTTTAGCAATACCTTTACCAGCAGTAGTAAAAAAGAAGCTTTTACAGAGGCAGTAGGCAGAACCGTTGGTTGGTGGAGTTTGTGGATAAGAAAACCAAAATAAGATATAAACAGTATTTTAAATATGAAGTTCGTAATCATTACCCACGTGCCGCATTCGAAAGTGAATAATTTATATTATGCGTACGCTCCCTACGTAAGAGAAATGAATGTTTGGGGCAACCATGTAACACAAGTAGTGATTGTGGCTCCTTTTTTTTTAGGTAAGGCGACAGCCATTGACAGTTCTTACCAACATCAAAACATACACTTTATTCCTGTTCCAAGTTTTGATTTATTATCGATACAAGCTATTTTACTTACTTTATTTAAACTTCCCGGATTGCTTTGGGTTTTATTTAAAGCCATGAAATCTGCTGATCACATTCATTTACGGTGTCCCGGAAATATTGGATTATTGGGTTGTTTTGTTCAAATTTTATTTCCGAATACTCCAAAAACAGCTAAATATGCCGGAAATTGGGATCCTGAATCCAAGCAGCCTTGGACCTACGAACTGCAACGATGGATTTTAAGTAACACTTTTTTGACCCGAAACATGCAGGTTTTAGTGTATGGCGAGTGGAAGGGTAGTTCTGGAAATATTAAACCTTTTTTTACGGCTACCTATTCTGAAAAAGATAAATTGGCAGTGGTTCCAAAAGTGTTACAGGGTGTGGTCGATTTTGTTTTTGCAGGTACATTAGTCCATGGGAAGCATCCGCTGTATGCTGTTCAATTGATCGAAAATTTGCATCAAAAAGGGTATTTAGTGCGTTTGCGGCTGTATGGAGAAGGAGTACAACGTAAAGTCTTAGAGGAGTATGTTGTAGGGCATCAGCTCGAGTCCATTGTTTTTTTGAAAGGAAATCAATCCAAAGAAACCCTGCAAAAAGCCTATCAGGACAGTCATTTTATAGTGTTGCCTTCAGAGAGTGAAGGGTGGCCAAAAGTGATTGCCGAGGGTCTGTTTTGGGGTTGTGTTCCTCTGGCAACAGCTGTTTCATGTGTGCCTTTTATGCTGGATTATGGGGACAGAGGGATTTTGCTGGAAATGGATCTTGAAAAAGATATTTTGCAAATCGAATCGGTTTTGAGTAACCAAAGCCTTTTTGATTACAAACAAACCAGAGGAGCAGAATGGTCCAGGGGCTATACGATGGATTTTTTCGAAGCGGAAATCAAAAAATTACTGGCACGTTGATGCTGAGTTTAACTCGTCTCTTTGAGTGGGTTTGCTACTATTGGGCGTAGATTAATATGTAACATAAGTGATAACAACAACATGAGAATCATTCAAATTATAGATTCACTCGAGGCAGGTGGAGCGGAGCGTATGGCGATCAGTTATGCCAATGCGCTAGCGAAAAAAATTGAATTTGCAGGTTTGATCGTCACCCGAAATGAAGGGCCACTGCTCCATCAAATTGATGCGGATGTTTCTTATTTGTATTTAAATAAAAAACACACTTTCGACTTAAGGTCAGTTTTAAAGTTGAAATCATTTGTAAAACAGAATAAAATTACAATCGCACATGCACACGGGACATCATTTTTTACTGCGGTATTACTTAAATTGACGTATCCTAAGATTAAGTTAATTTGGCACGATCATTATGGCGATAGTGAATTTTTATCAAAAAGACCATTGGGTGCTTTACGACTCACCGCTCCATTTTTTAATGGTATTGTTACCGTCAATCAAAAATTAAAATTTTGGGCGGAACAAAAATTGAATTTCAGGAACACCATTTATTTGCCTAATTTTCCATCGGAAGCAAAGAAGAGTAAAGCAGAGACCTTTTTGAAGGGAATTCCCGGAAAGCAGATTGTTTGTTTGGCTAATTTGAGAGCACAAAAAGATCATTTCTTAGTATTGGAAGTCGCCTGTAAACTAAAGATTTCCCATCCTGAGTGGACGTTTCATTTGGTTGGGAAAGATCTTAATGATGCCTATTCCCAGAAAATTAAGAATTTAATTCGTGCTTTTGATTTAGAAAAAAAAGTGTTCCTTTACGGCACCCAACAAGATGTAGCCCATATTTTGCAGCAAGCGACAATCGGGATCCTAACGTCACAATCTGAGGGACTACCAGTGGCGCTTTTGGAATATGGCTGGCATAAAAAACCAGTAGTAGTCACTGCTGTAGGAGAAATAGCTTCTCTGGTTGTAAATGGTAAAAACGGTTTTCTTGTTGCGGCACAACAGGAGTCTATCTTTTATGAGGCATTGGTTGTATTAATCGATAGTGAGAGGCTGCAACTGGAGTTTGGTCGTGCGCTGTATCAAACAGTATTGGATCACAATTCAGAAACAGCCGTTATCGGACAGTATTTAAATTGGTTGCAAAATAGTTACAAATGAAAAACGAAGATCGTTCCTATCTCTATTTAATTCTTTTCCATGTGGTGGTGGGTGCATTGGGGTATTTGTTGCCTTTTACAGCAAAAATATACGGCTATTCTATTTTTATTTTTGGAATTTATTATATCGTAAAAAAACAAAACAGAAATAACGAAGCACTGATTGCTGCGGCTTATGTGGTAGGGAGCGAAGTATTTTTGCGAATGACCGGTGGAAATCCACTCTATGAAATTTCCAAATACGGGGTTGTACTCTTTGTTCTTATCGGGATGTATTACAGCGGTTTTTCTAAAGGAGCCATTCCGTATTGGATCTTTCTATTATTACTAATCCCCGGTGTTATTATTTCAACTTTTGTATTGAATTTTGACACGAATATTCGCAAAGCGATTGCCTTTAACCTTTCGGGTCCCGTTTGTTTGGGACTGGCTTCTTTGTACACCTTTCGGCGAAAGATTGGATTGGATCAGATGAATACAATCCTGCTGAGCATGGGTCTTCCTATTATTAGTTGTGTGGCATATCTGATTTTGTATACCCCAGATTTACAGGAAGTCATTACGGGAACCGAATCTAATTTTCAAACTTCTGGAGGGTATGGCCCCAATCAGGTGGCTACGGTTTTAGGACTGGGGATGTTTATTTTTTTTTCCAGAGTAATATTGGATTCTAAAACAAAATTCCAAATTATAATCAACCTGATCCTTGCGTTGAATATCACTTATCGGGGAATCATTACTTTCTCCCGAGGAGGAATGATTACCGGATTCTTGATGATTGTTTTGTTGCTGGCGTTCTTGTATTTTAAATCTAATTTTGGCGGAAAGGCAAAATTGAATTATATTATCGTATTCTTAGTGTTTGCAATGTTTGTCACTTGGACCTTCACCTCCTTTCAGACGGGCGGCCTTATTGACAAGCGCTATGCCAATCAAGATGCCGCAGGAAGGGCTAAAGAGAGCCAGTTTACCGGCAGGGAGGATGTGGCACTAAATGAGATCAATACGTTTTTGAAGAACCCTATTTTTGGAGTAGGGGTTGGGAAAGGGGTCGAAGTCCGGGAGGATGAAACGGGTATCAGGGTCTCATCCCACGATGAAATTACTCGGATGCTGGCCGAGCATGGGTCTTTAGGGGTCTTAGCGCTACTGATTTTGTTTTTTACGCCCTTGGTTTTGTATTTGGAAAACAAGTTCAATATGTTTTTATTGTGTTTTGTTGCCTTTTGGTTTTTAACCATTAATCATGCCGCCATGCGTACCGCTGCACCGGCCTTTGTATACTCGTTGTCCTTACTCAATGTGCAGTTGAGATCGCCCAGAAGAAAGAGTGTTGTGGAAGAAGAGTAGAGAAGAACCATAAAAAAAGTGGTGCGTATTCGTTTCAATATTTTTCATGGTTTTTTTAGGGAATTCGCAGCTATTAAAAAATCACTTTGTTAAAAGTGGATGTTCTTAAAAAAAAGAGTTGCTACTATAAATTTAATTTGGAACAAAAACATTAAATTGCACTCGTACCATAAATACCTATCATGTTTTCATTTGACAAAATGCATTTTGAAATATCAGAACGAAAGATGATTCTTCGACTGTTTGATGTTCTGTTTGTTTTGACGGCTTTATATGCAACTGGAAAGGTATTTGCTTTTGATTATTTTGAAGTTTCAGCTACTAATTATTACTGGACAATCGTTTTGGCAGTATACCTCAATGTATTTGGAACTGTTTTTGAAATGTATAATCTTCAGGTAGCCAGCAACGAGTTTCAGGTGTTAAAAAGCACTCTTATTACCGTTTCAACAACTGTTTTAGTCTATTTGCTGACGCCGTTTTTTTCTCCGGAACTGCCCTCAAACCGCCTTCAAATTCTATTGTTTTTTCTGGTCGTATTCTTATCGTTGTTTGTCTGGAGGATGTTGTATGTAACCTTTTTGGCCTCTAATCGATTTTTTCAGAAAGCAATCTTGATTTGTGATCAGGAGCAGGTACAGGAGTTGATTTTAGGACTTGAAAATATCGATCCGCATTATAAAATAATTGGGTTTGTTAATCTAGATTCCAGTGAACAACAATTAGAAGAATACCATTATGTGCAGCACATCAAAAGAGAGGATTTGTTCTCTTTTGTGAATGAAAACGGAGTTTCTGAAATTGTGATTGCTTCCCAAAAAACGGAAGGAATTACAGCAGATTTGTACCAACAATTGCTTCATTTATTAGAGGCTGGGAATATTATACGGGAATATACACAGGTATATGAAAGTAAAACCCAGCGCATACCAGTGCAGTACATGTCACGGGATTTTTATCGTTTTTTTCCTTTTAGCCGAAGCAATCAGAATAAGTTGTATTTGATTGTTATGCGAATATTTGAAATAACGATTTCCTTGTCTGGGCTTGTTGTAGGCGTGTTCTTGTGTCCGCTTATTTTGTTTGGAAATGCAATAGGAAATAAAGGACCGTTGTTTTATTCACAAGAACGGATAGGCAAAGATGGGGCGGTATTTAAAATTTTAAAGTTTAGGACAATGGTTAAAAATGCCGAATCGAACGGTGCCGTTTTTACCGCTACGAATGATTCCCGAGTAACGCTGTTTGGGAAATTTCTGCGTAAAACCAGAATCGATGAGTTTCCTCAATTTATCAATATACTAAAAGGAGATATGGCCGTTATAGGTCCGCGTCCCGAGCGTCCTGTTTTTGTAAAAGAAATTGCAGAAATAATGCCTTTTTATGAAACCAGACACATCATCAAGCCAGGGCTTACTGGCTGGGCACAGGTCAATTATACGTATGGGGAAACCATTGATGATAGTCTGATCAAGCTGCAGTATGACTTGTATTATATCAAGCACCGCAGCATCTACCTGGATTTGAACATTGCTTTCAAGACCATCACCACGGTGTTGTTTTATCGAGGACAGTAGCTAGTATCAGACACGTTTTTTAATGTGTCGTTTTGCGGTGCAAAATGCTACAAAAAAGGAGAGTTTCTTGAAAATTTGTTGCTTGCAGGTCTCTTTAAAACTGCACCGAAAGAGTAAATTGACAGTGAGTACTTTTCTTATATAACACATACTTCCGTAAGATGTTTTTTTATTTATAGGTTTTTATCATTTATCTTTGCCGAGTTAAAACTGTATACGTAACCGACTAATTAGATCCTGTCAAATGAGAATATTATTTTTATTTTGTTTTTTAGCAGTGCCCATGCTGCTGTTTTCTCAAAAAAATACGACCAATACAGATACTGCTAGTAAATACCAAAGTGCGTCAGATACGGTCAAAAAACAAAAAGAACAAAAAGTAGCTACTGTTGATATGTATCGGTTCATCACTCTAGAACGGGATACCACTTACATTGACACGTCTCTCAATATTCAAAAAGAATACAGCCACAACTATTTGCGAAAAGACATTTTTGGACTTTTACCTTTTGCAAATGATGGACAAACATACAATACCTTACAATACGGTTTGACGGATGTAGTTGTATTTCCGGAATTTGGTTTTAAAGCAAAGCATTTTAATTTTTTGGAGGCAAACCAAATCCGTTACAGCTCTGTAGCAACTCCGGTTACCGAATTATATTTTAAAACAACCGTACAAAAGGGGCAGTCAGTAGATGCCTTTATTACCCTGAATACCTCAAAAAATTTAAATTTTTCGATAGCCTACAGAGGACTACGTTCAGAAGGAGAATATATCAATCAGCTCTCAAGTACAGGAAATTTCAGGTTCACCACCAGTTACAACACTAAAAATAAACGGTATTTTGCTAATGCACATTATACCTATCAAGATATTTTAAATGAAGAAAATGGTGGAATTACGACTATTAATGATTTTGAAAGTGGTGATCCAAACTACGATAACAGACAAAGATTTGAAGTGTATCTTAATGACGCCAAATCATTTCTGAAAGGAAAAAGAATTTTTGTGGATCACAATTTTAGAATTAACACAAAAAAAGGAGACAATAACGCGTATCTCGCGCATCAGTTTAATTACGAAAATAAGTTCTTTGAATACAATCAGGCTACAGTTGCATCTGCCGTAGGAGGAGCAATAGTTGACCGGTTTGGAGACTCTTTTGCAAACAGCGGGATCAATGATCAAACTCGTTACAACAAGATGTACAATAGAATTGGTTTGATTTATGAAAATACAACATTGGGTAAATTTCAGTTTTTTGCTGACGATTTCAGATCTAATTACTATTACAATCAGATCCTAATATTTGATGCGAAAACAGTCCCAAGTTCCTTGAGCCAGAACATCAATAGTGCCGGAGGACAATATGAATACCGAAAAAATAAATGGAACGGTATTTTTTCTTATTCCAGATCCATTACCAACCAGTCGCTTTCAAATTTAGATGCTAAATTGAAGTATGAGCTCACTGATGAAATTCAATTTGCATTTCAGTATCAAAATATAAACAAACTACCCAATAACAATTACAATCTGCACCAGAGCAGTTACGTGCAGTACAACTGGTCTAATGATTTTAAGAATGAAAAAATAAATACAATAAAAGCTAATGCCATTTCTCCTTGGCTAGATGCGGAATTGCAGTTTTCAGTTTTGAATGATCATTTGTATTTTACCGATGCGTCAACTGCGCAGCAAAAAACAGATAACACACAAATTGTTGCGCCGGCACAATACAATAGCACAATAAATTATGTATCGATCAAAATCAGCAGAGAATTAAAATTTGGAAAATTTGCGTTAGATAATACAGTTTTATATCAAAAAACAGAACAACAAGATGCCATCTTGAACGTGCCTGAAATTGTAACGCGAAATACGTTTTACTACTCGAATTTTTTGTTTAAAAAAGCCTTATTTCTGCAAACAGGGATTTCACTCAATTACTTTTCCAGTTATTATGCCAATGAATACAATCCGGTCATAGGAGAATTTTTTGTGCAAAAAGACAAACAAATTGGCAATCATCCTAACCTTGATTTTTTTATCAATGCAAAAATTCAAAGAACAAGGATCTATTTGAAAGCGGAACATTTTAATTCGGCACTCACCGGCAATGATTTTTATGCCTCCCCCAATAATCCATCGCGTGATTTTACGATCCGATTTGGTTTAATTTGGAACTTCTTTAATTAATAGCTCTTTAAAATTTCAATTTTTTAAGTCATTTTTTTTGGGCGTTTTATCGCGCTATCCGCTATATCTTTCCTTGCTTGGCGGCAAGCAAGGAAAGGATGTCGCTATTATCACGAACGCAAAATTCCGTAAACAAGAATAATTTATAACAAAATACTATCTTTGTAGCAGTATTTACAACAAATTACAATCTTAAATTTATTATACAATGCGCTACGCAGAAAATATATTAGGTACCATAGGCAACACCCCATTAGTGAAACTCAATAAAGTAACTGCCGAAGTAGAGGCCTTAGTACTTGCTAAGGTGGAAACGTTCAATCCAGGAAATTCCGTAAAAGACAGAATGGCTGTAAAAATGATTGCAGATGCGGAGGCTGATGGCCGTTTACAGCCAGGCGGAACTATTATTGAAGGAACTTCCGGGAATACAGGAATGGGATTAGCATTAGTCGCCATTATAAAAGGATACAAACTAATTTGCGTAATTTCAGACAAACAGTCTAAAGAAAAAATGGATATTCTTCGTGCCGTAGGCGCTAAAGTTGTGGTGTGTCCTACGGATGTAGAACCTACGGATCCAAGATCGTATTATTCGGTTTCTAAACGATTGGCCAAAGAAACGCCTAATTCCTGGTATGTGAATCAATACGACAACCCTTCAAATGCTATCGCGCATTACGAGCAAACGGGACCAGAAATTTGGGAGCAAACAAGCGGTAAAATTACTCATTTTGTATCGGGGGTAGGAACTGGAGGAACTATTTCCGGAGTTGGGAAATATTTGAAAGAGAAAAATCCAACCATTAAAATTTGGGGAATCGATACCTATGGTTCTGTATTTAAAAAATACCATGAAACAGGAATTTTTGATGAAAATGAAATCTATTCGTATATCACAGAAGGGATTGGTGAGGACATATTGCCCATGAATGTAGACTTTTCTTTGATTGACGGATTTACAAAAGTAACGGATAAAGATGCGGCGGTTTATACCCGTAAAATTGCACTAGAAGAAGGAATATTTGTAGGGAATTCTGCTGGTGCGGCGATCAAAGGATTGTTGCAACTCAAAGAACATTTTAAACCGGAAGATGTAGTTGTGGTTCTTTTTCATGATTCAGGAAGCCGTTATGTAGGTAAAATGTTCAATGACGACTGGATGCGGGAACGCGGTTTTCTAGAAGAAGAAATCACTAAGGCGGAGGATGTAATCAAAGATCATATCGACAAACCATTGATTGTGGTGCGTACCGAAGAATTAGTTTCGCACGCCATAGAAAGAATGCGTAAATACAAAATATCTCAAATTCCTGTCATTGATACCACCGGATTTGTAGGCTCTGTTGATGAAAGTGATTTGTTTCAAAGTTACGTAGCCGACAAAAATGTAGCTGATAAACCGATTAAAGATGTAATGGGAAAACCTTTTCCAATAGTGAAACACGGAACTCCTATTGAAGAAGTTTCTCGATTATTCACGAAAGAGAATGAAGCCGTTTTGATTGAATTAGAGAATGGAAATCACCATATTATAACTAAATATGATATTATTGGGTCGATAAAATAAGATTAAAACTAGAATTTATTTCCTAATTATACTCCAACAAGAATCAAAAAACCTGCAAGGTTTTTTGGTTTAATTACTTTGTTGCTGTAAGATTTTTGGAATCTAAAAGTTTGCAAGAACATCTAAAAAAAAGGTAACAAATACATTGAACTTCTATAATTGACAGTATTTTTGTAAATCTGAAATCAAATATCGTTAACCCTAAATCTGAAATCAAATTGACCTTCACCGCTATAGACTTTGAAACAGCAACCGCATACCATCCGTGTTCTGTAGGAATTGTAACCGTAGAAAATGGAATAATTACAGATGAGTTTGTTAGTTTAATCAAACCGCCAAATAATTTATATTCTCCTTTTACCATTCAAGTGCATGGGATTTATCCGCGGGATACCATGAATGCTAAGTCATTTGCTCAGGTATATCCTGAAATTAAAAAACGGTTGCAAAACAGGATGGTTGTAGCTCACAATGAAAGTTTTGACCGGAATGTTTTGGCAAAATCAATGGCTCTTTATAATTTAGAGTATGCGGATTTGAATATTGCCTCTCGTTGGGAATGTACCGTAAAAATATACAAAGCCAAAGGATTGAAACCAACTAAATTGAGCGATTGTTGCCGGGAAATGAATATCGCTTTGAATCATCACGAAGCGTTATCTGATGCCCGGGCTTGTGCCAAATTGTATTTGTTGAAATAAAAACATCCTATTTTGCCAAAATAATATTTGGAGTTTTAAAGAAATTTCTGATTTTTTTTGTTTTAGATAATTTGCTATTTCTTTTTTTACTACATTAGTCTTCAATCTAATATTTTCAATATGAAAGAAGATTTCCTCCATTACCTGTGGAAATTCAAGAAATTTGATACTTTGAATTTGAAAACTTTCAATGGAGAGGAAATCACAATTGTTACTGTGGGCCAATATCTTGAACTGGCCGGTCCTGATTTTTTTAATGCACAAATAACGATTGCAAATCAAAAATGGGCAGGAAATGTCGAAATTCATCTTAAATCGTCAGACTGGTATGTGCATCATCATGAACAGGATTCAGGATATGAAAACGTTATTTTACATGTAGTTTGGGAGCATGATACGGAAGTGTTTAGAAGCAATAACAGCGAAATTCCGGTTTTGGAACTTAAAAAATATGTGGATAAGGCCACCCTTGAAAATTACCAATCTTTAATGGCTCCCAAATCATGGATTTTTTGCGAAAAGCAAATTAATAAAATTGATGGATTTGTCTTAAAAAATTGGCAGGAACGTTTGTTTTTTGAACGTTTGGAAAGAAAAGCAAAATCTATATTTGATTTGTTAGAACAAACCAATCACGATTGGGAAGCAGTGTTGTTTTGCCTTTTGGCTAAAAATTTTGGATTAAATACCAATGGAGAACTCTTTTTTAATATGGCACAAAACATTCCTTTTTCGGTGCTTAGAAAAGAAAGTTTTGAAATTGAGAATCTGGAAGCATTAATTTTTGGAACCGCAGGGTTATTGGATTCTGATAAGGAGGATACTTATTTCAAAGATTTAAAATTTAGGTATTTTTACTTGACACATAAATACCAATTGGAGCAAGGTGGCCTGGCACCAGTCCAGTTTTTTAAGCATCGCCCCGATAATTTTCCTACGATACGTCTTTCTCAATTCGCAAATTTATACCACAGTCAGGTGCATTTATTTTCAAAAATAAGTGTTTTGAATTCATTAAAAAGTAGTTACGACCTGTTTCAGGTTTCGGCTTCTGAATATTGGTTGAATCATTACCAATTTGATAAAGAAAGTCCAAAGAAAAGGAAATCGCTTTCTAAATCTTTCATCGATTTGATCGTCATAAATACCATAATTCCGTTACAATTTGCTTTTGCTAAAAGTCAGGGAAAAGAAATTTCAGAGGACTTAATTCGTCTGTTAGAAGAAGTTTCTCCGGAGAAAAATGCCATTATAGATAAATTCAAGTCTTTTGGGGTTCTCGCTGCAAGTGCTTTTGATACCCAATCATTACTGCAACTAAAAATGGAGTATTGCAACGCCGGTAAATGCTTAGAATGTGCCGTAGGAATGGAATTGTTGAAAAAAAATTAATTCAATTATTTTTGGATTTGTTTACTGGAGAATGTTGTAAATTTGCTTTTTAAATATGCGATTGACGAATTTAATACACTAACTGAAAAATGTCAGCAGTAATTAAGCTTAAGTTCTTTTTTGAGAAACACGGTTTTCATGTTTCCTCCCGCTTAGCAGATACCTTAGGAATGCGTGCCAGTAGCGTCCGACTATTTTTTATTTACTTGTCATTTGTTACAGCCGGCTTGTGGTTTGCCGTGTATTTAACTTTGGCTTTTTGGATGCGGTTGAAAGATTTAATTCGTGCAAAACGCACGTCGGTTTTTGATTTGTAAAAAAGTTAAATAAAAAAAAGGGATTCTAAAATAGTTTAACTATTCTAGAATCCCTTTTTTTGGATGCTATAATTTATTTATCCGGATTGTTTAGTTTGCTTTTTTTCTTACCGTAGGCAAAATAGATAGCAACTCCAATAATCATCCAAATGGCAAGTCTTTCCCAACTTTCAATAGGTAATCCAGCCATCAAGATTAGACAGATGATAACTCCTAGAATTGGAAATACTGGTACAAATGGCACTCTAAAACCTCTTACTGCATCGGGATTAGTTTTTCTCATTACAACAACTCCAATACATACAAGAGCAAACGCAAATAATGTTCCTATACTTACCATATGACCTAAGTCTGACACAGGAACAAATCCTGCAAACATACTAACAAAAACCATGAAAAGTAGGTTTGTTTTGTATGGTGTTCTATTTGTAGCATGTAATGTACTAAAAAATTTAGGTAATAATCCGTCGATACTCATACTGTAGAAAACCCTACTTTGCCCCATCAACATCACTAACATTACAGAGGTATATCCTGCAATAATCGCAATTGTTAATGCTGAATTTAAGAATGTATAACCTGTCTTAGCAAACGCTGTAGTGACAGGGCTTGCGTCACCTTTAAAGTTAAGGTAGTTTTCTAAACCAGTTAAAACAAAAGCAAATAGAACATATAAAACGGTACAAATTATGAGCGACCCTAATATACCAATTGGCATACCTTTTTGTGGATCTTTTGCCTCTTGTGCAGCTGTAGAAACAGCGTCAAATCCTATAAATGCAAAAAACACAACTCCTGCACCTCTTAGAATACCACTCCAACCGTAATGACCAAAGTAATCGCTACTAAAGAAATTTAAAAATGTCATCTTTCCTGAGCTTAAAAGGGCTTCGCCTTCATTTACAGGGATAAATGGAGTGTGATTCGCTCCATCGATAAAACCCCATCCGATACCTATGAATACAATAACAACAGTTACTTTTAAAATAACCAAAATATTGTTTAATAAAGCTGATTCTTTTGTGCCTCTAATCAATAGTAGAGAAAGGGCACAGATAATTAATATGGCGGGTAAATTAATGAATCCTGGTTTCTGATCCCATGGTCCATGGAGTATCTCCTGGGGAATATGGAGTCCATAATTGGCGAGGAATTTATCTACATATTGAGACCAACTCACTGCTACTGTTGCGGCTCCAAGAGCATATTCAAGCACTAAATCCCATCCAATAATCCAAGCAACAAATTCTCCCATTGTTGCATAAGAATAGGTGTAAGCACTTCCTGCTACTGGGATCATAGAGGCAAATTCAGCGTAGCACAATCCAGCAAAGGCACAACCTATCCCTGCTAAGACGAAGGATAGCGTTACTGCGGGTCCTGCATTATCTGCGGCTGCGATTCCTGTTAAAGAAAATAATCCTGCTCCGATAATTGCTCCAACTCCTAGCGCTACTAATGAACGTGAAGACAAAGTTCTTTTTAATCCTTTTTCAGATTCTGATGCTTCATTTAGCAATACCGAAAGGGGTTTAGTTTTCCAAATTGACATGGGTTATATGGTTTTGTTTGTTATTAAGCTCCAAATGTATTGTTTTTTATAAAAAATAAAAACAATAATTGAATTTTAAGTTGTAAAAAATGATTTGTCGTCTTTTTTAATATTGATTCCCGGTGAAATTATTTTGTCAAATAGGCTTGTAGCGTGCATTAATTTGTTTTTGAAAAAAAATCTACAGAAAGCGAACGGTCTTGATTTAATTTATAAATTTAGAATTATTTTTAATGCTAGCAAATCGATACGTACCCCATGAGTTTTAAAACGATTCTAACTTATTTTAAGTTTACTAAGGAGCAGCGAACCGGTATTTTCTTTTTGTTTGTGATTAGTGTAGTCCTGCAGCTGGTTTATTTTTTTGTTGATTTTAGAGCGGTATCTAAAGTGTATCCTGAAAAACAAAAATGGCTTTCTCTTCAAACTGCAATGGATTCCCTTACAAAGGAAACTGTAAATAAAAAGTCCAAGGTGTATCTCTTTAATCCCAATTTTATCACAGATTATAAAGGATATAGAGTAGGGATGTCTCTTCAGGAAATTGATCGTTTGCTCGCTTTTAGGAAACAAAACAAATATGTAAATTCTCCTGAGGAGTTTCAAAACGTGACTAAAGTTTCAGACTCATTGTTAAATGTGCTAGCGCCTTATTTTAAATTCCCGGATTGGGTGCTTTCTAAAAGCCAGAAAACTAAATTTATAACTTATAAAAAGTATTCAAATCCAGCTTTGGCCAAAAAAGAAAAAATAGTAATCATTGATATCAATAGGGCAACAAAAGAAGATTTGGTAAAAATTTATGGAATAGGTGAGGCCATTTCTATTCGCATTTTAAAACAAAAAGAAACGTTGGGCGGATTTGTTTCTATGGATCAAATGCAGGATATTTGGGGGTTGTCGCCAGAAGTAATTGAGAATTTGAATACTCATTTTGAAGTTTTGGCGCTGCCTCAATTTAAAAAAATCAAGGTCAATACCGCTTCTTTAAAGGAGCTTTCTCAGTTTTATTATTTTAGGTATGCGCTAGCCAGAGAAATTATAACCTATAGAAGCATGAAGGGGGATTTTAATAATATTGAGGATTTAATAAAAATTAAGGGATTTCCTGTTGATAAAGCAAAAACAATTGACTTATATTTGGACTTTAATTAGAAGAGTCAGATTTTAAGCTCCGGATAAGAGGATTGTATTACTTTTTAAAATAAAGGTGTTACTTTTTTATTAAAGGATTATTTTTAAATGTTTAAAAACGAAATTTGAAATAGCACGACTTTATTATGTTTCAACTAATACTATTTGTTAAAAAAAAAGATACTATATGAATTCAATTTATTTTACGGAAGAACACCATGCATTTAGAGAAAGTTTAAAAGATTTTCTGCAGAAAGAAGTTGTTCCGCATATCGAAAAGTGGGAAAAAACGGGTACAATAGAACGTTTTATTTGGGAAAAATTTGGCGAGATGGGGTACTTTGGTATTGCCTACCCAGAGGCTTATGGCGGTCTGAATCTCGATTTATTTTATACTGTTATTTTTCTCGAAGAATTGCAAAAAATTAAGTCATCAGGTTTTGCTGCTGCCATGTGGGCTCATGGGTATTTAGCGATGACCCATTTGAATGCCGAGGGTGACGAAAGGATAAAGCAAGACTACTTAGTGCCAAGTATCGCCGGAAAGAAAATAGGAGCTTTATGTATTTCAGAGCCTTTTGGGGGTAGTGATGTTGCGGGGATGCGCACTAATGCCGTGAAAAAAGGAGATAAATATATTATTAATGGTTCCAAAACATTTATAACAAACGGTGTTTATGCCGATTATTATATTGTTGCAGCAAAAACTAATCCTGAACTTGGAAATAAAGGGATAAGCATCTTTTTGATGGATACTGGTTTAAAAGGTATATCGGCTGTCAAACTAGATAAATTAGGTTGGAGAGCATCTGATACGGCTGAAATCGCTTTTGACAACGTAGAGATCCCAGCAGAAAACTTAATGGGAGAAGAGGGGAAAGGATTTCCTTACATCATGCAGCATTTTGCTTTAGAGCGTTTAATCATGGCGATAAATGCACATGCGAGAGCTGAATATGCAATAGATTATACAATAGATTATATGTCGCAAAGAGAGGCATTTGGAAAAAAAATAAGTAAGTTTCAAGCACTAAGACATACGCTTGTTGAGCATGCAACAGAGGTAGAACATTGTAAGGTGTTTAACTATGCTGCTGTCGCTCGTTTAGACAAAGGGGAATACGTCGTAAAGGAAGCCACTATGGCTAAGCTGAAATCTACAAAAGTTGCAGATGAGACTATTTATAGTTGTTTGCAAATGTTAGGTGGTTATGGCTATATGGAGGAGTATCCATTAGCACGTTTGTTTAGGGACAGTCGTTTAGGACCAATAGGCGGGGGAACTTCAGAAATTCTGAAAGAGATTTTAGGAAAATTAATCATTGATAATCAGAATTATGTACCAGCGGTAAAGTAGTTTAGACTTTGATTAGGCAGTTTCTGGAGCGAATAAGTTTTTCGTAACGGGATGCTTTAGATTCAATAAAGTGAGTATTTTATAAAAAGAAGAGTCGATTTGTGTATTGACTCTTTTTTTTATGTCAAGAATGGTGCTGCGAATTTAACTCCCGATACCGCCTTTACTTTGTATTAGATAAAAAACACTAAATTTATTCAAAGGAAAACAGAGGTGAACTATCAATTCCGCTAA
>NZ_RYDL01000020.1 GCF_003968755.1 Flavobacterium sp. RSP15 | reverse complement strand
GCAAAAACGTTTTTGCAAGTGTTTAATTAAATATTTTTATCTAATAATCTGTATCGGTTATTCAGGACAAGACAAAAAGTTAAAGATACATGTTAGAATTAAATGTAAATAATGAAACTTCAAGACTAAGGGCAGTTGTTTTGGGTTCTGCAGTACATAACGGGCCAACGCCAAAACGAGAAGAGGCCTATGATCCAAAATCGTTAGAGCATATATTGGCAGGAACTTATCCGATCGAGATAGATATGGTTCGGGAAATGGAAGCCTTCAATCGGGTTTTTGAAAAATATGATGTAACGGTGTTTCGTCCTGAAATGATCGAAAATTACAATCAAATCTTTACCAGAGATATTGGCTTTGTAATTGGAGATGTTTTTGTAAAATCGAATATATTGCCGGATCGCGAGCGGGAATTAGACGCGATTCAGTACGTAATAGACCAAATGGAACCTCAAAAAGTAGTGCGCCCCCCAGAAGAAGTACACATAGAAGGAGGAGATGTGATGTTGTGGAATGACTATATCTTCGTTGGTACATATAAAGGAAGTGATTACCAGGATTATATTACAGCACGGACGAATCTTCAGGGTGTTCAGTACATCAAAGACCTGTTTCCTACTAAAATTGTAAAGGGATTTGACCTAGTAAAGTCTAAAATTGAAGCGAGGGATAATGCCTTGCATTTAGACTGTTGTTTTCAGCCTGTTGGAATTAATAAAGGGATTATATACAAAAATGGATTTCGAGAAGAAGCCGATTATTTATTTCTGGTTAATCTTTTTGGGAAAGAAAATTTATTTCACGTCACTAGAGACGAAATGTATCACATGAATTCTAATATTTTTTCTATCGATACTACTGTTGTCGTTTCCGAAAGAAATTTCACCCGACTGAACAATTGGTTGCGAGCAAACGGTTTTCTGGTAGAAGAAATTCCTTATGCCGAAATTGCAAAACAAGAAGGGCTATTGCGCTGTTCGACCTTGCCTTTGATTCGAGATTAATTCAATTTTAAAAACGTATTGTGGTAGAGACGCACAGCAGTGCGTCTCTACCACAAAAATAAAACACAAAAAACCATGAAACAAACAACAAATTCGATATTGATGATTCGCCCAGTAGCGTTTAGAATGAACGAACAAACGGCAGTAAATAATTATTACCAAAAAGTAGTAGACGGTCTTTTGCCTGCAACGGTTAACGCTAAAGCACAGCAAGAATTTGATGCTTTTGTCGAAAAACTAACAGCAGTCGGGGTTGATGTTACGGTTGTTGATGATACCCTGAATCCAGATACACCAGATAGTGTTTTTCCAAACAACTGGATTTCTTTTCACGAGAATGGAGATGTGGCTTTGTATCCTATGTTTGCTGAAAATCGCCGTCACGAGCGCCGCGAAGATATTTTAGATGTTCTGGAAGACAAAGGATTTGTGATTCATAATATTGTAGATTATACCTCGGCTGAGGAGGATGGTTTCTATCTGGAAGGAACAGGAAGTTTGCTTTTGGATAGAACTAATGCTAAAGCATATTGCGCTTTGTCACCTAGGGCTGATGAAGAGTTGTTTATCGAATTCTGTGAGGATTTTGACTATGCTCCAGTTATTTTTGAAGCATTTCAAACCGTCGGTTCGGAACGAAAATTGATCTACCATACCAATGTGATGATGTGTCTGGGGGACACTTTTGCTGTGATTTGTTCGGAGTGTATTGATGATAAAAAAGAACGTAAAATGGTCCTGGATAGCCTAAAAGAAAACGGGAAAGAAATCATTTTAATTACGGAAGCCCAAATGAATACTTTTGCAGGAAACATGCTTGAAATTCATGGGGCAAAGGACAAACGATATTTAGTGATGAGTGCTGCTGCACATCAGAGTTTAACTTCAAAACAAATTGAACAACTGGAACGACATGCTGAAATTTTGAGTTCGAGCCTGGATACTATTGAAGCATGTGGTGGCGGCAGTGCCAGATGTATGATGGCTGAGATCTTTTTGCCAAGAAAATAATTGTACAATTTAGGCAAATACACTGCGTTTTGCCTGAATTTAATCTTAGATCAAATTGCCTTTAATAATATTGATAATTGCACTTACGATATATTGGATTCCTATAGCAATTACAATAAAACCAATGATTCTGGAAATCGCTACAATTCCGGATTCTCCAAGTATTTTTGCTAAATAATGAGCACTTTTCAAGATGATGAAAATAGCAACTGCGATAGCAAGAATGGCAAAGGATGAAATGATAATTTCGCTAGTTGTATTGTGTTCCTGATAAAAAGCAATCAGTAGCGAAATAGATCCAGGTCCGGCTAGCATAGGGATAGCTAGTGGAGTCAGAGCGATGTCATTTCTTTTTTGAGCATCGTTTTCTGCTTTTTTGGTGATCCCCCTCTTTTTGTTAAATTGTCCCGAGAGCAATGAAAATCCCGAGTTTACTATGATAAGTCCTCCGGCAATTCGAAGCGCATCGATGCTAATGCCAAAAAAAATCAGCATATATTGCCCAATAAAAAAAGAGACAATTAAGATGATAAACACATTTATCGCTGTCCACAATGAAATCCTGGAACGTTCTTTTTTTGTGTCATGTTGTGTAAGTCCTACAAAAATAGGAACAGTACCAATAGGGTTTAACACGGAGAAAAGTGCGACAAACAGATAAATAAAAAGATCCATATTTTATATTTAAGGGTGTAAAAATACTCTTTTTTTACTTTTTAATGTTAGGGAAATGTTTTTATTGCATTGATAACTAAACTTGAAAATTCCGAAACGGACAAACCTTTTTGATTACTTTTGCTGCATATACTTATAGAAAATGACAAAGAATAAAAAAACACTAGTTCTGGGAGCAACTACTAAACCAGAGAAATACGCCTTCAAAGCGATCACTATGTTGGTAGACAAAGGACATTCGGTGCTTGCTTTAGGACAAAATGCTGGTGAAGTGGCCGGTGTGAAAATCCAGACTAAAGCCATTCCCATAAAAAATATAGATACCGTTACCCTTTATTTGAACCCTGCACGTCAGCGTGATTATTACAATTATATCGTCGAGGCTAAACCTAAACGTGTTATTTTTAATCCGGGAACTGAAAATCCAGAATTGTACCAATTGCTGAAGCTGAATGATATCAAAGTAGAAATAGCCTGTACCTTAGTATTATTGACTACTAACCAGTATTAATATTTTTTTTGGAGCTACCTCCAGCTGTTCGCTATATCTTTTCTTGTCCCGTTTTTAAAACGGGACAAGAAAAGGATGCCGCTGCCATCTGGGCTAAAACTAAAATCGTGTTTCTGAAGCCGCTTTTTTGCTAATCAACCACAATCCAAGAAAAGTAATAAGCCCGTTTACAATGATCAGCTCATTGTCAAAGACGTATCCAAAAAACAATGTTTTTGAATGTTCGCTGATAAGGTATGTGAGTGCAGGAGACAACAAACAAATTATCGGGACCAGTTTGTCTTTGACCGTTTTTGACTGTGCAAACAGCCCGAAACAATACAATCCTAAAAGTGGTCCATACGTGTAGGAGGCCACCCTGAAAATCATTCCTACTACGGAACTGTCATTTATGGAATTAAAGAAAATAATGACCAGAAACATCAAAAAGGAAAACGCAACATGAACCAGATGTCTGTTTCGGACTACATTGGGTTTGTTCAGGTTCTCCGCTTTGTCCATTCCTAAAAAATCCACACAAAACGAAGTCGTAAGCGCTGTTAATGCAGAGTCAGTCGTAGCAAAAGTTGCGGCCGTCAATCCCAATAAGAATATAACTGAAGGTATCAGAGCCAGGTGATTAAAAGCAATTTCCGGGAAAAGCAAATCGGTTCTGGGCTTTCCGGTGTTTAAATCGGTGGGGATTTCAACCCCGTTTTTAGCGGCATAAACATACAGTAGCGCACCTACGCTCAGGAAAAATATATTGATAAGTACAAATATTCCGGTAAATGTGAACATGTTTTTTTGAGCTTCACCAATGGTGGCACAACTCAGGTTTTTTTGCATTAAATCCTGATCCAGACCTACCATGGCAATGGTTACAAAAATCCCTCCCAGAATTTGTTTGACAAAATGGAACTTACTCGACACGAAATCCTCAAAGAAAAATACTTTCGAATAATTACTGTTTTTTACGGTTTCAAAAGCTTCAAAAGCATTTAAATTCAAGCTCCTACAAATAAAGAAAATAGTCATAAAAACGGAGGTCACTAAGAAAAAAGTTTGTAAGGTATCCGTAATGATAATGGTTTTGAGTCCGCCACGATAGGTATATGCAAAAATTAAAGCCAGCGAAATCAGCACGGTAAATGCAAAGGGAATGTTGTAAAAGTCAAAAACATAACGCTGTAAAACGATCACCACAAGATACAATCGAAACGCAGAGCCTATTGTTCGGCTGATCAGGAAAATTGTTGCGGCAGTTTTATAGGAATACAACCCCAATCGCTGCTCGATATAGCCGTAAATCGAAGTCAGATTCATCCGGTAGTACAGAGGCAACAGCACTTTTGCAATAACTATAAAGCCAATGGCATTTCCCAGAACAAACTGAAAATACTTGAATTGTTCCCCGTTTGGCGCACCCACTTCTCCTGGCACCGAAATAAAAGTTACCCCGGAAAGCGCAGTTCCAATCATCCCGAAAGCCACTAAATACCATTTTGAGTTTTTATTGGCTTTGAAAAAAGCCTCATTGCCACTGTCTTTTCTACTTACAAAATGGGAAATCAAAAACAAAATCCCGAAGTAGATTACAATTAACGATAGAATGGTGAATGGTGTCATTTTTTTGAGTTTACAGGCAGCAAAATACGATTTTTTGTTTAATGCGTCATTTCTGGATCCGGATTACCTTTGGCCTTGAACTTCTATCCTTATTAAATCACGAATTGCTACTGCTTAATTAGTTAGCAAACAGGATTATAGCCGATTTTATTTTAATACCGCCTACTAAAAGTATTGCTTTACCTCCTAAGTACTTCCGTTGAAAAAGGATTCTTTTTTATACAATGGCTTCTCGACACAATTTTAATCAGTAACACTTTCGCATTACTATTCAAAAGTACTCGAAGTGAGGGCAGAAACAGTGCAGTCTTAATGACATTGCGACCAATAGTAGAAAAAACGGCGGACTAAAATCGAATAACCAAAGTATACAATCGATTCAAGAAATAACCGATTAAACAAATAAACAAATTGCTACATTTGCAGTTATGGAATTTTCTTCAAAATTAATAGAACGGGCAGTCAATGAAATGTCTCAGTTGCCAGGAATTGGTAAGCGAACTGCACTGCGACTGGTGTTGCATTTATTAAAACAGCCAAAAGAGCAAACAGGATTTTTAGCGCAAGCCTTGGTGGCAATGCGGGAGGATATAAAGTATTGTGCGAGTTGCCATAATATATCGGACAGTGCATTGTGTGAAATTTGTGCCAACAAAAACAGAAATCATCAAATTGTTTGTATTGTGGAGGATATCCGAGATGTTATGGCGATCGAGAATACAGGACAATTCAGAGGAATTTACCATGTTTTGGGCGGTAAAATTTCACCAATTGACGGCGTGGGCCCCAGTCAGCTGAACATCAATACTGTAGTCGAAAAAGTAAAATCCGGTAGTGTCAATGAGATTATATTTGCGTTAAGCTCCACAATGGAGGGAGATACTACCAATTTTTATATTTACAAACAAATTGGGGATTGCGGGATTATTATATCAACAATTGCCCGAGGAATTTCAGTAGGAGATGAGCTGGAATATGCAGATGAAGTTACCCTGGGCAGGAGTATTTTGCAAAGAGTTCCTTTTGAAAAGACTTTTAAAAATAATTAATTTGTTTAATAAATAATGTTGCTTTTTAAATCGTAAATGAAAAGTTATATTTGTCGCTTAAAAATATTGTAAATGAGCAAGTCGGTACTCTGTTTGTTGTTAGTTATAAGTGTGTTGCTTTTTTCCTGCATTCCTACTAAAGATTTAATTTATCTTCAGAAAAAGGATACCTCAGCACAAGAATCTACTATTGCTGTGGTAGGATCTAAGCCTTATCGGTTGCAAACAAATGATGTGTTGAGTATTACTATAAAAGCGATAGATCCTAAATTAGTTGCTATTTTTAGTCCTACAAGCGAAGGCGGTTCGGTAGGAAAATCAGAATCCGCATTGTATTTTGATGGATTTACAGTAGACGATCATGGAAATATAAGGGTTCCGGTCTTAGGAGAATTAAATGTTATTGGTTACACGCTGGATGAAATCAGAGTGAGAATCGAAAAACAATTGTTAGCGGAGTATTTTAATGCCGAAGCTAATATTTTTGTAACGGTAAAATTATCGGGGTTTAGATATACGATCAACGGGGAAATTGGTAGCACGGGAACAAAAACATTATTTCAAGAGCAAGTAAATATAATGGAAGCCATTGCAAATGCCGGAGATATCTCTATTACAGGAGACCGAAAAGCAGTTACCATCATGCGA
This sequence comes from Flavobacterium sp. RSP15, assembly GCF_003968755.1. GTDB lineage: Bacteria > Bacteroidota > Bacteroidia > Flavobacteriales > Flavobacteriaceae > Flavobacterium. The sequence continues at coordinate 24,822 of NZ_RYDL01000020.1, read as the reverse complement.
AAAACACCGACAGGAGTTCAAATGCATGATCTGGACTTGACGGATATCAATGTGATGCAATCGCCTTATTATTACTTACAACCTAATGATTATGTTTATATCAAGCCGCTCAAGCAAAAAACCTGGGGAACCGGGAAAACAGGAATTGAATCCTTAGGGACTATTATTACGTTGCTGTCTTTGGCCACAACGACCTTTCTACTATTAAGAAATTAAAACAGCATTCAGAAAATGTTAGATATAAAAGATTTTTCGATTTTTGAAAATCAAGTCAGTTTTGATTTTAAGGGATTTTTAATAAAAATCGGAAGTTATTGGAAGTGGTTTTTACTGAGTTTAATAATCACTTTTACTATTGCCTATCAGGTCAACATCCGTAAAGAAAAAATATATGGCATGGAGACCCTCATTGCCATAAAGGAGGAAAGTAACCCTCTTTTTACTTCTAATACCAGTTTGGTTTTTAATTGGGGCGGTACCTCTGATCAGGTTCAATCCATCTCTACAACACTGCAATCCAGATCACACAATGAGTTAGTGGTAGATAAACTCCAGTATTATATTGATTACTTAGTTCAGGGCGAATACAATATGGTAGATGCCTACGGAGCAGTTCCATTCTATGTGAATATTGATAAATCGAAAGGGCAGTTAGCAGGAAATTTTATTGGAATTACGTTTTTAAGCGAAAATGAATATGAAATCAGAATTCCATTTGGGAATCAAAACGTCTCGGTCGTCACGTACTCCAATAATTCCTATGGCAATACAGCAGTCGAAATTGGTGATTTTGTAAAAAGATACAAAGTAGGAGAGTCTGTTTCCTTACCCTTTTTGAATTGGAAATTACAAATAAAAGACAATCCCGGTTTTTACAAAGGAAATGAATATTTTGTGCGTTTTAATGATTTTGACGGAACAGTAGCCGCATATAAAGGGATCAGTGTGCGCTCAGATGATAAAGGCGGTTCTATAATTACCCTGGGAATGCAGGGGACTAATAAAGCCAGAATGGTCGAATATTTGAATTCGACTGTTGAAATGCTGATCAAAAGACAGTTAGATAGTAAAAATCAGTTTGCTACCAATACGATTGCTTTTATAGACAGTACACTGATTGCCATGGAATCCCAGCTCAAAGAAACCGGGAATGAGCTAAAAACATTTAGAAAAGATAAAAATATTTATGATATTGAAGCGGGAGGTGCTAAATTCTCGGATAAGATTCTGGAATTTGATGTAGTCAAAGATGAAGTGACCCGCAAACTGTCCTATTACAATTCGTTAAAGGCTTATTTGAAAAACAGTACCAACTATGCAAAACTTCCAGCGCCATCTGTAGCGGGAATAGAAGATCCTAATATTGTAGTTAATGTTTCAAAATTGATCGCCTTGTCTACCCAAAGATCCGAAATGGCCTATGCCGTAAAAAGCGAGAAGATATTTAAGGATTTTGACAATCAAATGGAGGCAGTCAAAAATGTACTGTTAGAAAATATAGCTACCGCAAAAGCTTCGTTGCAATATGATTTAGCGATGGTGAGCAGTAAAATTAATGAAGCCGAAAGCACCATAAAACAACTCCCGGAAGACCAGCAAGAGCTCGTTAAAATCAAAAGAAAATATGATTTGAGTGATAATATTTACAGCACCTTTCTTCAAAAAAGAAGTGAAGCTGATATTGTCAAAGCAGCGAATCTATCGGATGTTCAGTTTATTGATCCTGCAAAGGATATTGGCGGCGGATTAATAGGCCCTAAAACATCCGTCAATTATATATTGGCCTTATTTCTGGGAATACTTGTTCCGTTGATTTTTGTATTTGGCATTTTTTTTGTCAATAATTCGATTCAAAATACGGAGGACATCAGTAAGTTGACAAAAATTCCTTTGATAGGCGTAGTCGGTGTCAATAAAGAAAATACAAATTTAGCAGTGTTTGACAGGCCTAAATCATCGTTGTCGGAATCTTTTAGAGCCATTCGGTCCTCGCTCCAGTTTTTGTACAAACAACAAAATGTAGACGGTGCCAAAACATTGATGATAACCTCCTCCGTTAGTGGTGAGGGAAAAACATTTTGTTCCATAAATATTGCTACCGTATTTGCCCTGAGCGAGAAAAAAACAGTTGTTATTGGCCTTGATTTAAGAAAACCAAAACTGGCTACTGAATTTAATTTATCTAATGAAGCCGGGATTGTAAATTACCTGATCAAGCAAAAAACGGTTGACGAAATTATAAATCACACCCACATTCCTTTTCTGGATGTGATTCTCTCCGGACCGGTTCCTCCCAATCCATCGGAGATGATAATGAGTGACGGAATGGGAGAGCTGATTGAAGAATTAAAGAAAAAATACGATTATATAATATTAGATACACCTCCGGTAGGGTTAGTGTCAGACGCACTAGAATTAGCACAATATTGTGATGTTACTCTTTATATTGTGAGGCAGAATTTCACCAAAAAAGACATGATTACCTTGTTGAATAATCGTATAAAACGAGGGGAATTAAATAATGCCAGTATCATTTTGAATGGTCTGGAGAATAAAGCTAAATACGGAACGGGGTATGGGTATGGTTACGGATATGGTACCTATACCAATGGCTATTATGAAGAAGACAAACCTAAGAGTATGTATGAAAGAGTGGCTCAGAAAATACTTAATAGACCCCGAAAGTAATTAATTACAGATATAGGTAAAATGATGCGTTTTAGGGTATTTACTTTTCAGGTTCAAAAACGTTTACTACAAGTTTCACAAATTAATTCGTTATAATTTGTGAAATTCGTATCAAATAAATAAGGGATACCACAGTGTAAACGTTAAGTATGCCAACAAAAACTATGAGCTTTAAGTTATAGTGGTTTATTTTTTTAATACAGAAAAAGCAAATGAAAGAAGATATAAAAAAAACAGTGTTAATCACTGGAGGAGCGGGATTTATAGGCTCTAATCTGTGTGCCCATTTTTTGTCTAAAGGCTATAAGGTGGTTTGCCTGGATAATTTTGCCACCGGGCACCTGCATAATTTGAAAGACTGCATAAACCATCCTGATTTTCGTTTGATAGAAGGCGATATTCGGAATCCGGAAGAGTGTCAAAAAGCAGTCAAAGGCGCAGATTATGTGCTGCACCAGGCGGCTTTGGGATCTGTTCCCCGTTCTATCAATGATCCGGTGACCACGAATGACGTGAATGTATCCGGATTTTTGAATATGCTGGTGGCAGCAAGAGACGAAAAAGTGAAGCGATTTGTGTATGCGGCAAGTTCCTCTACCTACGGCGATTCAGAAGCGTTGCCCAAAGTAGAAAATACTATTGGGAAGCCGCTTTCGCCGTATGCAATAACAAAATATGTAAATGAATTGTATGCCGAAATTTTCAGCACAACCTATGGTTTAGAGACCATTGGACTGCGGTATTTCAATGTTTTTGGACGGAAGCAAGATCCCAATGGCGCTTATGCAGCCGTTATCCCGAAATTTGTGATGCAATTCATGCAACACGAAAGCCCAAAAATAAATGGTGACGGGAATTATTCCCGCGATTTTACTTATATTGACAATGTTATTCAAATGAATGAGTTGGCGATGTTAACTCAAAATCCAGAGGCAATCAATACGGTGTATAACACGGCGTGTGGCGATAGGAATACGTTGAATGATTTAGTGGGCTATTTGAAAGATTTTTTAACAAAATACGATTCTGAAATTGCAAACGTTACTGTAGTGTATGGTCCTAACAGAGCGGGTGATATTCCACATTCCCTGGCCAGTATTGATAAAGCAAAAGCGCTGCTGGGATACAATCCAAAATTTGGCATGCAAGAAGGATTGAAAGAGGCGGTGCACTGGTATTGGGATAATTTATCGTAATACCGTATACCGTAAAGACGCGATAAATCGGGTCTACATTGCGGATTTGATGCATTGCGAAATGTAGAGATGCGATAAATCGCGTCTGTACTGGGATTAAAAAAAATAAAAAAATATACAGATGAAAATCACAAAAATTTGTTGCATTGGAGCTGGGTATGTTGGTGGCCCGACGATGGCGGTTATTGCTCAAAAATGTCCGGAGATACAAGTTACAGTAGTCGATTTGAACGAAGAGCGCATTGCGGCTTGGAATGATACCGACACGGACAATATTCCTATATATGAACCCGGATTGGACGCTATTGTTGCCGAGGCTCGGGGAAGGAATTTGTTTTTTTCTACGAATGTTGATAAAGCCATAGACGAAGCCCAGATTATATTTATCTCCGTGAATACCCCCACTAAAACGTATGGTAAGGGGAAAGGTATGGCGGCTGATTTAAAATACATAGAGCTTTGTGCCAGACAAATTGCACGGGTAGCCAAAGATAATAAAATAGTAGTGGAGAAATCGACACTACCGGTGCGAACTGCAGAAGCAATTAAGAGTATACTTGATAATACCGGGAATGGCGTACAGTTTCAAATCCTGTCAAATCCCGAGTTTTTAGCAGAGGGAACAGCTGTCACTGATTTGTTGCATCCGGATCGGATTCTTATTGGAGGCGATCCTTCGGAGGAAGGTAAAAAAGCGATTCAGGCCTTAGTTGATGTCTATTTGAATTGGGTGCCTGCCGCTAAAATATTGACCACTAATGTTTGGTCTTCTGAATTGTCTAAGCTTACCGCCAATGCTTTTTTGGCACAACGTATTTCTTCCATCAATGCCATGTCAGAACTGTGTGAGAAAACGGGAGCCGATGTCAATGAAGTCGCTAAAGCGATTGGAATGGACAGCAGGATTGGATCTAAATTTCTAAAAGCCTCCGTTGGTTTTGGAGGTTCTTGCTTTCAAAAGGACATTTTAAATTTAGTGTACATTGCAAAATCCTATGGTTTGAATGCCGTTGCAGATTATTGGGAGCAAGTTATTATCATGAATGACCATCAAAAAAGACGTTTCTCCAATACTATTGTTCAAACGCTTTACAATACGGTTTCCGATAAGAAAATTACTTTTTTGGGTTGGGCATTCAAGAAAGATACGAATGATACCAGAGAATCAGCAGCAATTTATGTAGCTGATGATTTGATCAATGAACATGCAAAAATTGCGGTGTATGATCCTAAAGTTTCTGACAAGAAGATCTTGGGGGATTTAAATTATTTGGAAACCAGAAATGCAGAGGCGAATGCGAACAGTGTGCGTTCCTTTTTGGACCCGTACGAAGCCTGTCAGCAGGCACACGCTATTGCGATACTGACAGAGTGGGATGAATTTATCCACTACGACTGGCAAAAAATATATGATTCGATGCAAAAACCTGCTTTTATTTTTGATGGTAGAAATTTGCTGAACGGCCCGGAATTAAAAGCGATTGGTTTTGTGTATCAGGCAATAGGTTCGTGAGGGGTTAAGCGGTTAAACGATTAAATGGTTAAGGGTTAAAAAATTAAAGGTTAGATGGTTAAACGATTAAGCGGTTAAACAATTAAACGGTTAAACATTTAAAAGCTAATTGTGCTCAGCGGGTTGCTAGTAGTTTTCAAGTAATGAAATAGAACAAAACGTCGTCTCGCTACGCTTCGCACTCGAAATGTCGTGTATTGAGAACCGTTTTTAAATAAATAATTCAAAAAGTGTATTCTGAATTCGGATAGGGAGAATTAATTTTATGGCAATACAAGATAAAAGATGAATTGGTATGTAGTGTATACAAAACCCAAATGGGAAAAAAAAGTGGCAGAACAATTACAAAAGATAGGTGTGGAATGCTACTGTCCTTTGGTAACCCAAATGCGACAATGGTCTGACCGCAAGAAAAAAGTGGAAGTACCTCTTTTTAATTCCTATGTTTTTGTACAATTAGAAGATTCGAAACGGAATTTAGTGTTTCAATCCGTTGGCGCAGTCCGCTATTTGTATTGGTTAGGAAAACCAGCAATTGTGCGTGATGAAGAAATTGAAGTCATCAAGAAATGGCTCAACACTTCGGATTGTGTTGATCTCACTGTGGCCTCATATCAAATTGGGGAAACGATACAATTAGAATCGGGACCTTTTGCCGACCAAAAAGCCACAGTTCAGGAAATGACCAATACCCATTATGTGCTGGTTTTGGAATCTTTAGGATGTGTGTTGAAAATGAAACGATGAGTTTTTTAGTGTGAATTGGTGAGAAGTGAGAAGTGAGAAGTGAGAAGTGAGAAGTGAGAAGTGAGAAGTGAGAAGTGAGAAGTGAGAAGTGAGAAGTGAATATATAAGGAATGAATATAACAAGTGAACTAAGAACAAATTGGTTCCTTTATAGCACCATCTACCCATTCACTATTCACTACTCACTAAATAAAAAAGATATGGATCATAAAGATTTGGATGTTTGGAAGAAGGGTATGGATTTGGTTGTTAAAGTCTATCAGATTACACAGTCGTTTCCAGACACCGAGAAGTATGGTTTAACGAGTCAAATGAGAAGAGCAGCTATTTCTATTCCATCAAACATTGCCGAAGGAGCTGCACGGAAAGGAGATAAAGAGCTAATGCAGTTTCTGTATATTTCCATAGGGTCACTTTCAGAGTTAGAAACGCAATATTTAATTGCGATACGATTAGAATTTGTTATAAAAGAGGATGCTTTTGAACAGCAACTTATAGAGGTTAAAAAGCTTTTGATTGGATTTAAGAATTATATAAATAAGAAGTGAGAGAGGTGAGAGAAGTGAATTGTGAGTGGTGAAAGGTGAAAGGTGAGTGGTGAATGGAGAGTGGTGAAAGGTGAAAGGTGAGTGGAGAGTGGAGAGTGGTGAAAGGTGAGTGGTGAGTGGTGAAAGGAGAGTGGTGAAAGGTGAGAAGAGAATCGTGGAATGTGATAAAGAATCTTACGTAAAATTAAAAAAAAATATTATATAGCTAAAAACGAGTAAAATGAAACGGAATTGTGAATAGTAGGAAGTTGCTTTCTATTCACTTTTCACAATTCACTTCTCACGAATTATGAAAAATATTATATTAAAAGCCGAGAACATCTCCAAGCAATACCGACTGGGCCAAGTGGGAACGGGTACTATGGCGCATGATTTGAACCGCTGGTGGCATCAAGTGCGCGGGAAGGAGAATCCGTATCTCAAAATTGGCGACACCAATGATCGCAGTACCAAAGGTACGAGTGATTATGTCTGGGCATTGCAGGATATTAATTTTGAAGTGGAACGCGGTGAGATTCTTGGGATTATTGGCAAGAATGGCGCAGGAAAGTCTACCTTGCTCAAAATATTATCCCGTGTTACAGCACCTACAACGGGAAGCATTAAGTTTGGAGGCCGTGTGGCTTCCTTGCTCGAAGTAGGAACCGGATTTAATGGCGAAATGACCGGCAGGGAAAACATTTATCTCAATGGGGCTATTTTAGGGATGACCAAAAAAGAAATAACCTCCAAGATTGATGAAATTATTGATTTCTCCGGTTGCGAACGATACATTGATACCCCCGTAAAACGCTATAGCAGCGGAATGTATGTGCGACTGGCTTTTGCCGTAGCCGCATTTCTGGAGCCTAAAATTTTGATTGTAGATGAGGTTTTGGCCGTAGGCGATGCCGAGTTCCAAAAGAAAGCGATTGGCAAGATGCAGGATATTTCCAGAACTGGAGGCAGAACGGTTTTGTTTGTGAGTCATAATATGGCGGCGGTGAAGAGCTTGTGTACTAGGGGGATTGTGTTGGAGAATGGGCAGGTAGTGTTTGATGGGGGGATTGAGGAGAGTGTTGATTTATATCATAATGCTTCTTCAAATTTTGAATCTTTTTATAAAAGAGATATTTCGAAAGACTTTAGCGAAATTGTAATAGATGAAATAAATATCAATAATGAGGGAGGAAACTTAGAAAGCCGTTTTTATTATGATCAAAATATTGTAATTGATTTTAAATTGAATTCAAAATTTGAAATAAAAGATAACAATCGTTACAAAATGTTTTGTACAATTGTCAGCAAGAATGGTCAAAGAGTATGTTCATATGAAACCAATCTGATTAAATCTGAAAAAATACGATTAACTATTGAAGCAGAATTTTTGGTAAGAGGTGAGTATTTTTTAAATGCGTTTATACATGTCCCTCAACAATTAAGAATTGATGAAGTAAATGAAGTTTGTCTGTTTGAGATTTTAGATGAAAAATCTAGTTTGAGCATTCATGGATTATACAATTACGGACAAGTATTTGGAAAAGGGAAATGGGATTCTATTTTTTAGATGAAAAATTTTTATAAATTGTAATTGTATTTTTTGTAATAAACATTTAGTAATATTAGATAAATGATTAAAATTTTAAAAAAATATTTTAAACCACCTTATTATTTCTTAATTGGAAAAAAACAGGGTACAAATGCAATAGCGCGATTTGTGCCTACTGAAAAAGAATTTTTAGGAAAAAAATTATATATCCATGATATCGCATCATTTAATTTGTGTAACGAGGAATTATTTCAACTTGAAATGTATAAGTTTAAGGCTAGTCGTCCTAATCCTTGTATAATAGATTGTGGGGCAAATTTAGGGATGAGTATCATTTATTTTAAGCAATTATATCCCAATGCTTCTATAATTGCTTTTGAAGCAGATGAGCATATTTTTGGTTTTTTGGAAAAAAACGTTGAATCATTTGGATATAATGATGTAGAGTTAATCAATAAGGCAGTTTGGAATTGCGATGATACCTTGTCATTTATTGTTGAAGGAGGAGCAGGAGGAAGAATAGAAGAAGAAACTTCAAAAGGGAAATACAAAAAAGTAGTTTGTACCAGTTTAAAAAAATATTTGACAGGACGAAAGGTTGATTTTTTAAAAATTGACATAGAAGGAGCGGAATTCGAAGTGATAAAAGACTGTGAGGATGAATTGAAAAATATTGATTATCTCTTTATTGAATACCACAGCATGCCAGATCGAGAGCAAAATTTGCATAAAATTTTGGAAATAGTTCAGAAAGCAGGATTTAGTTATCATATTAAAGAAGCTTACACGACTAAATATCCTTTCATCAAAAGAAATTTAAATTATGGTATGGATTTACAACTAAATATTTTTTGCTACAAAACAAAATAATTGCAATTCAATGTATACTATTATAATGTCAAAAATTCAAACATTACTGAAAACATATGTAACAACTGGGTATTATGGTATAAAGTGTCTTGTTAAAGATAAATTTTTTCCATACAAAGGGAGGACTATTAAAAGAATGGATCTTTTTTTAAAATATTTTAATGGAAAAATAGGGATAGAAATAGGAGGGCCTAGTGCTATTTTTTCAAAAGAAATTCCAATTTATCAGGTTATAGATAGTTTAGACGGATGTAATTTCAGTTCTAAAACTATTTGGGAAGGTACTATTGTTGAAGGCCAAAATTTTAATTATTTAGGAAGTAAAAAAGGATACCAATACATTTGTGAAGCGAGTAACCTTAAAGAAATACCTGATAACAAATATGATTTCCTTATTGCAAGCCATTGTTTAGAACATTGTGCCAACACGTTAAAAACAGTTAAAGAATGGGTGAGAGTTATTAAAAAAGGCGGTGCTATTTTACTTATTTTACCGGATAAAAGATATACATTTGATCATAATCGTCCTATCTCTACTTTTGGTCATTTTGAAAATGATTTAAATAATGGGATTAATGAAACCGATTTGACACACCTAACCGAAATTTTAGAGTTACATGATTTGAATATGGATTTAGCTGCCGGAACTAAAGAACAATTTAAAAAAAGGTCTTTTGCTAATCACGAAAATAGATGCTTGCACCATCATGTTTTTGACTTCAAATTACTGAAAAATGTCTATAAGTATTTTGATATTAAGGTAGTTAATTTGACTTTTGTAAAACCTTATCATCAAATAATTTTAGGTATTAAGCGATGATTTCAATAATTATTTGTTCTCGAACCCAAAACATTTCTTTTAATTTATCTGAGAATATAAAAAACACGATTGGTTGTGATTATGAATTAATTGTCATTGATAATTCAAACAATAAATATTCTATTTTTGAGGCCTATAATTTAGGGATAGAAAAAAGTAGGAATGATTATTTGTGTTTTATGCATGATGATGTCTTATTGCATACTCAAAATTGGGGTCTACTAGTGAAGAATTTATTCGACCAAAATGAAGAATTTGGGTTGCTGGGGGTTGCCGGTGCTAAATCCAAAACAAAGATGCCATCGGCTTGGTGGGATTGTCCAGAAGAGGATAAATTTCTTTATTTAAAACAACATTTAAGAAATGGCAATGTTGAAGATTGGGACCAAGGTTTTAAGAATAAAAATATAGAAAAAGTGGTTGCAATAGATGGATTTTTTATGATTGCTCGAAGAGATAAACAGTTTCGTTTTCAGGAATCTACCAAGGGTTTTCATTGTTATGATTTGAACATATCATTCGAGTACATCAAGCTGGGTTATAGTATTATAGTGGTTAATTCAATAGTAGTGGAACATTTTTCTTTGGGAAAGTTAGATAAAAATTGGTATTTGACCTCTATAATAATGCACAAAATATACTCGAATTTGCTCCCTTTAAAAGTTGAAGAAGGAATAGTCTGCAAGGATTTTGAGTTTAAAAACGGAACAAATTTCATAAAAGGTTTGCTTTACTACAGGTTAAAAAAACAAGCCTTCTTACTTTGGATACAATTAATTATTTTAAAGCCTATTACAGGATACCATTTTAAATTTTTGAAACAAATGCTAAAATAAATGCTAGCAATAGTCATTCCATATTATAAAATTACTTTTTTTGAGGCAACCATTGAGTCTTTAGCCGATCAAACAGACAAACGATTCAAAGTTTATATTGGTGATGATGCCAGTACTGAAAATCCAGGTGATTTATTAGAAAAGTACAAAGGTAAATTTGAATTTGTTTATCATCGATTTGAACGTAATCTTGGAGGAACATCATTGGTTCTTCAATGGGAACGCTGCATTGCTTTGTCTAATAAAGAGGAATGGATTATGATATTGGGGGACGATGATTATTTGAGTAAAAATGTTGTATTTGAATTTTATGAGAACTATAATTTATTTCACGAAAACTGTAATGTTCTGAGGTATTCTACTAGGGTAATTGATCAGATTAATGGTGAAGAGTCTAAGTTATGTACAAATCTATTATTTGAAACAGGAATTCAATACATTTCAAGAAAAATTAAAGGTAAAGCAAGAGGCTCTTTGTCAGAATTTGTTTTTAACAAAAATGAATTATTAAAACATAAATTTACAAATTATCCATCCGCTTTTTATAGTGATGATAAAATAGTTTTAGACTTAACAAAAGTGAAAAATATTTTCAGTACAAATTCCGCTGTTGTATTTGTTAGAATTTCATCTGAAAGTTTATCCGGTAAAGCTGAGATACATAAAAATGATTTGTTTTTAGCACGGTTTGAATTTTTCGAATATTTAATAAAAATAAAGTATTATTTATTTGATGTTTATACAAGAAAAATTATTGTTGAGAGGTTCTTAAGTTATACCTACCAACATAAAAAGCAAAATGTGTTTCTGTTTTTAAATTTGTATTTGAAGAGTGTATTGTTTTTAGATTTTAATTTTTTTATGAAGATAAATAAGAAGTTTATCAAGATAATTTTAGGACAATCAATTGATTAAGAAAAGTAAGAATATTATTGTATGTACCCCGTTTTTAGATAATATTGGAGGGACAGAAATTGAAGCTGTATTAACGGCAATACATTTTTATGATTCGAATCAATATAAAAGAGTTGCGATTTTTTCTCCTAGAAAAAGTAGTTCCAGTTTTTTTAAAGAAATAATTGAAGAACGAAATATCAGCTTTGTACATTATCCTACTTTTTTTGATTTCAAGACTATCCTTTTTCTTAATAAAATACTTAAGAAGTTTGGTTTAGAAAAACCAATATTAGAATCTGCATATTGGTTTTTAATTTCTTTACAATACACTAGTTTTTTTATATTAACTTATCCAGGATGTACTTATTTTTTTTCAGTATTTCAATTTCAATTTCAAAACAAAAAATATATTGCCAAGATTACCATGTGGCATTTTAATTTGTTATCAAAGCTTCATCAAATTGTTTACAATAAGTTTACTAATATTATAGTTTTTAATGAAGAACAAAAAATGTTTTGGGAACGAAATAATTTTTTAAAAAATACAGTAGCTTTAGATATTGCAATCTTAAACGAGACTAATCTTCTTAGTTTGTCACAAAGAACTTATGAACAGGATGTTCTTGTTTTTGGCTATTTGGGAAGAATATCAAGAGAAAAAAATCTCGAAGACATGATACTTTTACTCGATTTTTTAAATAACAAAAATCAAAAAAAATGTAAATTAGTCATTCAAGGAAAAGGAGATTTACTATATCTACAGGAGCTTGAATTATTGGTTGTAAAATGTAACCTATTCAATTTCGTGACTTTTAAAAAAGAATTTATTAGTCCGCTACAAACTCATACTTTTTATCAATATATTGATGTTTTTCTAGTTACTTCAAAAATCGAAGGTGGTCCAATGACATCTCTGGAGGCGGCAGCTGCAGGATGTTATGTAATGGGATATAAAATTGGCGCCATGCAAGATCGTTTTGGGCAATTCCCTAACGTAGTAAATCAAAATTACAAATCCTTGTGCGATTCTGCCTTAGCTTTTTTGAATTTGACTACTTTTGAAAAAAATACTATTTTAAACAAGTTTAGGAAATTTTATGTTTCTAAATTAAGTAATTCAACCAAAGGCCGCAAATTCAACCAATTTTTTAAATAAATGCATTCTGATACTCTAGTTTCTATTATAATTCCTTGCTACAACGATGCACAATACATTCTGCAATCGGTAAATTCGGCATTAAATCAAACCTACCCAAATAAAGAAGTAATTGTTGTAGATGATGGTTCTAATGCTGAAACTAAAGCGGTATTAAAAAAGTTAGCGCCAAAAATCACAAAATTAATTACCCAAGAGAATCAAGGACAAAGTACGGCAAGAAATAACGGTATTAGAGAAGCTGCCGGAGAATATATTTTAGTGTTAGATAGTGATGATTATTTTGAACCCACTTTTTGTGAAAAGGCAATAGAAATTATTTTAAAAAACAAGGAGATTAAACTAGTTACTTGTCAAGCTAATTTGTTTTTTGAAGATGGATCATCTTACGTTTTTATACCAAAAGGCGGGAGTATTGCTAATTTTTTATACATAAATGACGCATTAGGAACATCAATGTTCAAAAAAGAAGATTGGTTATCCTGTGGTTGTTATGATGAAAATATGAAATTAGGTTATGAAGATTGGGAATTTTTTATTCGACTTTTAAAAACTGGAGGTGAAGTTGAGGTGATTAAAGAACCTTTATACAATTATAGAAAGAGAGACAATACAACGAGTTCAAAATCAAAAAAAATAAAGTATGATTTGTTAAAGTATATTTATATTAAACATAAAGACTTATACATTTCTGATTTTGATGTTTTTGTGTCTCAGTTATTGTTTAAAATAGAAATAGAAGAAATCGAGAAAATTAAAAACACAAAGCGTTTAGAATTTCAGATTGGAACAGCAATTTTAAGTCCTTTAAGAAGGATTAAACGTTTATTAAGATGAGCAGTGTCCCCAAAGTAACCATAATCATAGCGACCTATAATAGAGCTCCTTTTATTTTAGAAATGTTACAATCTTTACAAAAACAAACTTTTCTAGACTGGGAAGCTTTGATTATTGATGATGGTTGTACTGATAACACCCTAGAGGTTATAGCTCCAATATTACAACAAGAAGAAAGGTTTCGTTATTATTTACGTTCCCAATTTTATATAAAAGGGACTTCAGGATGTCGCAATTATGGATTAGATATGGCCAAAGGAGATTATATTATTTTCTTTGATGATGATGATATTGCACAGCCACAAAATTTAGAATTATGCGTTATTGAGCTATCTAAAGCAGATATTTCATTTTGCAGGTACATTCGAACCACTTTTTTTGGTGATTTTGATTATAGTTTTGATTATTCAAAAGAATATGTTTCATTCTATATAGATGTAAACGATATAGAAAAAGTATTGAAATATGAACTTCCATTTAATTCATGTGCTGTAATGTGGAAGAAAAAATGTTTTGAAAACTCTCGATTCAACGAAAAAATTTCCTATGCTGATGAATGGGAGCACTATACAAGAATTTTATCACATGGAATTAAAGGTATTTCAATAGAAAAATGTTTGTTTTATGGGAGGAAACACCCTAACTCGATAACAGGAGAGTTTTCTAGAAATAATTTAACTAGAAAAGCATCATACTATGAAGCAATTTTATTAGTGATCGGGAATCTAAAAGAGAAAAAACTACTTTCTTATTCTTTAATTCGTTATTTTGTAACAATGTCATTGGGTTTTAAGGAGTATGATTTGTTCTGTGAAATTCTAAATATTTTAGATTTATCTCAATATGAAAAATTAAAATGGCGACTTTTTTATGTTTTGTTACCTTTACGTTTGACAGTTTTCAAATTAAAAAAAAGAATTATAAAAAAATAATCCATGCAAATTCTACTTTGTTTTGGCACACGTCCGGAAGCCATAAAAATGGCACCGCTATATCACGAATTAAAAAAAAATAATTTTGATGTAAAAGTCTGTGTCACGGCACAGCATAGGGAAATGCTGGATCAGGTGTTGGAGTTTTTTGATATTGCTCCCGATTATGATTTAGATTTGATGCAACCCAATCAGAATCTGAATGGTTTAAGTGCAAACATATTATTCAAAATAGACGAGGTTCTTACTGCTGTAAAACCAGATTTGGTGTTGGTCCATGGAGACACAACAACTTCATCGATGGTGGCGTTGGCCGCCTTTCATAATGGCATAACCGTAGGACATATAGAAGCTGGTTTACGTACGTATAATAAAAAGGCGCCCTTTCCGGAGGAAGTGAACCGGCAGTTGACCAGCAGAATAGCCGATATTCATTTTACCCCTACCGCTGCAGCCACACAGAATTTACTGAATGAAGGCATTCTGCCAACTGCTATCGTCGAAACTGGAAATACCGTTATTGATGCGCTATTGTGGACTGTTGAGAAAATTGGAGCAGAAAATTATATCAATCCTGAAATTGAACGATTGAAACGTTTGCTTCCTACCGATAAAAAAATGATTCTGGTCACAGGGCATCGCAGAGAAAATTTTGGAGCAGGTTTTGAGAACCTGTGTGATGCGCTTTTATCTGTTTCGAAACGAGACGATGTTACTATAGTTTATCCCGTACATTTAAATCCCAATGTAAAAGATGTTGTATATGAGAAATTGTCCAATACTAAAAATATTTATCTGATACCACCCGTTTCCTATCCCGTTTTTGTGTGGTTGATGCAACAATCTTTTTTGATTGTCACAGATTCCGGTGGTATTCAGGAAGAAGCTCCATCCTTAGGGAAGCCTGTTTTGGTTACTCGTGATGTTTCAGAAAGACCTGAAGGGGTTACTGCCGGATTTTCTATTTTAGTAGGTACCGATCAGCAAAAAATTAGCACTACTATTTGTTCTTTTTTAGACGGATTCACGGGATTTGGGCATTCCATCAATCCTTATGGAGCCGGTGATGCCTGCCAAAAAATAGCAGCATATTTATTAAAACACTATTAAAATGAAAATTCTTGTTGTAGTAGACTCCATCAATATTGAAGACAGTAGTGGTTCAAAAGCCAATGTCGCTTTGATTAAGAACTTAGCCGAGGCGGGTTTCGAGGTTTTCGTGTTTCATTATACTTTGAAAAATATTCAATTAGAAGGAATACAGTGTATTGCAATTACAGAGATAAAGTACAGTACTCTGTATTTTTTGAGTCGACTGCAAAGGATTTTGAGCAGAAGTTTTAATATTAGTGTTGCGCCATTATTAGAGAAGATATTTGGTTTTTCCTTTACCTTCTTTAATGATACGAACAGTATCATTAAATGTTTAAAAAAAATGACTTTTGAACCGGATTTAGTACTTACATTAAGCAAAGGGGGAAGTTTTAGACCACATTATGCAGTTTTAAAATGTCCTGAATTACATCGTAATTGGATGGCTTACATTCACGATCCTTATCCGTTTCACTTTTATCCAAGACCTTATACCTGGGTTGAATCTAGCTACAAACAAAAAGAGATATTCTTTGCAAAAGTTTCCGAAAAAGCAAAGTATAGTGCTTTTCCTAGTCAATTATTGTTGGAGTGGATGGGGAGTTTTTATCCTAATTTTTTAAAAACGGGAGTTGTGATTCCGCATCAAAATGCTAGATATGAAATTCAAAATCAAGATTTTCCATCCTATTTTGATCCGTTAAAATTCAATCTGCTTCATGCAGGAAATTTAATGAAACCGCGATCTCCTGAAGGCTTGATTGAAGGGTTACTGTTGTTTTTTGATAAAAATAAAGATGCTAGGGATGAGGTTAGACTTCTTTTACTAGGGCCTTCTTCAAACTATTCGGCAATGCTTGATAACTATGAAAAAATCATTCCTGAACTGATAGTTTATAATAAAAGTTTTCTTTTTGATGACGTTTATAATATTCAAAAAAATACTTCCGTGAATATAATTATTGAAGCGAAATCAGAAATTAGCCCATTTCTACCCGCAAAGTTTCCACATTGTGTTGAAGCTAATAAAACGATTCTTTCGTTGTCACCTTATCTTAGCGAAGTTAAAAGACTATTAGGTGTTGATTATGAATATTGGTCCGAAGTAGATGATTGTCTTAAAATTTCGGAACTTATAGAACAGTTATATTATTTATGGAAAGAAGATCCAGATAAGCTTCTCTTAAATAGAGTTGATTTACAGGATTATCTATCGGTTAATTATTTAAAACAACTTATTAATAATTTGGAAAATAATAATATTGTTTAAAAGATGAAAAAATTAGCTGTTTTATTGCCTACATATAATACTGAACTTTATATCAAATCGAGTATTGATTCTATTTTGGATCAAACTTTTTCAAATTTTGATTTATATATCTATGACGATTGCTCAACAGATAATACCACGAAAATTGTTTTAGGATATAATGATAGTAGAGTTTTTTATAAAAAAAATGTGGAAAATATAGGTATTGCTAAAACATTGAATAAAGGGTTGGATGAATTGCTTCCACATTACGAATATATAGCTAGAATGGATGCTGATGATTGGGCATTTCCTGAAAGATTTCAAAAACAAATTAATTTTTTGGAAGGAAATCAAGAAATTCTTCTGTGTGGAACACAAGGGTATTGGCTGAAAGACATTACTAAAAATCCTGCAACAGAATGGGAATATCCTTTAAACAATGAGTATATTAAGGTTTATTTGCTTTTTACAGCTTCCTTTGGTCATTCATCTATTGTTTTTAGAAGTGCTGTTTTACAGCAACAGAATATAAGATATGATGAAACTATTGAAACTTGTGAAGATTGGGACTTATGGAGTCGGGCAGTAAAAAAGTGCAAAGTAGCTAATTTACCTAATTTTTTAATGAAGTATCGTGTTTTAGAAGACAGTAACCATCGTTCTTTCCATAAAGCAACAACGCATTTGAAAGAACGATCAAAAATCATTTCTAGATATTGGGCTGATTTTAATATTATACTTTCGGTTGACGAAGTGTATGAATATTATTACGGAAATAAATTATTGTCTTTAGCAGATTTTATTAAGAAAATTAAATTCTTGATAATTCAATTTAATACTTTGTATTTAAAAGAGTTACAGATGGACCCTGATGACAGAAAGAAATTTAGGTATTTATTAGCCAGAAGGATTTTAAGTTATTGGAAACGATCAACAGTAAATAGATTTAATCCTTTAATCTGGTTTGTAATAATAAAAGAGGTGAAGTTCATGAGTAAAATAAAATTAATAAAAAGCCTAATCCGATAAACACTTTATGCAAACATCTATATTAATTGTATCTAAAAATAGAAAATCTGAATTGGAATATACGTTAAATATTTTAGCTCAGATAATTGATTTTTCTGAGAATGAAGTTTTGGTATTTCTTGATGGTTGCATTGATAATTCTAAGATATTAAAAGAAAAATTCTGTTGGGTTGGATGGTTTTCTTCTGAAAAAAGCATAGGAGCTTCTGCTGCTAGGCATCAACTATATCCAAAAGCCAAAGGACAATTTTTAATAGGTTTTGATGATGATGCCCATCCTTTACAGTCCGATTTTATTACAAGAACCCTAAGTGTTTTTGAAAGGTATCCAATAGTTGGTATTGTTGCTTTTCAGGAAATAAAAGGTGTGTTTGGCTCAGATCAAGAGGCCTTAAGTCAGGTTAACTCAATAGCGGAAGAATATTTTACCAATGAATTTATAGGCTGTGGATTTGCTATCCGCAAAGAGGCGTATCAGGCTACCAATGGTTTTCCGGTTTGGATTGATATTTATGGAGAAGAATCATGCGTTGCTATAGAAGTTTTATCTAAAGGTTTTGATATTATGTATTCAAATAAAATTAAAGTGAATCATCGAGTTGATAGAGAAGAACGAAAACTTATGGGACAAAATTACTTTAGATTTGGAAAGCAACTAAAAAACACTACTTATTATTATTTAGTCTATTATCCATTTCCCGTAGTTAAAATTTTAAAACTATATTGGCATAACTTTATAAAATATGCATTAAGCGATATTAAATGTTTTAAAATATTTTTTAATGTAATTTTTGAAGTTTTATTAAATATTCGTAAAATTTTAAAATATAGAAAACCAATAAGTGAGACTATAATAAATAAAATACAATATTTATTAGCTCTCAAATATTAATGCCTTAGACATAAAATATTTGTTTTTTAGGTTTTATTTAAAAATATTAATTTAATTATTTAACACTAAATGGATTGTAATCCAATTGTTTCTGTCATAATTCCAACTTACAATAGAGAGTATGTTATTGGGGAAACACTTGACAGTGTTTTAAATCAAACATACTCAAATTGGGAATGCATTGTTGTTGATGATGGTGGGGATGACAAAACAGATGAATTAATCGAAAAATATATAACAAAAAATAATCGTTTTAAATATGTTAAAAGACCTATTGATTTAATAAAAGGTGTTAGTTCTTGTAGAAACTACGGAGTAGATATCTCAAAAGGAGAATTTATCATTTTTCTGGATTCAGATGATATTTTAGCAAGTAATGCTTTGAAAAATCGAATCAAATATTTTAAACAATATCCAGATAATGATTTTTTAGTGTTTTCTACCCAGTTTTTTGATAATAATATATTCAATAAGAAAGATGTTTTCAATATAGATCCTATAATTGAAAACAGAGAGAATTATTTGTCATTATTCTTAAAGCATCAATTTCCATGGCAGACAATGAGTCCAATTTGGAAAAAAAAATATGTAGAAAATAATAAATTTAGAAATGATTTACACTTATTGGAAGATATTATTTTTCATATTGAAATATTATTTAATAGTGATGTGAAATTTAAAAGAATTAAAGAAATAGATAATTTCTATAGAATTCCAAATTGGGGGAAAAACAATACAACAGAAAGCATTGATAAGATGTTTGAGAGTGTAAGTTATTTGTTAAAAAATTATAACTGTAGAATAGCTCAAGACAAGAAATTAAAAGATAATTTCTCTCGTTTTGTTAAAATTATTTATAAAATTATTTTACAAAGTGAGAAGGTGAATCAACAAAAGAGAGAAATGCTAAATTTCTTTGTAAAGTACAATTATATTACATTTAAAGAAAGATTACTTTTTAAAGTGTTTTCTATAGTTTATAGGTGTAAACTTAATAGAATAAAAAATATTGGGATGTTTAAAGCAATAAATTATTTAAATAAATCCCTCATTCAATAATAAAACTTCTTTTTTTCTTGAAATTTATATCATTAAATCGATTCAAAAAAGAAAGCTAAAAATAAAAAATATGTCTTCAAAATTGTATATCATAGCCGAAATAGGTCAAGCTCATGAGGGAAGTTTGGGTATTTTATATTCCTATATTGATGCAATTGCCCAAACAGGAGTTGATGCCGTAAAATTTCAAATGCACATTGCTGAAGCGGAAAGCAGTGTATATGAACCTTTCCGAGTGCCGTTTGCTTTGGAGGACAGTACCCGATTTGATTATTGGAAAAGAATGGGTTTTTCATTGGAACAATGGAAAGGCATCAAGCAACATTGTGACCGTGCAGGGCTTGATTTTATTTGTTCTCCTTTTAGTAATTTGGCCGTAGACTGGCTGGAAGAAATTGGAGTTGACAGTTATAAAATCGGTTCCGGAGAAGTAAACAATTTCTTGATCTTAGAGAAAATTGCACTTACAGGGAAATCAGTAATTTTGTCTTCCGGAATGAGTTCTTATACTGAGTTAGACCAAACAGTACAATTTTTAGAAGACCGAAAAGTCAACTTCTCTATATTGCAATGCACTAGTGCGTATCCTACACAGCCGGAGGAATATGGGCTGAATGTGATTCAGGAATTAAAAAATAGATACGATGTTCCGGTTGGTTTTTCAGATCATTCTGCTAAAATAGAAACGAGTATTGCTGCAACAGCGCTGGGAGCGAGTATTCTGGAGTTTCATGTTGTTTTTGACCGACAACTTTTTGGTCCGGATGCCAAAGCCTCGTTAACGATTCTGGAAACAAAGAATTTAGTCTTGGCTGTTCGAAACATAAGTGTCGCTTTGTCGCATCCTATTGATAAAAATAACAATACTAATTTTTCGGAACTCAAACAAATTTTCGAAAAATCATTGGCAGTCAATAAAAAATTGCCCAAAAATCATGTTGTTACTTTTGATGACTTAGAAGCTAAAAAACCAAAAGGGTTTGGAATCGACGCTATGCGATTTCAAGAAATAATAGGGAAGGTTTTGAATCGGGATTTGAATCAATGGGATTTTTTGAATGAGACAGATTTGTTTATGTAAGGGTTCTATATACTATTTTAAAACAAATCTTTTACTTTTAAAATAAATATTTGTCTACCTTTAAAATGCTCGAACTGATGTGAGGTTAAAGCCATAACTTTTTTACCTTTACTGTTTTTTGTTTATTTTTAAACCGAAGAATAATATACTTAAAATGCCAAAACGAAAAATAGCCGTAGTAGTTACTGCGCGACCCTCTTACAGCCGTGTAAAAACAGTTTTGACCGCTATTCAGCAACATCCAGACTTAGAATTACAATTGATAGTGGCTGCCTCCGCTCTGTTGGATCGCTACGGATCTGCTGTCAATTATATTGAAAAAGATGGGTTTGTCATTGCCGCTAAAGTATTTAATGTTTTAGAAGGAGAAAATTTGACTGCCGCTGCAAAGACTACCGGAATTGGAATATTGGAATTGTCGACTGTTTTTGATAATTTAAAACCGGATATTGTTGTAACAGTTGCCGATCGATTTGAAACGATGGCTACTGCCATTGCGGCTTCTTATATGAATATTCCTTTAGCGCACATTCAGGGCGGTGAAGTTACCGGTAATATTGATGAAAAGGTCCGTCACGCCATTACTAAATTGGCCGATTATCATTTTGTGGCATCCGAAAATGCGAAAGAAAGGGTCATCAAATTAGGGGAAAATCCTGAGATGGTTTTTAATACAGGATGTCCCTCAATCGATTTGGCAGAAGAGGTCTTGCAGAGCAAAGTACTTCCTTTTGATCCGTATGAGAAATATGGAGGCGTAGGTGCCAAACCGGATTTATCGAGTGGTTATTTAGTAGTTATGCAACATCCGGTAACGACAGAATATCAAGATTCACGGAAACATATTGAAGTAACACTCGAAGCGATTTATAAATTGAATAAACCAACCCTTTGGTTTTGGCCCAATGTGGATGCAGGAGCGGACGGAACTTCAACAGGCATTCGTGCTTTTAGAGAGCAGCATCAATTGCCAAATGTGCATTTCTTTAAAAATATGGAAGGCAAAGATTTTTTGCAATTGCTGAGACACAGCGAGTGTTTGATTGGTAATTCAAGCGCAGGTATTCGGGAATGTGCTTTTTTAGGGGTGCCTGTGGTTAATATAGGGTCTCGTCAAAATAAAAGGGAACGAGGCGGAAACAGTATTGATGTTATACATTCACAAGAACGAATAGAAGTAGCTATATTAGATGCTATAAAAAAAGGCAAATCAGTCTCGTCTGCTATTTATGGAGATGGGAATGCGGGTGTTCAAATAGCGGAATTATTACAAAAATTACCTTTGCAGTTTCATAAAACCATAATGTATTAAAATGCGAATTTTAGGTATTATCCCAGCACGAGGAGGTTCTAAAGGAGTCTCAGGAAAAAACATTAAATTGCTTAACGGGAGACCGTTATTGCAATATACTGCTGAAATTGCTTTGGATTCAAAGCTGTTAACTGCTGTGATTTTGTCCAGTGATGATCAACAAATAATTACGGTGGCTAAAAGCTTGGGAATTCAAGTGCCATTTATACGACCAGAGGAATTAGCCCAAGACGCAACACCTACTATAGATGTTATTATTCATGCTTTAGAATGGTATGATAAACAAGACATCTCCTTTGATGCTGTTTGTGTACTTCAAGTGACAAGTCCTATTAGAACTGTTGAATTCTTAGATGATGCTATTCAAAAATTCATTACAAGCGATTGTGATTCTCTAGTTTCTGTTCAAAAAGTGCCACATGAATATAATCCGCATTGGACGTTTGAACTTAATTCCGAAGGGAATTTAAAAATATCTACCGGAGAAGATCAAATAATCAGCAGAAGGCAAGAACTCCCCAATGCCTATCATAGAGACGGAAGTATTTACATAATGAAAACAGAAGTGCTATTGCAACAACATTCTTTGTACGGAAAAAGTATTTCATTCATCGAATCTACTCCTGAATTTTATGTAAATATTGATACGTTAACCGATTGGGATAGGGCGGAGCAAATGATAAAAAACAATCAAAAATAATGTGCGGTATTGCGGGAATAATTGGGAATTTCGAAGCCTATCAGTTGGATGCCATGCTGATGAGTCAACACCATCGAGGTCCTGAATCCACAGGAAAATATAGTGATAATAATTTTGCTGCTTTAGGACATAATCGATTGGCGATTATTGATTTATCCCCAGAATCCAATCAACCTTTTTTGGATCCTTCTGGTCGGTATGTTCTTATTTTTAATGGTGAAATCTATAATTATATTGAGCTCAAAGCCGAATTGAAAGGACACTATACTTTCACAACGGACTCCGATACCGAAGTTTTACTAGCTTCGTTTCTTGTTTACGGGCATCACTGCCTGCAAAAATTGAACGGTATGTTTTCTTTTGCTATTTGGGATAATCAAGACAAAAAATTATTTGCTGCAAGAGACCGATTTGGTGTCAAACCTTTTTTTTTCTGTAAAGAAAAGAACTCGTTTTATTTTTCATCAGAAATAAAAGCGCTTCACGCTGCGGGTATTTCAAGAATTCCAAACGAAAAAGTCTGGGCTTCTTATTTTGCTTATGGTTCTTATGGAAATCCCGACGAAACTTTTTGGGAGGAGATCTTGCAATTGCCCGGCGGCCATTTTTTAGAATTTCAAAACCAGCAATTGATCCTAAAAAAATGGTACTTTTTTGAAGAAGAAGTAGCCAAGCAACCTAAGAATTTAACTTTTGAGCAGGCCAAAGAACATTATGTTACTCTTTTAAAAGATAGTATTAATTTGCGTTTTAGATCCGATGTTCTTGTTGGATTTAATATTAGTGGTGGATTGGATAGTTCCGTATTATTGGCTTTAGTCAATCTTCAAAAGGATAATTCTAAAATCAATGGTTATACTTTTTACACGAATAATCCTGACTATGATGAATTGCCTTGGGTAGAACAAATGGTAGCCAAAACCCGTAACCCGTTAACTAAAATTTTGTTTCAAGCAGATGAAGTTCCCGATTTTACTAAAAAAGTAGCATTTCAACAAGACGAGCCTTTTGGTGGAGTTCCAACCTTGGCTTACGCCAAAATCTTCGAACAAGCTCGAAAAGATAACGTATTGGTATTACTCGATGGTCAAGGGATGGATGAACAATGGGCGGGCTATGATTATTACGTCCAAGAAAACGACACAACCATTCAGGGAGTTACGGATTCACCATTCAAAAGGTATATGCTTTCGGATACTTTTTTGGCAAAATCCGAAAAACCAAACTATCCCAAACCTTTTGATAATGAATTGTTAAATAAGCAATATCGCGATTTGTTTTATACGAAAATCCCAAGAGCGCTACGATTTAATGATCGAATTTCGATGCTATTTTCCACGGAATTAAGAGAGCCTTTTTTGGATTATAGATTAGTAGAATTTGCTTTTTCATTACCATTGGATTTTAAAATAAAGAACGGAATAACTAAATTTATGTTACGAGAAATCGCCTCAGAATATTTGGTGAATGATTTGGTTTTTGCACCTAAAAGACCTTTGCAAACGCCACAAAGGGAATGGTTGGCTTATGATTTGAAGAATTGGGTAACCGAATGTTTTGCGTCAATCGAAAATTCAGAATATTCAAAATGGTTTGATATAAAAGAACTAAAGAAAGAATTAGAGCGCTACGTTGAAGGTAATATCCAATCTAGTTTTCATATTTGGCAGTGCATTAGTCTGTTTGAAATGGTTCGCACAACTAAGGAGTAATTCCAATTTCTTTTTTCAGGTATAATAAAAAACGATATTACGATATTAAATCATTGTTGTCCGATAAAAAAAGAAGCCAAATTAATGGCTTCTTAGTAAAAATCGTATTTTAGTTTTGCAAAATT